>CAUHNW010000012.1:0-97133 GCA_959607825.1 uncultured Oscillospiraceae bacterium | reverse complement strand
GTGGTCCTGGCGGCCCCGGTGGTCCTGGCGGCCCCGGTGGTCCTGGCGGCCCCGGCGGTCCTGGTGGCCCTGGTGGTCCTGGTGGTCCCGGCGGCCCCGGTGGTATGGCACCTGTAAAGCCCGACACCTTCCTGAACGCTACGGATGTTACCCTGAACGGCGACATCTATAACGGCACCGGCTACTACGGCCAGAAGCCCAAGCCGCTGTTTGTAACGCTGGGCAAGGGCGCTGTGCTCAACGGTGCGGTTTCTGCCACTGAGACCCGTCATATTGACGAGAATGGAAAGCAGAACACCCACTTCACCATCAAGGAGTTCTACTATCTGGCCCATGTGGAGAACCGGAACTTCTTCAACGGCGACAACACCGTGGAAGTGACCCTGAAGGACGGCGCAGTTTGGAATGTTACCGCTCCCGGTATCATCAACAAGCTCACGGTAGGCGAGGGCTGCACCGTAAACGGTGTAGTGACCGAAAACGCTGACGGCACGCTGACGGTAGCGCCCAAGGCATAACACAACATGGAAAAGGGCGCTGCCGAAGCCGCAGCGCCCTTTTTGTCCCCGTACGCCAACGGCGCCGGGGTGGATACGAGAGGAAGACGACATTTTGAATATCACATTGACGCAGGCGAAGGAACCGGAGCTGCCGGAGCTTTTGGCCCTTGCCCGGGCAGCATCCGATGTGCCGGACAGCCGATGGGATGAGGAATATCCCAATATGGACATCCTGCGCTGGGACTTGGAGCAGCAGGGGCTCTATCGGGCTGTGCTGGAGAACGGAGAATTGGTGGGGATGATCGCCATCCACCGGCAGGGAGAGGACGAGATCACTTGGCCGGAGCCGTACGATCAGGCGTGGGAGCTGTCACGGCTGGCGGTGCTGCCATCGTATCAGTTGGCCGGAATGGGAAAAGAGATTTTTCGGGCGGCGGTGTCCTTATGCAGGAGTATGGGGTGCCGTTGCCTTCGGCTTCTGGTGAGCCGGGACTATGCACGGGCCATCCACATTTATGAAACCGCCGGCTTTCGGCGGATTGGAGCGGCTGCGGCTTGGGGCGAGTCGTTTTACATGTACGGTCTGATACTATAATAATGCATCAATGCGAGGAGGCGGCCGTTATCGGGCCGCCTCCTCGTGGGTTGGAAGTGTTATACTGCGGCAGCTGCCGGATTTCTGCACCTGAATCGTATAGAGCGTGTCGGCGGGCAGCGGGCCCAGATAAAAACGTCCGTATTCATCGGAGATGGCCCATGCGGCAGGGGTTAAGGCGGGATCCTGAAGGGCCAGAACCAGTGCTCCGGCGCAGGGGCCGGAGGGATCGGTGATTTGACCCATGATAAGGGCCTCCGCAGCGGGGTGCAGGGGTGCGGTCAAGGTCAGCACCTCTCCGGACTGGGGGGTTAAATAGCAGGTGAGGGTATCCATTCGTCAAACCTCCTTGTTCCATGTAAAAAACTGTTCTATCCTATGCGAAATCCGGGAAAGTGCTCTTGATGCAGAGGAAAAAGTGTGCTATCATAATCGGTACGAGACCATGGGCATTCATTTGCCCTGACCATAGCGCAATGCGCGAAAGGATGAAACAATATGGCAAAAGAGAAGAAACAGGTGGAACGTATCACAGATATGGAGGTGGACTTTGCCAAGTGGTATACCGATGTATGCACCAAGGCAGAGCTCATCGACTATACCAGCACCAAGGGCATGTTTATTCTGCGGCCCTATGGCTATGCCATCTGGGAGAATATTCAGAAGGAACTGGATGCTGACTTCAAGCGCACCGGCCACACCAATGTGTCCATGCCCATGCTGATCCCTGAGAGCCTGCTCCAGAAGGAGAAGGATCATGTATCCGGCTTTGCGCCCGAGTGCGCTTGGGTCACCCATGGCGGCAGCGAGGAACTGGAGGAGCGCCTTTGCATCCGCCCAACTTCTGAGACCCTGTTCTGTGACCACTGGAGCCACATCGTCCACTCTTGGAGAGATCTGCCCCTGCTGTATAACCAGTGGTGTAGCGTACTCCGTTGGGAGAAGACCTCCCGTCCCTTCCTGCGTCACCGGGAGTTCCTGTGGCAGGAGGGCCATACCCTTCACGCTACCCCCGAGGAGGCCATCGCCGAGACAGAGCAGCAGCTGGAGACCTATGCCAACCTCTGTGAGAACATTCTGGCCATGCCTGTCATTCGGGGACAGAAGACCGATAAGGAGAAATTCGCCGGAGCCGAGCGCACCTACACCATCGAGTGCATGATGCATGACCGGAAGGCGCTGCAGGCCGGTACCAGCCATTACTTTGGTGACGGCTTCCCCACGGCCTTTGATATCACCTTTACCGACAAGAATAACCAGCAGGTCCACCCCTACGAGACCTCTTGGGGCGTGTCCACTCGAATCATCGGCGGCATTATCATGACCCATGGTGACAACAACGGCCTTGTGCTGCCGCCCAGAATCGCTCCCATTCAGGTGATTATCCTGCCCATCGCCGCTCATAAGCCCGGTGTTACCGAAGCGGCAGAGCAGCTGGTAGAGCGACTGAAGAATCAGGGCCTCCGGGCCAAGGGCGATTTCAGCGACAACAGCCCCGGCTGGAAATTTGCTGAATATGAGATGAAGGGTGTACCCCTGCGCATTGAGATCGGCCCCAAGGATCTGGAGAAGAACCAGTGCGTGGCGGTTCGCCGGGACAATGGCGAGAAGATCACCCTGTCTCTGGACGAGCTGGAACAGCGGGTGCCGGAGCTGCTGGATGCAGTACACGATGGACTGTATGCCAAGGCAGCGAAGAATATTGCGGATCACACCTATGCGGCGTATTCTCTGGAAGAGGCCAAGCAGCTTCAGGAGGAGCACGGCGGCTTCATTAAGACCATGTGGTGCGGCAACCTCCAGTGTGAGCTGGACATGAAGGAAAAGGCCGGTATGACCTCCCGCTGCATTCCCTTCCAGCAGGAGCATCTCTCTGACGTCTGCCCCATCTGCGGGAAAAAGGCAGAGAAGATGGTCTACTGGGGCGTAGCATACTAATTAAGAGGAAGCTGCGTTGGGAAAGAAAAAAGAGAGCAATGTGACGGTAACGGTATACGGGATCGCCTATCCGGAGTTTGCAAAGCTCAAGTGGCAGCAGTTCCTGCGGGGCTTTTCTCTGGCGGTGGCGCTGCTGGTGCTGATCGTGCTGGCCTTGGCACTGGGCGGCAAGCTGCCCCGTGAAATGCCGCTGACGGTGATATTGGTGCTGGTGCTGGCTGTGCTGGTGCTGCTGGCGGTGTACAGGCGAACGATACAGCGGGAACATACCCGTTCGGGTCTGGCACAGATGAAGCTGGAATACCAGTTTGACCGGGACGGCTGGACGGTGAAGAATGGAGAGGGGCAGGCAAGAGTACTCTGGAGCAAAACATGGCGTGTTCGGAGAAACCAAAATGCCCTGCTGCTGTATCCCAATCGCCGCAGCGTGAACCTGATTCCGCTTCAGTATTTGTCGAAGGAACAGCTGGATCGGATCATTGGCTGGTGTACCGGGAAAAAATAATGAAAAAATGTAAATCCCCTCTTGACAAAAGAGGGGATTTATTATATTATATTCACGCGCGAGTTTTAGCGCAAACTGCGATGAAACAGGAGATTGCGGCTTCAAAACCGGTAACTTCTGCGGAGTATGTCCGTTAATCGGGCGGCTGGAAGCACTGCTTCGCGGCGTATATCGCCGGGGAGGTAGTCTTGACCGGCTTGCTGCCGGTCTTTTCTATGGCCCGGAATGATACGCACGGCATAGCGGACAGATGCTTTCGACCGTACCCAGAGACTCATGTGACATAACTGAGTACGATATCTAAGGAGGAAAACCCACAATGGCAAACAAAGAAATGATCCGGATCCGCCTGAAGGCTTACGATCATCAGATCATCGATTCCAGCGCTGAGAAAATCGTGGAGACTGCAAAGCGCAACGGCGCTCAGGTTTCCGGCCCCATTCCGCTTCCTACCAAGAAGGAAGTTGTCACCATTCTTCGTGCAGTGCATAAGTACAAGGACAGCCGTGAGCAGTTCGAGCGCCGCACCCACAAGAGACTGATCGATATTCTTAACCCCAGCCAGAAATGCGTCGAGGCCCTGATGGGTCTGGAGCTGCCTGCTGGTGTTGAGATTGAGATAAAGCTGTAATTCCCCCAACCCACGGAATTACAGAAGCCAAGTCCGCCTGAGGCGGACGGGTCAAGTTGACATACCCAATGTGTCAACCAATAACCTTATAGGAGGAAATCACTATGCAGAAAGCAATCATCGGCAAGAAAGTGGGTATGACCCAGATCTTCGATGAGAGCGGCAAGGTCATTCCGGTTACCGTAGTGGAAGCCGGCCCCTGCACCGTTACTCAACTGAAGACCATGGAAAAGGACGGCTATACCGCAGTTCAGCTGGGCTATCAGGACATCAAGGAGTCCAAGCTCACCAAGCCTGAGGTCGGCCATCTCAAGAAGGCCAATGTGGCCCTCAAGAAAGTCCTCAAGGAGTTCCGTCTCGAGGACAGCACCCTGCAGGTTGGCGACGAGGTAAAGGCTGACGTCTTTGCCGCTGGCGATAAGGTCGATGTGACCGGTATCTCCAAGGGCCATGGCTATCAGGGCGTTATCAAGCGTCATGGCGCACAGCGCACCCCCACCACTCACGGCGGCGGCCCTGTCCACAGACATGCCGGCTCCATGAACTCCTGCTCCACTCCTTCCCGTATCTACAAGGGTAAGATCGGTGCAGGCCAGATGGGCGTTGATCAGGTCACTGTGCAGAATTTGGATGTTGTGAAGGTTGATGCTGAGCTGAACATGATCGTGATTCGCGGTGCGATCCCCGGCCCCAAGGGCGGTCTGGTCGTGCTGAAGAACACTGTCAAGAACAACAAGGTGAAGCAGGCAGAAGCCGGCATCAGCAAGAACCCGCAGAAGGCTTCCGGACGTAACCCGCAGAAGGCTTCCGCAAGAGGCTAATGGAGAGGAGTGTAATTCATGCCTAAGACGAATGTTTATGATATGACCGGCAAGCAGGTCGGTGAGATCGAACTCTCCGAAGCCGTGTTCGGCATTGAGCCCAACGCTTCCGTTGTGCACGATGTTGTAAAGAATCATCTGGCTAACTGCCGTCAGGGTACCCAGAGCACCCTGACCCGCGCTGAGGTCAGAGGCGGCGGCATCAAGCCGTGGCGCCAGAAGGGTACAGGCCGCGCAAGACAGGGCTCCATCCGTGCTCCCCAGTGGACTCACGGCGGCGTTGTGTTTGCCCCCAAGCCCAGAGATTACAGCTACACCCTGAACAAGAAGGTTAAGAGACTGGCTCTGAAGTCTGCTCTGTCCGCTAAGGTTGCTTCCGGCGACCTGATCGTTGTGGATGAGATCAAGATGGACGAGGTCAAGACCAAGACCTTCAAGACCTTCCTGACCGCCGTTGGCGCAGAGAAGAAGGCTATGGTTGTTACCCCTGAGGTAAACCAGAACGTGATCCTCAGTTCCCGGAACATCCCCGGCTGCAACACCACTTTCGCAAACCTCATCAATGTCTACGACATTGTGAACTGCAATAAGCTGGTGGTCGACAAGGCTGCTGTGGCTAAGATTGAGGAGGTATTCGCATAATGAAGACTGCATATGACGTTATCCTTCGTCCTGTGATTACCGAGAAGTCCATGGCAGAGAGCGCTCTGAAGAAGTATGTCTTTGAGGTTGCTCCTTCCGCCAACAAGATCGAGATCAAGCAGGCGATTGTTGAAATTTTCGGTGTAAAGGTCAAGTCCGTAAACACCGTTAAGACCAAGGGCAAGCAGAAGCGTACCGGTTCTTATCCCATGGGCCGTACCGCTGCTACCAAGAAGGCTTATGTTGAGCTGACCGAGGACTCCAAGAGCATCGAGTTCTTCGAAGGCATGGTCTAATTCAAATCTCAAACAAGGAGAGAACTAATAATGGCTATTAAAACTTTTAAGCCGACCACGCCGTCTCGCAGAAACATGACCGTATCCGGTTTCGATGGCGTTGATAAGAAGGCGAAACCTGAGCGCAGCCTTGTGGAGCCGCTCAAGAAGCATGCTGGCCGTAACAGCTATGGCCGGATCACCGTTCGTCATCATGGCGGCGGCAATAAGAGAAAGTACAGAATCATCGACTTCAAGCGTGATCTGGTAGACGTGCCCGGCACCGTGCTCCGTCTGGAGTATGACCCCAACCGCAGCGCATTCATCGCTCTGGTTGACTACGGCACCGAGAAGCGCTACATTCTGGCTCCTGTTGGCCTGAAGGCTGGCGACACCGTTGTGTCCTCCGCCGCTGCCGACATCAAGCCCGGCAATGCGCTGCCCATCGCCAACATCCCTGTTGGTACCGTAATCCACAATGTGGAGATCTACCCCGGCCGCGGCGCACAGCTGGTTCGTTCCGCCGGTACCTCCGCACAGCTCATGGCAAAGGACGGCGCTATGGCGCAGATCCGTATGCCTTCCGGCGAGGTTCGCTACATCCGCATGGACTGCAAGGCGACCATCGGCCAGATCGGCAACATCGACCATGAGAATGTCCATCTGGGCAAGGCTGGCCGTAAGCGTCACATGGGCATCCGCCCCACCGTTCGCGGCTCTGTTATGAACCCCAATGACCACCCCCACGGCGGCGGCGAAGGCAAGAGCCCCGTTGGTCGTCCCGGACCGGTTACCCCCTGGGGCAAGCCTGCTATGGGTTACAAGACCCGCAAGACGAAGAACCCCACCGATAAGTTCATCGTCAAGCGCAGAAACAGCAAGTAAGGAGGAAATACAATGAGCAGAAGTGTGAAAAAAGGCCCTTTCGTAGCTCCTGAGCTGTACAAGCGCGTTGAGGAACTGAACAAGGCCAATGAGAAAAAGGTGCTCAAGACCTGGTCCAGAGCATCCACCATTTTCCCCTCCTTCGTCGGCCATACGATCGCCGTTCATGACGGCCGCAAGCACGTTCCCGTGTATATCACCGAGGACATGGTTGGTCACAAGCTGGGCGAATTTGCTCCCACCAGAACCTTCAGAGGTCATTCTGGCAGCAAGACCACCAATTCCAAGTAAGGAGGAAGCATTAAATGGAAGCGAAAGCACATCTGAGTTACGCCCGCATTTCTCCCCGCAAGGTCCAGATCGTCTGCGACCTGATCCGCGGCAAGGACGTTAAGACTGCGGCCGCAATTCTTATGCAGACCCCCAAGGCTGCTTCTGAGCTTCTTCTGAAGCTCCTGAACAGCGCGGTGGCCAATGCAGAGAACAACCACGGAATGGATGTAGATAAGCTCTATGTTTCTGCCGTGTCCGCCGATCCCGGCCCCATCCTGAAGCGGGCCATGCCTCGTGCGCAGGGCAGATCCTACAGAATCAACAAGAGAACTTCTCACATCACCGTCGTGGTCGGCGAGAAGGATTAAGGCAGGAGGTAACTTATGGGACAGAAAGTTAATCCCCATGGACTGCGCGTTGGCGTAATCAAGGATTGGGACTCTCGCTGGTATGCCCGCGAGGACAAAGTTGGTGATCTGGTAGTTGAGGATTACAACATCCGCAAGTACCTGAAGAGCACCCTGTACTCCGCCGGTATTGCCAAGATCGAGATTGAGAGAGATAACGCGAACAAGGTTCGCATCAATATTCACTGCTCCCGCCCCGGTGTTGTGATCGGCAAGGGCGGCAGCGAGATCGAGAAGCTGCGCCTCAAGCTGGAGGCTATGCTGAAGAAGCCCGTGAACGTCAACATTGTTGAGGTTCGCAGCCCCGACATGAACGCTCAGCTGGTTGCAGAGAACATTGCTGCTCAGCTGGAGAAGCGTATCGGCTACCGCAGAGCCATGAAGAAGGCTATGCAGAATGCCACTCGTCTGGGGGCTAAGGGCATCAAGGTCACCTGCGGCGGCCGTCTTGGCGGCGCTGAAATCGCTCGCAGCGAGACCTATCACGAGGGCACCATTCCCCTGCAGACCATCCGTGCTGACATTGACTACGGTTTCACCGAGGCCAACACCACTTACGGTAAGATCGGCGTTAAGGTTTGGATCTACAAGGGCGAGGTTCTCAACTCCACGCTCCGCGAGACCAAGGTTGAGCAGCCCAGACGTGATCGCAGAAACAATGACCGTCGTGGCGATCGCCGCGGCAACAGAAACTACGGCAACAGAAATAACAGCCGGAGGGAAGGAGGCAACCGCTAATGCTTCTGCCTAAGAGAGTTAAATACCGCAAGCAGCAGAGAGGCCGCATGAAGGGCGCTGCTTCCCGCGGAAATTTTGTGGCTTACGGCGAGTATGGTATTGCCGCTTGTGAGCCCGGCTGGATTACCAGCAACCAGATCGAGGCCGCTCGTGTGGCCATGACCCGTTCCACCAAGCGTGGCGGTAAGGTTTGGATCAAGATTTTCCCTGACAAGCCTGTTTCCAAGAAGGCCATCGGTACTCGAATGGGTTCCGGTAAGGGCGGCCCTGAGTTCTGGGTTGCTGTTGTGAAACCCGGCAAGGTCATGTTTGAGATCGGCGGCGTTTCTGAGGAAGTCGCTAAGGAAGCACTTCGTCTTGCTATCCACAAGCTGCCTATTAAGTGCAAGATCGTGGCTAAGGAAGACACCGAGTCCGGAAATGGTGGTGAATAATGATGAAGGCAAATGAATTACGGGACAAGACCACCGCAGAGCTCGAGGCACAGCTGACTTCTCTGAAGAAGGACCTGTTCTTCCTGCGGATGCAGCATGCAACCAATCAGCTGGACAACCCTCTGAAGATCCAGTCTGTGAAGAAGGACATTGCCCGAGTCAAAACTATTTTACGCGAAAGGGAGCTTCGGACCGAAGCCTAAGGAGGTAAACTCAAGTGGAAGATACAAGAGCTTTCCGCAAAACCAGGGTTGGCACCGTCGTCTCCAATAAGATGGATAAGACAATCGTGGTTGCGATTGAGGACAGCGTACAGCATGCCCTCTACAAGAAGACGATTAAGAGAACCTACAAGCTCAAGGCGCATGACGAGAACAATGAGTGCGGCATCGGTGATACCGTCCGTGTCATGGAGACCCGTCCCCTGTCCAAGGACAAGCGCTGGAGACTGGTAGAGATTATCGAAAAAGCGAAGTAAGGAGGCCGGTTCGATGATTCAGCAGGAAAGTTACCTGAAGGTTGCCGATAATACCGGCGCCAAGGAAATTAAGTGCATCCGTGTTCTGGGCGGCTCCAAGCGCAAGTACGGCAACATTGGCGACGTTATCGTTGCTTCTGTTCGCAAGGCTGCTCCCGGCGGCACTGTTAAGAAGGGCGAGGTCGTTAAGGCTGTTATCGTTCGTACCTGCCGCGGTGTTCGTCGTGCAGACGGTACCTATGTGCGCTTTGACGAGAACGCAGCCGTCCTCATTAAGGACGACAAGAACCCCAGAGGCACCCGTATCTTTGGGCCTGTGGCAAGAGAGCTCCGTGATAAGGATTACATGAAGATCCTGTCTCTGGCTCCGGAAGTCATTTAAGGGGGTACCTAGATGAAGATCAAAAAGAATGATACCGTAGTTGTTCTGTCCGGTAAGGATAAGGGCAAGCAGGGCAAGGTCCTCTCCACCATGCCCACCGTTGGCAAGATTCTGGTTGAGGGCGTAAACATGGCTGACTGCCACGTTCGCGCTACCCGTCAGGATCAGGAGAGCGGCATTATCCGTAAGGCCATTCCCATGAGAGCTTCCAAGGTCATGCTGGTTTGCCCCAAGTGCGGCAAGGCCACCCGCATCGGCCACACCTCCGTGGAGGAGAATGGTAAGACCAAGAACGTCCGTACTTGCAAGAAGTGCGGCGAGCAGATCTAAGAAAGGAGCGTATAAGAATGCCTACTTTGAAGGATAAGTATAAAGCTGAAATCGCTCCTGCTATGATGACTAAGTTCCAGTACAAGAGCGTCATGGAGATCCCCAAGATCGATAAGGTTGTCATCAACGTCGGTTCTTCCGAGGCCAAGGACAACGCAAAGATCGTTGAGGCCATTATTAATGATATCACCACCATCACCGGCCAGAAGGCTGTCCCCACCAAGGCTAAGAAGTCTGTTGCAAACTTCAAGGTTCGTGAGGGCCAGACCGTCGGCGTGAAGGTCACCCTCCGTCAGGACAGAATGTGGGAGTTCCTGGATCGTCTGTTCAACGTGGCTCTGCCCCGTGTCCGTGACTTCCGTGGTATCAACCCCAACTCCTTCGACGGCAGAGGCAACTACTGCTTCGGCATCAAGGAGCAGCTGATCTTCCCCGAGATCGAGTATGATAAGGTAGACGCCATCCGCGGCATGGACATTGTTATTTGCACCACTGCTAAGACGGATGAAGAGGCAAAAGAGCTGCTGACCATGGTGGGCGCTCCCTTCTACAACTAATCGGAGGAAAGAATAATGGCTAGAAAGTCTATGGTAATGAAGCAGCAGAAGGACCCCAAGTTCTCTACTCGCTACTATAACCGCTGCAAGATCTGCGGCAGACCCCATGCGTATCTGCGCAACTACGGCATTTGCCGTATTTGCTTCAGAGAGCTCGCCTACAAGGGCCAGATTCCTGGCGTAAAGAAGGCAAGCTGGTAATATACGGACGCCGGAAGTCTTCCCGTTCACTCCGGGCGGGATGATACTCCGGCTGTCACCACAGCCTTCACGGCTGTAATTCATAACAGGAGGTTCACAAATGCAAATCACAGATCCTATCGCTGATATGCTCACCCGTATCAGAAACGCCAACAATGCCAAGCATGAGTCCGTGAATGTGCCTGCTTCCAAGCTGAAGCTGGCCATCGCCAAGATCCTCTTTGAGGAGGGCTATATCAAGTCCTACCAGTTCATCGAGGACGGCAATCAGGGCGTGATCAAGATCACCCTGAAGTATCTGGGCAAGGAGAAGGTCATCACCGGTCTTCGCCGTGTGTCCAAGCCCGGCCTGCGTATGTATGTAGGCGCTGACGAGCTGCCCAAGGTTCTCCGCGGCCTCGGCATTGCAATTGTTTCCACGTCCAAGGGCGTCATGACCGACAAGGAGGCCCGCAAGGCCCATGTCGGCGGCGAAGTCCTTGCGTTTGTATGGTAAAGGAGGTAAATCTGTATGTCTCGTATCGGCAGAATGCCTATCACAGTACCTGCAGGCGTTGAAGTCAGCATCGGCGATGGAAATGTTGTTACGGTAAAGGGCCCCAAGGGCACCCTGACCAAGACCATGAATCCCGCAATGACCATCACCTGCGAGGATGGCACCATTCATGTGACCCGCCCCAACGACGAAAAGCTCAACCGCAGCCTGCACGGCTTGACCCGCACCCTGCTTCATAACATGGTGATCGGTGTTACCGAGGGCTACAAGAAGGAGCTGGAAGTCAACGGCGTTGGCTACAGAGTGGAAAAGAAGGGCAAGCAGCTGGTAATGAAGCTGGGCTTCTCTCACGACGTGTTCGTGGATGAGGTTGACGGCATTACCATTGATGTCCCCGCCAACAACAAGATCGTTATCAACGGCATTGACAAGCAGCAGGTTGGTCAGTTTGCCGCTGAGGTCAGAGGGAAAAGACCCCCCGAGCCTTACAAGGGCAAGGGTATCAAATATGCCGATGAGGTCGTTCGCCGTAAGGAAGGCAAGACCGGCGGTAAGAAGTAATAGGAGGTGTGCCTAAATGATTAAAAGACCGAATACGAATGCGCAGCGTCTCAAGCGCCACAAGAGAGTGCGCGGCAAGATCTCCGGCACGCCCGAGAGACCTCGCCTGAATGTGTTCCGCAGCAATGCGAACATCTATGCGCAGATCATTGATGATGTCAACGGCGTCACTCTGGTCTCCGCTTCTACACTGGATAAGTCCATCGAAGGCCCCACCGGCAATAAGGAAGCTGCCCGCAAGGTCGGCGCCCTGATCGCTGAGCGTGCAAAGGCCAAGGGCATCGAGAATGTGGTCTTTGACCGCGGCGGCTATATCTATCATGGCCGTGTGCAGGAACTGGCCGAAGGCGCCCGCGAAGGCGGCCTGGATTTTTAAGGGGAGGAGGACAAACAAATGGCTTACAATAGAGGTGCAAAAGAAGAAGCTGCACAGGAGTATATTGAGAAAGTCGTCTCCCTGAACCGTGTTTCCAAGACCGTTAAGGGTGGCCGTATCTATAAGTTCGCCGCACTGGTTGTAGTGGGCGACGGTAAGGGTAAGGTCGGTTATGGCCTAGGTAAGGCTTCCGAGGTTTCTGAGGCTATTCTGAAGGGCATCGCTGATGCTAAGAAGAACATGGTTCAGATCACTCTGTCCGGCACTACCATTCCCCACGAGATCACCGGAATCTACGGCGCTGGCGCCGTGCTGATGATGCCCGCTTCCACCGGTACCGGCGTGATCGCCGGCGGTGCTGTCCGTTCCGTTATGGAGGCAGCTGGTATCACCAACATTCGTGCGAAATGCATGCGCTCCAAGAATCCCCAGAACGTGGTTAAGGCGACCTTTGCTGGCCTGATGGCTCTGCGTGGACCTGAAGAGGTTGCTCGCATCAGAGGCAAGAGCGTCGAAGAAATCTTGGGTTAAGGAGGGCTGAACAATGGCAAATTTGAAAATCGAGCTGGTCAAGAGCCTCAACGGTAGACTTGACAAGCACATTGCAACAGCCAATTCTCTTGGGCTGCGCAAGATTGGTCAGAAGACCATCCAGCCCGACAATGCTCAGACCCGCGGCAAGATCGCCCAGATCGGCTATCTGCTGAAGGTCACCGAGGAACAGTAAGGAGGTGCAAGTAGATGAAATTACATGAACTTGCTCCGGTTGCCGGCTCCGTCCAGACTGGCAAGCGTAAGGGCCGTGGCCATGGTACTGGCAACGGCAAGACCGCTGGTCGCGGTCACAAGGGCCAGAAGGCCCGCAGCGGCGGTAAGATCAGAAGAGGCTTTGAAGGCGGCCAGATGCCTCTGGCTCGTCGTGTCCCCAAGCGCGGCTTCAACAATATCTTTGCTAAGCCCCTGACCTCCGTGAACGTTTCCCAGTTGGAGCGTTTTGAGGATGGTGCTGTTATCACTGCTGAGGCACTGATCGCCGCAGGCGTGATTTCCGGTTGCCCCTATGGCCTGAAGGTCCTGGGTGCTGGCAACCTCACGAAGAAGCTTACTGTTCAGGCAGCTGCTTTCTCCGAATCTGCTAAGGAAAAGATCGAACAGGCAGGTGGAAAGGCCGAGGTGGTCTAAGTGGCTGAAATGCTTCAGACCATGAAAGGCGCCTGGAAGGCTCCGGAGCTTCGCAAGAAGATCCTGTTCACTGTGTTTATCCTGATGATTTATCGGCTGGGTAACGCAGTGCCTGTTCCCTATGTTGATGTGGCATTGCTGAAGGAATACTTCGATCAGAACCTCAGCAACACGGTTCTGGGGCTGTACAATGCCATGTCCGGTAGCGCATTCTCCCGTGCAACGGTGTTTGCGCTGTCCATTAACCCCTATATCAACAGCTCCATTATTATGCAGCTGCTGTGCATTGCGATCCCTGCACTTGAGCGCCTCCAGAAGGACGGCGGCGAAGAGGGCCGGAAGAAGATCGCAAGCATTACCCGGTATGTGACCGTAGGTCTGGGCCTCATCATGGGCTTTGCCTACTACTCCATGCTGCGGAATGCACACCTGCTGACCCAGACCGGTGTGCTGACTGGCCTTGTAATCGTTCTTACCTTTACTGCCGGTTCCGCATTCATCATGTGGCTGGGCGAGCAGATCACGGAATTTGGTATCGGCAACGGTATTTCCATTATTCTGTTTGCTTCCATTATCTCCAGAATTCCCTCCACCGTCAGCACTGCGATCACCAATATCGCAGGCGGCGCTGAGAGCATTTTCGGTGTTCTGCTGATCTTGGTTCTGGCTCTGGCTCTGGTGGTCGTGATCGTATTTGTCAACGACTCCGAGCGCCGGATTCCCATTCAGTATGCAAAGCAGATGCGTGGCCGTAAGATGTACGGCGGCCAGAGCACGTTCCTCCCCATCAAGGTGAACATGTCTGGCGTTATGCCCATCATCTTCGCACAGTCCATCGCTTCTCTGCCTGCTACGATTCTGGCCTTCAATGATTCCAGCAACGACTGGGCGTTCACCACGGTGATGCGCAAGATCACGGATACCAACGGCCTGATTTATGCCATTGTGTATTTCCTGCTGATCATTGGTTTTGGCTATTTCTATGCTGCGATCCAGTACAATCCCATTGAGATCGCTAACAACCTGAAGAAGAACGGCGGCTTTATCCCCGGCTTCCGTGCTGGGCGTCCGACTGCCGAGTTCATTCAGAAGGTCATTCACAAAATCGTGCTCTTCGGCTCCCTGTATCTGGGCGTTGTCGCAATTCTGCCGATTATCATCTCCAATATCTCCGGCTATGCCAGCCTCGCAATTGGCGGTACCTCCGTCATCATCGTGGTAGGCGTTGCTCTTGAGACCGTTAAGGCTCTGGAGGCTCAGATGATGATGCGGAATTACAAGGGCTTTCTTGAGTAATTAAGGGGGATATCGTAATGAACGTCATTCTTCTTGGTGCTCCCGGTGCGGGCAAGGGCACCCAGGCTGAGATCATCAGCGAAAAGCTGGGGATTCCCACCATCTCCACCGGAAACATTCTCCGTGAAGCAGTGAAAAACGGCACAGAAGTCGGCATGAAGGCCAAGTCCTATATGGACGCCGGCAAGCTGGTTCCCGACGAAGTGATCGTTGGAATTGTGAAAGAGCGCGTTGCGCAGCCTGACTGCCAGAAGGGCTTTATTCTGGACGGTATGCCCAGAACCATCCCTCAGGCAGAGGCACTGGTCGCACAGGATGTGCCCATCGATAAGGTCGTGTCCATCGAGATCGCTGACAAGGTCATCGAGGATCGTATGGTCGGCCGTCGTGTCTGCGCAGCCTGCGGCGCCAGCTATCATATTACCGCGAACCCGCCGAAGACCGAGGGCGTTTGCGACTCCTGCGGCGGCAAACTGGAAATCCGTAAGGATGATGCGCCTGAGACGGTGAAGAACCGTCTGAAGGTGTTCCATGATGAGACGGAGCCTCTGAAGGCTTTCTATGAAAAAATGGGCATCCTGAAGGAAGTCGAGGGCAATCAGCCCATCGAAAGTGCAACCAAGGATATTCTGGCTGCACTGGGGGCAAATGTATGATCTCCATTAAAACGCCCTATGAGATTGAGATCATGCGAAAGGCCGGCAAAATCACCGCAGAAGCAAGAGCCGTAGCCGGTGACATGATTCGTCCGGGTGTGACGACACATGCCATCGACAAAGCGGTTCATGACTACATCGTATCTCAGGGAGCGGCTCCGTCGTTCCTTGGGTACGGCGGTTTCCCTGCCAGCGCCTGCATTTCCATCAATGACGTGGTGATCCACGGCATCCCCGGAAAGCAGGTCGTCCAGGAAGGCGATATCGTCTCTGTGGATGTTGGCGCCTATTGGGGAGGCTTTCACGGTGATTGCGCAGCCACCTTCATCTGCGGCGAGACCGATGAGGTCTCCCGGAAGCTGGTGGAAGTGACCCGGCAGAGCTTCTATGAAGGTTTGAAGTTCTGCAAGCGTGGATTCCGAATTTCGGATATCTCTCATGCGGTACAGACCTGCGTAGAGGCAAACGGCTTTGGTGTTGTGCGGAAGTTCGTCGGCCATGGTGTTGGCGAGCAGCTCCACGAGGAGCCTGAGGTTCCCAACTATGGGCACCCCGGCCGCGGCCCCAGATTGATGCCCGGCATGGTCATTGCCATTGAGCCCATGGTTACCGTTGGCTCTTATGATGTGCATGTTATGCCGGATCGCTGGACCACAAAAACAGTGGACGGCACCAGAGCGGCTCACTATGAAAATACTGTGCTCATTACCGACGGCGAGCCGGAAATTCTCACCGTCACCGAGAGGCAGGACAATGGATATCTCTAAAGCGGATATCATCGTTTCTATGGCTGGCCGGGACAAGGGAGGGCTGTTCTATGTGCTCCGTGTGGAGAACGGATATGCATTTCTTGCCAACGGCAAACAGAGGACCATGGAAAATCCCAAACGGAAGAAGCTGAAGCATCTCCGTTTTGCCGCTCGGATTGATTCTAACGTTGCCAAGAAGATTCTTCGAGGCGACAAAGTACTCAACAGCGAGTTACGCAGGGATTTGGCCATTTATGGTCAGACATTAACAGTCAGAACCAAGGAGGCTGAGTAATCTTGGCAAAAGACGACGTAATTGAGCTTGAGGGCATCGTAGTGGATGCATTGCCGAATGCAATGTTCTCGGTAGATATCGGCAAAGGACACACCATTCTGGCACACATTTCCGGCAAGCTCCGGATGAACTTTATTAAGATTCTTCCGGGAGATAAGGTCACCGTTCAGATGTCGCCCTATGACCTGACACGGGGACGGATCACCTGGAGAAGCAAGTGAGAGACACGTTCTCAATATGGAGGTTAACAGTATGAAAGTAAGACCGTCCGTAAAGCCCATGTGCGAGAAGTGCAAAGTCATTAAGCGCAAGGGCCGCGTTATGGTGATTTGCGAGAATCCCAAGCATAAGCAGAGACAGGGTTAAGAAAAGGAGGTGCAGAGTTAAATGGCACGAATTTCCGGTGTTGATCTGCCGAAGGATAAGCGAGTCGAGATCGGCCTGACTTATATCTATGGTATCGGCAGAAAGAGTGCAAAAGACATTCTTGAGAAGGCGGGGATTAATCCCGACATCCGCGTAAAGGACCTGACAGACGATCAGGAGGCCGCCCTCCGTGACGTCATTGATAAGGGCTACACCATCGAAGGTGATCTTCGTCGTGAAGTCGCTCTGAACATCAAGCGGCTCACCGAGATCGGCTGCTACCGTGGCACTCGCCACAGAAGAGGCCTGCCCGTAAGAGGTCAGCGTTCCAAGACTAATGCCAGAACTCGCAAGGGTCCCAAGAAGACCATTGCTAATAAGAAGAAGTAAGGAGGGATATGTATGGCTGCCAACAAGAAAAAGGTTATCAAAAAGCGCCGTGAGCGCAAGAACATCGAAAAAGGTGCTGCACATATCCGTAGCTCCTTTAACAATACCATGGTGACGATTACCGACCTCAACGGTAACGCCATCTCCTGGGCTTCCTCCGGCGGCCTGGGCTTCCGTGGTTCCAGAAAGTCTACTCCCTATGCTGCACAGATGGTTGCTGAGACCGCTGCAAAGGCTGCTATGGAGCATGGCCTGAAGACCGTGGAAGTATATGTGAAGGGCCCCGGCCAGGGCCGTGAATCCGCCATCCGTGCGCTTCAGTCCGCTGGCCTCGAGGTCAACATGATCAAGGACGTGACTCCCATTCCTCACAATGGCTGCCGTCCTCCCAAACGCCGCCGCGTATAACTTATAAGGAGGAAATTAGCAATGGCTAGAAATACACAGCCTGTTCTCAAGCGCTGCAGAACGCTGGGCGTTTCTCCTGCCGTCATGGGTTACAGCAGAACTTCCAACAAGAACCCCGGCGGCCAGAGAAGAGCCAAAAAGTCTGAGTATGCAACGCAGCTGACCGAGAAGCAGAAGGTTAAGTTTGTTTACGGCATTCAGGAAAAGCAGTTCCATGCTTACTACGAGAAGGCCTCCAAGATGGCTGGTAACACCGGCGAGGAGCTTCTGTGCATGATCGAGCGGAGACTGGACAATGTCGTTTACAGACTGGGCTTTGCTTCCACCCGCCGTGAGGCTCGTCAGCTGGTAAACCACGGTCATTTTACCGTTAACGGCAAGCGCGTCAACATTCCCTCTTACCTGGTTAAGACCGGCGATGTGGTCGCAGTTTGCGAGAAGAGCTGCTCCAACGCTTTCTTTAAGAAGCTGAAGGAGGATGACGTCTTTGCGGCTACTCCCAAGTGGCTGGACAGAGACAAGAACACACTCACTGGTAAGGTCATTGCCGCTCCCGCAAGAGAGGACATTGACTTCGAGATCGCTGAACATCTTATCGTTGAGTTGTACTCCAAGTAACAATAAGCCCTCGATTATCTGTAAGCTGAATCAAATGCGATTTTTATCGCGGTTACAAGGAGGGTATTTCCTATATGGTAGAAATTGAAAAGCCTCGCATTGAATGCATCGACTCCGCAGAGGATACTTCCTACGGTAAGTATGTAGTTGAGCCCCTGGAGAGAGGATACGGCACAACCCTCGGCAATAGCCTGAGAAGAATTCTGCTTTCTTCTCTGCCCGGCACCGCGGCTACTTCCATCAAGATCGCAGGTGTCCAGCATGAGTTTTCCACCATCCCCGGCGTCAAGGAAGATGTTACCGAGATCGTACTGAACGTAAAGCGCATCATCGCGAAGCTTCACTGCCAGGGCCCCAAGACTGTTTACATTGAGGCCATGGGCGAGCGGGAGGTATGCGCCGGCGACATCAAGGCAGACGGTGAGGTCGAGATCCTGAATCCCGAGCTCCACATCTGCACCTTGGGCCCCGATGCTACGTTTAACATGGAGATCACGCTCAGTCATGGCCGTGGCTATGTTCCTGCTGACAAGAACAAGACTGCGCAGACTGTCATTGGTGTGATTCCCATTGACTCCATCTATACGCCTGTTTACAAGGTCAACTTCACCGTGGAAAACACCCGCGTGGGCAATATGACCGACTATGACAAGCTGACCCTCGAGGTCTGGACCGACAATACCATCAGCGCACGGGATGCAGTATCTCTGGGCGCAAAGATCCTCACGGATCATCTGGTATTGTTCACCGACCTGAGCGAGTCTGTGGCCAGCAAATCCACGATTGTGGAGAAGCCGGAAAATGTCAAGGAAAAGGTGCTGGAGATGAGCATCGAGGAAATGGATCTGTCTGTCAGAAGCTTTAACTGCCTGAAGCGTGCAAACATCAACACGGTTGAGGATCTGATCAGCCGTTCCGGTGAGGACATGATCAAGGTTCGTAACCTGGGCAGAAAGTCTCTGGAGGAAGTCCAGAATAAGCTGGCAATGATGGGCCTTAGCCTGGCCAGTGACGGCAGCTCCTCAAACAACTAAGCGTACCCTTTCGCAAAGGAGGTAAATAAGAATGTTCGGAACTCGTAAACTCGGCAGAACCACCGCACAGCGGAAGGCAATGCTTCGTCAGCTGACCACCGATCTGCTGGAGAAGGGCCGCATTGAGACCACTGTGACCCGTGCCAAAGAGGTTCAGCCTATCGCTGAGAAGATGATTACTCTGGGCAAGGGCGGCACTCTGGCCGACCGCCGCAGAGCCTTGGCGTTTATCACCAAGGAAGACGTTGTGACCAAGCTGTTCAAGGAGATCGCTCCTTCCTACGCTGAGCGCAACGGCGGCTATACCAGAATCACCCGGATCGGCGCTCGCCGCGGCGATGCTGCTGAGCTGGCTGTAATTGAGCTGGTGTAATTGAATCATTAAATTTCGCGCTGCATGGGAACATGCAGCGCGTTTTTTGCGTCATGAATGGTATCTTACAGAGAGGGGAGTTCAAGCGATGCGTTACCGTTTTATGACCATCCTGCCGATCATGATACTATGCGTGGCGCTGTGCTGTGGCCCAATCTATGCGGATATGGGACCAAAGCCATCGGTGGTGGTACGGTTTCACGGAATCGATCCAGAGATTCGATATTATGTCACCTTAATGGCGAAGGAAGAATCGACCGGCCCTTATAGCAGCGTGTCTTACCTTTCGGGGCTTGCAATTGAAAAGCCTTCCGAGGACGGCGATATCTGGCAGAAATTTGTGGATTATCAGGACACGGATGGCTACCATTTTCTCCAGTATTTTGCGGACTGTACCGGTTCCGATGAGTTTCGGTGGGGATACTATCCTCCGGAGTACTTTAAGATTCTGGTGTATTTTCCTGACACGGATCAATTTGTAGCGTGTCCGGAAATTTTGCATCAATATGCCTTTGCCAGCTATTTTGATGCGGTCTATTCCGTGGATGGACTGACCGCAGAGACTTCCGGCTACGAAGGGGCCAACAATGGTGCCATGACCTCCAATGGAACCATCACCGCAAAGGCAACCTATTCACGTGGGTGGCAGGCGCTTGGATTTTTGACTCGACTGATTCTTACCATTGCACTGGAGGTTCTGCTGGCGCCGCTCTTTGGCTATGTGGCGAAAAAACAGCTGATGGTGATCACGGTCGTGAATCTGATGACACAGGTGCTGCTGAATGCGGTGCTGCTCTGGCGGGGCTTTCAGCCGAACTTTGTGATCTATGTGCTGGAATATGGACTGCTGGAGCTGGGGATAATCCTGGTGGAGGCGTTGGCCTATATGCTGTTTTTGAGGCGTTTTAGTGCACCGAATGCGCCGAAGCCGCATCCGGCTGCATATGCGGCCGCTGCCAATGTGGTGTCTTTTGCGACGGGGTACTTTATTTCACGGTTGTTGCCACAGATCTTTTCATAAAAAGGTATCTCCCGGGGCATACTGCTTCGGGAGATGATCGAATGAAAATCAGCAGTTTACAGTATGGCGAGCTGGTCAAGGAGTATTCCCCGAATTCTCACCTGTGGATTGATACCCTCAATGCCTTTTGGACGGGTGGCTTGATTTGCGTTCTGGGCCAACTGATATTGAAGGGCTGGGGACTTCTGGGACTGGATCAGGATGGGGCATCCACGGCGACTGCCATCAGCATGGTGTTTCTGGGCGCTTTATGCACCGGGATTGGAATTTATGACCGCATTGCAAAGCTTGCTGGGGCCGGCACAGTGGTGCCCATAACAGGCTTTGCCAATTCCGTGGTTTCACCTGCCATGGAGTTTAAGACAGAGGGATTTGTCATGGGGGTCAGCGCAAAGATGTTTACCATTGCGGGGCCGGTACTGGTTTACGGTGTCGGGGCCAGTGTATTATATGGGATCCTATACTGTGTATCCAGATTTCTGTAACAAAACTCCGCAGCTGCGACAAGCTGCGGAGTTTTGTGTATATGAGAAGGGTTGCATTGAAACGTGAAATAAGATACAATAGCCCATGAAAATTACCGCACCATAACGGTGCTGTGGGAAGGCCGGATCCGATCCGGCGAACAGGAGGAAGAATGGCAAAGCTTTATTTTCGGTATGGAGCCATGGGCAGCTCCAAGACTGCCAATGCCCTGATGGTGGGCTATAACTACTATGAGCGTGGGAAACGTGCGCTGCTGGTGAAACCCAAGCTGGACGACCGGGATGGGGAGGGCTATGTGGCCTCCCGCATGGGCCTTCGTCAAAAGTGTGATTTTGTGGAGCATCTTGTTACCATGACCGGGGAAGAAATTCAGTGCTATGACTGCGTGATCGTAGACGAGGCGCAGTTTTGTACCAAGGAGCAGATCGAGTTTTTGGTGCATATTGTAGATGATCTTGGAGTACCGGTAATCTGCTATGGCCTGCGCACAGACTTTCAGCGGAATCTTTTCCCCGGCAGCATGTGGCTGCTGGCTTGGGCCGATGTCATTGAGGAGATCAAAACGGTATGCTGGTGCGGCAAAGCGGCCACCTGCAATGCACGATTCAATGATAAGGGTGAAATGATCACACAGGGAGATCAGGTGGTATTGGGTGCCAACGACAGCTATATTGCCCTATGCCGGAAGCACCACCGGAGGGCAATGCTGAAGCCGAAGGACGCAGAGTAAATAACAGAAATGGCCTGCCGGGATCGGCGGGCCATTTGAGCGGTCAGTCCATATCTTCAACTTGCAGCCGGTCTGTGCCGTTCTGCTCAAACTCTTCCATGTATTCGTCCATTCGGGCCACCAGCTCGTCATAATTCTGGGTGGAGATCGGGGCGTAGTCCATATCTCGCCGGGCCAGCTCCTCTGCCAGAATGTCAAAGAACACTGCGTCTTCGTAGTCCATAATGGCCTCGTGGATGCCGCCCTCGGCAAAGGCACGGGAAGGAACCGTCCGCCCGTTCCAGTTCTCAATCAGGGACTCCATGCCATGCGCTTTGCAGTAGGAGAAAATGCGGCTCTCCACTTGATCGTAGTCGTCAAAACGGTCAGAGCCTCTGGTGGAATTGAGAATCCAGTTTCCGATATAGACCATGTCCAGCAGTCTGCGAAATTCTTTTTCGGTCAGGTCGATCTGCATGGTGCATCCCTCCTTTTCATCTTCATTATATACCTTTCGTGCTGTAATTTCCACTGTAGCCCAAGAAGTTCACAGGAAATTTACTGTCACCAAGGAAAAATAGAAAGAAGCACTTGTTTTATAACCCGTTTTATCATATTATATAAAGATAGTCAAGTACAATGAGGTGTAGAAAATGATGAATCTTCTGGTCTTGTTCGGCGGTGTATCTCCGGAGCATGAGGTATCGCTTCGGTCCGTAGAATTTGTGCTGAACAACATAGACCGTTCCAAATATCATGTTTATCCCGTGGGGATCACCAAGGAGGGGGTATGGAAGTATTATCCCTCCGAAAACTATGCGATGATTCGGGACAATCAGTGGCAGGAGACTGAGGGCGTATGCGCTGCGGCGCTGTCGCCGTCTCGTGGTCAGGGGCTGCTTCTTATGAAGCCCCAGGGGCTTGAAACGGTTCCCATCCACTGCTGCTTCCCGGTGCTCCATGGAGAAAACGGCGAGGATGGCTCCATTCAGGGGCTGATGCAGGTGGCTGGGATCCCCTGTGTGGGCCCCGGCGTTGCAGCATCGGCGTCCTGCATGGATAAGACGATCTCCAAGCTGCTGGTGGGAGAGACCGGCGTCCGTCAGGCCAACTGGTATCTGGCCCGCCGCCAGAGCATTCTGGAGGATCTCGGAAGGCTGGTGCGGGATATCGAATCCGGCGGCAGCTACCCGCTCTTTGTAAAGCCCTCCGGCACGGGCTCCTCTGTGGGAGTTTCCAAGGTGAAGAATACCCAGGAGCTGAAGGATGCGCTGAAAAAAGCAGCACAGTATGATGAGAAGGTGCTGGTGGAGGAGTTCATTTCCGGCCATGAGGTAGAGGTTGCAGTGCTGGGAAACAAAAATCCCATTGCATCGGTGGTGGGAGAGGTGATCGCCGGTGCAGAGTTCTATGACTATGATGCCAAATATAATTCTCCTCAGTCCCGGACAGAGATCCCGGCGGATATCTCGGAGGATGCTGCGGAGCGGCTTCGCAAGGCGGCGGTAACGGTCTATGAGGCCATGGGCTGCAAGGGACTGAGCCGTGTGGATTTCTTCCTGACCTATGAGGGGGAAGAGGTCGTATTCAATGAGATCAATACCATCCCCGGCTTTACATCCATCTCCATGTATCCCAAGCTCTTTGAGGCGGCAGGGGTGCCCAACCAGAAGCTGATCGAGGAACTGATCTCGCTGGCGATGGAGGCGTGACCGTGGACAAACGACCAATTGGCGTATTTGATTCCGGCCTTGGCGGCCTGACTGCGGTGCGGCAGCTGATGGATCAGCTGCCCGGAGAGGATATCATTTACTTTGGAGATACCAGCCGGGTGCCCTATGGCGGAAGATCGTCGGAAACCGTGCTGAAATATACCCGGCAGGATATCAACTTTCTGCTGCAATTTGATATCAAGGCCATTGTTATCGCCTGCAACACTGCCGATACTGCGGCTGGAGCGCAGGTACAGCGGGAACATGATCTGCCCATCTGCGGTGCCATCCGCCCAACGGCAAAGAAGGCGGCCATGACCACCCGGAATAACCGGGTGGGGGTCATCGGCACCAATGCCACCATCCGGGGCAGAGCCTATGACGGCATCATCCGGGAGGTCAATCCCCGGGCGCAGGTTCGCAGCATTGCGTGCCCGCTGCTGGTACCGCTGGTGGAGAATTTTCGTACAAAGCCCGGTGATCCTGTGGTGGAGCAGGTGGTGGCAGAGTACCTTCAGCCCTTAAAGGAATGGGGCTGTGATACGCTGGTGCTGGGTTGTACGCACTATCCGCTGCTGTGGGATGTAATCTCGGCCTACATGGGCCCGGATGTTACATTGGTCAATTCCGGGAAGGAAGCGGCCTGTCAGCTGGCTGAGACGCTCAGACGGGCGGACATGCTTTCGGGCAATGAATCCGGCGGAACGTATAAATACTATGTCAGCGATACCACAGAGGGCTTTGCGCAGATGGCATCTGCATTCTTAGAAAAGCCGGTATCAGAGCTGGTAGGGAAAATAGATATTGAAAGGTACTGAATTATGACAGAATCGGTTATCATCTCTGTGGAAGGGATCCAGCGGTTCCTTGGGGAAGAGGCACAGACCGTGCAGATCGTCACGGAGGGAACCATGAAAACAGAGGGGAACACGGTCTACCTCAGCTATGAGGAGTCTGAGGTCACCGGTATGGAGGGGACTACTACGACCTTTACCGTGCACCCGGAACGTGTGGAGCTGGTTCGTACCGGCACCGTGCAGTCCAAAATGGTGTTTGAAAAAGGAAAAAAGGATGTATCTCTGTACGATGTGGGCTTTGGGGCGCTGACCATTGGCGTAAAGGCCAGAAGGCTGAAGAATGAGCTTGGCCCCACCGGGGGCCATTTGGAGATCTCCTATGGCATTGAGATCGGAGAAGAGGCCAAGGGACTCAACTCCTTTGTCATTGATGTGCGGCGTTGTGAAAACGCAGTGCCGCAGTAAGTGCTGGCGTATGAATAGGTAAATGGGACTGCGGCGCAAATGCCGCAGTCCTTTTGCACTATGCGGCAGGGAAGAACAGCCGGGTAAACAGACTGGCGGAGAGAAAGCCTGCCAGATCGGCGATCAGAGCGGCGGGAATGGCATAGCGGGTGCTGCGGAGCTTGGCAGCGCCAAAATAGACCGAGATGGTGTAAAATGTAGTCTCCGTAGAGCCCAGCATCACGGCGGCGGTACGGCCAATTCCGGAATCCACCCCATAGCGTGTCATCAGATCTGCGCCAACGGCCAGTGCGGCGCTGCCGCTGAAGGGGCGAACCAGCACCAGAGAAAGGGTTTCAGGGGGCAGACCGACAGCACGGCATAGTGGGGAAACGGCAGCGGAGAGCATGTCCAGCGCCCCGCTTTCCCGGAGCATAGAGATGGCACAGAGCAGAATCACAAGGGAGGGGACAATGGTTTTCAGCAGTGTAAGCCCTTCAGCGGCACCTGTGGTAAGGGCACCGTATATGTTTTCGCCCTTTCGAAGACCGGCGATGGCGCTGACCAACAGAATCAAAGGGATCAGCAGATCAGCGGCCATGAGAATCCCGCCTTTCCAGCAGCAGACAGGCAGATAGTCCTGCGCATACAGAGACCAGCGAGGTCAGCAGCACAGCAGGAAGAATGTCTAGCGGCGCCTGGGCACCCAGACTGCTGCGCAGGGCTGCCACGGTGGTAGGGAGCAGCTGAATGGAGGCGGTGTTCATGACGATGAGCCGGCACTGTTCCCGGGTGGGAAGACCGGAGCCATCCCCCATGGCCTTGCAGGCGGCAATGCCCATGGGGGTTGCTGCGTTTCCGAGTCCCAGAAGATTAGCCGTGACATTGGCGCTGAGTGCGGAGAAGCCGTCGGCGTTTTTTGCGAGCTCCGGGAAGAGACGGCCCAGCAGTGGACGCAGCAGACGGCCAAGGCTGTCCCGCAGACCGTTTTGCCGCATCAGCTCTCCAACGCCGCACCAGAGGCACAAAGGGCCCGACAGACGCAGGGCCGTGTCCACTGCGGCAGCGGCTCCTTCCCCGGCAGCGGCGGAAACGGCACCGATTTTTCCGGTAATGACACCACAGAAAATGGAAATAATGACCATGAAAAACCAAATATACGAGATCAAAATGAATCCCTCCCGAAAATCCATATCATGATAATTAATGGCTGAATGTGGAAATAAAAGGGCGACCCTTTGAGAAAATAACAAAATAACGATGAATTTTTGTAAAATCTATTGACAATAAATCAGACGATTCCTATAATATGGCTAGAGCGCTAGGCTCATGGTTATGGAAAAGGAGACAAATAATTATGAAATCAACCGGTATTGTCAGGAAAGTTGATGAGCTGGGACGCATTGTCCTGCCCATTGAGCTTCGTCGTACTCTGGAGATTGCAGAGCGCGATTCTCTGGAAATTTATGTAGAAGGTTCTACGATTATTCTGAAAAAGTATGAGCCTGCCTGCATCTTCTGTGGCGACGCAAAGGACGTTGTCAACTATAAGGGCCGCAATATCTGCAAGAAGTGCCTGGACGAAATGAAAAAGCTGTAAGAACATAAGTAAAATCCCCTTTGCTCAGATGGCAAAGGGGATTTTGTGCATTTATGGGATGCAGGAATCAGTCCGTTGTCTGAATCGCAGCGTCATATAGGCGATTGCGGGCGATGCCGGATGCACGGCTCACCTGCTTGACGGCATCCTTGAGGGAAAGGCCCTGCTGACGGAGCACAGAGACCTGCTGCAAACAATCCTCCAGGGTGGGCACGGCTGCCGCTTTGGGTGCGGCGCCGCCCAGAATCAGGACATATTCTCCCCGGGGGGCATTGTCCTGATAATAGCGAAGCGCTTCTCCAAGGGTGGTCTTTACAGCCTCCTCATGGAGCTTTGTAAGCTCCCGGCACAGACAGATGGGCCGGTCAGCCCCAAAGGCAGACTGCATGTCCTCCAGTGTGCCCGTGAGCTTGTGGGGGGCCTCGTAGAAGATCATGGTTCTGGTCTCTTCCAGCAGGGACTGGAGATGCTCCCGCCGGGAACGCTTATTGACCGAGAGAAAGCCCTCGAAGGTGAACCGCCCGGTGGGGAGACCGGAGATGGCCAGCGCAGTGATGGCAGCGCAGGGGCCGGGGATCGCCGTAACAGGCACACCATTCTCCCGGCATAACCGAACCAGATCCTCGCCGGGGTCAGAGATGGCCGGGGTTCCGGCATCCGTCACCAGCGCACAGGTTTCGCCGGAGAGCAGCCGAGCGAGAATGTGGGGGCCGCTTTCCACCTTGTTGTGCTCGTGATAGCTGACCAGCTGCTTTTTCAGCCCCAGGTGGTTGAGCAGCTTAATGGACACCCGGGTATCCTCTGCGGCAATAAAATCTGCGGTTTCCAGCGCCTCGGCGGCTCTGGGCGAGATGTCGCCCAGATTACCAATGGGCGTTGGAACAAGTACCAGCGTTCCGGACATAGCGTTCTCCTTTTCTGTATGGGCCGTCAGGCCCGGTGATAGATGTTGCGCAGTTCAGGGGATTCCTGCCCCTGCGCTGTGTAGAGGGATAGATCCTTTTCCCAAATCAGGCCGGGCTTCCCGCCCCGCCGTGCTTCCACCAGCACCAGATTGGCGGCACTGGCGGCATCGTGATGAACCGGACGCAGACGCTTTGGCGCAAAACCGGCCCGGTCCAGTGCCACAAACAGCTGGGCGATCCGGTCAGGACGAAAGACCAGACAGAATCGTCCGCCCCACCGGGTGGCCCAGGCGGCTGCACAACAGAGGTCATCCAGCGTGCAGGTGCCATCGCCTCGGGCATTTTGCAGTCCGGCGGCGGCATCATAGCCGGTGCCCACCGGGAAATAGGGCGGATTCGAGACGGTCAGGTCGAAGCCTCCGGCAGGAACCAGCGTACGGTGCTGCCGCAGGTCACCGGAGATCAGCCGGGTGCGGGCATCCAGCCCGTTGCAGGTAAAATTCTTCTGTGCCAACTGACAGGCGGCAGGCTCCAATTCTATGGCAGCGGCAGAAGCCCGGGGCTGAATGCTCAGCAGCAGCACCGGCAGAATGCCGGAACCGGTGCCCAAGTCCAAGATCCGATCCTTGGCGCCGGGACGGGCAAAGTGGGCCAGCAGAATGGAATCTGTGCCCATGGGAAAGACGCCGGGGGCCTGATGGAGAATTGGCCCGCCGTCCCAAAGTGTTTCAGCCATAGAGCCTCCTTTTTGCGGGAAAACTGAAATGGGCGCCGCCATCCAGCGGCGCCCATTTGGCGTTACGTACATTAGCCCTGAGAGATGGCCTCCACGGGGCAGCCGTCTGCGCAGGTGCCGCACTCGATGCATGCATCTGCATTGATTTCGTAATGCTCGTCACCAGCGCTGATGGCTTCGACAGGACAGTTGCTGGCGCAAAGACCGCAGGAAATGCAGTCAGAGCTGATCTGATATGCCATGTGATACACCTCCAATTGGGGACCGAAGTCCAATTTCCTTCATTGTAACACGGATTTGTGAAAAAGCAAATCATTTCTGGTGTGATTTTGTGAATTCTATGTGGCAAATGTTTGAAAAGGGCGGGAAGTGGACAGGATGAAGGGGCAAGGGGGAAGGCAGAATGGCGAGAAAATGCTTTACCTCCGCTGGTGCGGAGCTGCTGAAGTGGGCAGAGGCCACGGCGGTGCTGCTGGGACACAGCTATGTTGGGAGCGATCATCTTCTGCTGGCCCTGACCCGCACAGAGCATGTGGGGCCGTTGCTGGAAAGAGAGGGACTTTCGGCAGACCGTGTTGCCCGAGCCATGGAGGACGGATGGGGACATGGTGCGCCGGGCACCGGAGGAACACAGGGGCTCAGTCAGGAGGCACGACAGTGTATTGGCGTGGCCGCAGGGGATGCGGATTGCGGAGCGGGAATCGGCCCTGCGCAGCTGCTGCTGGGGATCCTCCGGGTACAGGGGAGCGCAGGCGGAAGGCTGCTCTGGCAGCTGGGCGCAGATTCGGAGCGGCTGTTTGCGGAAACCGTAAAGCTCAGCCAAAAGCAATCGTCGGGAGGCAATCAAATGGTAACAAAGCTGCTGGATAAGTTCAGTCAGGACTTGACACAGAAGGCCGCAGAGGGGGGCTGCACTCCCGTGATCGGGCGGGAAAAACAGGTGGAGCAGATGGTGCAGATCCTCTGCCGGAAGACCAAAAACAATTTGGCGCTGGTGGGAAAGCCCGGCGTGGGGAAAACGGCACTGGCGGAAAAGCTGGCCCAGGAGATCGCCCGAGGGGAGGTGCCCGAGGCACTGCGGGACAAACGGTTGGTGGCACTCTATATGTCATCGCTGGTGGCAGGAACCAAATACCGAGGGGAATTTGAAGAGCGGCTGCGGGATATTCTCGACGAGGTGATCCGGGCCGGAAATATTATTCTGTTCGTGGATGAAATGCATACCATTGTAGGGGCCGGCTCCGCAGAGGGGGCCATTGATGCAGCGAATATTCTAAAGCCGGCGCTGGGACGGGGGGAGATCCAGATGATCGGCGCAACCACGCAGAAGGAGTATCGGAAGTATATCCAGCGGGATGCCGCACTCAGCCGGAGATTTTCTCAGGTAGAGGTGCCGGAGCCCACGGAAAGGGAAACCATGGAAATCCTGCAGGGGCTTCAGGGGAATTTTGAGCAGTTCCACCGGGTACACTACGCAGACGATGCAATTGCTGCGGCAGTGGAGCTGTCGGGACGGTACTTTCCCCAGCGGTGCTGGCCGGATAAGGCCGTGGATCTGATGGATGAGGCTGCGGCAATGGTGCGCTTGGGGCTGGAACAACGGGTCACGGGCAGAGAACGGCGGCATCGGAAGTCGCTGGAACAGCAAATGCAGGGCGCAGTGGAGCATCGGGAGTACGAAAAAGCAGCGCAGCTGCGGGATCAGCTGGGACAGCTGGGGCAGGAGCTTCAGCAGCGGTGCCGTCAGCGGGGGACGCCTGTGGTGGAGCGAAAACACATTGGACAGGTAGTGGCCCAGCGCACGGGGATCCCAACGGAAGAAGTGCTGGAGCAGGCGGACAACAGATTAATGGGGCTGGAACAGCAGCTGGGGTGCCAGGTGCTGGGACAAAAAAGGGCGGCAGAAGAGATCAGCAGGACCCTGCTCCGCAGTCGTATGGGGCTGGGGGGAGCCCAGAGACCCAGAGGCAGCTTCCTGTTTGCAGGGCCCACCGGGGTGGGGAAAACGGAGATGTGCCGTGTGCTGGCCAGAGAGCTCTATGGAAGCCAAAGCGCAATGATACGGCTGGACATGACGGAGCTCAGCGAGAAAAACGGTACGGCGACCCTGATCGGTGCACCGCCGGGCTATGCCGGATACGGGGAGGGAGGACTCCTGACGGAAAAGGTCCGAGCCCGCCCCTACTCACTGGTGCTTTTTGACGAGGTGGAAAAGGCCCATGCGGATGTCCGGGCGCTGCTGCTGCAAATCCTGGATGAGGGGAAGCTGGCAGATGCGGAGGGCGAAACGGTGGATTTTCGCAATACCGTTGTGGTCATGACCTGCAATCTGGGTGCGGATGCGGTCATGGGCAGAGGTGGGACCCTTGGCTTTCGGGGGACGCCGGAGAATATGGAAAGAACGCTGCATCGGGAGCTGCGCAGCTGCTTCTCCGACGAGTTTTTGGGAAGACTGGATGCGGTGATCCCGTTCTTTCCGCCGGATGCGGAAAGCAGAAGGGCAATCACGGAGAAGCTGCTGGAGGAGTTTTGCCGTGATGCGGAGCGGGGCGGGCAGACCCTGGAGCTGGCGCCGGAGATCACCGAATATCTGCTCGGTCACTGGGAAAACGATGGCTATGGGGTCCGCTCCCTGCGCAGGCTGATCTATGGGACGCTGGGAGATCCCCTTGCTGCGCTTCTGACAAAGGAAAAATGGAAGGGGCGCATCCGGATGGAGGTGGACGGAGCGCACATCCGGGTGCAGCGGTGCTGAAGAATCAGCGGAGGCGCTTTTGGGACGATTTGGTTCTGAAAAGCGCCTCCTTTGCATATCATGGTAAAAGAGACAGGCTATGGTTATAATTACGAAAAGAATGGAAAAAGTTCGATTTTCGGTGGAAATTGCTCCAAAAGGATCGTTAAATTGCCGGTTTAAAATTTAACGTTCCACGACACATTGCACAAAAAGAACCCGGGAAATCTCTCGGAAATTACGAGGCATTTGTGGAATCTGCCATGGGATACGGGGAATTAGACAAAAAAGTTGACGTTTTTTAGGAAAAATTACTTGTAAAATGCACAAATTATGCTATAATCAATTTTGGTAGGCGAAAGCCTTCAAAAAAGTGCCCAAAGAGTAAGGCAAAAGACCGTGCCATCCAATTAAACCGGTCTTTCTCGGCGGACACGAGCGCGCTTTCACGCAGAAAGGAGCGAATGCCGCGTTAGAATGGAACGCTGAAATTTGATGTGCTTGTGCAGGTTGCGCATCAAGATTCCCGGCAGTTCTGTTCGCTACAGCACGAAATGAACGGGGCTTTTGGCTCCAACGCTCACAGCACGGTGCCAACGGCGAACCATCGCGGCATTTTGACTTCGTGCATCGCCGCTTCCAGGCAAGGCGGCCAATGGGGAACGTGAAAAATGCAGAAATGCAAACCAATCAAGTAAAGGAGAATTGGCATGCGATTGATTGAGTTGAAGCGCGACTGGCGTATGAACAAGGGACTCTATCTCTTGATTCTGCCCATCGTCGTGTACCTTATCATCTTCAACTATCTGCCCATGGCGGGTATCGTTCTTGGTTTCGAGCGCTTTACTCCCAAGAATGGTGTGTACATGAGCGAATGGGTCGGTCTGAAACACTTCACCACCTTCTTCAGCTCTGTATTCTTCGTCCGGGTATTGAAGAACACTCTGATCCTTAGCCTCTACAGCGTGATTTTCGGATTCCCTGCACCGATTATCTTCGCACTGCTGCTCAACGAGCTGGATAACGAATACTACAAGAAGGTTATTCAGGTTGTCAGCTACATGCCCAACTTTATTTCTACCGTCGTTATTTCCGGTATCATCATCGACTTCGTTGCTTCCGATGGCGTTATCACCGGCATGCTGGTGAACATCGGCTTCCTGAAAGAAGCAAAGAACCTATTGTCGGTGCCTCAGTACTTCCGGACGATCATGGTGCTCACCGATCTGTGGCAGCAGGTTGGCTTTGGCTCCATCCTCTTCCTGGCTGCTCTGACCGGTATCGATCAGGAGCTCTACGAGGCTGCTGTTATCGACGGCGCAAACCGCTGGAAGCAGACCCTGAATGTTACCATTCCTGGCATTATGCCCACAGTCGTCATCATGCTCATCATGAGGATTGGCTCCCTGATGAATGCAAACCAGGAAAAGATCCTGCTTCTGTACAACCCCCTGATCTACGAAACCTCCGATGTTATCGGTACCTTCGTTTACAGAAAGGGTCTTCTGGAAGCAGACTACGGCTACTCTACTGCAGTCGGCCTCTTCAACTCCGCTGTCAACGTTGTGCTTCTGTTTATCGCCAACGGCGTATCCAGAAAGTACTCCGAGACCAGCTTGTTCTGATGGGAGGAAGTTGAATTATGAATTTGAATTTCGTTATTAAGACTCCCAGCAGACGTGTGTTTGAGGTTATCAACTACATAATCCTCGGCCTCTTTGGTATCATCTGTCTGCTGCCTGTGCTGCATTGTATCTGGGCTTCCGTTTCGGATCCCACGCTGATGGCGCAGCACTCCGGCATCATCCTGTACCCGCTGTTTGATGCGGATCATCCCATCACATGGTATGGCTACAAGATGGTCTTTGGCAACAACTCTCTGCTGATGGGCTATGCAAACACCATTTTCTACTGCGCAGTTGGCGGTGCTTTCTCTACCGTCCTGTGCACCATGGGTGGTTTCGTGCTTTCCCGTAAGGGCCTGATCCTGAAGAAGTATGTTATGATCATGATCACCATTACCATGTTCTTCAATGGCGGCATGATCCCCACCTACATGGTCATCAAGGGCCTGCATATGCTCGATACCCGTTGGGTCATGATCATCCCCATGGCTGTTAACGTCATGAGCCTGGTTATCATCCGTACGGCAATTCAGGGCATGCCCGACTCTCTGGAAGAGTCCGCTCGTCTGGACGGTGCTGGCAACTTCACCATCCTGTTCAGAATCGTGATTCCTCTGGTTAAGGCTACCGTGGCCGTGCTGGCCCTGCAGTACATCCTTATGAAGTGGAACTCCTACTTCGAGGCTATGATCTATCTGCAGACCCGCGCTCTCTATCCCCTCCAGGTTATTCTGAAAGAAATCCTGACTGAATCTGACTCTTCTTCCCTGACCTACGATCCGGAGCTTGCCAAGTACTCCGATCTGGTCGAGTATTGCACCATCGTGGTTGCAATTCTTCCTGTCTTCTGCTTCTATCCCTTCATCCTGAAGTACTTCACCAAGGGCATGATGGTCGGCTCTCTGAAGGGCTGATTCGGAAGCAAAACAGAATCTGCCAGATTCCGGCGCACCGCATTTGCGGTGCGCCGTTTTTTCTGCGCAAATTGCGACCTGTTCATAAAACCGTTACGTTTCCATGCTACAATGAATCAGGCGTGGAGGCTGGAAAAGGAATCATATGCCAGCCGCCGTTCCCGAAAAATCCCTTGCAATTGCCCATTGTTTGCAGTATACTAGCTCTGAATAGTGGGGAGAAGTGGGGAATATCACCACACGATGGAACGGAGGTGCGCTGATGACAGGAAAATACCGACATGGGATCGACAGCAAGGGACGATTGGCAATTCCGGCAAAGCTTCGGGAGGAACTGGGCGGCGCATTCTATGTGACCATTGGTCTCGGCCATAGTCTTATGGTACTGACGCAGGCGGGCTGGGATACCATTGTGGAAAAGAAGCAGAGTCTTCCCATGGCGGAGGCGCAGAAGCTCCGCTTCTTCTTTGCCAACGCAGTTTACTGTGAGCCGGACAAGCAGGGGCGTATCCTCCTGCCCGCAGAGCTCAGAGGGTATGCCGGATTAAAGGACAGCGCTGTGATTCTCGGCTTTGGAGATAAGGCCGAAATTTGGGATGCAGATACCTATGACGCAATGGAGCAGGCGTTCTTTGCGGAAGGTGATCTCGACACGGTGTTGTCTGCGCTGGAGCTATAGGAGGCTATGCCATGGAATTTCACCATAAGTCAGTCCTGCTGGATGAGTGCATTCAGGGGCTGAATATCAAACCGGATGGGATCTATCTGGACGGTACCTTGGGCGGTGCGGGACATTCGTCTCAAATTGTCCGGCGGCTTACCACAGGCCGCCTGATCGGTGTAGACCGGGATCAGGTGGCGCTGGAGGCAGCGGCCCAGCGGCTTGCGCCGTGGAAAGAGCGGGTCACCCTGGTGCATTCCAACTTTAAGGATATTGATGGGATCTTAGACCGGCTTGGAATCGAGAAGGTGGACGGGATGCTCTTCGACCTCGGTGTTTCGTCCCCGCAGCTGGATGATGGCCAGCGCGGCTTTTCCTATATGGCGGATGCGCCGCTGGATATGCGTATGAATCGGGAGGATCGGCTGACGGCCTATGACGTGGTCAACCAGTGGCCCCGGGAAGAGCTTCGCAGGATTCTCTATGAATATGGGGAAGAGCGCTATGCACCGCAGATCGCCGGGGCCATTGACCGGAAGCGGCAGAATGCGCCCATTGAAACAACCCTTCAGCTGGTGGATGTGATCCGAGGGGCTCTGCCCGCTCAGGCCCTGCGGGAAAAGCAGCATCCGGCCAAGCGCAGCTTTCAGGCAATTCGAATCGCAGTCAATGATGAGCTGGGGTCGGTTCGGCAGATGCTGGAGGAGGCGATCCCAAGATTGAATCCACAGGGGCGGCTGGCCGTGATTACCTTCCACTCGCTGGAGGACCGAATTGTAAAAAGTGCTATGGCGGCGGCGGCAAAGGGCTGTACCTGCCCGCCGGAATTTCCCGTGTGCGTCTGCGGAAAAAAACCGCAGGTGAAGCTGATCAATCGAAAGCCCATTACCTCATCGCCGGAGGAGCTGGAAGAAAACCCCCGTGCCAGAAGCGCAAAGCTCCGGGTCTGCGAAAGGCTGTAGCTATGGAACCGGTGGTATGCCGGGACGTAAAAAAACGCAGTATTGGAGCAATACTGCCGTGGATGCTGTGCTTTCTTCTGGCTGTAGTGCTGATCCTTGGCTATGTTCGATGCTATGAACTGTCGCTTGAAAATCAGGAGCGGCAGGAGCAGCTGGAACTGCTGACCGAAAAAAGAGCAGAACTGGAAAAGGAATACCGTCAGCTTACCTCCGAGGGGTATCTGGAGCAGCAGGCCCGAACGCTTGGCATGTATCGGCCCAAGGCGGAGGATATCAAAATCCTCCACATCCGAGGCCAAATGGCGGCGGAGACGCCGTGAATATATAGGACGTTGCAAGGCATATAGTAAAAAGGGAGATTCCATGAAAGGAGACCTTTGCCTTTGAAACGCCCTGTTCCGAAACCGAAAATTTCCGGGGATGCCAGCAGACTGATCCTCCGGCGCACGGTGGTGCTGATGGCGCTGTTTGGCGTGGCGGTGTTCGTCCCGCTGATCATGAAGCTTTTTTCCCTACAGGTGATGCAATATGAAACCCTCAGCCAATTGGCGGCAGACAATCAGACCAGAATCAGCAAGATTACGCCCCCCAGAGGAACGGTGTATGACCGCAATATGAATGTTCTGGCGGTCAGTGCAGACGTGGAAAACGTGTGCATTGATCCCAATGAGCTGGGGCTGTCCGGTCAGGATCTGGATGCCATTGCGGACAAGCTCTCGGAGCTGCTGGATGTCAGCGGCGAAAAGATCCGTAATCTTATGAAAGACACCGGCTACCGCTACCAAATCGTAAAGCGGAAGGTGGAGCTTCAGGAGGCTGAGCTGGTTCGAAATTATATTACCCAAGAGAAGGTCACCGGCGTCTATCTGGAGCCGGATACCAAGCGGTACTATCCCTGCGGGATCATGGCGGCACAGGTTTTGGGCTTTGTGGGCAGCGATAACGTCGGCCTTGACGGCGTGGAGGCCGCCTGCGATGGAGCGCTGACCGGTCAGACGGGGAGCGTTGCAACGGCAAAGGGAAATTATGGCGCACAGATGCAGTTCCATTATGAACAGTACGCCGATGCCGTCAGCGGCAATGACGTGGTGCTTACCATTGACATGACGGTGCAGCAGATGCTGGAAAAGCATATGCAGGAGGCCATTGAGCAGTACGATGTGCAAAATGGGGCCTTTGGGGTCGTGATGGACGTGAATACCGGCGATATACTGGCCATGGCAACGCTGGGGAGCTATGATCCCAATGCCTATGCGGTGGTCTATGATGCGCAAAAGGCGGAAGCGCTGGAGCAGCAGTATCAGGAGGCCATTGCAGCCGAAGGAGAACAGCAGGAGCAGCTGCTGCGGGCCTATAACACGGCTGTGGCCAATGCCCGGCTCAGCCAGTGGCGAAATCGGGTCATTTCCGATGGATATGAGCCCGGCTCCACATTTAAGAGTATTACGCTGGCTTCCGCATTGGAGGAAGGGGCGGTGAGCCTTTCGGATTCCTTCTATTGCGGCGGCAGCACTACCATAAAGGGAAGAACCAAGGCGCTGCATTGCTGGCGCGCTGCGGGCCATGGTCAGCAGAGTACCGCAGAGGCCCTTCAGAATTCCTGCAATGTAGCCTTTGCGAACATTGGCATTCGCCTTGGCGGCGAAAAGCTGTACGAATATGTCCACAAGTTCGGCCTGACGGAAAAGACGGGCATTGAGCTGGGGGGCGAGGCCAGCGGCATTTTCTTTGATGAAGCAACGCTGGCAAATCCCCAGAGCTATGCATCGCTGACGTCGGCTGCATTTGGACAGACCTTCAAAATTACGCCGCTTCAGCTGGTAAGGGCTGTGGCTGCGGTGGTCAATGGCGGCTATGTATTGGAGCCGCACATTGTCCATGAGATTCTCTCACCGGAGGGGCAGAGTCTGGAGACCAGAGAGCGAACGGTGCTGCGGCAGGCCATCAGCGAGGAGACATCGAAGACCATGTGCCAGCTGCTGGAATCCGTGGTTTCTCAGGGCACTGCGAAGAATGCGCAGATCGCAGGCTATCGCATTGGCGGAAAAACCGGCACATCGGAAAAAATTGATGTGTTTGATGAAAACGGAAATCCGGTGCAGGATAAAATTGTCTCCTTTGTGGGCATTGCGCCCATGGACGATCCCCAATACATCTGTCTGGTGGCATTGGACACCCCATCCCGGGAGACCGGGTACTATATTTCCGGCGGCCAGATGGGAGCGCCCACTGTCCGGGACGTGCTGGCGGACATCCTGCCCTATTTGGGCCTCCAGCCGGACTACACCGGGGAAGCGCCGGAGATGGAGGACGTTTCCATGCCGGACCTGACCGGGATGGATGTATCCGCTGCCCGAGCGGCATTGAAGGAAAAATCACTCAGCTGCCGGACGCAGGGGGATGGCGAAACGGTAAGCGGACAGGTGCCCGCTGCCGGTGCGGTGATCCCCGGCGGCAGTGAGGTGGTGCTCTATCTGGGGACAGAGGCGGAGCAGCAAATCGTAACGGTCCCGGATGTAACGGGAAAGGATGCAGAATCGGCCAACCGTCTGCTGACGGAGGCGGGACTTTATATGAAGATCATTGGCGCAACCGGCAGTGAGGGAACGATCCTTGCGACCCGGCAGCTCCCGGAAGCCGGAGAAAACGTGGAACAGGGTACCGTAGTGGAGGTGGAATTCTCCGACCTCGGTGCCAGAGATTAAGGGATAGGAGTGGACAGAAATGAAACTAATGGAGATTCTTGCCGGAATTGCGGTAACGTGCAGTACGGCAGACGGGAATATGGAGATCACCGGGATCAGCTATGATTCCCGTCAGGTGAAGCAGGGAGATCTGTTTGTGGCCATCACGGGCTATGCGGCAGACGGGCACCGCTTCATTCCCATGGCGGTGGAAAAGGGTGCCGCAGCGGTACTTTGTGAGCGGGCGCCGGAGATTGATATTCCCTATGTGCAGGTGGAAAACGCACGACTTGCCATGGCGCTGGCCTCTGCCAATTTCTTTGGCCATCCCGCAGATGCCATGACCTTTGTGGGCATTACCGGTACCAACGGGAAAACCTCCAGCACCTACCTTCTGAAAACGGTGCTGGAGAAGACGCTGGGGGCAAAGGTCGGTCTCATCGGAACGATTCAAAACATGATCGGGGATCAGGTGCTGGAGACGGAGCGCACCACACCGGAGTCCTTTGAGCTGCAAAAGCTGTTCTACGAGATGAAGCAGGCGGGCTGCACCCATGTGATCATGGAGGTCTCCTCCCACTCGCTGGTATTGGACCGGGTGGCAGGGATCCGCTTTCAGGTGGGCGTATTTACCAATCTCACGCAGGATCATCTGGATTTCCACAAGACCATGGAAGAATACCGGAAAGCCAAGGCGATTTTGTTCCGGCGCTGTGCGATTGGCGTGTTCAACGGGGACGATGAAGCAACGCCGAAGATCTTGGAGACGGCCACCTGCAAACCCATGACCTTTGGCGAGAAGCCGGAGAACGATCTTCAGGCCGTGGCCCCCATTCTCCATTCCGATGGCGTGGAATTTACCGCACGCTATGGGGAGCGCAGGGCCCATGTTCATCTGGGCATCCCCGGAGCCTTTACGGTGTACAATGCACTGGGTGTGCTGGGTGCGGCCCTTGCACTGGGCGTTTCGCTGGAGGATGCGGCTGCGGCGCTGGAAACCGCCCATGGCGTGAAGGGGCGGGTAGAGGTAGTTCCCACCCCCGGTAAGGACTATACGATCCTCATTGACTATGCCCATGCACCCGATGGCCTTGAAAACGTACTGTCCTCGGTACGGGGCTTCTGCAAGGGCAGAATCATTTCGGTCTTCGGCTGCGGCGGAGACCGGGACAATACCAAGCGGCCCATTATGGGGGAGATTGGCGCACGACTTTCTGATATTGCGATTATCACTTCGGATAATCCGAGAACCGAGGACCCCAATCAGATCATCGATATGATTCTGGCGGGTATTCCGGATCGTTCCAATTGTCTGGTGGAGGAAAACCGCCGAAAGGCCATTCGCATGGCGATGGATATGGCAGAGAAGGACGATATCATCGTCCTGTGCGGCAAGGGCCATGAGACGTATCAGATTCTGGGTACAACAAAAACACATCTGGATGAACGGGAGGAAGTGGCCGCTCATCTCCGGGAAGAGAAGGGAATGTAAGCCATGAGAGCAACAACACTGAAGCAGGTGGCACAGTGGTGCGGCGGTACCGTGGAGCCCAAGTGGGAGAATGTTGAGATCACAAGCCTTTGTCATGATTCACGGGAAGCGGAACAGGGAACGCTGTTCTTTGCACTGGAAGGGCAGGTAGACGGGCACCGGTATGTGCCGGCGGCTCGGGACAACGGCGCTGCCGCAGCGGTGTGCAACCACCCGCTGGAGTTGGATTTTCCGCAGGTGATCGTAGAGGATACCCGAAAGGCCCTGCGGGATGTGGCTGCGTCCTATAAAGAGACCATCGGCTGCAAGACGGTGGCCATCACCGGCAGCGTTGGAAAAACCACCACCCGTACCATGATCTGTACCCTGCTGGCGAAGAAATACCATACCTGCGGCACTGTGAAAAATTATAACAATGATATTGGCCTGCCGGTGACCATCGGGAAAAGTGATCCGGACTGCGAGATGCTGGTGCTGGAAATGGGCATGAACCATTTTGGCGAAATGCGCCAGCTGACGGCAATCGGCCGTCCGGATATGGTGCTGATTACCAATATTGGAAGTATGCATATTGAAAATCTGGGCTCCAGAGAGGGCATCCTGAAGGCCAAGCTGGAGATTTTGGAGGGGCTGCATCCCGGCGGAATGGCCGTGTTTAACGGCGATGAGCCGCTGCTGTGGAACCTGCGGGAGCATCCCGCCTGCAAGACCATGTATTTCGGCATTGAGAACACTGCCTGTGATATCCGTGGAACGGATATTGAACTGAAGGAGGGCAGCAGTCAGTTCCGCATTACCGGACTGGGCCATGATTTTCCGGTGACGCTGCCGGTCAGCGGGCTGCATAACGTCCACAATGCGGTGGGCGCCATTGCGGTGGCGCTGCTGTGCGGGGTATCGGAGAAGGATATTCAGGAGGCAATGGCAAGCTATGTCAACACCTCCCAGCGTCAGCAGACCTTCCAGTGGAACGGATATACGATCATCGATGATACCTACAATGCAGGCCCGGAGTCCACGGAGGCGGCGCTTCGTGTGCTGGGTGATACCACCGGAACGGGCGAGCATTTTAAGCGGATCGCGGTGCTGGGTGACATGCTGGAGCTGGGCAACCATGCCAGTGCGGAGCATCACCGGATCGGACGGGTGGCGGTCTATAAGGCAGACCTGCTGCTGACCTACGGCCCCCTGTCGGAAAAGACTGTGCTGGGTGCGATCACCGGCGGGCTGAGCCAGAGAAATGCCATGAACTTTGAAAGTCAGCAGGAACTGCTGAACGTACTGAGAAGCCGGGCAAAGCCCGGGGATGTGCTGCTGTTTAAGGGCAGCCATGGGATGCATATGGAAAACATCCTGAAGGCTTTTATGGAGGAGGAAAAGTAAGGGGCTTCCGCCGGGAAAGCCGAGGATCTGCCTGAAAACGGGGATCCCATTATGGAAATTGGAGGATTTTGAATATGCAAAGCATTATTACATGTGTGGTCTCCTTTATCATTGCGGCAATCGGAGGCCGGTTCCTGATTCCGGCCCTGCGGGCGTTGCATGTGGGTCAGAGCATCCGTGAGGTAGGGCCCACCTGGCACAACAGCAAGCAGGGAACCCCGGTGATGGGCGGCCTGATGTTTATTGGCAGTGCGCTGATCTGTGTTCTTACCGCATTGGGCGGCATGAGAAATGGAGATTATACATACCTGATCGTGTATGTATTTGCACTGATTTTCGGTGTGATCGGTTTTCTGGATGACTTCATCAAGGTGCGGAAGAAGCGCAATCTGGGCCTCACGGAGATTCAGAAGCTCCTGCTGCAGCTGGTGGCCGCGGCTCTGTATCTGGTGGTGCTGAGAAAGACCGGACATCTGTCCTCTGACCTCTATATCCCCTTCTTTAATGTCAATATCACGATTCCGTGGGTGCTGTATCTGCTGCTGAGCATTTTTATTATTGTGGGTACAGTCAACGCGGTGAATCTTACAGATGGCGTGGACGGCCTGTCTTCCTCTGTTACCATTCCGGTTATGATTTTTTATGCCGTGGTGGCATGGAAATGGGGCGACATCGGCGCTTCGCAGCTGGCTGCGGCACTGGTTGGCGGTCTGCTGGGCTTCCTGATCTACAACTTCCACCCGGCAAAGGTGTTTATGGGCGATACGGGCTCCCTGTTCCTGGGCGGCGCCGTATGCGGCCTTGCCTATGCGTTGGATATGCCCCTGATCCTGATTCTCGTGGGGATCATCTATATTGCTGAGACCCTGAGTGATATCATTCAGGTGACCTACTTTAAGCTGAGTCACGGCAAGCGAATCTTCAAAATGGCTCCGCTCCATCACCATTTTGAAAAATGCGGCTGGAGCGAAGTGAAAATCGTATTCGTATTTGCCTCTGTGACCATCGTGTTCTGCCTGCTGGCGTATCTGGGGGTTATGAACCGCTTTTAATTCATAAGGAGGGCCTATGGGAAAACCACGGCTGCCGGACGTAGAAAAACAGGAGCTTCTGGATCTTCCGATGCTGCTGCTGACTCTGCTGCTGACAGCGCTGGGGCTGGTGATGATCTATTCCTCCAGCTTTGCCCGGGCACTCTATGAATCTGGGGACAGCGCCTTTTACTTCAAACGCCAGCTGGTGTTTGCGGCACTGGGCATTGGCGCCATGCTGGCGATCAGCCGGGTGCGGCCTCAGCTGATCCGAAAGCTGGCATTTCCGGTTCTGGGGGTCTCCGTGCTGTTTCTGGTGCTGGTTTTTGTGCCGGGCATCGGACGAGCGGAGAATGGTGCTACCCGCTGGGTGCGTCTGGGCATATCCTTTCAGCCCTCTGAGGTGGCGAAGCTGGGAATCATCCTGAGCTTTGCGGCCATGATCTCGGCCTTTGGGGAGAAAATGGAGACCTTTCGCTGGGGCATTGCCCCCTTCGCCGCCATACTGGCGGTGATCGTGGTGCTGCTGCGGCTGGAACCCCACAACTCCGCCATTGTCATTATTGTTTGCACGGCCGGTGCGATGCTGTTTCTGGGCGGCGTGAAATACAGGTGGTTTATCTTAGGCGGCTTGGCCATGCTGCTGGGGCTTATATTGATCCTCGGTGCCGGAGGCTATGAGGCCAGCCGGATCACCGCATGGCAGGATCCCTTTTCGGATCCAACGGATGATGGTTATCAGATCATACAGTCGCTGTACGCCATTGGAAGCGGCGGCCTGTTTGGGCTGGGGCTTGGAAATGGCCGCCAGAAGTATCTCTACCTGCCGGAAGAGCATAACGACTATATCTTTTCCATTGCATGTGAGGAATTGGGCCTTGCCGGGGCGGTGGGAATCTTAATTCTCTATTCCCTGCTGATCCTCCGGGGCTACTGGATCTCCATGCATATCCGGGATCGGTTTCTGTCGCTGACGGTGGCGGGGATCACCACGCTGACGGCACTGCAAGTCTTTTTCAATATTGGCGTTGTGACAAATCTGCTGCCCTCTACTGGAATATCTCTTCCGTTTTTCAGCTACGGCGGTACGGCGCTGCTGATCCAGCTGGGAGAAATGGGAATCATTCTGGGAGCGTCCAGACAGTGCTCCGCAGGATTCCTGTAAATGCAAGGGCAGCGTGCCGTGAGATCTCTATAAAATGAAATTAGGTTGTGAATGATATGAATGTGATCTTTACCTGCGGTGGCACCGCTGGGCACATCAGCCCGGCGCTGGCTGTGGCAAGTCTGGTTCGGGAACGGTATCCTGATACAAATATTCTGTTCGTGGGGGCAGAGGACGGCATGGAGACGGATCTGGTGCCCCGGGCAGGATTTCGGCTGGAGACCGTGCAGATCTCCAATTTCCAGCGGAAGCTGACACCGAAGGGGATCGTCCATAATGTAAAATCTCTTCACTATATGCTTTCCAGCCGCCGCCGGGCAGATCAGATCATCCGAGATTTTCAGCCGGATGTGATCATTGGCACAGGCGGCTATGCCAGCTATCCCATGCTGCGGCAGGGCGCAAGGAACGGGATCCCCACGGCACTCCATGAATCCAATGCAGTGCCGGGACTCACGACACGTCTCGTTATGGATCGGGTGGATCGGGTCATGGTCTCCTTTGAGGAGAGCCGGAAGAACTATCCCCAGCCCGATAAGGTGCGGGTGGTCGGAATGCCGGTACGCAGTGAATTTTTCTTTACCGAAAAGAAGGCGGCCCGGGAAAAGCTTGGACTGGATGACAGGCCGCTGGTGGTGAGCTTCTGGGGGTCTCTGGGTGCCCGGGAGATGAATAAGATGATCGCCCGGTTCATGGCCATGGATGTCGAGGCCGGATGCCCGTTTCAGCACATCCACGCTGTGGGCAGCTATGGCTGGAAATGGATGCCGGAGTATGTAAAGCAGCAGGGCGTGGAGCTGGAGAAAACCCCGGCCATTGATATGCGGGAGTTTATCTATGATATGCCCACGGTGATGGCGGCAGCGGATCTGGTGATCTGCCGGGCCGGTGCGGCCACCATTGCAGAGGTAGCTGCCGCAGGAAAGCCTGCGATTTTTGTACCGTCTCCCAACGTTACGGACAATCATCAGGAGAAAAACGCCCGGATCATTGAGGAGCGGGGTGCAGCTGTGGTGCTGCGGGAAGCAGAGTGCAGCGGCGAGGTGCTCTATGAGCAGGCCAGAGCCATCTTGGAGGACGGCGAAAGGCTGAACGCCATGGGCCATGCGGCGGAGTCTATGGCAGTGCCGGATTCCGCACAGCGGATCATGGACATTATGATGGAGCTGATCAGAAAGTAAACGCAAAGGAGGCGGCACTGTGGATAGAGAAATAAGCCAGCCGGAACGCAACTGGAACCGGGGAAGATTCCCCACATGGGCAAAAATGCTGGTGGCTGTGGCCGTGGTGCTGCTGTTTTCACTGGTATTCTTTCGGGTCAGGACCTTTGAGGTCAGCGGAAATGTGCGCTACAGCATAGACGAGGTGGCGGAGGCCAGCGGTATCACAAAGGGCGATATTCTCATGGCCGTCAATAAAACGAGGACAGCCGGAAGAATTTTGACCAAGCTTCCCTACATAGAGCAGGTGCGGATCTACAAGGAAATGCCGGGGACGGTTCGCTTTGAAGTGGTAGAGTGTTCGGCCATTGTAATGGCGGAGTCTGAGTTTTCCGGCAGCTGGACGCTCAGCGAAACGGGAAAGCTGCTGGAAGAGGTGGATGAGAAGAATACGACGGGAGAAACCGGGTATCCTCTCATCAAGGGGATCACACTGACCATGCCGACCTCCGGCAGTCAGGCGAAATTCAGCGATGTACAGCTGGGAAGCACAGCCATGGAGCTGGCACGGCAGGTGCAGGCGGCCGGACTTTCCGGCATGGTTTCGGAGATCAATGTGGAGGACCCGGAGAACATCACGCTGCGCTACGGCAGTGACCTGACGGTGGAGCTGGGAGACGGAAGCGACGGCGACTATAAGCTGAAATATCTGATGGCAGTGACCTCACAGCTGGAAGCCGGATGCAGAGGCGTGCTGGATCTGAGCTTTTCCGCCGGGGAACAGGCGGTATTCCACCCATTGACATAAAATTGCGGGAAATCATGAAAGTTTCTATTGACCTTATTGGGCTTTCGCGATAAAATATAAGCAAAATAGCCTTTTGGGCGCAAAATGCGCAGAATATAAGTACTTAGGAGGAATAACTTATGAGCGAATCCTATCCCGAAAGAGTAGTCGCCATTAAAGTCATCGGCGTTGGCGGCGCAGGCAACAATGTTGTCAACCGCATGATCGAAGCCGGTGTGCAGGGCGTTGATTTTATTGCTGTAAACACGGACCGTCAGGATCTCAACAAGTCCAAGGCACCCGAAAAGGTGCAGATCGGTGAGAAGCTCACCGGCGGCATGGGCGCCGGCTCCAAGCCTGAGATCGGCAAGAAGTCTGCGGAAGAGAGCCGTGCAGCCATTGCCAAGATGCTGGAGAACACCGACATGGTGTTCATCACCGCCGGCATGGGCGGCGGCACCGGCACCGGCGCTGCTCCCATCATTGCGGATATCGCAAGAGAGACCGGTGCGCTGACCGTTGGCGTTGTGACCAAGCCCTTCAAGTTCGAGGGTGCCCGCCGGATGGCGCAGGCAGAGGACGGCATTGCCGCTCTGTCCGATAAGGTGGACTCTCTGATCATCATTCCCAATGACCGGCTCAAGTATGTGACCGATCAGAAGATCACCTTTGCAAATGCATTCGGCATTGCCGATGACGTTCTGAAGCAGGCTGTCAGCTCCATTTCCGAGCTGGTGGGCTATTCCGATAACGTTCTCATCAATCAGGACTTTGCAGACGTATCTGCCATTATGCGTAACGCCGGCCGTGCGCATATGGGCGTTGGCACCGCCACCGGCAAGGAGAAGGCAACTGCTGCGGCCATGACTGCGGTATCCTCCCCGCTGCTGGAGACCTCTATCAATGGTGCCACCGGCGTGCTGATCAACATTACCGGCTCTCCCGAGATGGAGCTGGAGGATGTGGAGACTGCTGCAAACATCGTCAATGAGGCAGTGAATCCCAATGCCAACATCATCTTCGGTGCGACCTTTGACGAGACGCTGGAGGATGCCATGCGTGTCACCGTAATCGCCACCGGCTTTAACGGCGATCAGGGCGGCGTTTATACCGCCGCAGAGGAAAAGGCCAAGGAGCCTGCACAGCCCAAGGATACGGAGATCGATGATATTTTCCGCATCTTCAACCGCAAGTAAATGATCATCTGCCGCCCCAAAATACTGCGGTATTTTGGGGCGGCTTTTTACTCAGAAAGGACGTCTATGGATCTTCAAGCGCTTTCGGGCATCGAGGGCTTTACCGCCACCTCCCTGCTGATCACTTCCGGCATTTGTCTGGCGGCGGTATTTGTAGCGTGGTACACCGTTCGAGGGAGAATTCAGATGTCTCAGGTGATTCTGGGCGTGTTCTCCTATCTGCTGGTGATGCTGCTGGAAAATGTTTTTTCCATGCTGGGCGTCAATCTTGGGGTGCCGCAGCAGGGGATGGCTGAGGCGCTGTACCTGACCGCTTCCATTATGGTAGGACGAGAGCTGATTCGTGCCCTGTCGGTGAAGTATGTGCTTCAGCCCCGGTATGAGGGCACGGATGCGGCCATTGGCTTTGGCTTTGGCTTTGGCGCACTGTACCTGCTGACCTGTGCGGCCTATTATTTCAGCTGCTACAGTACCGTGAACCAGTTCCTGTCCGTGGGTGCGGAGGCGTTTTTCTCCAATGTAGATCAGGGCAATCAGGAGGCCTATGACCTGCTGAAGAGCATTGCCGGGCAGAACGGCTGGCAGTATATTATGACGGCCATCAACCGGGTGCTGTTCCTTGTGCGGGAAATTGCGTTTTCCGTACTGGTCTGGTATGGCCTTGCGGGCAGTAAGAGCCGCTGGTGCCTTGCGGCGGTTCCGGCAATGCAGTTTATTTCCATGCTGCCGGACAGCCTGTACAGTGCCGGAGTTTTGAGCAGTACCTATGTGAAGGATGTTGTGACCTATGTGATCTCCGGCGGTGTTGCCTTCCTGACGGCAAAGATCTATAACAGCCGGGAGGATCAGGTGGCCCATTTCAAGGTGGAAAAGCTCCGGGCAAGACGGAGAAGGTAAGAAATCAGGACAGCCTCAGGCCGCCGCAGGGAGCACCCTGCGGCAGCTTTTGAAAGGAGCGGCAATGGATTTTCCAACTACATCAGACCATAAGCGCTATCACTCCCTGTACCACTATAATCAGATGCGCTACGGGGGACGTGTCTATAAAGCTTCACTGGATGTGGGGTGCAGCTGCCCCAATCGGGATGGCAGCATAAGCCGGGGCGGCTGTACCTTCTGTCGGGGCGGTTCCCACTATTTTGCGGGAAATGGATCACTTGCAGCGCAGCTGGAGGCCGAACGGGAAAGGATCTGGCAGAAAAATCCGGGCGCAAAGCTGATCGCCTATTTTCAGGCAGGCACCAACACCTATGGAGATATCAGCCGTTTGGAGGCGCTGTGGGCGCAGGCAGCCGGTGCCGAAGATGTTGTGGGGGTCAGTATTGCAACTCGGTGCGACTGCCTTCCGGAGCCGGTGTTGGATGCACTCTCAGCACTTCAGACACAGACTGACCTTACGGTGGAGCTGGGTCTTCAGACGGTGCACGATGCAGCAGCGATGCGGATTAACCGGGGGCATAGCTTTGCGGCGTTCTGTGAGGGCTATGATGCGCTGAAGGAACGGGGCATCCGGGTCTGCGTACATCTGATCAACGGGCTGCCGGGGGAGGCCCGGGACGACATGCTTGCTTCGGCGCAGACCTTGGCGGCGCTGCGGCCGGACGGGGTCAAGCTGCATCTGCTCCATGTGACGGAGGGAACAGAGCTGGCCGGGCAGTGGCGAAGCGGCAGCTATCTCCCTATGGAGAAGCAGGATTACATTGAGATTGTGGCGGAACAGATCCGACATTTTCCGCCGGAGACCGTGATGGAGCGCCTCACCGGGGACGGAGACCGGCGCTATCTGCTGGCACCGATGTGGAGCCGGGATAAACGCGCGGTACTTGGTGGGATCGATCATCAGCTGCGGGTGTGGAATGCGGTACAGGGGGACCAATTCGTGCCTTGCATGGCAGATGCTCAAGTCAGCAATGCTCAAAATGCGAAATAGGAGTTTCATTTTTTGAGGATTGTGGAATGCGGGATTATTGTTACTTGACCGTATATTTGAAGGCAAAATATAATAACACCATAAAAATATACAGGAGAGTGATGACCATGAAAAAGATCATTGCCGGACTGCTCTCGGCGGGAATGCTGCTGGGGCTGTTGAGTGGCTGCGGCCAGGCAGCTTCGTCCAGCGCTCCTGCGGATGCAGGCTCTGCGCCAGCATCTGCGCAGGAAACGCCGGCGGCAGCACCTGCACAGACACCGGAGCCTCAGCAGGAGACGGCATCTGCGGCAGAGGCCAGCGCTGAGGACGCAGCCCCGCAGATTGCGGCACAGAATTTTGACATTCCCATGCCGCTGACAGAGGAGCCCGTCACCTTTACCTATTTTATGCGGTTTAATCCGCAGGTACAGGACTGGTGTCAGGATATGTCTGACAATCTGTTTTACAAGACCTTGGAGGAGAAATCCGGGGTTCATATTGAATTTCAGCTGTTCCATCCCATGAACTTTGGTGAGCAGTTTAATCTTCAGATGGCCTCTCAGGATTATGCGGACTTCTACTGTGAGGCAGCCACCGGCTACACCGGCGGCTATGATAAGGGCGTAGAGGATGAAGTATTTCTGGATCTGACGCCTTATATCGAGGAATATGCACCCAACTACAACGCCATTATCAACATGAACGACCAGAACCGCCGGGATGCGCTGACGGATGAGGGCCGTGTGGTGTTTTTTGCGGCGGCCTACGATGACGGTCAGCCCTGTATAAAGGGCCCCATGATCCGGGCGGACTGGGCCAAAGAGTTCGGCATGGATCCTGCGGAGATCAACACCTATGATGAGTATGAGCAGTACATTGAACAGGCATATAACACCTATGGCGCAACGGTTCAGCTGCCCATGTCCGGAGAACCCGGCTTTGGCTATCTGACGGCCGGTTTTGGAACACTGGCATCCTTCGGCAACTCCTTTGAAGCAACGCTGCCGTGGTACCAGATCGATGGAACGCTCTACAGCGGTATTTTGTCAGAGGGCTTTCAGGAGTATGTGAAGATGGTGGCCGACTGGTATCAGAAGGGCTGGATCTATCACGACTTTATGAATGAGGACTTTGGCATGCAGGGCGGTGCGGACTTCGGCATGGTCACCAGCGGCGAGAGCTCCCTGTGGTGGGCAGAGAAGGACTATATGGAGCAGTATAATCAGTCTGCACAGGATCCGAACTTTGAGATCGCAGCCATTCAGGACGCAGTGAAGAATGAGGGCGACGTGACCCATCTTGGCCAGACCAACCATGAGACGCTGTCCACCACCTCCAACGTGGTCATTTCCACCGCTTGCGAGGAGCCGGAAATTGCGGTTCAGTGGATGGATTACCGCTACACCGAGGAGGGTGCGACCCTTGCAAACTGGGGTGTAGAGGGTGTGACCTATGAGCTCGACGATAAGGGCGAGAAGCACTACACGGATCTGATCGTCAACAATCCCGAGGGAATGACGGCTACATTGGCGCAGTTCCGCTATATGCTCCAGAATACCGTGTGCCTCACGGATGTATCCGCCAAGGATCAGGGCATGACCCAGCAGCAGCTGGAGGCACCGGAGATCTGGATGAAGGATAAGGACAATACCTGGGGCTGCCCCACCACGCTGACCATGACCACCGATGAGGCTGACGAGTACAACTCCAAGGCAGGTGACATTACCACCTATGGACAGGAGAACTTCCTTCGGTACATCATCGGTGATGCGCCCATTGAGGAACTGGATCAGTTTGTGGATACCTGTATCTCCATGGGACTGGAGGACTGCCTGAACATCAAGCAGGCATCTCTGGATCGCTATTACGAGAGACTGAACTAAGACATAAAAAAAGTCCGGCAGACAGCAGTCTGCCGGATTTTTTAACGAAAATATGCCTGCACCCGATCCTTTACATTTTGCTGAAGGTTTCGATAATAGAGGTTCAGCTCAAAATTATGGTAGCAGCCCTCCACAAACAGGGGTTCTCCCGGTGGGTAGTCCTTGGGGGAGATATCCGGTACGATCATGGTGCCCCGCTGGGGGCTTTGATAGCAGCCGGTGAGGCCGATGATCTCATGGTCGGCGGAGCCGTCCATATGGAGATCCACGGAGCCGGGGTTTTCGGATTTGTCCGCCGGGGTGCCGTCTACCGTCCAATTGAGCGGGTTGATGCCATAGGTGTAGCCGCCTTCCGGCAGGATGATGGAGCCGGTAACGCTGGGGGCTTCGGAGTTAAAGGAGACGATCACGCCGGTGTCAGCGGCTTCTTGGGCCATGTGCAGCTGCGGGAATGCAACCAGATCCTCCTTAGTAATACGCCAGCCAATGAGATAGGCGGCTACCAGCTGGGATTGCAGTACGGGGTCATCAAAGAATTCCTCCATGAGCCGGAGCCCCATATCGGCCCCTTGAGAGTACCCTGCCAGAATAAAGGGACGCCCCTGATTTTCGTGCTGAAGGTACCAGAGAAATGCAGCCCGCACATCGTGATAGGCCTGATAGAACCATGGCCCACGGGCGGCGTCCTCCAGATAGTAGACGCTGAGACAGGCCTGCCGGTAGTAGGGCGCATAAATGCTGCCAACACTGGAATAGACGCCCTCCTGCAGGTTCAAAAGCTTTTCCTGCCACTCTCGGTCTTCCGGAAGATATGTGGTAGTGAGAAAGGTGCCGTCGTTTCCCAAATCGGCTGTGGCGCCAATGAGAAATACATCCACCGGCTGGGAGGGATCACGATCCATTCTGGCCCACATCAGGGGGCTTTGATAGTTGCCTGCCCATGGGAACAGAAGAATACCGATGCTGATTGCTGCCAGCACCAGCGCTGAGCATAGACGTTTTGCCATGGAACCGCCGCCTTTCTTCACCAAATCTACATAAAAGGTATCACAGTCCCAGGGCAGTGTCAAGGCTTAACCCAGTGCCACATCCAGAATCATCATCAGCACAAAGCCAACGGCAAAGGCGATGGTGGAGACGTTGGAATGGACGCCCTGGGCGGATTCCGGGATCAGCTCCTCCACCACCACATAGAGCATAGCTCCCGCCGCAAAGGACAAAAGATAGGGCATAAAGGGAATCAGCAGCCCGGCCAATAGTACGGTGAGGATCGCCCCAATGGGCTCCACGATACCGGAGAGCACCCCGGCAATAAATGCCCTGCGCTTGCCCATAGCTTCCTTCAGGGGCATGGAGATGACTGCCCCCTCGGGAAAGTTCTGAATGGCGATGCCGATGGACAGGGCCATGGCAGCGGCCTTGGAGGAGGGGCTGAAACCTGCAAGTCCGGCCAGCACCACACCAACGGCCATGCCCTCAGGGATGTTGTGAATGGTGACGGCCAGCATCAGCATGGTAGATTTTTTCGCATGGCAGGGAGCGCCTTCCGGGCAGTCGCTGTCCAGATGCTGGTGGGGGATCACCTGATCCAGCAGCAGAAGAAAGCCCATGCCCAGCATGAGCCCAACGGCGGCAGGCAGGAAGGAAAGCCGCCCCATGGCACCGCACTGGTCGATGGCGGGCAGCAGGAGGCTCCACACAGAGGCGGCCACCATAACCCCGGAGGCAAAGCCCAACAGTGCCTTCTGCACCCGAGGGCCGATCTCCTTTTTCATTAGAAATACGCAGGCGGCTCCCAGAGATGTCCCCAGCAGGGGGATCAGGCTGCCCCATAGGATGGTAAGATTCATATGCTGCTCCTGTACAATTGGATTGATACATTCAGTATAGCATACTCTGGCCAGAAGTAAAGAAGAAAAGTTAAGCGTAACTAACTGCGAGCGGATCCGACTAGTCCAGCACCTCGAAATGATTCCGGTGATAGCGGATCAGGCCGTCCTGCTGCATTTTGGACAGCTCCCCGGACAGGGCGCTGCGCTCTACGTTCAAATAATCGGCCAGCTGCTGCCGGTCGTAGGGGAGATCGAAGCTGCGGCTGCCGGACTGCTTGAGGCACTGGGAGAAGTAGGAGGTCAGGCGGCCACGGATGGTTTTGGGGGCGGTGTGCTGCATGCGGCGGGACAGCTGTAGATTTTTTCGGGCACAGAGGGTCAGCAGATTCTGGATCAAAACGCCGTGGAAGGCACAGCCGTTGGGGCAGGTGGTGAGGATCCGCCCGGCATTGATCAGCAGCACCGTGGAATCCATGGCGGCAGATACCGTGACCAGCAGCGGTTCTCCGGGAATACAGGCATAGGCCTCTGCAAAGGTGTCTCCGGGCCCGATGGTGCTCAAAATGCTGCGGCCACCCCATGGATCCCCCATCTCAACAATAACTTTTCCGGACAGCACAAGTCCCAGCTGCTGGGTGGGGGCGCCCTCTAGAAACAGGATCTCGCCCTTTTGATAGGTATGCTGGCGGACATCCAGACAGTGGAGCAGCGACTTCAAATCCTCTGGAGCGATGCTCTGAAACAATTCGGTACGAGACAAATCCATATCCACAAAAATCACCTCAATGTTGTTAAAACAACAGACTTTACAGCGGTATCATAGTATACTCCAAATATAAAGTCAAGCTGCTTGAAAGGAGCAACTACTATGATTCGTAGGATCATTCATATTGATACAGAAAAGTGCAATGGCTGCGGCGCCTGTGCTGCGGCCTGCCATGAGGGCGCCATCGGCATGGTAAACGGTAAGGCCAAGCTGATGCGGGACGATTACTGTGATGGCTTGGGCGACTGCCTTCCGGCATGTCCCACCGGAGCCATTACCTTTGTGGAGCGGGAGGCTGCCGCCTATGATGAACAGGCGGTGAAGGCCAACCAGCAGGCGAAAAAGGCCGGCGGATGCCCCGGGCAGCGGCTGCGGCAGTTTGTGCCGGAAAAGCAGCAGCCCACCACGGACGAAGCGCCGGTGTCCCAGCTGCGCCAGTGGCCCTGTCAGATCAAGCTGATCCCGGTGAATGCCCCCTATTTTAACGGTGCGGATCTGCTGATCGCTGCGGACTGTACGGCCTATGCCTATGCAGGGATGCACAAGGAATTTATGCAGGGGCGGATCACCGTGATTGGATGTCCCAAGCTGGATCAGATCGACTACAGCGAAAAGCTGGGGGCAATTTTGGGCTGCAATGACATTAAAAGCGTTACGCTGGTGCGCATGGAGGTTCCCTGCTGCGGTGGACTGGAGATGGCGGCCAAGCGTGCACTTCAGCAGTGCGGCAAGGAAATTCCCTTCCGGGTGGTTACGATCTCACTGGATGGGCACATTATAAATTGAAGGTTATGGAGGTTATTTCAAATAAGCGGAATGAAGAACATTGATAAAGCGGCGGTACTTTCGCTGAAGGATCAGGTGGCCTATCAGCCCGGGCAGGTGGTCAGCCGGACACTGGCGCAGAATGCAGCGGTCAGTGTGACGCTGTTTTCCTTTGACAAGGGCGAGGAGATCAGCACCCATCAGTCTCCCGGCGATGCCTTTGTTACCTGCCTGGACGGCGTGGGGAAAATCACCATTGACGGGGAGGAATATGTGCTCCGGGAGGGCGAATCCATTGTGATGCCGGCCCAGCATCCCCATGCGGTCTTCGGACAGGAGCAGTTCAAGATGATGCTGGTGGTTATTTTCTAAGAAGCATTGATGCACGAATGCCTGCACCGGAGTGACGGTGCAGGCATTTTTACGGCTTCAGGCAGGAATCCAGAAAATCTCCGAAGCGCCTGAGCAGATCATAGTCCACCTGAGTTTTGAGCAGCTGAATCTGATCCCGTGCTTCCTGCGGAGGCACGGGCTGATGCAGCAGCTTTAAGAGGCGGCGCTTTTCCCGGTCTGCTTCCGGTGGGGTCGTGATATTGTGATTTCGGCCTGTAAGGGGAAGAAATGTAAAACGGGAGTCCTGACGGAACCGGCGGTAGAGCCTCCTGTAATTTTGGGAGAAGGGGAGGATCGAATCGTCATCGCTTTGCACAATGAACACCGGGCAGCTCTGCCGGGACAGACCGTCAGCCGCTGTGAGACCGCACAGACGGCCAAAATGCAGCCGCTGGTACAGGCGTACCCCCAACAGCGGAAGGGGAGCCAGCGGGCCATAGTGCCGGTGAGTGTATGGCGCCAGAGCGGAGAGGCTGTTATAAAATGCGGAGGCGGAGACGATGCCACGGACCGGAAATGACTCCGTGGCGCCAATGCAGTCTACGCCGTAGCCGCCCCAGGAATGGCCGTAGAGCAGCAGCGGAAGATGGCCCAACTGCGGGTCTGCACAGATATGCCGGAGGCAGGCCTGGAGATCCAGAATGTGCTGGGGCAGACCCCTTAATATGCCGTCGGAATGGCCGGTGCCGCTGCCGTCGAAGGCCAGCACCAGATAGCCCCGGCGGCAGAAATATTCACATTCCGGCAGGTAATCATCGAGGCTCATGCCGTAGCCGTGATAGACCACCAAAAGGGCTTTTGGGGGATGCTCCGGGTAAGAGAAGAGAAAGCCGCGCAGAGTGTCACCCTGACTGCCGGAAAAGGAGATCGGCTCCCGGCACCAGCCCGGATGCAGCTGAGAAAAATATGGGAAGTAGTCGCCGCCGCCCTGAAAACGGCGGCGAAACTGCTGCCGGGCCATATGAAAGCCGGCAAAAACCAGAGCAAGCCCTGCCAGCAGAAGCAGTGTAAGCAGGACGATCAGTACAGTACGCATCAACGGGAAGATCCTTTCCTAACACATGGCCTCCCTGTGACGGGTGTCACAGGGAGGCCGGCGATAACCGTTTAACCCCAAGGCCAGCTGGGGAACCACTTGAGCACGTTCAGGCAGAACTGCACAGAGGCTTCAACGCCGCTGAGCACCGGGTAGAATAGAACAAACAGCGCAGTGTTGAGGCCGGTGAAGGCGTAAACCAGCTTATCGTTTTTGGACCGCCGCTCAATGAGCTCGTCAAATACGAAGGAAATGGCGATGGTCAGGAAGAGAATGCAGCCAAAATAGTGATAAGCAAAAGTGGTGCGGGTGATGATGACCCACGGAAGGAACTGGCAGAGATAACCGGCCCAGATGAGGACGGCCTGGGGCTTCCGGCGCTTCCAGAAGGCAAAGACGATGGAGATCAGAGCGGCAAGTCCTGCCCAGGAGATCAGGGGAGAGTTGAATGCGCCAAAGGCGGATTTTGTCTCGCCGTTATACTGGAGGTAATAGAGAATGGGACGCACATCAAAGAGCCACTGATACCAGCGGGAGGAATAGGGATGGGTCTGATTGACGCCGTTATGATACGTCAGCATGTAGACCTGATTGTCCCAGATGAGCTTATAGTAATTGCCGTCGGTGAGCATGCCGGGCATCTTATAGCCCAGTGCCAGACCGTAGGGAATATAGCTCAGGCAGTAGATGATGACCGGGATCACAATAAAGAACAGGACAGACAGTCCAATGGTGCCCAGCAGCTCCCGGCCATAGTGCCCAAGGCCCACGGCACGGTACTTCATGATGGCCCGCAGCAGCCATAGAGCTGCAAGTCCGACACCGGCATAGAGCACGGTCCATTTGCAGGCACAGCCAAGGCCGAAGGACAGGCCGCACAGGAACAGATCCAGCCATGTAGTCCGCAGCTTCGCCGTGTAGGGTGCAGTCATCCAGCGCCACATAAACAGGAAGCTGAGCAGCGTAAAGAATACGCCGTAGGTGTCGATGGTGGCGATCCGGGTCTGGGTGAAATGCATAAACTCAAAGGCAAACAGCAGGGTGCCGCACATGGCTACCTTGGTTTTGCCGAACATATTTTTCAGAAGAATATAGAGGGGCAGCAGCATCAGAACGCCGAAGAAGGCGCCCATAAACCGATAGCCGAAGGGGGTCATGCCAAAGATGCGGATGCCCAGAGAGATTATGATCTTGCCCAGCGGGGGATGGGTGATCTCATAGGGATAGATGTTCTTGATGTTCTCGTAAGCGGTACGGCCATGATAGATCTCATCAAAGTACATGCTGTTGAACCAGCTGGGGGAATCCGGTATGGTGTTCTGCTCGTCCAGCAGAACGCTGTCTACACCGGAGACGTTTACCAGACGGCCATGCTCGTCGTAGAGGGCCAGCTCTCCCAGCTCCATGGGAAGGGTACGGGCCACAATGCGGATAAAGCGGGTAGAGATGCAGGTATCGCCAATGCTGGCATACTGCCATTTGAACAGATCCGCATAGCTCTGATGCATGGCGGCATCGTTGACATCGCCATTTGCGTCAGGCTGGGCATTGGCGTCCCGAAGGCGTACCCAGTTGCTTCCGTTGGAGCTGTAATAGAGATCATAATCTCCGGGGTAGAGCCCGGAATAGTACATGATGGAGGAGATCTCCTTTTGCTCGCCCAGGTCAATCACAACGCTGTCATTGTCGCCCTCAAACGTATAAAAGCTCTGGGGATCTTTGGTGCTGCCCAGATTGGTAAAGGCCACAATGGCGTAGACCGCCAGAATGATCAGAAGGGGGAGCAGATCCTTTCGCTCCATGGGGTGGCTTTTGCCATCCAGCGAAAATTTTGGCTTATCAAAGTTCTGGATCCACTCCAGTGTGCCCATACGGGGAGACATCTCCCGTTTATACTTGATGAAAAATGCAACGATCAGCCCAATGAGAACCACGGGGAAGATTGCGGCGGTAGGCCGTACCTGAGAAAAGTAGTTCAGAAGGGCCTGTGAGAATGCTTGCATCAATGTGCACCTCCAGTAACAAATCGCCGAAAAAACGGCGGATCCTACGGGTTTATGCCCCTATTCTACCATCAATGGACGGGTATTTCAATGCGGATCCGCGGGGAAATACTCTGCTACAAAGTCCACCTGTTCTACCTGAAAGGTTTTTCCACGGAGAGGCTCCAAAATACCGGCATCGGTCTCAAAGGAAAAGGTCAGCTTGTAGGAATAGAGGGCCTGATACTTCCGGTCATACTTTGTCTCGGCCTTTCCGTATTTTCCGTCTCCCAGCAGAGGATGACCGGCGGCGGAAAACTGGGCACGGATCTGATGGGTGCGGCCGGTGATGAGCTCACACTCAACGAGGCTGAGATCACGGCGCTTTTTGAGGGTCTTGTATTTGGTGATGCAGGTCTTGGAGCCGGGCTGGGACTGCTTTGTCACATAGACCCGATTCTTTTTCGCATCCTTAAAGAGATAGCCCCGTAGCTCGCCGGTTTCCGGCTTCATGGTGCCGTGGATCACGGCAAGATACCGCTTGTCCAGCTCCCGATCCTTGACCTTCTGGTTCATGATCCGAAGTGCCTCTGCATTTTTTGCGGCAATGACGATGCCGCCGGTGTTTCGGTCGATCCGGTTGCAGAGGGCCGGGGCAAAGGCGTGCTCCTGCCGGGGCTTCCACTCGCCCTTGGCGTAGAGATAAGCCTGAATGTGGTCAATGAGCGTGCGGCCATATTCCGCCCCATCGTGGGGATGGACGGCCATGCCGGGCTTTTTGTCTACCAGCAGAATATTTTCATCCTCATAGACGATGCTGAGCTTTGGCGTTGTGACGGTGAGATAGGCGTTTTCTTCCTTTGGGGTGTCGAAAAATTCATCGTTGACGTACATCTCCACCAGATCACCGGCGGAAAGCCGGGTGTCCCGCTGGGCACGCTGGCCGTTGACCTTGATGCGTTTGAGACGAATATATTTCTGACTGAGCGAGGCCGGCAGCAGGGGGACTGTTTTTGCAATAAAACGGTCCAGCCGCTGGCCTGCGTCATTTTTGGTGATGGTAAAGGATTTCATGGGAGCCTCCGGTCGATAGAATAGGATGGTTGAGGGTCAGTCTGTGGAAATGGCGTTGGGGTAAATGATCTCCATGCGGTCATCATCAAAGAAACGGTCCATGACCTGCTGCCACTGATGCTGCGGGGGAACCTGATTGGCACGCTGATCGCAGCGGATCAGGGCCATAGAGGAGATAAGCATATTCACTGCCATAAATACCATCAGACAGATGGTAATCAGCAGATTCGGAAGCCGTGGGACTCGGGAGAGGAAGCGGGCAATGCGGGGATAGCAGACCTTGATCCATACCACCGCTGCGATTCCCCAGAAGAAGCAGTAGAGCAGATTGATGCGGCCCCCCAGATTGAAGGGAATATCGCTGTAGTCCCAGAAGACCTTGCCAAAGCAGATTTCCGTGAAGACGCTGCAAAGATATTCATAGGCCCCACCCAAAACCGTGCCGATCAGGAAGATGTGCCGGTCGGGCTTATGGATATCCCGGTGAAGCAGCGCAGTGGCCAGTGCAATGGCCAGCCCCCAGACGATGCTGAAGGGGCCCCAGACCAGACTGCTTCGGCTCATCCAGACACCGGCGGTGATCCGGCAGAAGATGGTTTCGGTGAGATCTCCCAGAAGTGCACCAAGGAAGAAAAGCTGAAACAGAAGGATTGGGCCGCAGCTCTGCTTTTCGGGGGCGGCGGAATCGGAGACATCGGCGGTCTCCATATCATAGGCCCGATTCATACGCCGTTCTACCCGGGCGATCACACCGCTGCCCAGCCGATAGGTCCAGCTGCGAAGTCCCGACTGAATTTGCTCGGCCTTTTCGGTGCTGGCGGCAGGGGTGCGGTATACATAAGTAAATATGGCGTCCGTGGGAGAGACCTTGGCGGCTTTCCGCTCGTGATGAACCGTAAGCAGGGAGGTCAGCAGATCCAGAAGGCTGATCCCGCTTAGAATCAAAACCAGAAGGTGAGAGAGCAGTGCTGGGAGCAAGCCGAAGACCACAACAAGCAGCTCGTTGCCGAAGCGCACGGCAAGCGTGCCCAGCAGTCCCCAGAGCAGGCTGTAGGGCAGACAGATGTAGCCGTCAAAATTCCCGGGGATGCCGGAGTAATCCCACCAGCGCTTGTGGTTCATCCGTTCCAGCAGCTTGCCGGTAAACCACTCGATCCATGTGGCAAGGGCACAGCAGCCAAGAAAGAGAAAGACGATGCTGCTGCGCAGTTCGTCGAAGGCAATGGTCATAAGAACGGCAGAGATACCATAGATAAAGCACACAGGGCCGGAGAAAAAGCCCCGGTTGGCAAACTGCTTCCGCTTGCCGCTGGCGATGGCGGTTTCTGCGGCCCAGCCCAGAAAAGAATACAGAAATAACAGCCACAGCAGCTCAGTGCCGGAATAGCGCATAAAACGGCCCCCTTGTATCATCGCAGATGCCCTTATGATACTGAATGGAGGGCGGCGTGTCAATGGCCCACGCAAAGGATTGTTTTATTTTTCTGATGTTTTCCCTTGACAACCGGCAGGAAAATCTATATAATAACTTGGTCAGACTATGAAAGGAATATTGACTATGCTTCTGAATCTCGCCTCGATCATTCATACACCGGGCGGAATTGTTCCTTTCAGCTTCTCCATGGACTTTACCGATGCCAAGTTCGGCGGAGCGTATCCGGCCCAGGAACCGGTTCTGGTATCAGGACAGGTTCGGAATGAGGCCGGTGTTCTTCTGCTGAGTGCAAAAATGGAGACCACACTCCACTGTGTGTGTGATCGCTGTGCAGCTCCTTTCTTGCGCCCCTATGCGCAGCAGGTAACGGCAGTGCTGGTAACGGAACTGGCCCATGAAGAGAATGAAGACGATTGGACGTTTCTGCTTCGGGACAGCTGTGCGGATCTTGATGATATCATGAACACCGCCTTTGTTTTGAATCTGGATTCCAAGATGCTTTGCAGTCCTGACTGTAAGGGCCTGTGTGCCCGATGCGGGAAAAACCTCAATGAAGGCTCCTGCGACTGCAAAAAAGAACTCGATCCCCGTTTGGCTGTGTTAGGGCAGCTGTTGAAGGATAAGGAGTAAACCCATTGCCTTCGGGCAATTTTTCGACCAAGGAGGTGTCACCAAATGGCCGTACCAAAGTGTAAAGTATCCAAGGCTAGACGCGATAAGCGCCGCAGCAACGTCTGGAAGCTGGAGGTGCCCGGTCTTGCCAAGTGCCCCAAGTGCGGAGAGCCTGTGCTTCCCCACAGAGCTTGCAAGGCTTGCGGATTCTATAAGGGACGCGAGGTCATCGCCGTTAAGGCTGACTGATCTGAAAGTAGAGCGGGGTGTGACCCCGCTCTTTTTCTCGCTATTTATAGATTGATTTATCCATGAAAAAATGAGATAATATAATGAATGTCTGTGTAGACACAAAATAAAAGATAACAGGAGGTGGCCAATTTGGCAAAACCACTGGTTGCCATTGTGGGCCGGCCCAATGTGGGCAAGTCCATGCTTTTCAATAAACTCACCGGGCGGCGTACCGCCATTGTGGAGGATACCCCCGGCGTGACCAGAGACCGGCTTTACGGTGAGTGCGACTGGAATGGCCGTGATTTTGAGCTGGTGGATACCGGCGGCATTGAGCCTAAGACGGACAGCCATATGCTGAAATTCATGCGCCGTCAGGCGGAGATCGCCATTGAGACGGCGGACGTGATCGTTATGGTCTGCGATATCAAGACCGGCCCCACGGCGGCGGATCACGAGATCGCCAATATGCTGCTGCGGAGCAAAAAGCCCGTGGTGCTGGCTGTAAACAAGTGCGATAATACCGGCCCGGTCAACCCGGATATCTATGAGTTCTATTCGCTGGGGCTTGGAGATCCCATTCCGGTCAGTGCCTTCCACGGCCATGGAACCGGCGATCTTCTGGATTTGTGCGTGGAGAATTTCCCGCCGGAAACCGAGGAAGAGGAGCAGGAGGATGTCATCAAGGTCGCCATCGTGGGCAAGCCCAATGTGGGCAAGTCCAGCCTTCTCAACTATATTCTGGGGGAGGAGCGGGTCATCGTATCCAATGTGGCAGGCACCACCAGAGATGCCATCGACAGCTACTATGAGAACGAGTACGGCAAATATGTATTCATTGACACGGCCGGTATGCGGAAAAAGTCCAAGGTGGATGACAGTGTGGAGAAGTTCTCCAATATGCGCACCATTGATGCCATCTCCCGGGCCGATGTATGCCTGATCCTGATCGATGCCAACGAGGGCGTAACGGAGCAGGACACCAAGATCGCCGGACTGGTGCATGAGGCCGGAAAGGCCTCTATGATCGTGGTCAACAAGTGGGATGCGGTCAGCAAGGATACGCACACCATGGACAAGTTTACCAAGTCCGTCCGGGAGGGGCTGGCCTATATGACCTATGCCCCGGTGCTGTTTATTTCGGCACTGACCGGCCTGCGGGTGGATAAGATCTATGAGTCCATCAATGCGGTGGCCAATCAGAACACCATGCGGATCTCCACCGGTACGCTCAACAGCATTCTGGCAGATGCCACCACCCGGGTACAGCCGCCTACCGACAAGGGCCGCCGGCTGAAGGTCTACTATATTACCCAGTCCGGGGTACGGCCTCCCACCTTTGTGCTGTTCTGCAACAGCGCAAAGCTGTTCCACTTCTCCTATCAGCGGTATCTTGAAAATCAGCTGCGGGCGGTATTCGGCTTTGAGGGAACGCCCATTAAGCTGATCATCCGCCAGAAGGGAGAGGATGGTGACAAGGCGTGAGTACACTCCTTGTGATCCTCGGGGTACTGCTGCTTACAGCAGTACCGTACATTCTGGGCTGCTCCAACGGCGCCATTCTGGTGAGCAAATATATTCTCCGGGATGACATTCGCACCCATGGCAGCGGCAATGCGGGACTGACGAACTTCAACCGGGTGTTCGGCGGAAAGCTGACGCTGCTGGTGATTCTGGCCGATGTGCTCAAGGCGGTGTTCGGCGTACTGCTGGGCATGCTGGGAGCACGGCTGATGGTACGGGGCGGCGTGGATGTTGTAACGCCTCTGCGGGCCAAGTATATTGCGGGCCTGTTCTGTGAGCTTGGGCATATGTTTCCCTGTATGTTCGGGTTCCGGGGCGGAAAGGGCATTATGTCCGGCGGCATCATCGCCATTATGATCTCCTGGAAGGTCGCTGTAGTGGTATGGGGCTCCTTCCTGCTGCTGACGGCGATTACAAAGTATGTCTCGGTGGGCTCGATTTCCACAGGAATCTTGTTCCCAATCATGGCGTGGGTACTGTATCGGGATCCCGTGTGCCTGTTTTTTGCGTTCTGTGTGGGCGCACTGATCGTCTTCCAGCATCGGGGCAATATTCAGCGCCTGATGCAGGGGACGGAAAACAAATTTTCACTCCATAAAAAAGCCAAGTAACGGAGGTTTCCATTATGAAGATCACAGTAGTGGGCAGCGGCGGCTGGGGCACGGCTCTGGCGATCCTGCTCCATAACAATGGACATCAGGTCACAGTCTGGTCTTTTTCTCAGACTGAGGTAGATCATATCCGGGAATACCACGAAAATGCTCTGCTGAAGGGCGTTGCGGTGCCGGAAGAGATCGCACTGACCACAGATATTTCGGCGGTAAAGGATGCGGATTTTGTGGTATCGGCGGTTCCGTCCTTTGCGGTGCGGTCTACCGCAGAGGCCATGGCCCCCTACCTTACGGAGCATTCCGTGATCGTGTCCGTCACCAAGGGTATCGAGCGGGATACCTCCAAGCGCATGAGCCAGATCCTGAAGGAGGTTACCGGTGCTACCGTGGCGGTGCTCTCGGGGCCAACCCATGCGGAAGAGGTAGGCCGGGGCGTACCCACAGGCTGTGTGGTGGCCTGTGAGGATCACAGCGTAGTGGACATGGTGCAGGATGCCTTTATGTCTGACGTGTTCCGGGTCTATGCCAGCGGTGATATCGTAGGCGTGGAGCTGGGGGCGGCTCTGAAGAATATCTATGCACTGATTGCAGGGGTCCTGGAAGGGGCCGGCTGCGGTGACAACACCAAGGCGCTGATGATGACCCGGGGCCTGACGGAGTCTGCCCGGCTGGGCGTGGCGCTGGGAGCCAAGCAGGAGACCTTTGCAGGGCTTTCCGGCGTTGGCGACCTGATCGTTACCTGCTGCTCCATGCATTCGAGAAATCACCGCTGCGGCATCTATATCGGTCAGGGCCTCAAGGCCAAGGAGGCCATGGAAAAGGTGGGCGCTGTGGTAGAGGGCTACTATGCCACTGCCTCTGCCCATCAGCTGGCGGAGAAATACGGCATTGAAATGCCCATTGCGGATGCGGCCTATCAGGTGCTCTACGGCGACGGAAACGTACAGGAGGCCATTGGCGGCCTGATGCGCCGTCAGAAGCGCCACGAGATTGATGAGATCTGGCTGGAAGGCTGAGACAATGCTGGTGAATTATCACCTGCACAGCTGCTGCTCCTTTGACGCAGACCACCCGCTGACGGAGATGTGCCGGGCGGCGGCAGCGGCTGGGGTCGGGGCCCTCTGCCTGACGGATCACTGTGATCTCGTCGATGAAAAGGGTCAGCCGGACGACAGCTTTGACTGGGCGGCGGAGGATCGGGAGCTGGCGGCAGCCAGAGCGGCGTTCCCGGATATGGAGATCTGCCGGGGTGTGGAGCTGGGGGAGGCCATTCTGCGGCCGGAGGCAGCCCAGCGGGTGCTGTCGGAGCCGGGGATCGATTTTGTGCTGGGCTCTATGCATAACACTCCCCAGGGGATGGACTATTACTGGATCGAATATACATCCAGAGCGCAGTGCCTTCGGCTGGCGGAGGAATACCTCCAGTGTCTGCTGAAGCTCTCCCAAACGGATTATTTTGACTCCCTTGCCCACCTGACCTATCCGCTCCGCTATATGCGGGATAAGGCGGGATTTCCAATTGACTTCCGGCCCTTTGACGATCTGGTGCAGGAAATATTGAAAACGCTGGTGCAGCGGGGCAAGGCATTGGAACTCAATACCTCCGGGTATCTTGGCCCCCAGAAGGAACCGCACCCGCCGGAATATATACTCCGGCGATACCGGGATTTGGGCGGAGAGCTGATCACCATCGGTTCAGATGCCCATGTGCCGGAGCATGCGGCGCAGGGACTGGAGCAGGGAACGGAGCTGCTGCGGCAGTGCGGATTTTCCTATATTACACAGTATAAAAGCAGAAAACCGCTGCAAAAGCGGATATAAAAAGGAGAAATCATTATGATTGCAATTGCATGTGACCACGGCGGATATCAGCTGAAGGAAGCGGTCAAGGCGCACCTGCTGGAAAAGGGCTATGAGGTCAAGGACTTTGGCACAAACAGCCTCGATAGCTGTGACTATCCCGATTATGCGGGGCCTGCGGCAAAGGCTGTAGCAGCCGGGGAGTGCGAGAAGGGAATCGTGATCTGCACCACCGGCATCGGCGTGTCGATCGTGGCCAATAAGGTAAGGGGCATTCGCTGCGGACTGTGCTCGGATCCTCTGTCGGCTTCCCTGACCCGGCGCCACAACAATACCAATATGCTGGCCATGGGTGCCGGTATCATTGGGCAGAATCTTGCACTGGAGATCGTGGATGTCTGGCTGACCACGGAGTTTGAAGGTGGCCGGCACCAGCGCAGAATCGATAAAGTTATGGAACTGGAGGACTGAAGAACAATGATTCGCCCCATGGAACCGGCAGATCGGGAGGCATACCTTGCCATGTGCCGGGCATTTTATGATTCGGATGCGGTGCTGCATCCGGTGCCGGATGCGTATTTTCAGCGTACCTTTGATGTGCTGATGGCGGGCTCTCCCTATGCCGAAGGCTATATCATAGAGCAGGACGGAAAGACCGCCGGCTATGCGCTGCTGGCTAAGAGCTTTTCACAGGAGGCTGGCGGTATTGTGATCTGGATCGAGGAGATCTATATTTTGCCGGAATTTCAGAGCCGGGGACTCGGCACGGCATTCTTCCGCTATTTGGAGGAGCACAGGCCCACGGAGGTAAAGCGCTTCCGGCTGGAATATGAGCCGGACAACCTGCGGGGGGCAGCCCTCTACCGAAGACTTGGTTTTTCGGTGCTGGAATACGGACAGATGATCAAAGAGTTTGCGTAAAAAGTGCAGCCCCCGGATCAAGGCAGGATCCGGGGGCCGCAGCAATTTAGGGGGGAATGAAAGAAGCTCAAGTAAAGAAGAAATATAGAAAAGCCGTCAGGCAGGCGGCTGTATTTGTTTTCTGAATATACTATACCCGGTGAGTTTGTATAGGCTATAAACAGAATTTGAACAATTTATGAAATCGTTGGACGCTGCTTTTCATTTCTGTAAACATATCGTAAAATAGAAGGGAAGAGCATTGTGAGATTTTATTTGCAAATACAGCAGGCTGCGGATATAATATAGGAGGATCAAGATGGAGATTCTGGTGATCGATGGTCAGGGCGGCGGCATGGGCCGTGGGCTCGTGGCAGAAGTGAAGAAGCATTTCCCGGAAGCTACAGTCCGGGCCGTGGGAACCAACTCGGTCGCCACGGAAAATATGCGGAAGGCCGGAGCGGATATTTCTGCCACAGGTGAAAATGCTGTGGTGGTTGGCGCCCGGCGTGCCGACTATATCCTTGGCCCCATCGGCATTGTCATTGCGGATGCCCTGTACGGTGAGATCACGCCGGCCATGGCGATGGCAGTGGGACAGAGCCATGCAAAGCGGATTTTGCTGCCGGTGAACCACTGTGACAATATGGTTGCGGGCGTACAGGATATGCCCATGGGACAGATGATCCAGACCGCCATAGAGATGATTGCCCCCTTGTAACAATCCCTGCACAGGAAGTGCGGGAGGCCCGATGAAATGGGTATGGGGAAATGGGAAATTTGATTTGAATTGTCAGGAAGGCAATGAACCTGCCAGAAGGCGGGACTATGCCGTTCTGGCAATTTTTGTATTTGGAGGAATGAAAGATGCATATGGCAGATGCGCTGCTGTCTCCGGCAGTAGGCGGCGTGATGTGCGCAGTCAGCGCAGGGGCGCTGGCAGGCGCGGCAGTGAAGATGAAGGGCGGCCGACAGGCCGAGAAAAAGCTCCCGATGATGGCAGTGGCCGGGGCATTTGTATTTGCGGCGCAGATGATCAATTTTACGATCCCGGGTACGGGCTCCAGCGGACACATTGGCGGCGGCGTGCTGCTGTCGGGACTGCTGGGCGGGCCTGCGGCCCTTTTGACCATTGCGGTGGTGCTGACGATCCAATGCCTTATGTTTGCAGACGGCGGACTGCTGGCCCTGGGATGTAATGTCTTCAATATGGGAGTGATCCCGTGTCTGCTGGTCTATCCGCTGGTGTTTCGCCACATATTCGGAAAAAAGAAAAGCAGGGGACGCCTGATGGCGGCCAGCGTTCTTTCTGCGGTGCTGGGGCTCCAGCTGGGGGCCTTTGGCGTGGTGCTGGAGACGGTAGCTTCGGGGATCACGGCGCTGCCCTTTTCCACCTTTGTGCTGCTGATGCAGCCCATTCATTTGGCAATCGGTCTGGTGGAGGGCATTGTGACCGGAGGAATCCTGCTGTTCGTCTATGAGACCAGACCGGAAATTCTGGACGGTGCGGAAGAAGCTGTATCGAAACGCTCCGTAAAGAAAACGGCTGCATGCTTTGCCGTAGCGGCACTGCTGGTAGCGGGTGGATTGAGCCTTGCAGCCTCCGGCCTGCCTGACGGCCTCGAATGGGCCATGGAGAAAACCGCCGGTACCACAGAGCTGGAGACGGGCTATGCGGCCCAGCAAAAGGCGGCGGAGATTCAGGCGCAAACGGCGAAGATGCCGGATTATACAGTGCCCTCGGACAATGAGGCGGTGAGCACTGCGACAGCCGGCGTAGCGGGGACTGTGATGACGTTCCTGCTGGCGGGCGCCGTGGGCAGCGGCATCGTATGGGCCAAGAAGCGCCACAGAAAAAAAGAGCAGGAGTAAGGAGACGAGGCAATGGCGGATATACGAAGCAGAACGAGGGAAATCTACGGCTTGGAGCAGCTTTCCGGTAAAAATACCCTGATCCACCGCAGAGATCCCATGGTGAAGCTGCTGAGCTGCTGTGTCTATCTGGTGTGTCTTCTGTCTTTGGACCGGCAGCGTGTCGGGCAGATGTCTGCGTTCTTTTTGTATCCGGTGGTAGTATTAGCGCTGGCGGAGGTGCCCTTTGGAATGGTGCTGCGGCGGAGCCTTGTGGTGCTGCCCTTCTGCCTGATGGCCTGTGTGGGCAATCTGGCAGTGGAACGGCAAGCGGTCATGTGCATTGGCGGGCTTACGATCACCGCCGGAATGGTATCCAGCCTCAGTATTCTGCTGCGGGCAATGCTGAGCGTCGCCGCAGTGCTGACGCTGATTGCGGTAACGCCGTTTCCTCAGCTGACAGCCGCCCTGCGCCGCCTCCATATTCCGGCCTCCTTTGTGGCGCTGCTGGAAATGACCTACCGGTATGTGGGGGCGCTGATGGAAGAGGCATCCTCCATGTGGGCAGCCTACCAGCTCCGAGGCGGCGGGAAGAAGCTGGATATCCGCCATATGGGCCCCTTTGCCGGGAGACTGCTGCTGAGGAGCTTTGACCGGGCGGAGCGAATTTATGGCGCCATGAAGTGCCGGGGCTATGGCGGCAGCTGGCACGGCGGTGGAAAACAGAAAATAAACAGCGGAGATCTGATCTATGCCATGGCGGCGGTGCTTACCAGCCTGCTGTTTCGTTGGACAGATGTACCGGGCTGGATCGGGAGGATGATAACATGCTGAATATTCAGGACCTGTCGGTGACCTATCCCGATGGAACAGAGGCACTGAGACATGTATCCCTGAAGCTGTCCCCCGGGGAGACCTGCGGCCTCATCGGCGGCAACGGAGCGGGCAAAACAACGCTGCTGATGGCGCTGGTGGGACTGGTACAGAGTCAAGGGAGTGTCCGGGTGGGGGATACCGAGCTTACCCCAAAAACATTATCCAAACTGCGGCAGCAGGTGGGCGTGGTGTTTCAAAATCCGGATGACCAGCTCTTCCTGCCAACGGTGTACCAGAATGTGGCCTTTGGCCTGCAAAACATGGGCCTTCCGGAACAGCAGGTGCGGGAGTGGAGCAATAAGACCTTGGAGCTGCTGGGGATTTCGGCGCTGAGGGATCGGCAGGCGCAGCGGCTCAGCGGCGGCGAAAAGCGCATGGCGGCGCTGGCCACGGTACTTGCCATGGAGCCGAAGCTGCTGCTGCTGGACGAGCCTACGGCCTTTCTGGACCCCAAGGCACGCAGAAGACTGATCACAGTCATGCAGCAGCTTCCGCAGACCATACTGGTGGCGACCCATGATCTGACCTTTGCACTGGAGACCTGCCGGAGATGCGTGGTGCTGACCAAGGGAGCACTGTTTGCAGATGGCGCATCCAAAGAGCTGCTGTTCGATGAGAAAACCATGGAGGACGGCGGCGTGGAAGCCATTGGTATATATGCATAAGCGAAAGGAGCATTCTTATGACATTGCAAGAATTTTTTCAGGCACATCCCAAGGTGGCGCTTGGCTTTTCGGGCGGCGTAGATTCCTCCTACCTGCTGTATGCGGCACGACAGGCCGGGGCGGATGTTCGGCCCTACTTTGCCAAGACGCAGTTTCAGCCCCAGTTTGAGCTGGAGGATGCCAAGCGGCTGGCGGAAGAGGTGGGAGCGGAGCTGACGATCCTGCCCTATGATATTCTCCCGGCGGCGGGCTTTAATCCCAAGAATCGGTGCTATTACTGCAAGACGGCGCTGTTTGGGGCTCTGGTGGAGCGGGCCCGGCAGGACGGATACGATGAGGTGATCGACGGGACAAACGCCTCGGACGATGCGGGAGACCGCCCGGGCATGAAGGCACTGGGGGAGATGAAGGTGCTCTCGCCTCTGCGCCTCTGCGGCCTTACCAAGCAGGACATCCGGGAAAAGTCCCGGCAGGCCGGACTCTTTACGTGGGATAAGCCCTCTTACGCCTGTCTTGCCACCCGGTTCCCTGCGGGAACGCAGATCACGGAAGCGGGACTCAAAAAAGTGGAAAAGGCCGAAGGAGCGCTGTTTGCCCTTGGCTTTACCGATTTTCGGGTGCGGGTCTACCATGATGCTGCCCGCATCCAGCTGCCGGAGGGGCAGATGGAGCGTGGACTTTCCCAGCGGAAAGAGATCCTTTCCGCACTGAAGCCCCTGTTTGCAGACGTGTTTCTGGACATGGAGGGGAGATAATGGAGCAGAAGGAGATCCGGTCCATGCTGGAGCAGGTGGCCCGGGGGACAATGGATGTGGATTCGGCGCTGCTGAAGCTGAAGGAGGCTCCCTATGAGGACATCGGCTTTGCCAAGATCGATGCCCATCGGGGACTGCGGCAGGGAGCTGCGGAGGTGATCTACGGCGCCGGAAAAACAGGCATGCAGATTGCCGGAATTGCGGAGACCATGTGGAAGAACGGCCAGGAAACCATTTTGATCACCCGGATGGATGCATCCAAGGCAAAGCTTGTGGCGGAGAAGCTGCCCCTTACCTACTATGAAGACTGCCGGGTGGGGATCGTTGGCAGTATGCCGGAGCCGGACAGTCAGGGGACGATCCTTGTGGCCACCGGCGGCACCTCGGATGTGCCGGTGGCAGAGGAGGCGGCGCTGACCGCAGAGGCTTTGGGCAACCATGTGGTGCGGCTCTATGATGTGGGAGTGGCGGGACTTCACCGGCTCCTGTCCCATTTGGACGAGATCATGAGCGCAAAGGTGATCGTTGCCATTGCGGGCATGGAGGGGGCGCTGGCCAGCGTCATCGGCGGTCTTGCGGACTGTCCGGTGATTGCGGTGCCTACCTCCGTGGGATACGGTGCAAACTTTGGCGGCCTTTCGGCGCTGCTGAGTATGCTCAATTCCTGCGCCAGCGGTACCAGCGTGGTAAATATTGATAATGGATTCGGAGCGGGCTATCTGGCCAGCATGATTGCACACATAGGAGGGCAGAAATGAAAACACTGTATTTGGAATGCGCCATGGGCGCAGCGGGAGACATGCTCATGGGAGCACTGCTGGAGCTGTTTCCGGAGCCTCAGGAGCAGATCCGGCGGCTCAACGCACTGGGGATTCCCGGTGTGACTTATCAGATGGAGCGGCGGGAGAAATGCGGCATCCTTGGCACCCATGTGTCGGTGCTGGTGAACGGACAGGAAGAGCATAGCCATGACCATATCCATGGTCAGGAGCACCACGAGCATGCGCATATGCATGAGCAACACGAGCATGCGCATGAGCACGAGCATGAACATGACCACGAACATGCGCACGAGCATACCCATCATCACGACCATGAAGACCACACCCATGCCCATCACCACAGCAGCATGGCGGATATTCGCCATATCATCGGCCATCTGGCACTGCCGGAGACGGTGCGCACCAATGCGATTTCGGTGTACGAAGCCATTGCACGGGCGGAGAGCCACGCCCACGGGAAGCCCGTGGAGGAGATCCACTTCCACGAGGTAGGCACCATGGACGCTGTGGCGGATGTGGTGGGAGTCTGCATGCTGATGGATGAGCTGGGCGTGCAGCAGGTCTATGGATCTCCGGTGCACGTGGGATCAGGCCATGTACACTGCGCCCATGGGATCCTGCCGGTGCCTGCACCGGCAACGGCGTTCCTGCTGCAGGGGGTCCCCTGCTATGGCGGCGAGATCCAGGGAGAGCTTTGTACCCCCACCGGGGCGGCGCTGCTGCGGCGGTTTGTGACAAAGTTTGGCCCCATGCCCCGGATGACCATGGAAAAAGTGGGCTATGGCATGGGAAATAAGGATTTTTCCATGGCAAACTGTGTTCGGGCAATTCTGGGTGAGACCGAGACGGAGACGGCGGATACGGTCATAGAGCTTCAGTGCAATCTGGATGACATGACCCCGGAGGATCTGGGCTATGCCGAGGAAAAGCTGATGGAGGCAGGGGCGCTGGATGTCTATACCACGGCCATCGGCATGAAGAAAAACCGGCCCGGGGTGCTGCTCAGCGTACTGGCAAAGCCGGAGGACAGAGATACACTGACAAAGCTGCTGTTTCTCCATACCACCACACTGGGGGTCCGTGAAACGGAGCACCGGCGGAAGATCCTGACCCGAACCGCCTACGAAAAGAACACCCCCTGGGGCCCTGTGACGGTGAAATGCGCAGAGGGCTGGGGCGTTCGGCGGGAAAAGCCGGAGTTTGAGGACCTGCGAAGGATTGCCGAGCGGGAGCATATCTCTCTTTCGGAGATCCGGACACAGCTGAAATAACGCAATAGAAAAAGAAAGCCTGACAGCAGTTACCCGTTCTGCTGTCAGGCTTATTTTAGGTTTCAGGGGCTGATTCTGCGGTATCCGTGTCCGGCACCTCCGGTGCGTCCATAATATCCGCAAAGGTCTTTCCATCCATGGTCTCATGCTCCAGCAGGTAATCGGAGACCTGACGAAGCTGAGGAATATGGGCTTTGAGAATATCCTCACACTGCTGGTAGCAGCTGCGGAGGATCTGCTGAATTTCGCAGTCGATCCGGGCGGCAGATTCCTCCGAATAGCTCTTGGTCTGTCCGTAGTCCCGGCCAATGAATACCTGACCGTCGGAATCGAAGGTCACAGGGCCCAGATTGGTGCTCATGCCGTATTTGGTGACCATCTCACGGGCAATGGAGGTAGCCCGCTGGAGGTCATTGGAGGCGCCGGTGGAGATGTCGCTGAGCATCAGCGCCTCTGCCACACGTCCGCCCAGCAGGGAGACGATCTGCTCCAGCATTTCGTTGCGGCTCATGTAGCTGTGATCCTCCGTGGGCAGGGAGATGGTCATGCCGCCTGCCATACCCCGGGGGACGATGGTGATCTGATGAACCGGGTCATGGCTGGGAAGGATATGCATCACAATGGCGTGTCCCGCCTCGTGGACCGCCGTGAGCTTCCGCTCGTGGGCCGGAATCACCCGGCTCTTTTTCTCGGGGCCTGCAATGACCTTGATCATGGATTCCTCCAGATCCTCCATACGGATGAAGGGATGTCCCAGCTTTGCGGCACGAAGGGCAGCTTCATTCAGAAGATTTTGGAGATCAGCGCCGGTGAAGCCTGCGGTCTCCTTGGCGATGGTATCGAGATCCACGTTGTCGGCCAGCGGCTTATTCCGGGCGTGTACCCGAAGAATGGCGGCACGGCCCTTGGCATCCGGTGCACCCACATAGACCTGCCGGTCAAAACGGCCGGGACGCAGCAGGGCGGAGTCCAGAATGTCTACCCGGTTGGTAGCGGCCATGACGATCACGCCCTCGCTGCTCTTAAAGCCGTCCATTTCCACCAGCAGCTGGTTCAGGGTCTGCTCCCGCTCATCGTGACCGCCGCCAAGACCGGCGCCACGCTGACGGCCTACCGCATCAATCTCATCGATGAAAATGATGGCCGGAGCCTGCTTTTTGGCCTGCTCAAACAGGTCACGGACACGGCTTGCGCCAACGCCCACATAGAGCTCTACAAAATCAGAACCGGAGATCGAGAGAAAATGCACTCCGGCCTCTCCGGCCACGGCCTTGGCAATTAAGGTCTTACCGGTACCCGGCGGGCCGACCAGCAGAATGCCCTTGGGGATCCGTGCACCGAGACGGGTATATTTTTCGGGGTTTTTCAGGAAATCAACGACCTCCTGAAGCTCTGCCTTTTCCTCATCGGCACCGGCCACATCGTCGAAGGTGACGGCGTTCCCGGCATCGGCACTGGTGGTCGTCCGGGCCTTGGCAAAGCGCATGACATTCTTATCCCCGCCGCCGCCCTCCGAGGCACGGTTCATCATAAAGAACCAGAGGCCAAGGAATAGCAGGGCAATGAGCAGGTAGGGGACAAACATCATCCACCATGGCGTTTCAGAGGCGGCCAAATAGTCATAGCTTGTCAGGGTTCCGGCTTCATACTGGGAAACGATCAAATCGTTGAAATCATTGTAGAAGACGGAGAAATTGGTCACCTGATAAGTAACGGCGGTATTGCCGTCGGCATCGGGCTCCTTCAGGGTCAGGGTCAGGTCATTTCCCCGAAGGGTCAGGGAATCTACCTTTTCCTGTTCCAAAAGGTCATAAATATCGCTGTAGGCATAGTCCTCTGCGCTGGAAGCCGGAGTTCGGATCAGCCATACGGACAATCCAAGGATCAGCAGAATCAAAAAGAAGAAAACGGCATTGCCCTTGTGATTCTTCAAACGGGTCACTCCCTTGCGGTGATTGATTTACCCCTCGTAGATGCTGGGCTTCAGCACGCCGATACAGGGCAGGTTGCGGTATTTCTGGTCATAATCCAGTCCATAGCCTACCACAAAGGCGTCCGGAATGGTGAAGCCCACGATATCTGCTTCCACAGGCGCCTCACGGCGGCTGGGCTTATCCAGCAGTACCACCAGCTTCAAGGAGGCGGGATCTTGCTTCTTGAGCAGCTTCAGCACAAAGCTCAGGGTGCGGCCGGTGTCGAGAATGTCCTCGATCACGATGATATCCCGACCGGTAACGTCCAGATCGAAGGGCTCCTTCATGTCGATGGCACCGGGGGTGGTGGCTATGGCCCGGTAGGAGGACAGGGTCAGAGACTCCAGCGTGCAGGGGAGATTGATCTCCCGCATGAGGTCGGCGGTAAACACAAGGCTGCCCTTCATGATACATAGAAGGATCGGCGCTTTGCCGGCGTATTCCTCGGTGAGCTGCTGACCGATTTCCTTTACACGGGCGCTGAGCTGCTCAGGGGTAAACATTACATAGTCAAGATCACGGTTCATGGTTCTTCCTCCATTCGTTTTACAGTCAGTATCAGACTGGAACTTCCTGTAGTTGGCCGCCGATCCGCGGCGGCAAGATAGGGCGGCAGCGCCAATACCTCCTGATCCTGCACGATCAGGGGCAGTGTATTGCGGGCTGCGGCGGGAATTTTCAGATCGATCATCAGACGACTGATCTTTTTGCTGCCGCCGGGAAGACGAATGCGGTCTCCGGGCTGACGGCTGCGGACGGTGAGGGGAAAAGAAAGCCCTTCGGCAGATAAAATGAGCTGGCCTTGGGAAAGGGGGCTGGGGCATGCGGCTGCTTCGCAGCTGATACGGTATGGGCCGAATCCGATGGAATCACCCGGACAGAGGGCACATGCCGGGGGAACGCTGGGGGCAGAAGCGGCATCCAGCCTTAAATATTCATAGACCCTGCGGAGCACATACCCTCCCGGAAGAGCATATGCGGCGGAGGGGGATTTGCTGCCTGCCAGTAAAAGCCCCTGAGAAAGATGATGGGCAGATAAGGACGGCACCGGGTTCAGATACAGCCGGAGAACACGGAGGGCCATGGCTTCGGGCAGCCCGCAGAGACCCGCACAGGAGAGCCCATGCTCTGTTTGCAGCTGTGCAAGCTGTGCATGGGCCTGCGCCTCCAGATAGGCGTCCTCCTGCCCCAGTGACAGGCACAGGGAGGAGGCGGCCTCCAGCAGAGAGGGATTCTCTGAAAGCAGCTGCGGAATGACATTGTGCCGCAGACGGTTTCGGAGACTGTCATCTTCCTGATTGGTGGAATCCTCCACATGGGGAATCCCACGGGCCTCCAGATAGGAGAGAAGCTCGGCAGGCTCCGTGCACAGCAGCGGACGGATGATCCTTCCCCGCACGGGGGCAATTCCGCTCAGCCCATGCAGGCGGCAGCCCCGCACCAGATGCATCAGCATGGTCTCCAAATTGTCCTGCGCCTGATGGGCCGTGGCAATTTTCGCATCCGGGGAGAGGTGCTCTAAAAAGGCATAGCGCAGCTGCCGTGCGGCTTCCTCAATCCCTAATTTATGGGCGGCGGCATACGCCGCAACATCGGCCCCGCCTACGGTCAGCGGAACATGGCAGCTGCGGCAGTGCTCCTGCACAAATTGCTGGTCCCGCAGGGACTCGGCCCCGCGCAGATGGTGATTGAAATGGGCGGCTGTGACGGTGATGCCCAGTGTATCCTGAAGCTCCAGCAGAATGTGGAGCAGGGCCATGGAATCCTTTCCGCCGGAAAGCGCACAGATCACGGTATCCCCCGGGGAGACCATCCGGTATTTCCGGATGAAACGCAGTACCGAATCATTCACTGTGCTTCCACTCCCGGTCCGAGAAGGTGGTGTACTGGGGCAGCCACTGAAGCTTTACGGTGCCGGTTTCACCATGGCGGTTTTTGGCCACGATGCACTCCGCCACATTCTTTTCTTCCGTATCCGGATTGTAATAATCATCCCGGTAGAGGAATAGAACTTCGTCGGCGTCCTGCTCGATAGAGCCGGATTCACGGAGGTCGGAGAGCATGGGACGCTTATCCGCACGGCTCTCGTTGGCACGGCTCAGCTGGCTCAGGCAGATAACCGGAACATTGAGCTCCTTGGCCATGATTTTCAGGGCACGGGAAATCTCACCGACGGCGGTAACACGGTTGTCGCTGACCTTGCCGGTGGCGGAGGTCATCAGCTGTAGGTAGTCGATGATGACCAGTCCCAGATTGTCGATCCGGCGGCACTTTGCGTTCATCTCCGTAACGGTGATGGAGGGGTTGTCGTCTACCCGGATATCCGTCTGGCTCAGGGCCGAGGCGGCGGTGCCCAGCTTCCCCCATTCTTCCTCCGAGAGCTTGCCGGTCAGCAGCAGCTGGCTGTCTACAAAGCTCTCGTTGGAAAGAAGACGGGAGGCAAGCTGCTCCTTGCTCATTTCCAGCGAGAACATGACAACGGCCTTGTCCGTCTTCTTGGCCACCGCCAGCGCAATGTTCAGGGCGATGGAGGTTTTTCCCATGCCGGGGCGGGCGGCGATCAGCAGCAGGTCGGACTTGTTGAGTCCGTTGATCTTGGCATCCAGGTCTTTCAGGCCTGTAGACAGGCCGGGAATGGCACTGTCGGAACGGGCACGCTCGGCCAGCTGATCGTAGACGTTCAGCAGAATGGTACCGATGTGCTCCAGATCCTGATTGCTGCGGCCGTTGCGGATGGCGTAGATTTTCTGCTCGGCGGCATCCATGATGCTCTGGGCAGAGCCCACCTCTTCGGTGACGATCTCGGAGATGTCCTTTGCCGCCTGCGCAATCTGCCGCAGCAGGGATTTATCTGCTACGATCTGAGCATACTGCTTTGCATTGGCGGCGGTGGGCGTGATATCGAGAATTTGAAGCAGATAGTCCCTGGTCTTTTCTTCATCATAGACGCCGGACTGCTTCATCTGATCCATGACAGTGACCGGGTCAATGTCCATGGAGTAATTGAACATGGTGTAGATGGTGGTGAAGATATCCTTATTCTGCTGGAGATAGAAATCGTCGGGCTTCACAAGCTCCAGCATATCCGCAACACAGCTGGGGTCAATGAGCATGGAACCGATCACAGCCTGCTCGGCTTCCAGCGAATGGGGCATCTGCCGTGTCAGCAGCTCATCCATGATGCTTCACCTCCTGTAAGACGTATCGGCAGCGCCGCACCAGATCGCGGGGAAATGTGCGCCGCTGCCGGGAAAATGCGTGGGCTGGGATCGAATTGCTCAGGCCTCGCTGACATGAACCGTAATGGTAGCCACGATCTCATAGCCCAGCTTGGCCTTGAGGCTGAAGGTGCCGAAGGACTTGATGGGCTCATCCTGTACGATCTTTTTCTTGTCAATGGCAATGCCGGACTGCTGCTTCAGCGCATCTGCCACCTCCTGAGAGGTGATGGAGCCGAAGAGACGGCCGCCGTTGCCGGATTTTGCCTTCAGCTCTACGGTAATGTCCTTGAGCTTCTCGGCAAATTCCTGGGCCTGCGCCTTTTCACGGGCCATCTGCTCAGCCTTGGCCTTGTCGTTCATCTTCATGGTGTTGACGTTGTCGGCGGTGGCCTCTACAGCCATCTTCCGGGGGAGCAGATAGTTCCGGGCGTAGCCGTCAGAGGCCTCAATCATCTGGCCCTTCTTACCCTTGCCACGGATATCCTGTAATAAAATCACTTTCATGGGAATACTCCTTTCAATATGCAGCGGAAGCCTGCGGAACAGGACCGCTGGGAAAACATAAATGAAGCGATGCCGGCGGCAGACACTGCCGCATCAGGTGTCGCTGAAAAACTGATCGATGGACTGCTTCAAGGCATCCCGCACCTGCTCCGGGGTCATATCCTTGATCTGAGCGCCTGCGGTGGCCTGATTGCCGCCGCCGCCCAGCGGCTCCAGAATCATCTGAACATTGGCTTCGCCAATGGAGCGGGCGGAGCAGATGACCCGATTGCCGTCGGGGTAGAACACAAAGGATGCCTCGATGCCGGAGATGTTCAAAAGCTCATCGGCGGCCTGTGCGGCAATGATGCGGTCAGAGGTATAGTCAAGACAGCACAGGGCGATATTCCCCCGGTACATCTCCGCATGCTGAATGATCTCGTAGCGATCCAGCGTTGCGTGGAGATCGTTCTGGAACAGCAGCTTCACCGCTACGGTGTCGGCGCCGCTTTTCCGGAGCCATGCGGCAGCTTCAAAGGTGCGGGCGCCGGTGCGGACGGAGAAATTCTTGGTGTCCAGCACGATGCCGGCCAGCAGAGAAAGGGTCTCCACCGGAAGCACATCCTCCCGCTCGGTCAGGTACTGGACAAGCTCTGTGACCAGCTCACAGGCGGAGGAGGCATAGGGCTCGTGGAAGTTCAACAGTGCGCCTTCGATGTAGTCGGCGGCACGGCGGTGATGGTCGATCACGGCAACACGGTCGGTGCTGGAAAGCAGCTGAGCGGATTCCACCTGATCGGGCCGGTTTGTGTCCACGATCACCAGCAGAGAATCCTCGCCCAGCTCCACAATGGCATCCTCGGGAGAGAGGAAGCAGTCCTGATACTGGGGAACGGCCTGAAGCTTTTCCAGAAGCGGCTTCGAGGCGTTGTGCTGAAGATCGATTACAATGTGGGCAGGGCAGCCCAGCTTCCGGCAGATACACATGACGCCCACGGCAGCGCCAACAGCGTCGATGTCGGCATTTTTATGGCCCATGATCAAAACATTGGAGGCGCCGGTGACAAGCTCCTGAAGGGCGCCGGCCATGACACGGGACTTGACCTTGGTGCGGCGTTCGGCTTCCTTGGCACGTCCGCCGTAGAAGGAGAAATTATAGCGATCCTTCACCACGGCCTGATCGCCGCCGCGGCTCAGAGACATATCAATGGAGAGGGACGCAAAGTCGTAGCACTCCTGCAGGCTGGTGCCGTCCTTGCCGACACCGATGCTCAGGGTGGCGGGAGTGCCGGTTTCGTTGGTAATGGCCCGAACGGTGTCCAAAATGGAGAACTTCTCATCAATATAGTGGGGAAGCTCCCGCTGCTCAAACAGGAAAAGGTAGCGGTTGCGCTCCAACCGCCGGAGAATGCCGGTGGAACCGGCGGCCCAGCCGGTGATGGCATCGTCCAGACGGGCGGAAAGACTGGAAATGGATTTGTCCGGCAGATTGGAGGTCAGCTCATCATAGTTGTCCACCAGAATGATGCTGACAACGGGACGGCTCAGGTCATACTCGTCTCGGGTATTGAGCAGCTCGGTTTCATCTACGAAATACAGCATCGCAGTAAGACTGCCGGCAGAATCCTCGCCGGGGCGGATGAAGTCGCCGTAGACCCGATACCGGCAGCCGTCCCGAACGGCCTCCTGGGGGCACTCGGGGCGCCCTTCGGTGAGCCAGTCCGTGGGGAAATCCGGGAAAATTTCGGAGAGGCTGACCTCAAACAGACTGTCGGTCGCACCGGCCAGCTTCATAAAGGCATCGTTGCACCACATGATTTCCTGATCGGTCATATTGAGAATTACCGCAGGAACCGGAATGCTCATCTCTTCGTTGGATACGGAATCCACGGAGATGCTGGCATCCTGAAGGTACTGCGCAATGGCCTTCCGTCTGCGGACGGAGCGGATCTTGTAGTAGATAAAAAGACCGATGGTGGCAATGGTCTCACAGGTGGCCAGAATAAAGGTGCGGCGGCACCAGGCGACAAGACATATGAGAACCATCACAGTAAAGTAGACCGTCAGATTCGTGGAGAAAAGACGGGACAGCTTCTTGTTCAAGCAGCAACAGCTCCTTTCGACAGGCGGGCATAAAAATCCAGCCTACGATTCCGATATTATACCATAGGTCGTATCCGAAACACAAGAGCTAACCCGTCCGTCAGACGCAATTTTCCCGGGGAAAGAGCGGGATCATGGGAGAAAACTTTCTTCGGTAAAATTTTATGTATACTTTTTGCAGCAGCTGTGCTATAATAAATCAGAATGATTGCCTGTAAATCAGGCTGGCCCGGGGAACCGCCCGGGAATGTGCCGCCGGAGTGAGAGGCCTGACGCTGCATATGCGCCGGAGCCGGGGCGGCAACCGCTATGTGCATTATGTACGGAAGTACAATGATATAATCGGGGCGGCAGACGGCGTTTCCGCATGCAGCTGACGAGACGGGGTCAGCGTATGGAGACAGGCTGCTTCCCCCATATTCCTGTTCATAAGCAAAATTTGGCATACCCAAAGGGGATGCCTTGTTCTTGTGCGCCCTTTTGGCGTAAAATCATCAGCTGGGGCCCAGCCGCCCTATGCTGCAAAGACGAATGGAGTAGTGATATAATTTGGCTGAAAAATTAAAAATCATATCCCTTGGCGGACTCAATGAGATCGGAAAAAATATCACCGTGCTGGAGTACGGCGGTGACATGATCGTAGTAGACTGCGGACTGGGCTTCCCTGAGGATGATATGTATGGCGTGGATCTGGTGGTGCCGGATGTGACCTACCTGATCAAGAACCAGCAGAAGCTCCGTGGATTTTTCCTGACCCATGGCCATGAGGATCATATCGGCGGACTGCCCTATGTGCTGGAGCAGGTCAATGCGCCGGTGCACACCACCCGGCTCACCGCCGGTCTGGTACAGATCAAGCTGGAGGAGCATGGGCTGCTGGACAGCACCAAAATCGTGACCCATGAGGCCGGTGAGGTGGTAAAGGCAGGCTGCTTCAAGGTGGAGTTTATCCATGTCAACCATTCCATTGCCGATGCCGTGGCCTTCGCCATCCATACCCCCGTGGGCGTTGTGGTGATGACCGGCGACTTTAAGATCGATTCTACGCCGATCTCCGGCAATATCATTGATCTGGCACGGTTCGGTGCACTGGGCAACAAGGGCGTTCTGGCCCTGCTGTGCGATTCCACCAATGTGGAGCGGGAGGGCTTCTCTCCCTCGGAGCGAAAGGTATCCCGGAGTTTTGACAGCATGTTCAAGGGCTGCGATCAGCGGATCATTGTCACCACCTTTGCCTCCAATGTAGACCGGATCCAGACGGTGCTGAACGTTGCGGCGAAATATGGCCGGAAGGTAGCGGTTACCGGACGGAGCATGGAGAATATCCTGAAGGTCTCCATGGAGCTGGGCTATCTGGACGTGCCGAAGAACACGCTGGTGGATATCAATGCCACCAAGAGCCTGCCGAAGGAAAAGACCGTAATCATCACCACCGGCTCTCAGGGCGAGAATATGTCGGCCCTGTACCGGATGGCCTTCTCCGGCCACCGGCAGGTAGAGATCGGCCCCGGCGACCGGGTGCTGATTTCCGCATCTGCAATCCCCGGCAACGAAAAGACCATTTCCGCCGTGATCAATGAGCTGTACCGGAAGGGTGCAGAAGTGGTGTACGACAAGCTGGCAGATCTCCATGTATCCGGCCATGCCTGCCAGGAAGAGCTGAAGATCATGCATGCACTGCTGAAGCCCAAGTTCTTTATTCCCGTGCACGGCGAGCAGCGGCACCTGCGGCGCCATGCGAAGCTGGCCCAGGAGATGGGGATGGATCCCCGCCGGATCGTTGTCAGCGACATTGGCCGTGTGATCGAGCTGACCCGTAATTCCTGCAAGCTGGCAGGGACCGTGCCTGCCGGTAAGATGCTGGTGGACGGACTTGGCGTTGGCGATGTGGGCAGTGTGGTGCTCCGGGATCGGAAGCATCTGGCCCAGGACGGCATGATCGTTGTGGTGGTCAACCTGTCCAGCGAGGACGGTGCGATCATTTCCGGGCCGGATATCATCACCCGGGGCTTTGTCTATGTGAAGGAGTCCGGGGATCTCATGGAAGAGCTCAAGGAGATCGCCACCGAGGCGGTGGAGGACTGCATCAGCCAGCATGTAACGGACTGGGCGACCATTAAGGCCAGCATCAAGTCCTCCTTGTCCAACTACCTCTATAAGCACACCAAGCGGAACCCCATGATCCTGCCGGTGATTATGGAAATTTAAGATTCGATGGCAAATGGCCGCTGTACCCAATTGGGTACAGCGGCCATTTATGGTTCCGTTACAGATCCCGCCATCCGCCGTGGAAAAAGTGGATCTTCTTTTCCTTTTCCGTGGGCTGAGGCGCAACCTCTGCCCAGCTGCGAATTTCCGGGCGGCACAGCCCGATGGCGCAGAGCATCAGACCCAACGTATAGGCACCCAGCCAAACCAGCGCCAGCGGGCGGGCAGAGCCGGAAAACAGCGCAGAGAGCACCAGAACCAAAGTGTTGAGGACGGCATAGAGGGAGAGAAATACCGCAAGCCCCTTCCGGAGCCCGTAGTCTCCCTTACGGATGCCCCAGACCATGACCAGCGTGATGATGCCGCCAATGAGACTGGCGATGGATGCGGTAAACAGCAGGTTGAGCAGGCACAGCAGTGTCAGCGTCAGCAGGATCCGGCGGAGCCGCCGACGCCCGGTCTGCTGCAATGGGGAATAGGTGGAAGTATTTTCTTTCTGGTCAGGCATAAAAGCCCCTCCTGAGGGTAAGGATAAACACAGTATAACAGGATCGCAGGGGAAAAACAAGAACGGAGCGGATGACGGAGGAAGGCGGCAAGCAGAAATATATGGGGGCTGCCGGGGGAGAACCTTGCTTTTCGACGGTTTTCATGATATGCTAATTAGGACAAAATAAGCAGAGATGGTCTGCCATAAAGGGGGAAGACAAGTGGATATCAGCGGACGAAGTACCGGGACAGAGGACACGGTTCCCTTGTGCTGCTTGTCTTGGTGCCTGAATATGGCGGAAGAAGGCCGGGAATACTGATCGCCTTTCGTTCTGACACTTCTCCTATTAATTCTGAGAGTAGGAGGAATACCCTGTGTCGAACAATACGCTAGATACACAGCAGCTCATCGACGAGCTCAATGAACTGCTGGAAACAAAACAGTTTACAAAGCTCCATGAAGTGATCGCAGATACCAATGAGATGGATGTGGCGGAATTTATGGAGCAGCTGACGCCTCTTCAGCAGATCACCTGCTTCCGCACCCTGCCCAAGGATCAGGCCAGCGACGTCTTTGCGGAGCTGGAGCCGGAGACCCAGCAGAATATCATTTCTGCCATTACCGATCAGGAGCTGGGGCCCATCATCGAGGATCTGTTTGTGGATGATGCGGTAGATATGCTGGAGGAAATGCCGGCTATGGTGGTAAAGCGGGTGCTCAAAAACGCCAAGCCGGAGACCAGAAAGCTCATCAACCAGTTCCTCAAATATCCGGAGGATTCCACCGGCAGCATTATGACGGCGGAATTTCTGGATCTCCATAAGGATATGACGGTGGCAGAGGCCATTGACCGCATCCGGAAACGGGGTGAGGAATCCGAGCAGATCTATACCTGCTATGTGACCAATCACAAGCGGATCCTGGAAGGCGTTGTCACGGTCAAGGAAATGCTGCTGAGTCCCGATGATACCCTGATCGAGGACATCATGGAGACGGATATCATCACTGCCGCAACGCTGGATGATAAAGAGACCTCGGCCCAGACCATGATGAAATACGACTTCCTTGCCATGCCGGTGGTGGATAAGGAAAATCGTCTGGTGGGCATTATTACCGCCGATGACGTCATGGATGTCATCGAGGAAGAGGCCACCGAGGATATGGAGAAGATGGCGGCAATCGCACCATCTGACCATCCGTATCTGAAAACCAGCGTTTTTACGCTGGCAAAAAACCGGATCGTCTGGCTGATGTTCCTGATGATCTCCGCCATGTTTACCGGGAGCATTCTCACCCACTATGAAGCGGCCTTTGTGGCCTTCCCACTGCTGGTGACCTGTATGCCCATGCTCACGGGTACGGCGGGCAATGCCGGTGCGCAGGCCAGCACGCTGATCATCCGTGGTATGTCCGTGGGCGACATTCAGCTGAAGGATGCCTTCCGGGTGGCCTTTAAGGAGCTGCGGGTGGCCATGCTCTGCGGCGCAGCCCTGTGCGTGGTGAATTTTGCGAGACTTGCCTTTACCTATCCCAATGAACTGGCGACCAATATCGTGGTGAGCCTGTCGCTGTTCCTGATCGTGATCATTGCCAAGTTCATCGGCAGTCTGCTGCCCATGCTGGCAAAGCTCATCCATGTGGACCCGGCCATTATGGCGTCTCCCGTGATCTCCACCATTATGGACTCTGTGTCCATGCTGCTGTACTTTAATATTGCGAGACTTGTGCTGCGGGTTTAAGGACAGTGGGCATTTTCCACAAATAGAGGCAGAGAAATTTTTGTGAGAGTTGGCCTTTGTGGTATTCACAGAAAATATGGTAAAATATAGGCAGTGGAACGGACGGAAAGGTTCGGCTCCGCTGCCTATTTTTTTGAAAGGGGAATGGGATATGAAACGGGTAAAGGCTGCATGCATCTGCCAGACACTGCATTTTCTGCTGTAGGAGGATACGGAGCCCGGGCTGGCCCGGCGGCTGGTGCAGGAGGAAGTGGCGGCATATAAAAAGCGGCTGGACAGCAGCAATGTGAAGTATCGGATCATGTCCGAGGAGCCTCAGGCGGATGGCTCGGTGATCCTGATGATAAAGAAACAGTATAATCAGAGCCCGGTGGGAGATTATCTCCGGTGAAATAAATCATGCATTTCCCGGTGCGGACAGTATTCCTGTGATGGAGCTGCCTGCACCGGGATTTTTTGCATAGAGCAGATCAAATATATCCGGGAAAGCACAATAGGACGAGGAAAAAAACCGGCGGCTACAATATATAGTGAGTGAGAGTCAAATTCCAATGCATGTCTTAACATTCTATTCATTTTTCTTGACATCCATCCGGGGAGGCTATACAATATATGTTGCGAATTAGTACGGCGAAACTGTCAATCTTGATGATTCAAGTTGTAGATACCCGTTGCTTTTTTCTCAATATTATATAAGGAGGTGTAAGTAACCGAATGCTGATCAAAGTCATTTTAACTCTGGTGGGACTTCTGGTGGGCGCAGGCATTATGTTCCCCGTGGCGGTCAATTACCGCAAGCGCACGGCGGAAAAGGAGATCGGCAGTGCCGAAGAGGAAGCCAAGCGCATTATCAACGAATCCATCAAAAGTGCCGAAAATAAAAAGCGCGAGATGATGGTGGAGGCCAAGGAAGAGATCCATCGGAACCGCACCGAGTATGATAAGGAGGTCAAGGACCGCCGCTCTGAGCTGCAAAAGCAGGAGCGCCGCCTCCAGCAGAAGGAGGAGACCCTTGACCGGAAGACCGAACAGTATGAACGCAAGGATGAGGAGCTGACCCGCCGGCTGGCCAATGTGGCGGCAACGCAGGAAGAGGTTTCCGATATCAAGCGTGCACAGCTGGAAATGCTGGAGAAGATCTCTGGAATGTCCACCGATGAGGCCAAGGAATACCTGCTGAAGAACGTGGAGTCCGAGGTCCGGCATGAAACCGCCATGAAGATCAAGGAGGTTCAGACCCAGCTGAAGGAAGAGTCTGACCAGAAGGCCCGGGAGATCATCGCCACAGCCATTCAGCGCTGTGCGGCAGATCACACGGCAGAGGCGACCATTTCTGTGGTGGCACTGCCCAACGATGAGATGAAGGGCCGTATCATTGGCCGTGAGGGCCGGAACATCCGGGCCCTTGAAACCAAGACCGGCGTTGACCTCATCATCGATGATACCCCTGAGGCAATCACCCTTTCCTGCTTTGACCCGGTTCGCCGGGAAATTGCGAGAATCGCATTGGAAAAGCTGATCGCAGACGGACGCATTCAGCCCACCCACATTGATAACATGGTAGAAAAGGCTCGCCGTGAGGTCGAGCAGACCATCAAGCAGGAGGGCGAACGTGCAACCTTTGAGACCGGCGTTCACGGCCTGCATCCTGAGCTCATTAAGCTGCTGGGTCGGCAGAAGTACCGTACCAGCTACGGTCAGAACGTGCTGAACCATTCCATCGAGGTGGCACACCTCTGCGGCCTTATGGCGGCAGAGCTGGGCGAGGATGTTGCCATTGCCAAGCGTGCCGGCCTGCTCCATGATCTGGGTAAATCCGTGGATCATGAGATGGAGGGAAGCCATGTGGCCCTTGGCGTAGAGCTTGCCAGAAAGTATAAGGAGAGCCCTCAGGTGGTGCATGCCATCGAGGCGCACCACGGCGATGTGGAGCCCCAGACGGTAATTGCCTGTCTGGTACAGGCGGCAGACGCCATCTCTGCGGCACGGCCCGGCGCCCGTCGGGAGAACGTAGAGAACTACGTCAAGCGCCTGGAAAAGCTGGAAGAGCTGACCAGCTCCTTCGCCGGTGTCGAGAAGGCCTACGCCATTCAGGCTGGCCGCGAGGTCCGCATTATGGTGAAGCCCGAGGAGGTTTCCGAGGACAATATGATCATTTTGGCAAGAGACATTGCCAAGAAGATCGAAAACGAGCTGGAGTATCCCGGCCAGATCAAGGTAAACCTGATCCGGGAGACCAAGGCGGTAGAATACGCAAAGTAATGCGAAAATCCCACAGGCAAACGCCTGTGGGATTTTTTCTGCTCGAAAGCTCGGAATATGGCAGGATTGGCCTGAAGCAATGGGAGAATGTGCCTTGACGTGAAAGCGCCAGAGCCTTATAATTTTTCTCAGATAAGTCATGCATGGCGCCCCAAGGTGTTTAACACTGGCACAGAGGCAGATATCGAAGGCACTGTGGAGTTTGAACTGCTTTATTTGGTGCAGTGTGGCGCATGGATGCAGCAGGTGGAGGACTATGAAGCAACGGTACTGAGAAAGCGGGGTTGAGCAGAATATGAAGGATATATTGACGGCGCCATGGATGGTGGAAATGATCCGCACGGCGGACAATATGTATCGCCATGGCTGGGATGAGCGCAACGGCGGCAATATCAGCCTGCGGCTGGAGGAAGATCAGGTGGAGGATTATCTGGATCTTCGTCAGGTGATCCGGGAAATTCCAACGGGCTTTTTGGAGCCGAGGCTGGAGGGCATGTATTTTCTGATGACGGGAACGGGAAAATATTTCAAAAACGTTCCCTATGATCCGGCCTGCAACCTGGGACTGATCCGGCTGGCAGAGGGCGGACAGACGGCGCAGCTGCTGTGGGGGTACACAGACGGCGGATCGTTTACCTCAGAGCTTCCGGCGCATATGATGAGCCATGGGGTGCGGCTGCAGGTGGATCCACAGAGCCGTGTGGTGATGCACTGCCACCCCACCAATCTGCTGGCCATGACCTTTGTGCACGATCTCGATGAGGCCGCATTTACGAGGACGCTATGGCAGATGTGCACCGAGTGCGTGGTGGTGTTCCCGGAGGGGGTCAATGTACTTCCGTGGATGCTCTGCGGGACCAATGAGATCGGACAGGCCACGGCAGAGAAAATGAAGACGGCCAGATTGGTGGTGTGGGCCCAGCATGGACTCTATGGGGCAGGCAGAGATCTGGACGAGGCGTTTGGCCTCATTGAAACGGCGGAGAAGGCGGCAGAAGTCTATATGAAAATAGCCCATCTGCCGTGGAAGCAGACCATTACCGACGAACAGATGCGGCAGATTGCAGAGCACTTCCATGTGACTCTGCGTCCCGGGTATCTGAGATTGTAAACGAAAAACCACGGTGCGTTTGCATCGTGGTTTTATGATGTGGGGATTATGCTCAGAAGTTTACTCTTGTGCTTCTTTGCCATCCGCCGGCGTGTCCGCCCGAAGATAGGATCATGTGCCGAATCTGTCGGAAAAGCGGAAATTCCGGCGCTGTATCTGGAGCCTGCCTATAGATAGTACGCCGTGGCGGGAAAGAGATCCCCGCCGGGATTCTCACTTGTAATGAGAACGCGGAAACGGTATAATAAAAGAAAAATGCTGGAATTACAGTAGAAAAGGTGAAATATATGCAGGCAAATATTCTTGCGGTGGGCGATGTGGTGGCCCCTCAGGGACTGGCGTACCTGAGGAAAAAGCTGCCCATGCTCCGGAAAAAATATCAGGCGGATTTTACGGTGGTCAACGGAGAAAACGCATCCAATGTGGGATTGACGCCCCAGCAGGCAGAGGATATGCTGGACGCCGGGGCGGACGTGATCACCCTGGGCAATCATGCGTTCCGGCAGCGATCAATCCTCAACTATCTGGATGACATTCCATATATCCTGCGGCCCGCCAACTATGCCCCACAGAATCCGGGCCGGGGCTGGGGGATCTTTGATTCCAAATTTGGCCCCATCGGCGTGGTGAATCTCATTGGCCGGGTGAATATGGACTATGGCCCGGACAATCCGTTTTTGCAGATCGACAAGATCCTGCCGCAGATGGAAGAGGCAAAAATCATTCTGGTGGACTTTCATGCGGAGGCCACCTCGGAGAAGCTGGCCATGGGCTATATGCTGGACGGAAAGGTGACGGCGGTGTGGGGCACCCATACCCATGTGCCCACGGCAGACGTGCAGATCCTGCCCCAGGGAACCGGATATATTACGGATCTCGGCATGACAGGGCCCAGTCAGTCGGTGATCGGCATCCGGCCGGAGCTGTCCATTGAAAAGTTCCGGGGCGGTCTCTACAGTCGCTATCAGGCGGCGGACGGCGCATGCAGCCTCTCCGGCGCCGTGTTTACGGTGGACACGGAAACCGGCCGGTGCACCGGTGCAGAGCGATTTACCGTATAAGAACAGGGGGATAGGCCAATGGAAATTGTTATGATCCTTTTGCTGACGGCAGTGGCGGCCATGGCGGTGATCCTGCTGCTGCGGCAGTCTGCCCAGCAGCGCAGAGGGGAAGTAATGGAGCAGCAGGTGGAGGAGCTGCGGCAGAGCGTATCGGGGCTCCGGCAGCAGATGGAGGAGGAAGCACAGCATACGCTTTTGCAGCTTTCTCAGCAGATGCGCCAGCAAAATCAGGAGGCATCCAGCCAGACCCAGCAGGCGGTGGTCAGTGCAGTAGGCACCATGGGGCAGGGCATCAGTGCCGGCATGGGCACCATGTCCAGCAGCATCGGCGAGCATATCCGGGCCATGAGTCAGGAGCTGAAAAATGGGCTGGATGGCATGCGCACCACCATGAACCAGTCTCAGACAACGGCGGCACAGACCCAAAACGAAAAGCTCGACAGCATTGACCGCCATGTGATGGCTCGACAGGAGGCCATGCATACCTCCATGGAAAAGCAGATGCAGGCCATGGAGCAGCGGCTTTCCCATCTGGATCAGATGAGTGAGCAGAAGCTGGAGGCCATGCGGCAGAGCATGGTTTCCTCCATGCTGGAAATGCGGCAGGAAAATGCGAAAAAGCTGGACGAGATCCGCGGCACCGTGGACGAGAAGCTTCAGGATACGCTGCAAAAGAAGATCACCGAGTCCTTTCAGACCGTTTCCCAGCAGCTGGAGCAGGTCTATAAGGGACTTGGAGAGATGCAGCATCTGGCATCGGATGTGGGCGGCCTGAAGCAGGTGCTCTCCGGGGTAAAGACCCGGGGCATTCTGGGAGAGATCCAGCTGGGGGCGATATTGGAGGAGATCCTCTCACCGGAGCAGTATGATACCAACGTTGCCACCATCCCGGAGTCCCGGGAGCGGGTGGAGTTTGCGGTGAAGCTGCCGGGCAGTGACGGCGGAAGGGTGTATCTGCCCATTGACTCCAAGTTCCCCGGAGATACCTACATGCATTTGCAGGAGGCGGCGGCCTCGGGCAATCCCCAGGCAGTGGCAGAGGCCAGAAAGGCCCTGGAAACCGTACTGAAAAAGAGCGCCAAGGATATTCGGGATAAGTATGTGGAGCCGCCCTATACCACGACCTTCGGCATCCTGTTTTTGCCCTTTGAGGGGCTGTATGCCGAGGTGGTGAACATGGGCATGATCGAGGTGCTCCAGAAGGAGTACAGCATCAATGTTGCAGGCCCCAGCACCATGGCGGCGCTGCTGAACTCCCTGCAAATGGGCTTCCGCACGCTGGCGATTCAGAAGCGCAGCAGCGAGGTCTGGCAGGTGCTGGGCGCCGTAAAAACGGAGTTTACAAAATTTGAGGATGTCATGCAGAAGATGCAGGGGCATCTCCAGCAGACCAGCAAGGATCTGGACAACCTCATGGGCACCCGAACCCGGGCCATCAACCGAAAGCTCCGGGACGTGCAGCAGCTGGAAGAGCCGGAGGCACAGCGGCTGCTGGAAACCGCAGGCGCGGAGGAATAAGTCGAATATAAAACGGCGAAATGCTGTGAGCGAACAAAAAGGACCTGCCGCGATCCATTCGCGGCAGGTCCTTGTATGTGAGGAATTATTTGTGCAGCAGGGGAGACAGGGGCTTATAGATCAGGAAGCACAGCACAACATCCAGCAGACCCTTGACAAAGGTAAAGGGCATATTAAAGACCAGCAGGCACTGGAGCAGGCCCTTCATGGAGGGGAGAATGGTCTGATAGGCGCCAATGATCAGCTCCATGCCGCCGAACATCTTGGCATAGATGGGATAGGTGACAAAGTAGTTCAGGGGAACAGAAGCGACAGCCATAACGATGGTACCTACCAGAGCGCCGATGATCGCGGCCTTGAGCCCCTTGGCTTTGACTTCCTGACGGGTCATATTGGCGGTATCCTTGGGCTTGAGCTTCCGGTACAGCGCACCTGCGGGTACCACAAGGAATACACCCAGCAGGAAGTTGCACAGTTCCCCGGCGCCGCCGGAGCTGGTGCCTTTGATGAGAATGTGCAAAAGATTCTTCAGCAGGCAGATAATGCTGCCATAGACCGGACCCAGCGCAAAAGCGCCCAGAAGCTCCGGCAGGTCGGAGATATCCATTTTTACAAAGGACGGGATCAGTGCGGGGATCGGCACCTCAATGAACATCAGCGCAAAGGCCACGGCAGAGAGCATGGCAGTGACCACGATCTTGTGGGTGGTCGAGGTGCGGGTGGTGGAAACGGTGTTGGTCATCAAAAAAACCTCCTTAAATTTGCAAAACACCTGAATGCTGCCGTGCATTCAGGTGTCACAAATCTAAGGGAGGTGTGAGACACATCTTCTTTCATCCAGACTTGTGGCCGCCCCGAAGGAGACCAGTTACTGTCGGTACCGGAATTTCACCGGTTCAGCGCCAAAGCGCTCGCGGACTGAGCCAAAGCCATCACCGCCGGTCGGGAATTGCAGCAGATCTGCTGCGCACCCTGCCCTGAAAACATGGTTCATCAGATATTCTGTTTCTGAGGGTATTATAGCAGGGGGGGATTCCCTTGTCAACCCACTTGGAGAAATATTTTCATGGCGAAAGGAAATTCTAAGCGGAGAGCAGCGGGCGCAGAAAGCCGTCCGGGCCGTTTCGGGTCAGCTCTCCGGCAATGAGCTTTCCCTTGCAGCAGAGGAGCGTGGCGTAGACGGGGTTCTCGCTGCGCTCAGGCCAGTTTGTGATCTCGTAGACATACTGCATGGCGTGCTTTCCTTTATACTTGGAGAGCTTGAAGCCCTGGGTGCTCTGGAGGGCGGCGTACTGCTCATAGACCTCGTTCCACTCCTTGGGAATCAGGACCTCCTGGGTGCGGACAGGCTCTTCCGCAACGGTATAGCCCAGCGAGGAGAGAAACTCAATCCGGCTTTCCGGGGTGTCCAGCTTTTTGGGGGCGGCGGTCTCAATGGCGGTTCCGGTGCCGCGGTTTGCCAGAAAAATAATCAGCAATACCAGCGCCGCTGCGGCGGCCACGATACCAATGAGCTTGCCTTTGGAGAGCTTTGCGGTTAAAATGACCATATGGATTCCTCCTGCATGCGGTTTAATTTCTAATGCACTTTATTCCGGGTGGGGACAGGTTAGAACGAAAGTGAGGACAAATTTATGGTGCGACTGGATAAATTCCTTTCCGATGCGGGGGTGGGAACCCGGACGGAGCTGAAAGCCATGATCCGTCAGGGCCGTGTCACGGTGGATGGGGAAGTGGTGAAAAAACCGGAGCAGAAGGTGACGGAGCAGCAGACGATCTGCGCAGACGGTATTCCGGTACGGCAGATGGGCAGAGTGGTGCTGATGCTCCATAAGCCCGCAGGGTATGTGACCTCCACCAGTGATCCCAGAGATCAGACGGTCATGGAGCTTTTGCCGCCGGAGTATCAGAAGCTGTTTCCGGTGGGGCGGCTGGACAAGGAGACAGAGGGACTGCTGCTCTTTACCAATGACGGGGATCTGGGGCACCGGCTCACCAGCCCCAAGCATCAGGTGGAGAAGGAATACTATGCGGAGACCGAGGGGCAGATCGACGAGGGAGATATCCATGCCTTTGCACAGGGGATTGTGCTCCGGGACGGGACGGAATGCCTGCCGGCGGGACTGCGGAAAAGCGGAGCGGGCTGTGTGGTAACGGTACGGGAGGGGAAGTACCATCAGGTTCGGCGGATGCTGGCCTCCCGGGGAAAGCCCGTGACCTATCTCCGCAGGGGTCGGGAGGGAACGCTGGAATTGGGAGAGCTGCCAAAGGGCACATGGCGGCTGCTTTCGGCGCAGGAAATCGACAATATCTTGTAATTTTACACAGAATTGCGATGGTTTTTTCGTGCAATGGGCAGATTCACCAAAGCTTTTTGAAAACCTTTGGTAAATCGGATACTATACAGACGGTTTTTCGTGTGTTAGAATATCAGCATCCTAAACAAGCAAAGATGGGGGTATATTATGTCCAGCGTAACTATGAAGCATATTTATAAGAAATATGCAGGCGGTGTCATTGCAGTCACCGACTTCAACCTTGATATCGAAGATAAGGAATTTATCATTCTGGTCGGCCCTTCCGGCTGCGGTAAGTCCACCACCCTGCGTATGATTGCAGGTCTGGAAGAGATTTCCGAGGGCGAGCTGTACATCGATGGCAAGCTCTGCAACGATGTTCCTCCCAAGGAGAGAGACATCGCAATGGTATTCCAGAACTATGCTCTGTATCCGCATATGACCGTTTATGAGAACATGTCCTTCGGCCTGAAGCTTCGCAAGACGCCCAAGGATGAGATCAAGCGCCGCGTAGAAGAGGCTGCTCAGATCCTTGAGATCGAGCATCTGCTTGACCGTAAGCCCGCCGCTCTGTCCGGTGGTCAGCGTCAGCGTGTTGCTCTGGGCCGTGCAATTGTGCGTAACCCCAAGGTCTTCCTGCTGGACGAGCCTCTGTCCAACCTGGACGCAAAGCTCCGTGCGCAGATGCGTTCCGAGCTGACCAAGCTTCATAAGAAGCTGGATACCACCTTCATTTACGTTACCCATGACCAGACCGAGGCTATGACCATGGGTTCCCGTATCGTTGTTATGAAGGACGGCATCATGCAGCAGGTTTCTACTCCTCAGGATCTGTATCAGAACCCTGTTAACCTGTTCGTTGCTACCTTCATTGGTTCTCCTTCCATGAACAAGCTGGAAGGCTCCAAGCTGTCCTCCAAGGATGGCCACACCTACATCACCTTCGGCGATGAGAACGAGAACGCTACCATTCAGCTGCCCGATGTGCTGGGCCTGAAGCCTGAGGTTCTTGCTTACATTGGCAAGGAAGTTGTTATGGGCATCCGTCCCGAGCACATCCATGACGAGAAGCTGTACCTGACCAACTATCCTCAGTACAAGTTCACCGCTACCGTTGATACCGTTGAGCCTCTGGGCTCCGAGACCAACCTGTTCCTGGTCATCGGCGGCAAGCAGTTTACTGCTCGCGTGGATCCTACCTCCACCGCAAAGATGGGCGACAAGATCGAAGTTACCTTCGAGGCAGATCGTGTTCATCTGTTTGATCCTGACACTGAGAAGTGCATCGATCTCTAATTGAAACCACTTGAATGAAGTGAGGGGCTGACCATCGGTCAGCCCCTTTTCTGCGGAGAAAAGCAGAAAAATCGTGCAATCCTATACAAGAATATTGGGAAAACCCTGTGCAAATTGTCATGAGGGTCTTGCAATATTCACAAAAAACGTTTATAGTAAATAAGTTAAATGTGTAAATATGAGGACTGACATGTTTACCGCAGGAGCATATCAAAATCTGGAGGCATCCCTTGGAATGCTGCCATGAAGGAGGAAAACTGCTATGTCCAGCAGAATGTTTCAGAGTGTTATCATGCAGATGAAGGACGCCAGCGACCGCCTTGTTGGCGTGATTGACGGCGAGGGCAATGTAATTGCAGCAACAGAGCCTTCCGGTCTGGGTGATAAGTGGGAAGACGCTGTCCACCGCCTGAATGCGGCCAATGAGCTGGTAACGGTGACGGACGGAAAAACCTTTAAGGCCCTGCAGAGCTGGAGCGCACGGTTTGACTATGCCGTTTATGTGGACGGCGAGGATGAGCTTGCCAAAAGCCTGTGTATTATGGCATGCGTTGCCCTCAACGGCGCAAAGACAAGCTATGAGGAAAAGCATGACCGCGGTACGTTTGTCAAAAATATCATCACCGACAACATCCTGCCCGGGGATATCTACATCCATGCCAAGGAGCTGCACTTTGTAACGGATGTGCCCAGAGCGGTGCTGCTGATCCGGCAGGTGGGCAAGGTGGATGTTGCGGCCATGGACATTCTTCAGAATATGTTTGTGGAAAAGCAGCAGGACTATGTATTGTCCATCAACGAGACGGATATCGTACTGGTAAAGCAGGTCCAGCCCAACTGCGACGGGAAGGAGCTTGTAAAGCTTGCCCAGAGCATCGAGGAGACCCTGAATTCCGAGATCTTTGTGAAAACAGTGATCGGCATCGGTACGGTGGCCAGCCACATCCGGGAGCTGGCGGATTCCTATAAGGAGGCCCAGACTGCCATTGAGGTGGGGAAGGTCTTTGATACGGAGAAGAGCATCATCAACTATGAAAATCTGGGCCTTGGCCGTCTGATCTATCAGCTGCCCACGACCCTGTGTGAGATCTTCCTGTCCGAGGTGTTCAAAAAGAACTCCATTGATGCGCTGGATCAGGAGACCCTGTTTACCATCAACAAGTTCTTTGAGAACAACCTGAATGTGTCTGAGACCTCCAGAAAGCTGTTTGTGCACCGGAATACGCTGGTGTATCGGCTGGAGAAGATCAAGAAGATCACCGGACTGGATCTCCGTGAATTCGATCATGCGATCATCTTCAAGGTGGCGCTGATGGTCAAGAAATATCTGGATTCCAGAGAAATCTATACGCGCTGATCGTGCTGCGCGGGAGAGGGACTTTATGTCAAATAAACAACGCAAACGAATGGTATCCATTGTGGCAGGACTGCTGGCACTGCTGATCATTGTGCCCATTGTGGCGGAGATCATCGGCGGTCTGGCACAGATTTAAGAGGCGGCAGATGGAGCATAAATTACGGCGCTACGCTGCGGTGCTGGCGGCACTGGTCATGGGGCTTTGCGCCGGTCTGACCATCAATGTTTCGCAGTTCCTGCGAACGACAGAGCCGCAGAGCCGGACCGAGGAAGTTGACGCAGGCGTAGAAAAATATAAGGAGATCATGGGGCTGGTGGACGAATACTTCATCGGAGATGATGTTGACATCACTGCGGTGAATGACGCTATGGCCTCGGGGATCATATCCGGCCTTGGGGACCGCTGGAGCTACTATGTATCTGCGGCGGATTACCAGAGCTATCTGGATAATATTGATAATTCCTATGTGGGCGTGGGCATCACCATTACGGCCAAGCAGGATGAGGACGGGAACCTTGTGGGCTACGAGGTGACGGATGTCACCGAAGGCGGCCCGGCGGAGGAAGCCGGCGTGCTGGCTGGAGATGTGCTCACTGCGGTGGACGGTACTTCCGTACCGGAGATATCTCTGACCGAAGTGAAGAATATGGTAAAAGGCAAAGAGGGCACCGATGTTACCCTGACATTCCTGCGGGGAGAGACTGAAAAGGATTTCACCGTGGAACGGCGTGCCTTTTCTGTCGTGCCCGCCAGAGGGCAAATGCTGGAAGGCAATGTGGGCTATATCCAGATCGACAACTTTGATGCCGGCTGTGCCGATGCGGTGCGGGAGCAGGTGGAGAAGCTGCAATCGGAAGGCGCAGAAAGCTTGCTGTTTGATGTGCGCAACAATCCCGGCGGACTGAAGACGGAGCTTACCCGGCTCCTTGACTATCTGCTGCCGGAGGGCGTGATTTTCCACACCATCAACTATGCCGGAGAAGAGGAGATCGTAACCTCCGATGAGAGCTGTGTGGAGCTTCCCATGGCGGTACTCTGCAACGCCGACAGCTACAGTGCGGCGGAGTATTTTGCCTGCGCCATTCAGCAGTACGGTGCCGGGAAGGTCGTGGGGGATAAGACCTGCGGCAAGGGCTATTATCAGGTGGGGCTTCCGCTCAGCGACGGCAGCTGCCTGAATCTGTCCATTGGAAAGTACTTTACACCCAATGGAGAGAGCCTCATTGATGTAGGCGTCACCCCGGATATTGAAATCACGCTGGACGATGAATTGGCCCTACAGCTGGCCCAGAAAAAGCTGGAGCCTGAGAATGACCCGCAGATTCAGGCGGCCTTGGGCTGCCTGCTGCCGTGAGCATGCGGCAATTTAGAAGCGTTTTTGCGGCAGGTGCATCAAAGCCCTGACGCCATGACAGATATCAGCCGGATTTCGGCAAAGGAAAGGTGTTTTGACGATGGCAAAAGAGTATAAGCTTACCCCGGAACGATATGAAGAACTCCAGAAAGAACTTACCTATCTGAAAACAGACCGGGATAAAGAAGTTACGGAAATGATCAAGGTCGCCCGTGGATACGGCGACTTGTCCGAGAACAGTGAGTATGATGATGCGAAAAACGAGCAGGCAAAGCTCTATGCCCGTATCGCAGAGGTTGAGGACATCCTGTCTAATGCGGTAGTAATCAATGCGGGTGCAGCGGATGCGGATCATATTGGTCTGGGCTGTACGTTTACCGTACTGGATATTGACGATAACGAAGAACTGACCTTTGAACTGGTAGGTTCTCAGGAAGCGGATCCCCTCAATGGCCGCGTTTCTGACGATGCACCCTTTGGCATTGCGCTGGTTGGCACAAAGGTTGGCGACATTGTTGAGGTGGAGGCTCCCGTAGGCTCCATCAGCTACAAGGTACTGAAAATTACGCGTTGAACGGAGGGGCACGGATGCCGGAAAATAAGAATGATACCGAAAATCTTGGTGAGCTGCTGAAGATCCGCCGGGACAAGCTGACGGCCCTGCAGGAGGCGGGACAGGATCCCTTCCAGATCACCAAATTTGAAAAGAAGAATAATACCCAGGAGATTCGGGATAACTTTGAGGCCATGGAGGAAAAGCCCGTGCAGATCGCCGGACGCCTGATGTCCAAGCGAGTGATGGGCAAGGTGACCTTCTGCGATCTTCAGGATCGGGAAGGCCGTGTGCAGCTCTATGTCCGCCGGGATGAGGTGGGCGAGGAGCCCTATAAGACCTTTAAGAAGTATGATATCGGCGATATCGTGGGCGTAGACGGCGTGGTGTTCCGCACCCAGCGGGGGGAGATCTCCGTCCGGGCGGTGAAGGTAACGCTGCTGTCCAAGTCTCTGCTGCCGCTGCCCGAAAAGTTCCATGGCCTGACCAATCAGGAGCTCCGCTATCGTCAGCGGTATGTGGATCTGATCATGAATCCGGAGGTGCGGAAGACCTTTGAGCTCCGCTCCAAGTTTATCCAGTATCTCAGACGGTTCCTGGATAATCGGGGCTATATTGAGGTGGAGACGCCGGTACTGAACACCATTTCCGGCGGCGCCAGCGCACGGCCCTTTATTACCCATCACAATACGCTGGATATTGATATGTATCTGCGGATCGCCACAGAGCTGAACCTGAAGCGCCTGATTGTAGGCGGCATGGAGCGGGTCTATGAGGTGGGACGCATCTTCCGGAACGAGGGCATGGATCCCAAGCATAACCCGGAATTCACCACCGTAGAGCTCTATGAGGCATATGCGGACTTTAACGACATGATGGATCTCTTTGAGGATCTGCTGTCCGGTGCGGCGGAAGAGCTGCTGGGCACCACCGAGGTTACATGGATGGGCGAGGAGATCAGCCTGAAGAAGGGCTGGCCCCGCATGACCATGGCCGAGGCGGTCAAGCAGTATGTTGGCATCGACTTTATGGCCATTGAGGGCGACGATGCGGCTGCGGTTGCTGCGGCCAAGGCCCATGGCGTTGAGATCCCGGAGGGCAAGGAGCTTACATGGGGCAATGCCCTCTATGAGTGCTTTGACCAGAAGGTAGAGGAAAAGCTGATCCAGCCTACCTTTATCACCATGCATCCGGTGGATGTCTCCCCGCTGGCAAAGCGCAGTCCCAGCGACCCCCGGCTTACGGAGCGGTTTGAGCTGTTTATCTGCCACAGCGAGATGGGCAACGCCTTCTCTGAGCTTAATGATCCCATTGACCAGCGTCAGCGCTTCCTGAAGCAGGTGGAGATGCGGGAAGGCGGCGATGAGGAAGCCGGCATGATGGATGAGGACTTCATCACGGCCCTGTCCTACGGCATGCCCCCCACAGGCGGACTTGGCATCGGCATTGACCGCTGTGTCATGCTGCTGACTGGCTCCAGCACCATCCGGGACGTGATCCTGTTCCCGACAATGAAGTCCTTAGATGGTGTAAATAAGAAAAATGATGTAAATA
>CAUHNW010000011.1:0-101599 GCA_959607825.1 uncultured Oscillospiraceae bacterium | reverse complement strand
ACATGAATGTACATGACATCCTCTCTGGGGTTCTCCTGTCCCACCTGCCGAATGGCCTCCAGGAAGGGCTGCGACTCGATATCACCAACGGTACCGCCGATCTCGGTGATCACAACATCGGTGCTGGTGGACTTACCCACCCGGTAAATGCGCTCCTTGATCTCATTGGTAATGTGGGGGATCACCTGAATGGTGCGGCCAAGATAGTCGCCGCTGCGCTCCCGGTTCAGTACCGACCAGTAGACCTTGCCGGAGGTCACCGAGGAGTTCACCGTCAGATTTTCATCGGTAAACCGCTCATAATGTCCCAGATCCAGATCCGTTTCCGCACCGTCATCGGTGACAAACACCTCGCCGTGCTGGAAGGGGCTCATGGTACCGGGATCCACATTGAGATAGGGGTCGAACTTCTGGATCGTCACCTTCAAACCACGCTGCTTGAGGAGCCGTCCCAGACTGGCTGCCGTGATGCCCTTGCCAAGGCCGGATACCACGCCGCCGGTCACGAAGATATATTTAACTGCCATATACTTCGCCTCCATCGTAAAATACCTGCCTATTCTACAACTTTCATAGGAAATTCGTCAAGTACGGATGTGTAGAAATATCCCCCCGGCATTTCGGCCAATTTGAACAATCCGATACGGACAGCTTCTCCCCCCTGTCTGTCGGTTACATAGCTTCCATGGGTATTCATTCAAATATTCATATTTTGTTCATGAAATATGAGTTTTCCACAATGGAAAATGTCCCGATTTTCCAATGAGTTTTTCACATTGTCCACAGACTTTTCCACATTCCAGCGAGTTTTCCACCGGAAAAGAAAAGTGAATATGCCGTTGACATAAGGGTTATTTTCCAATTATCTGTAATTTTCTCCGCAATCACGATTATTTGTAACCATTTTTGTAACACGTCTCGAAATCTCGTAACCTCTTTTGTAGCTTTTCGTAACCAGCTTTGTCAACCGGCCTCATGCGGATATATTCATTTTCATTCACTCGAATATTCACAATTTGTTCATCAACGTACACACCGCCGCCAACGCATATGCTGTGGAATACCAAGGAGTTTTTCACATTGTCCACAGAGTTATCCACAAAAATGCTCCATACCGGATCTCAGGGTGATCCTGCATATTACGTTGACATAACGGAACCACAATTTCCCCTGTCTGTCCCCGCTAAAAGGTCAGATCCGTCAGGTCATCCAGACTGAGATCCTCGTGCAAAGCGCTGTTGATGCCGTAGGCCAGCACCCGGGCGATCTCCCGCACCCGGCGGTCAATGTCTCCCGAGGTGACGATCATACCGGTGGAGACATTCCGAAGGGTCTCCTCCTCCACATGCATCCCCGCCCGCTGGAACAAATCCGAGGCCATGGTGGCCGCGTCCGTCACCGTGGGCACCCCCAATGCAATCACCGGGCAGCCGATGCTTCGCTGATCCAATGCGCTGCGGCAATTTCCGATGCCGGAGCCCGGCGCAATACCGCAGTCACTGAGCTGCACCGTGCTGCAAAGCCGTCCGGTATCCCGGGCTGCTAAGGCGTCTACGGCGATCACTGCCGCTGCCCCGATGCGCTCCGCCAGTGCCCGCACCGTTTCGGCGCTCTCTACACCGGTGGTGCCCAGTACCCCGGGTACCGTAGCGGATACCGGCCGAAAGGTGCCGAAGGTCTCAGGCACCTGCTCCACCATGTGCCTCGTCACCAGCACATGATCCGCAGTCAGCGGCCCCACCGCATCCGGGGTCACCTCCCGGTTCCCCAGTCCTGCCACCAGCACCGGAAGCTTCGCGCTGAGCCCAAGCATCTCCCGCAGATATTCGGAAATACATTCTACAGCGCTTTGAAAGCTCTCTTTTTCCCGGCGCAGGACTCCGCCCAGCTCCACCGTCACATAAGTCCCCTTGGGCTTTCCCAGCGCCGTCTCCCCGGCTCTGGACGTGATCTTTACCACGGTAGCCCGGGTGCCATGGCGGGTCTCCTGCCGGACCGAGATTCCCTTGGGCAGGTCTCCATGCTCCTGCAGTGCACCGGCCCGTTCCATGGCAAGATCAGTTCTGATTTCCATGCTGCCGCCTCCTTTTCCCTTCCATCCTGCCACCATATCACCATATTTAGTCCCGGTCAGGAAAAATACCACAATATTTTTTTAAAAATTCAAAATTAGCACTTGATTTTCTCTTTCGAAACGTGTATAATTTAGCTCTGCATGGTAGTCAACTAGGCTATTTATGCCTTGACTAGACTAGATATCTTAAGATGTGGAGGAGGTGTTTTTCGTGCCTAACATTAAATCTGCCAAGAAGAGAGTGCTTGTCTCCAAAGCTGCCAACGACATCAACAAGGCGAACAAGTCTCTGCTGAAGACCAACGTAAAGAAGTTCGAGGCTGCTGCCGCTTCCGGAGATAAGGAAGCTGCTGCTGTTGCTGCTAAGGTCGCCATTGCCACCATCGACAAGTCCGTGGGCAAGGGTATCCTCCACAAGAACACTGCCGCTCATAAGAAGAGCAGCATTGCTCAGAAGCTCAACACCCTCTGATCATTTGCATGGAATGCCGCTTCAAGTTTATCGCTTGAGGCGGTTTCTTTTTATGCAGTTTTACATGCTTTCTCTTCTGTACAATTCATCATTCATGTTGTATAATCACATGGAAAATCAGAAAAATCAACTATCTTACCACCCTGGAGGCTGTTAAATGAACTATGCGGAAGAATCTCTGAAGCTCCACTATCAGTGGAAGGGCAAGCTGGATACCGTGCCCAAAATGAAGATCGAAAACAGCGATGACCTTTCCCTCGCCTACACCCCCGGCGTTGCACAGCCCTGTATCGAGATCCAAAAGGATCCCTCCCTCAGCTATGAGCTTACCGGCCGCGGCAACACCGTGGCAGTCATCACCGACGGCTCCGCCGTACTGGGCCTTGGAGACATCGGACCGGAGGCCGGCATGCCGGTAATGGAGGGGAAATGCGTACTGTTCAAGGCCTTCGGCGGCGTCAACGCCATTCCCCTTTGCCTCAAGACCAAGGACGTAGATGAATTTGTAAATGCCGTGTACCTTCTCTCCGGCTCTTTTGGCGGCATCAATCTGGAGGACATTTCCGCTCCTCGGTGCTTCGAGATTGAGCGAAAGCTGAAAGAAAAATGCGACATCCCCGTTTTCCACGACGATCAGCACGGCACCGCCATTGTTGTTCTCTCGGCTATGATCAACGCATTGAAGGTCGTTGGCAAGCGGATGGAAGACATCAAGGTCGTCACCTCCGGCGCAGGTGCAGCCGGCATCGCCATCATCAAGCTGCTGATCTCCATGGGCCTCAAAAACGTCATTATGTGCGACCGTACCGGTGCCATTTACGAGGGCCGTGACAAGTTGAATCCCGCCAAAGAGGAAATCGCAAGGATTACCAACCGCAGCATGGAAAAGGGCAGCCTCAAGGATGTGATCTGCGGCGCAGACGTATTTATCGGCGTGTCCTCCCCCGGCACCGTGACGCCGGAAATGGTTAAATCCATGGCCCCCGGCGCAATTCTCTTCCCAATGGCCAATCCTACCCCGGAGATTATGCCCGACGTGGCTTTGGCCGCCGGTGCCGCCGTGGTGGGCACCGGACGCAGCGATTTCCCCAATCAGATCAACAATGTTCTCGCCTTTCCGGGTATTTTCCGGGGCGCTTTTGACGTCAGAGCCAGTGAGATCAACGATGAAATGAAGCTGGCCGCCGCCTATGCGCTGGCAGATCTGGTCTCCCCGGAGGAGCTCTCCCCCAACTATATCATCGTTCCGGCTTTCGATCCAAGAGTAGGCCCCGCAGTGGCCAAAGCCGTGGCCGAGGCCGCAAAAAAGACCGGCGTTGCCCGGATCTGAGTTCCCATCAATCCCACACAGGGCAGTCCGCAGGTATCTCTTTTCCTGTCCGGCTGCCCTGTTTTTCGGAGGTGACAATATGCCGCTGTCTGATCCTGTAACCGCCCTCAAGGGAGTCGGTGCATCGCGATCCGCCCAGCTTGCAAAGCTGGGCATTGAGATGCTGGAAGACCTGATCCGCTATTACCCCAGAGATTACGAAGATCGAAGTAACATGGTAACCCTTTCCCAGTTAACCCCCGGAGAGCCCGCCTGTTTCCGGGCTGTGGTGGTCTCCACCCCCAGAACCAGCTATATCCGCAAGGGGCTTACCTACACCAAATGCGCCATCTCCGATGATACCGCAAAGCTCCGGATCACATGGTTCAATCAGCCATGGATGAGCCAGAATCTCGCTGTGGGAGAAGCCTACTATTTCTACGGAGCACTGTCCGGCGACGACCGGAAGTATGAATTGCTGAATCCCGTGGTAGAACATATAGACGCCCCGCCCACTGCCACACGGTGCATCATTCCGGTTTATGGGCTTACCAAGGGGCTTACTTCCCGGATGCTGCAAAACCTGATCTTCGCCGCCATGGAGCAGTGCCGGACGGAGCTTGCCGACCTGCTTCCCGCCCGGCTCATGGATCAGCAGAAGCTCATGCCGATCTGGGATGCACTGGTGGAGGTACACCATCCCACCACGCAGGAGGCGCTGAAGTGCGCCAGAGAGCGGCTGATCTTTGAGGAGTTTTTCCTGTATTCTCTGGGCCTTGGTCTCATGAAGGCCCGACGCAGCAATGAAAGTCATTACCCCTGCGAAAAGCCGATCCCCCAGAGCTTCTGGGATCACCTGGCCTTCCCGCTTACCGGTGCACAGCAGCGCTGCCTTACGGAAATTTCCGAGGATCTCTGCTCTGGCAAGCCCATGAATCGTCTGGTACAGGGAGATGTAGGCTCCGGTAAAACCATGGTGGCACTGGGTGCCATGATGCAGGCCGTGGAAAACGGCTATCAGGCCGTCCTGATGGCTCCCACGGAGCTGCTGGCCGCCCAGCACTATCAGACCTTTTCCGCATTTCTGGCCCCGCTGGGGATCACCTGCGTACTGCTCACCGGTTCTACCCCCACCAGCCAGCGACGGCGGAATCTCGACTACATTGCCGTGGGCGCTGCAAAGATCATCATCGGCACCCATGCTCTGTTTTCCGGTACGGTGGACTACTACAATCTCGGTCTGGTGGTCATTGACGAGCAGCACCGTTTCGGCGTCCGCCAGCGGGCCGCACTGTCCGCCAAGGGAAATGCTCCCCATATGCTGGTACTCTCCGCCACCCCCATTCCCAGAACACTGGCGCTTATTCTATACGGCGATCTCGATGTCTCGGTCATCGACGAGCTGCCCCCGGGGCGGGAGCCTGTGGAAACATTTCTGGTAGGCTCCGGCTATCGGGCACGGCTCAACGGCTTCATTCGGAAGCAGGTCTCCCAAGGCCACCAAGTCTATGTGGTCTGCCCTGCCGTGGAAGAGAATCAGGAGACCGGCCTTACCTCTGCCGAGGAAATGTACCACGCACTCTCTACCACCTTTCCGGATCTCCGGGTAGGTCTTGTCCATGGAAAGCTTCGTGCCGAGGCCAAGGACTATGCCATGTCGTCCTTTCTGCGCCACGAGACAGATATTCTGGTAGCCACCACTGTCATCGAGGTGGGCGTTGATGTCCGGAACGCCACTTTAATGATCATTGAAAATGCGGACCGGTTCGGCCTCAGTCAGCTGCACCAGCTCCGGGGCCGTGTGGGCCGTGGCGGTGGAAAGTCCTACTGTGTATTGGTATCAGACAACCGAAGCAGCGACACCAGAAAGCGTCTGAAGGCCCTCTGTGCCACCAATGACGGTTTCGCCATAGCCCAGCAGGATCTGGACCTTCGTGGCCCCGGAGACTTCTTTGGGAGCCGTCAGAGCGGACTGCCCCTGTTCCATATGGCCTCTCTGGCCGGAGACATGGCAGTACTGCAGCGGGCCCAGTCTGCCGCACGGGACTATCTTTCCTCCGCCCCTGACCCTGCGGATCCCGGCACCCAAGCGCTGTTCCGGCGGGTTCACCATCTGTTCACTGCAGCCGGAGATACTTTCAACTGAATTCTCACCTTTTTCCCTCCTTCTACATAGCCTGACTGAGAAAGAACGCAACTCGCCTCCGGCCCATTCGGGGGCGTCGTTCCAGTCATAGAAGGAGGGATTTCCATGTGTGGAATCGCCGGTCAATTATCTCCTCAGGGGCTGCCTCAGCGGGAGCCCGGGTTTTACGACCATATACTCTCCACCATGCAGCGCCGTGGCCCGGATCAGGAGGGCGTCTTTCTGGATGCCGCCTGCGCACTGCTCCATCGGCGGCTTTCCGTCATCGATCCGTCTGGCGGCATGCAGCCCATGACCATTGGCGGAATGACCATTGTATATAACGGTGAGCTATACAACACCCCAGAGCTGCGCAATGAGCTGCAAAGCCATGGGGACAGCTTTGATACCACATCGGATACTGAGGTGCTGCTCCGGGCCTATCTCCGCTGGGGCGATGCCTGCCCCCAGAAGCTCAATGGCATTTTTGCCTTCGCCGTCTATGATCCAAGCCGCCGCAGGCTGTTTCTGGCCCGGGATCCCATGGGCGTCAAGCCCCTGTTCTATGCCCGCCGGGGCGGAAGCTTCTTCTTTGCCTCCGAGCTTAAAAGTCTCCTGTGCTTCCCGGAGATCCCCCCGCAGGTGGATGCCCGTGGGCTCTATGACCTGCTGTTTCTTGGGCCCGGCCGAACGCCGGGCTACGGAGTCTTCCGGGGCGTCTACGAGCTGGAGCCGGGCACCTGCGGATATTTTGATGAAACCGGCCTGCATCTGAGCCGCTATTGGAAGCTCCATGACCGTCCCTGCACCGACAGCTTTGAATCCGCCAGCGAAAAAACCCGCTGGCTTTTGGAGGATTCCATCCGGCGGCAGCTGGTCTCCGATGTCCCCATCGGCACCTTTCTCTCCGGCGGGCTGGATTCCTCCATCATCTCCGCAGTGGCCGCCAAATACAAGGGGCCCATCAACACCTACTCCGTGGACTACCGGGACAATGACCGGTATTTCACCGCCACAAAATTCCAGCCCAACGCCGACAGCGATTACATTGGCCTCATGGAGCGGCATATTCACGCAAACGGGCACCGGGTGATACTGGACACCGATGAGTTGGTATCGGGACTGTTTGAGGCTGCCGAAGCACGGGACCTTCCGGGCATGGCCGATGTAGACAGTTCCATGCTGCTGCTATGCCGAAACGCAAGAAAAACCTCCACGGTGATTCTCTCCGGCGAGTGCGCCGACGAGATCTTTGGAGGCTATCCGTGGTACCGTGACCCGGAGGTTCGGGCCATCAACGGCTTCCCATGGGCTCAAACCACCGACTATCGAGCTTCCTTTGTGGCCCCGGAGCTGCTGAGCTGGCTGGACCCCAGAGAGTTTGTGGATAACCGGTATCAGGAGACTCTGCGGCAGGCGGATATTCTGCCGGGCACCTCGCCGTTGGAGCAGCGCATGAAGGAAATGATGCTCTTAAACCTCCGGTGGTTTATGCAGACCCTGCTGGACCGGAAGGACCGGATGAGCATGTGGTCCGGCCTTGAGGTGCGGGTTCCCTTCTGTGACCGGCGCATTGTGGAATACCTCTACACCGTTCCATGGAGCTACAAGGACTACCATGGGCAGGAAAAAGGGCTGCTCCGTCACGCCTTCCGGGATCTTCTTCCCAAAGAGATCATCACCCGAAAGAAAAGCCCTTATCCAAAGACATGGAACCCGGACTATATGGCCGCAGTCTCCCGGCTTCTCCGGGAAGAGCTCTCCGGCACCAACTCTCCCCTGCTCCAGTTCCTCAAAAAAGACGCCCTGCTGTCTCTGTGCGGCGAAAACCGCAGCCTTCCGTGGTACGGACAGCTGATGACCACGCCTCAAACCATCGCCTATTTCTTGCAGCTGGCCCACTGGCTGAGATCCCGGCACGTGGAGGTCATTTACTAAGTAATATCCATGCAATTTCGTAAAAAGGCTGCCCGCAGAAAATCAGCAGCCTTTTTTTACGAAATCTGAAACATTTTCTCGGCTTTCTGCGTTCCTATTGTGAAGTCAAAAACAGGAGATAAAGGAGGGTTGCCTCTTGTCAAAAACATGTTTCCCTTCTGCCGCAGGTCAGCGTGACAGCGACGCAAAGCTGCTGGAGCGGATGCAGCGCGGCGACCATCAGGCTCTCAGTGTCCTGATGGAGCGGTACAGCGCCTATGTATACCGCGTAGTCGCCAATGTGCTTACCAGTTCCGGCACCACAGCGGATGCAGAAGAGCTGGTAAACGATGTATTCTTTTCCGTCTGGTCGCATGCAGGCTCCATAGCGCCCACAAATCTCAGGGCCTATCTAGCCGTTACCGCCCGAAACAAAGCCAAGAGCTTCCTGCGGAAGCGCCGTGCCCTCCCCATGGATCAGGACATGCTTTCTCTGCCAGACCCCCGTACCCCGGAGGATCACGCCATGGAGCAGGAGCTAAAGCGCCAGCTGCGGTGCGCCATTGAGAAAATGCGCCCCACGGATCGGGACATATTTCTGCGCTATTACTACTACATGCAGACCACTCAGCAGATCTCCCAGCTGCTGGATATCCCCCACAGCACCGTCCGCAACCGGCTTGCGCGGGGGCGAAAGCAGCTGGAAAAGCTACTGAGAAAGGAGGGCCTACGATGAACATCCGCATTACCGATCTGCTGGACGACTATTATGATGATTTCGTCACCCTGCCTCCCCCGGAGCAGGTGCTCTCCTCCGCATCTGGTTCTACAAAGTCCGCACCGCATCCGCCCAAGGAAAAGCACCGGATGAAGAAGCTTCTGGCCGTTGCCGCAGCACTGCTTCTGGCTGTCAGCGGACTCTTTGCGGGCGCGCTGCGGCTGGGTTACGGCGGCGCAGGTTCCGGCGGCTCCGCTGCTCCTGGCAGTGCCAGTCCACCCGCTGTGACCCAATGGGGCAGCCCCATTGAGTCCTCCGCCCAGGAAGATATTCCCAGCGAGATCCAGCCGGATGATACGGACGCTGCGATCGTCCCCCATGCGCAGTTATCCGACAGCAATTCCCAGATCCTTACAAGCCCAACAAATGGCTTCCTCATTCGTGTTCCAGATGAGTTCCTGGAAAACTACCGCATTACCACCAACAACAGTTTTACTCTGTCCGTCTGTCCGGACGCACCCATGGAGCAGCTGGTATTTCTCGCTGCGGATCCTTCCGGAACCTATGACGGATTCCTGTGGGCCATCACACAGACCTCCCTTCCGGACTACCAGCAGGCTCAGTCCACCAGCTCTGCGGCGCAGAAGGCCATCTATATGCAAAATGCCCGTGCGCTGGGTCAAAAGGACGATATAGTTTACAGCCTTATCTATTTAGGCTACGATTATACACTCCTGCAGTTTGACCCCAGCGACCTCATCTCTACGCAAGCCTATATCGACCGCATGGAATACGCTGCTGTCATGCTAGAGAGCTTTATCAGCCTCAATGACCTTTCGCCCATTGACGACGCCACCGGTGATTGGAAAACCGACCTGATCCAGCAGGTGATCACGCCGCTTCAAGAGCTCTCTGCCCAGCTGGCATACCAATATCAGGAAGCGTACACCGGCGATTCCCCCCTGACCGCCCAGCTGGGGCTTACCATGGAATTCGGCGGCAGCAGTCTCACGGTAGGCTCCCTGGTGTATCATACCGCCACCGGAGAATATGACTGGATCCTGGACAGCCCTGCGCTGACTGATGCACTCCCCTTGGGAATCAGCGACAGCCAGGAGCTTCTCTCGGCCTCCAACGAAACATTCAGCAGCCTGTTCATGGACTTGGATCAGGCATTTTATACGGCGTATTACCATGATGCCTGGCTCTGTTTCCCAAACGGCACACGATCCGCCCTGGGCTTCGGAGGCCACGTTTCCTATTCCAGTGAAACCGGGCAGTTTACCGTCCGTCTGTCCTCTATGGACGATACCGGCGCAGTACCCACCAGCGTTCAGATCCTTGGAGAAACCTATCCGTTGACCCCTGCGGCAGAGTAAAACCAGGAAAAGCCCCGCACATCCAGTAAAAAGATGTGCGGGGCTGAAATCATGCCGATATATGGTGACCGTTCAAGAGGTCCTGGTACAGCGCAATATACGCCTTTGCCGGTTCATCCCAGGAAAAATCCTGCGCCATGCAGCGCTTTTGCAGCCTTTCCCAAAGTGCGCCGTCCTCATAATAGGCCGACAGCGCTGTATCCATGGTAGCTTTCAGTGCTTCCGGGGTATAGTCCTCAAACACAAAGCCCCATCCGTCCGGGTGCTGATCATCATAGGGCTTTACGGTGTCCCGAAGGCCGCCGGTAGCGTGTACCAGCGGCACTGCACCATAACGCATGGCCTGAAGCTGCGCCGTGCCGCAGGGCTCAACCACGGAAGGCATCAGAAACAGGTCGATGCTGGAAAGCACCTCTGCCGCATGGGCCTCCGAGTAGGAGATCACCGCCACCTGCTCCGGATACTGCTCCTCCAATCCCTGCAAAAGCTGCTTGATGTCCCGCTTGCCGTTGCCGCAGACCACCAGCTCGGCTCCACGGCTTAAATACTCCGGCAGTACCTCCGCCAGCAGATCAAAGCCCTTCCGGGGCAGCAGACGGCTGACACAGCCCAGCACCGGGATATCCTCGCCAAGCTTCAGGCTCATATTCTCCTGCATCCAGAGCTTGTTGAACACTCGCTCGTCCACCGTATCCGCAGTATAGGGCCGGTGCACATGGGGGCAGTCAAAGGGATTGATCTCCCCATGAATGCCGTTGCGGATGCCAACGATCTCGTGGGCCGCAATGACCTCTGCGAGATTTCCGGAGGCGTCCGGGGCCTTCAGCTCTCGGGCATAGGCGGGGCTGACGGTGGTCACACGATCCGCAATTTCAATGGCGCCCTTCATCAGGTTCACCTTACCGTCCAGCTCCAGCGTTCCCTGTGAAAACAGCACGCCGGAGAGGCCGAATACATCCGTCAGGGTCTGATAGCTGAAATTCCCCTGATACTCCACATTGTGAATGGTAAATACCGTATGGATGGGACGAAGGGCCGGATTCTTCATCTGCTTGTCCCGGAGGTAAAACAACACCAGCGCTGTCTGCCAGTCGTTGCAGTGTACCACATCAGGCGTCCAGTCCATATAACGAATGGATTCCACCACAGCCTTGCTGAAGAAGGCAAACCGTGCATCATCATCCCGGCAGCCATAGAGCTGTCCCCGCATAAAATAGACATCATTCTCCACAAAATAGACCGTCACCCCACGAAGCTCCAACCGGTACAGGCCGCAGTACAGGGTCTGAAAGGAGACATTCAGCGTGAAATTGGAGATCAGCTCCATCTGCTCCCGGTAATGTGTGGGGATGGTATCATACAGGGGCATGACCACACGGATATCCTGCCCCATATTTCTCACTGTCTGCGGGAACGCATAGGCTACGTCCCCCAGACCGCCGTCCTTTGCAAAGGGAAACGCCTCGCTGACTGCATAGAGAATGTTCATAGTTGCACCTCAAACCGCCGGAACTCCGGCCTTATTCCGCCATATGGCGGGAAAAGAACCCACAGACTGCATAATTGTCTGTGGGTTCCTGCAAATTACTCTGCGGAGATCAGGTAGTAGTATACAGGCTGACCGCCGGACAGCAGAGTGATTTCTGCATCCGGGCAAATTTCACGGAAGATGGACTCCGCCTCCTGGGCATCTGCTTCCGAAATATCTTCTCCATAGAAGATGGTAATAAATTCGCTGTCCAACTCCTTGGCCTTTTCCGCCAGAGCACGGAGCAGCGCCTTGATATCCCGTTGGGTGCCAAAGAGTGCACCGCCGCAGAGCGCCAGATAGTCTCCTTCATTGATGGCATAGCCGTCAAAGTCGGAATTTCGGGCTGCATAGGTGATCTGCATGGTGGTCACATGGGAGATTGCCTCAGTAATGGTCTCCACATTCTCCTCCACCGATGCGGAGGGATCCATATTCAGCATGGCGGTAATGCCCTGCGGTACGGTAGCTGTGGGAATTACAACCACCTGCTTGTCGCTGAGGGGCTCACACTGCTGAGCCGCCATGAAAATATTCTTGTTATTGGGCAACACCATTACCACCTCCGAGGGGGTGGCATCGATCATTTTCAGAATGTCCTCAGTAGAGGGATTCATGGTCTGTCCGCCGGACACAATCTGGTCAACGCCAAGATCACGGAACATGGCGGCAACGCCATCACCGGCGCAGACGGCAACAGCGCCGTACTTTTTCTCCGGCTCAGCGATCACACGGCCAGTGGGGCCCTGCTCGGCCTGCTTTTCCAGCTCTTCCTCCACCGCTTCCAGATCGTCGGTGCTCATGGCCTTCCGTCCGGCGGCAATATCCTCGCACTGGGTGCGCATATTCTCAATCTTTGCCAGCTCCAGCACACCGTGCTTGGCGGCCTCAGTAAGTGCCTGACCGGGGATATCCGTGTGCACATGCACCTTGAAGATATCATCATCCTCGCCGATCACAAGGCTGTCGCCAATGCTGTTGAGATACTCGGCATAGGCCTCCAAATCGCAGTTTTCTCCCTTGCGGACGATAAACACCGTATCATAGGTAAAGGTGAAGTTGGACATGTCCACTGCAACCTGCTGCTCTTCCTCTTCCCCGCCGTCATTCGACAGGACAACTGGCTCTCCCAGCATGGCGGCCTTCATCGCCTCCAGAATCAGCACAAAGCCCTTGCCGCCGGCATCTACCACACCGGCCTTTTTCAGCACGGGATTCTGGTTGACCGTCTCCTCCAGTGCGGCCTTTGCACTGACAATGGCCACATCCAGAATGGGCTCAATGGCATGGGTCTCGGCACAGGCCTCCACCGCTGCCTCAGCGGATACTCTCGATACGGTCAGAATGGTGCCCTCGGCAGGCTTCATGACTGCCTTGTAGGCCGCCTCAACGCCCTCGGTAAGCGCACCGGCCAAATCCATGCCATCGGCAGTATCCTTCCCCTTCATATACTTGGAGAAGCCCCGGAACAGCAGGGATGTAATAACGCCGGAGTTGCCCCGGGCGCCCCGCAGCAGTGCTGCCGCAGCGGTATCGGATACCTTGCTGACCGAAACCTCTTCCCCCAGCTTGGAAAGCTCCTTGGAAGCATTGCCCAAAGTCAGGGCCATGTTGGTACCGGTATCGCCATCGGGCACCGGGAAAACGTTCAGATCGTTGATAATGGTTTTATTGTTGTCAACATTAGCGGCCGCACTGATAAACATCTCTCTCAGCTCAGCACCGCTGATCAATTCTTTCAAGTGTGTTGCACCTCCGGGATGGGCTTGGCCCATCGAAATCATAGGCATTCCGCTCAGTCCACGCTGATGGAATCAATATAGACATTCACTGTCTTCACCGGTACACCGGTGGTCTTGGACACGACATAGCTGACCTCATTGATAATCGCAGGGCACACTGCAGCAATATTGATGCCGTGATCCATCACTACATGAAGGTCGATGGTAACGGATTCGTCCTCATTATAGGTAACAAGCACACCCTTGCCCATGGCCTCACGGCGGAGCAGATGCACCAATCCGTCAGTTACTGACCGGACTGCCATGCCCTTTACGCCGAAGCAATTGGACGCAGCCATACCTGCAATATTCGTAAATACATCGCTACTGATGGTAACAACACCCTTGTCCGTCTGATAACGCATCATAAGGATTGACCTCCTTTGTCATGTGTCGCTGGGCATCCTGAAAGGACACCTCAGGATATTGTATTACATTTTTGCGGAAAGCACAAGAGGAAATTTGCTTTTCCCCAGTATATTACGGATTTTCGTGGTTCAGAAGGGACGGCTCCCACTGCTTGGGCGGCTCCAGTCCCAACAGCTCCGCTACGGTTGCCGCAACGTTGGAAAGGCCGCACCCCTCCTGCCGGAGGCTGCCCTCCCATCCGCAGATTACGAACGGAACCGGGCTGAGACTATGGGCTGTGCGCACCTGATACGCACCCTTTTTATTTTTTTCCAGCATGACATCCGCATTTCCATGGTCGGCAGTGACACAGAGCACATACCCCAGCTGCTCCGCCGCCTTTTGAATCCGCCCAAGCTGTACATCCAGTGCTTCCATTGAAGTCACCACTGCGTCAAAATCCCCGGTGTGGCCCACCATATCCCCGTTGGGGAAGTTGCAGCGCAGGAAGCCGTATTTCCCCGACTCCATGGCCTCCACCAGGTGGTCCGCAATCTCCACGCACTTCATTGCAGGCTTTTCATTGAAGGGGCAGTTATCCGATGGGATCTCCTCGTAGGTCTCAAGTTCCTCGCTGACCTTTCCGCTGCGGTTGCCGTTCCAGAAATAGGTCACATGGCCGTACTTCTGGGTTTCCGAAAGCGCATATTCGTTGATGCCCTGTCCCACCAGAAGCTCCGTCAGGGTATGCTCGATCTTCGGCGGCTCGACCAGATACCGGGACGGGATATGGGCATCTCCGTCATATTCCAGCATCCCTGCGTACAGCACGTCATGGAAATTCCCCCGGTCAAACCGATCGAAATCGGGATCGTCAAAGGCCCGGCTGATCTCCAGCGCCCGGTCTCCCCGGAAATTAAAGAGAATCATGCTGTCTCCGGGCTGCACCATTCCCACGGGCTTACCATGCTCTGCAATGACAAACTCACGGAGATCCTGATCGATGCAGCCGGTCTCTTCCCGGTAGGTCTCGATGGCTGTTTTGGCGTCCGGGAACTGGCGTCCCACGCCATGCACATGGCACTGGAAGCCCCGCGCCACCATATCCCAGTCCGCCTCATAGCGATCCATGGTGATATACATGCGTCCGCCGCCGGAGGCGATCCTGCCGGTAAAGGAATCGTCATTCAGTGCTGCCAATGCCAGTTCCAGCTTTTCTACATAAATGAGTGCGGAAGTTGCCGGAACATCCCGGCCATCCAGCAGAATGTGGCAGTATACCCGGCGGATGCCCTCCGCTTTGGCCGCTTTCAGCATAGAGAGCAAATGATCCATATGGGAATGCACATTACCATCCGAGAGCAGGCCGAGAAAATGGAGTGCTCCTCCGGAGGACTTTACATGGTCAATCAGCTCTGTCCATGCTTTGGACTGATAGATTGCGCCGGACGAAAGGCTCTGCCCCACCAGCTTTGCCCCCTGGGCATAGATCTGTCCGCACCCAAGGGTATTATGCCCAACCTCCGAGTTTCCCATATCCTCGTCCGTGGGCAGCCCCACCGCCGTGCCGTGGGCCTTGAGTTTTGTATGGGGATGCTCCGCAAGCATCCGATCCAAATTGGGGGTATGGGCCTTCGCCACCGCATCGCCGGGGCCGCCATCTCCCAATCCTACACCATCCATGATTACCAGAACAACCGGTTTATTCATTCCGAAAACTCCTTTTCAAGATAGTCGGCGCAAAACTTGATCAGCACCGGACATAGCTCTTTCTTCTTTTTCCCATCTTCGCCCAGAAGCTCCTTACAGAGTACCGAACCGAATTCCTGCTGAAACGCCTTCATCAGCTCAATGGACTTGGTGCTTTTCCGGTTGTTCTCATCGCCGTATTCCATGCCCAAGGCCATCAGGGCTCCGGTCAGTGCACCGCAAACCTGCCCCCGGCGCATACCGCCGCCAAAAAATGCCCCCAGCCGGTAGGCTGTATCGGCATCCATATCCCATTTTTCACAGCACGCCCCCAGCACTGCCTGACAGCAGTTGTTTCCGGCTTCATGCAGCTGCGTTGCTTTCTCCTGATATGACATTTTGCGTTCCTCTCTTCCGGCGGGTCTTGGTGGCCCGGCTATTTTTCTCCATTGTACACGATTTATTCGGAAGATACAAGTAAAAATAGCCCACAGAGCAGGGGGAATGCTCCCCCGCCCCATGGGCTGAATGCTATAGGATAATGCAGATCAGGCCGCCGCTCCCCTCGTTAATGATGCGGCTGATGGTCTGCCGGAGCTTTGTCCGCGCTTCATCCGGCATCCGGCTGAGCTTGGAATTGAGGCCCTCGCTGACCAGCTCAAAGAGGGATTTTCCAAAAATATTGCTCTCCCAGAGCTTCTCCGTATTCCCCTCATATTCCGACAGCAGATAGTTCACCAGATCCTCCGACTGTTTTTCGTCTCCCACCATGGGCGTCAGCACGGTGGTGATATCTGCCCGGAGCATGTGGATTGAGGGCGCCGAAGCCTTAAGCTTTACCCCATAGCTGCCGTTTTTCCGCAGGATCTCCGGGACCTCCAGATGCATCTCCTCTGTGGTCGGCATCACAATGCCGTAGCCGGTGGCCCGAACCTGCTCCAGTGCCCCGGACACCCGGTCATATTCCCGTTTGATCTCGCCCAGCTGCCGAAGATGTTCCATGAGCTCCGCATCGTCTCGGATCTCCACCCCGGTTTCCTGACTGAGTACCTGATAGAACATGGCCTCCGGAAAGGTCAGCCGAATCTCCACAATACCGGTGCCGGGGCTGAGTCCGGTGATGTCCATTCCGGAGAAGGAGACGTTATCCGGTAGCTCTGCAAACACCGCTCTGGCGTCCCGCAGATGTTCGGTGCGCTGGGCCATGGACAGCAGCTGTGGATACAGCGCCTGCTTGATCGGATGATCCTCCGGCAAGGCTCCCACCCACCCGGGCAGATAGAAATTCAGCTGTTCCACCGGGAACGCATACAAAAGCTGCTGAAGAATTTCCAGTATGTCCTCCTGCTCCATGGTCAGGCAGTTCACCGGAAGCACACTGACTCCATACTGCTGCTCCAGCTGCTGCGCCAGCAGCTGGGTCTCGGCGGCGTCCGGATACCGGGAGTTCAGCAGCACCAGAAAGGGCTTCCCCGTCTGCTTCATGTCTCCCACAGACCGTGCCTCCGGCTCCAGATAGTCGTCCCTCGGGATATCGGTGATGCTTCCATCGGTGGTCACCACCACGCCAATGGTACAGTGATCCTCCATGACCTTCCTGGTTCCCAGCTCTGCTGCCTGGGTCATGGGGATCTCATGGTCATACCATGGCGTTGTCACCATTCTCGGCTGTCCGTCCTCCTCTGCGCCCACGGCCCCGGACACCATATAGCCCACCGAGTCAATGAGGCGCACCCGAAGCCGGGCTTCTCCGTCCGGTGAGATCTCCACCGCCTGTTCCGGAATAAATTTGGGCTCCGAGGTGGTGATGGTTTTCCCGGAACCACTCTGGGGCAGTTCGTCTCTGGCACGCTCCCGATGATAGACGTTTTCAATGGACGGGATCACCAGCTGCTCCATAAACCGCTTTGCAAAGGTGGACTTTCCCGTGCGCACCGGCCCCACAACAGCCAGATAGATATTTCCATCGGTTCGTTTCCCGATTTCCTCATAGATGCTGTTCAAGTGTTCTCCTCCTTCCGGGCCCTACTTGCCCGCATCGTCCACGCTGCCGCATACTCTGCTCCGGGGGATCAGCAGCATTCCCGTAGGCGTATCTCCCTCCGACAAGCCATTGGCCCCGCGGATGGCCGCTTCTGTGGTCTTTGCCGCCTTGGCGATCTCCCACAGGGTTTCCTCCGGTCGTACCCGCCGGATCATCAGGGATGGTCCCGCAGCGCCTGCGGGCTGCTCGGTAAGCTCTGCGCCCACCACCTCTCGGATGCTGCATCCGCCGTAGGAATCCACCTCCAAGGTGCCGCTGACCTTTACCGTCAGCCCTTCTGTCCCCGGGGACGCTGTGGCCGCAAGGCCGTCTCCTGTCAGCGTAAACCGGCAGTCCTCCGCAGCCCGGGAAGATGCTTCCAGCTGCACCCGTGCCGTTCCGGCCCGCAGTGCTCCCTGTGTATCCTGCCAGAGCACAGCTGCCGTTACAGGCAGCGTCAGCTCCACCAGCTCCCCATTGCGCACATGGCTCCCCTCTCCCTGCATGCAGGAGGCAAACATCAGCTGCTGAAAATCCCCGGAGACATCGCCGCTGCCGGTGGGCGTAAAATACTGCCGGTCCAGCAGGGATTCATAGCTGCTGTCCTGCCATTCCAGTGCGGTATCTCCCATGGTGCTGTAGAGATCCGCTGTATATGGGATCTCCCGTCTGCCCCAAGCCTTTGCCGCTGTAAGGATCTGAATGGTCACATTCACTCCGGTACCATCTACACTCGGCTCCGCATCCAGCCCTGTAAGGCAGCTCCACAGCTGAAGCTCGTCCTGATCCTCGCAGTCTCCCAGATCGATGTACTGTGAAAACGGCAGCACTGCCGTGCCGGCTCTGCACTGTCCCTCTCCATCAAAGCACAAAAAACGAAGCTCCGCCTCACCCTTCAGCACAGCTCGGGTCCCGGTGAGCCTTGCGTCTGTATGCCGCAACTCCGCCTGAATCCCGCCAATCTGCCGGATATCCCCCTTTGGATCGGGGCGCACCACATCCTCAACGGTATAATTTTTCTCTCCCATGGCCCGCAGGCAGCGGACCGCCGCCGTCTTATGGAGCATGTACACCCCCTTCTGGGCAGTGTCCACCAGATGCTCCTGTGTGACACGCTCCCACAGGGTGATTTCCGCACTGACCGTGGCTCGGATCATCACCTTTCTGGGGCTCACCAGGTGCCCGTCCAGTTGGCGGAGCATCACCCGCACCTCCATCTCCATCCCCGGACGGATCCGCTGATCCTCCAGTTTTAAGCTCAGTGGAATGTATGCCTCTGCAAGCTCCGGCACACCGGCCTCCTGCGGCTGCACCAGCCCAATGGCACTGACCCCCACCGATACTGTTGCCCTCCCCTCTGTCAGCTCCTTCCCCCGGAAAAAGGCAAGTCCGCTGACAAAGAGCACCGAATCAATATCCGGGCAGGAATCCGGCAGAATTATCTCTGCCGTTTCTTCCGCAGTGCGCGTCTCCCGGAGCACCGGCATGAGGCAGGCGGTCTGTTCCGTCAAAAACTCCAATTTCATGGTATATACTCCCTCCCCGGAGCCACAGGCTCCGCTATTCAGAAGCAGTATATTCCCGGCCTGTCCCAAATATGCCGGTTTCACGCCCTATCGGATCAGCAGACAGCCCGCAATCATAGCTGCCCCACCGATCACAATCGGGCAAAGTCCACTGCTGAGCAGGACAGAAAGGATCATCCCAATGCCAAAGGCTGTCAGCGCAAGCCCCAACGCCTCCCGTTTCCGAATCATAAAAAACGCCCCCTGCACATTCTATGCAGGAGGTCTGAAACCTTGTATAAAATTATCGGGGATTTACCGAATGGATCAGATAGCAGCAGCCGCCGGTAAAGGATACCGTGGCCGGATCCTCCACCCACTCATTGCTGACCGTCAGGCTGTCACCCCGGCGGGTGGTTCGATCCAGCAGGGGATATTTGGCCCCACGGATGGTCACATGCTCCAACAGCCGATCCACCGGGATCAGCGAAAAATAGGTATAGTCCTGTTTCCAAACACAATGTGTCCCGGGAAGCAAAAACTCAATGCAGTTCCATGGATCCAAAATCCTTGCACGAACGCCCTGCCGTGCTGCCGTTTCCAGCAGCTGCACCGCAGAGAGGTGATGATCCTGCCGTCCGCCGGTACAGCCCGTGAAGATGATATCCTTTGCCCCACGGCTTACCGCCAGCTCATAGGCCGCCTGAAGATCCGTCCAGTCCTTCTCCGCCGGCAGCGGAATACACTCCATACCCGCCTCGGCCTTTCCGCCGGAATCGCTGTCTCCAACATAGATCGTCGGGATAAATCCGGCAGCCTTGGCGCAGGCCATGCCGCCGTCTGCGGCGATCACCAGCTCCGGCCATGTGGTGTAAGGCTGAAGAAAGCTCCAATCTCCGCAGGAAATGGAACCAAAAATCAGGACTTTTTGTGCTCCCATTCTTTGTACTCCTTTATCTTTTCATAAAGCCGCACATAGCTCTGATGCCGGGAGGCGCCGATCTTTCCCTGCCGGAGAGCTTCCAGAACAGCGCACCCCTGTTCCCTCACATGGCTGCAATCATCAAACCGGCAATGACCCAGATAGGGCCGAAATTCCGGAAATGCCTGTGCCAGCGTATCCGCAGTCCCAAGGTCCATCATATCCGTGTCAAAGGAGGAAAAGCCCGGGGTATCCATGATCTTTGTGCCATCGGGCAGCGTGAACAGCTCCACATGCCGGGTAGTATGCCGTCCACGGCCCAGCTTGTCGCTGACCTCCCCAGTCTCCATATTGGCCTCCGGGAACAGTGCGTTGAGCATGGTGGACTTTCCCACACCGGAATTTCCGGTGAAGGCCGCCAGTTTTCCATGGAGCAGTTCCCGCACCGTCTCCACCCCCAGCCCGGTTTCGGCGCTGGTGCGCAGTACGGGGATCCCCGCCTGCTGGTAGATCTCATAGAGCTCGTCTGCCGGATCCAAATCACACTTGGTAAGCAGCACCAGCGTTTCCACGCCCTGTGCCGCCGCAATGGCTCCCACCCGGTCAATCAGGAAGGGCTCTGTTACCGGATTGACACCGCAGCCCATCATCACCAGCACATCCACATTGGCTACCGCCGGCCGGACAAAGCTGTTCTTCCGGGGCAGGATCTCATGTAAATATCCGCTGTCACCGCTGGGCTGGAACATGGCGGTATCCCCCACCAGAGGGGTAATCCCCAGTTTTCGGAGCTTTCCTCTGGCCCGGCACCGAACGATCTCGGTGCCGGTATCTACATCATAAAAACCGCTGAGCGCACGGATGATCGTGCCGCAATTCAATTCACTCAAGGCTACTCCTTATTCTTCGGGCGTGATGTTTGTGGTTTCATCCGGCGAGACCTCCGGGGTATATTCCGGCGTAGGCTCCTCCGTCACCTCCGGGGTATATTCCGGCGTAGGCTCCGGCGTATATTCCGGCGTAGGCTCCGGGGTGTATTCCGGCGCAGGCTTCTGAGAAGGCGAGGGACTGGGCTCCTCGGAAGGAGAAGGCGAAGGCTCTTCCGCTCTGCCAAGAGAAACCTTGATGCTTACCACTGTGCCCTTGGGCACCTGATTGCCGCTCTTGATGCTCTGATAGAACACCAGCCCTGCATCTGCGTCGTTTTCCACATAGGACACCGAAACCTCAAGGTTTCTGGAATAGAGCATATCCACCGCATCCTGCTCTTCCAGCTCCATTACATCCGGCACCTCCGTCATCACGGTGCCCTGTCCGCTGGATACGGTAATGGTCACAGAGTCCCCTGCGTTCAGTGTCGCACCTGCCGCAGGATCCGTTGCGATGACACAGCCCTCTTCCACATCACTGGACTCCTGATAGCTGTAGCTGACATTCAGGGACAGCTGGGTCAAAAGATCCTGCATGATGCTCTGGACATCCTGTGTGCTGTAGCCCAAAACATTTGGCATCTCTCCGGTCTGGGGGCCCTTGGAAACCGTGAGCTTAATGGTAGTACCGGCCGTGACCTTCTGCCCCTGCTGGATGCTCTGGTCACAGACCTGCCCCTCGTCATAATTAGAGTTGTACACCGAATCGCCCTCCACCAGATTGAAGTCCTGATAGAGCTCGTTGCTGAGCACCTGCTCGATGTTCTGTCCCAGAAAGCTGGGAACGTTCAGCATGCCGTTGTCCGCAGGACTCAGGAAGAACTTCCACATGATCACACCGGCAGCCGCCACCAGCGCCAAAAGCACGCAGACAACGATAATGGCCACCTTGCCGCCCTTGCCCTCGGGCTCATCTGCCTCGTCGTCCTCATAATAGTCAGACTTGGAATAGCCGCTTTGATGATAGGTCCGTTTTTCCTGATTAGCCCGCTGCACAGACTTTTCCGCCATAGTCCGTGCCTTCTGCCGGGCCGCCTGCTGGGCGTCTGCCGGATGGGCCGGGCGCTGGGCCTGCTGTGCCGGACGCTGAGCCTGCTGTGCCGGACGCTGAGCCTGCTGTCCCTGCCGCTGGGGCTGTCCTTGCCGCTGCTGCGGTGTCCGCTGTGCTCCTGCGGCGGCTCCTGCGGCAGCTCCTGCCACAGCCCCTGCCGCTGCACCACCTATCACCTGTCGCGCATCCACATAGGCCGTTGTGCCGCCGGGACCCGCATTAAACCGGAAAACCACCTGCGGGTTCTTCCGCAGGGCCTCCAGATCCTCAATCATGGCTGTTGCCGAGGCATACCGGGCAGAGAGATCCGAGCACATGGCATGCAGCGTAATCTGCTGAAGGCCCAGAGGAATGCTGGGATTCAGCTGCCGAGGCGGAACCGGCGTTGCATTAATATGCTGGATGGCAATGGCAACCGGGGATTCGCCGTCATAGGGCGGCTTCCCGGTAAGCATTTCGTACATCACAACACCCAGCGAGTAAAGATCGGACCGCGCGTCCACCTGTGCTCCCTTGGCCTGCTCCGGAGAGATATAATGTACAGATCCCAGGGCCTCTCTGGTGAGGGTATTCTGTGCGGAATTCAGCCGTGCAATGCCAAAGTCGGCCACCTTCACACTGCCATCCTTCAGGATCATAATGTTGTGGGGCTTGATATCCCGGTGAATGATTCCCCGACTGTGTGCATGCTCCAGCGCCTTGGCGATCTGGGTGGCAAAATGCAGCGCCTCCCGCCAGGAAAGTGCTCCCCGCTGCTGCATATACTGCTTCAGGGTCAGGCCATCGATGAGCTCCATGACAATATAGTCGATATCGTTGGAGTGATTGACATCGTAGACCGCCACAATATTCGGATGGGACAGCATGGCAACGGCCTGAGATTCCGCATAAAATCTTCTGCGGAAGTCCTCATCCCGGCTCAGCTCATCCTTGAGTATTTTTACAGCCACATATCGGTTGAGCCGATGGCATCTGGCCCGGTAGACCACAGCCATGCCGCCTCTTCCGATCTCCTCTAAAATTTCATAACGGTTGTCCAGCAGCCGTCCAATATATTTATCCATTCACATCGCTCCCTAGGCAATGATTTCTTTCAAAATGATCCGGAACCCTATTCATACTTCATCAGCACCACCGTCACATTGTCCGGTGCTCCTCTGTTCTTTGCAATATCAATGAGCCGCTGGCAGCACTGGGTCCCGTTTTCCCCATGGGTGATCTCAAACAGCATTTCCGGTCGGGAAACCATATTGGAAAGGCCGTCGGAGCACAGCAAAAGATACTCCCCCTGATCCAGCCCCAGATAAAAGCAGTCACACTCTACATCGGGTTCCGTCCCCACCGCACGGGTAATGAGGTTTTTGTTGGGATGAGTCCGGGCCTCTTCCTCGCTGATCTGTCCTCTGGCCACCATGAGCCCCACCACAGAGTGATCCTCTGTGACCTGAGACACCTCACCCTCGGAGAGATAATAGCATCGGCTGTCGCCGACATTAATGATGTACGCAGCAGACCCCTGCAGGAACACCGCCACCAGCGTGGTACCCATGCCCTTAAAATCCGGGCTCACCAGGCTCTGCTCATAAACGGCACGATTGGCGCTTTTCACTCCATCCACCAGCATTTTTACAATGGACTGCTGATCCATGTCCGGCTCTACACTCTGGGAGATGTCCGCCTCAAAGACTTCCGAGGCCAGCTTTGAGGCCACGTCACCGGACTTGGCGCCGCCCATTCCATCGCAGACCACAGCCAAAAACTGACTGTCATTGAGCTTTGTCCATCGGAAGGTATCCTGATTCTGCTTGCGAACCATTCCACGATCCGTTGCACCCCAAATTTCCATTAAGCCTCACCTTCCTGCCCCTGTGCTTCCTTCAGCTGCTGCTTTCTGCGCAGCTGACCGCAGGATGCGTCAATATCACCGCCCAGACTTCTTCGGACGGTGGCCGTAATGCCCGCCTTCTCCAGCGTCTGCTGGAACTGCCGGATGGTCTCTTTTGTGGAGGGCTTCAGCGGGCTCTCCTCCACGTTATTCAGCGGGATCATATTCACATGGGCACCCATGCCCTGAAGCCGCCGGCACAAAAGCTCCGCATGCCGGGGTGTGTCATTGACATCCCGGATCATGGCGTACTCAAAGGAGATCCGCCGCCCCGTGGCTTCATAGTATCTCCGACAGGAATCCAGCAGCGGCTCCACACCGTAGCGCCGGTTCACCGGCATGATCTTGCTTCGGGTCTCATCATCCGGTGCGTGCAGAGATACAGATAAGGTCAATTGTAAATGAAGAGAGGCCAGTTTGTCAATTCTTTCTGTCAATCCACAGGTAGACAGAGAGATATGTCGCATGGAGATGTTCATTCCTCTGGGGTCATTGACCAGTTTCAAAAAGCGCAGCACTGCGTCCAGATTGTCCAGCGGCTCCCCGATCCCCATCAATACAATATGGGAGATCTTCCTGCCGCTGTCCTTCTGGGTGAACATCACCTGATCGAGAATTTCCCCGGCTGTGAGCCGCCGAACCAGCCCGCCCAGCGTAGAGGCGCAAAAGGCGCAGCCCATGGCGCAGCCAACCTCCGAAGAAACGCATACGGTGTTGCCGTACTTATACTGCATCAGTACCGTCTCCACACAGTTGCCGTCCCGAAGCCGCCAGAGATATTTCATGGTGCCGTCCCGCTGGCTCACCTGCTTCCGCACCACCTGAGGCGGTGTCAGGTCAAATTCCTGTTCCAGCTTTCCCCGGAGTTCCTTGGAGAGATTCGTCATCTCGTCAAAGGATTCCACGCCCTTTTGGAGCCACGAGAATACCTGTCCAGCCCGGAACTTCTTTTCGCCCATGGCCCCCAGCGCCGCTTCCAGCTCCGAAAGATTCATGGATTTGATATCCTGTTTCATACCTGTTTCCTCATTTTACACATAAAAAAGCCATCACAGCAGTCTATGCCCTGATAGAGCGTCAGCAATCCCGCTTCCTGCTGCCGAAGCGGATCCGGCAGTTCCATCTTCTCTGCCGTAAACTCCGGGTGCGCATCCAAAAAGTCATGGACAACCGCCTCATTCTCCCGTTTCAGGATGGTACAGGTGCTGTAGAGCAGCGCCCCACCGGGCTTTACATACCGTCCCGCCTGCTCTATGATGCTGTGCTGAATTGGCGGCAGTTTTTCCATATCCCCGAGACTTTTATAGCGAATATCCGGCTTTTTTCGGATCACGCCCAGTCCGGAGCAGGGTACATCCGCAATTACCGCATCAAAGGACTGCTCCCATTCCGGTCGAAACACCGTTCCATCATTTTCCTCCGTGGAAATAATGGAAATGCCAAGCCGCTGGGCCGCCGTCTGAATCTGAGGGAGTTTTCCGCCGTGAACATCACAGGAAATGATCTCTCCCCGATTTTCCATCCACATGGCTGCTGCCATGGATTTCCCTCCGGGCGCTGCGCAGAGATCCAGCACCCGCATTCCGGGCTTTAGCCCAAGCACATCCACCGACAGCCTTGCCGCCGGATCCTGTACCTGAAAAAGGCCCTGCTGAAATTCCGATAGACGTGCAATATCGCCTGCCCCCTTCAAAAGGAAGCAGTGCTTCAGCCATGGGTGCATTTCCACATCGGCTCCATGGCTTCTGAGCCGTTCCAGCAGTGCGTCTTCCTCCGTTTTCAGGGTGTTGACCTGAATGCAGGTCTCCGGCTGGCTGTTGTCTGCGGCAAGTATATCCCCCAGCCGCCTGCCTACCGATTCCTTCATAAGGTCCACCAGCTCTGTCGGGTGACTAAACCGCACCGCATAATCCGGCGGCGGCATCAGCTTTTCCTTCTGCCGGAGCATATTGCGGAGGACGCCGTTGCAGAGCCCAGCTTCCCGCTGGGAAAACTGCTTCTTCGCCTGTTTTACCGCCTCATTCACCGCAGCGGAATCCGGCACCCGATCCAGCATGGTGATCTGGTACACTGCCAGACGCAGAATATCCCGCAGAGCCGGCTGCAAATGCTTCCGTCCGGTGAGGAACAGATCAATATAGTAATCCAGCAGCGCCTGATTTTGGAGCACGCCGCAGCAAAGGGTGGTGCACAGGGCTGCATCCTTCCGGCTGAGCCCTGCTTTCTCTATCTCATCCTTCAAAACGGCATCAGACCACGCACCTCTGGTGCGGCAGGCCTTCAGTGCGCTGAGGGCAGCTGTTCTTGCAGGCATCGCCCGGCCTCCTTACTCTTCGATGGTAATGGGATGGCCCCGGAGATAGTCCGCACAGCGCATGCGCTTGCCGCCCTGTGCCTGAACCTCCTCCACCAGCAGCACATTTCCGCCGCCGCAGGCCATTTCCAGTCCCTTTTTGGTCACAGCCACCGGAGTTCCCGGCGCTTTCTCCGTGGTCTTATCCAACGGCTTCACCGCAAACACCTTGCAGGGCTTTCCGCCGAGTTCCATGGTAGCCACCGGCCACGGGATCAGGCCGCGCACCTGGCAGGATATCTCCCGGGGAGATCTGGTCCAATCAATCGGTGCCATTTCCTTTTTCAGCATCGGCGCATAGGTCGCCTTTTCCGGATCCTGCGGCGTCCGCTTCGCCGTTCCGTTTCCAATGGCAGTCACGGTCCGGGATAAAAGCTCCGCACCGGAGACCGCCAGTTTTTCCGTCAAAGTCACGGTGGTGTCCGTATCTTCGATGGGCACCACATTTCGGTCGATCATGTCGCCCTCATCCATGCCCGCAGAGAGGTACATGGCCGTCACGCCGGTCTCCGGCTCTCCGTTCAAAATGCTCCACTGAATGGGGCCGGCACCCCGGAGGTGGGGCAAAAGACTTGCGTGAATATTGATGCATCCGTACTTTGGAATGTCCAAAACGGACTGCGGCAGGATTTTCCCATAGGCTACCACGCAGATCAGCTCCGGCCGGAGACTTCTCAGCGCCTCCACAACAGCCTCATCCCGGAAGCTCTGGGGCTGGATCACGGGGATCCCCTGTTCCAGCGCATATTCCTTTACGGGAGAAGGTGTCAGCTTCATGCCCCGGTTCTTGGGGGTGTCGATCTTGGTATATACTGCTGCGATCTCATGACCATCCTCGCAGAGCCGCCGGAGGCAGGTCTTTGCGATCTCGGGGGTGCCCATATAGACGATTCTCAAGCTTCTTCCTCCTCGCTGCCCGGCTCCGGTTCTCCCTCTTCCTCCATCTGCTGAAGCTCCTCTTCCGTCAGGATCTTAGAGGCACGGTCAACAAATAAAATGCCATCCAGATGCTCGCACTCATGGACAAAGCAGCGCCCAATGAGCTCCGACTCCGTATCGGTGTATACGTTGCCGTTCCGATCCATGGCCTTTACGGTAACGGTCATGGGGCGCTTCACCACACCCCAGACGCCGGGCAGGCTCAGGCAGCCTTCCAGTCCCTCCTGCTCCCCTGCCGTGGCAATGATCTCCGGGTTGACCAGCTCCAGAATGGTGCCGTCTTCCTTCTCAATGACCACGATGCGCCGGAGGATCCCCACCTGGGGCGCCGCCAGACCCACACCGCCGGAATCCTTCAGGGTGTCGATCATGTCATCGATCATCGTGTGGAGCCGCTTGTCAAACACCGTCACAGGACGGGACTTCTTTCTCAGGCTCTCCTCATCGGTATCCTTTTTCAAAATCGTTCTCAGTGCCATATCAAATTCCTCCTGTCAGTCCATGGGGTTTACATCCACAGACACTGTTACCGTTTTATAGGCTCTATCTTTCTTAAATGCGATCATCAGCCCCGACAGCATCCGCCGCAGAGGCCGTGTATTTTTTCCTAAAATCGTCAGCTGATAGCGATATCGGTTCATGACCCTGACCACTCTTGCAGGCGTTGGCCCCATTACCCTGAGCCGCTGTCCCTGATAGTCCCGGAGCCTATGCTCCAGCGCCTCCCGAAAGGCCATTGCGCCAAAGGATGCATCCCGTTCCACCGGGGCAAAAAAATTCACCAGCAACACATCCCCATAGGGCGGACACCCCTGAAGCTGCCGAAGGGGCAGCTCTGTCTCGTAAAAAGCGTCATAATCCTGCTGCGCTGCCTGCAGGAGCACCTGATTCTCCGGCGTCATGGTCTGGATCACGGCTCTGCCCTCCGTCTCTCCCCGGCCAGCCCGTCCGATCACCTGCGTAATCTTGGAGAATGTGGTCTCTGCCGCACGGAAATCATCGGTATAGAGCGAGCTGTCTCCGTCCAGCACTCCCACCAGCGTCACGTTGGGGAAATTCAGTCCCTTTGTAACCATCTGGGTGCCGATGAGTACCGGGATCTTCTCCTGCTGGAAGCGGCTTAAAATCTTCTCATGTGGATTGGTGGCACTGACCGTATCCGCATCCATGCGAATGGTCTCCATCCCGGGCCACATGGCCTTTATCTCCTGCTCCACCCGCTGGGTGCCCGTCCCTACCATTCGATAGGCAGTGCCGCACTCAGGACAGGTAGCAGATGCAGGCTGGGAATAGCCGCAGTAGTGACACATGAGCCGGTCATTGGCGGAGTGGTAGGTAAGGCTCACACTGCACCGGGGACATCCGGGGACATGACCGCAGATGGGACAAAGCACAGTGCGGCTTGTGCCCCTGCGGTTGAGGTACAGAATGGTCTGCTGGCCGCATGCAAAATTCCGCTCCATTTCAAGGCGAAGCGTTTCACTGATAGAGGTCGCATTTCCATTTTGCAGCTCCAGCTTCATGTCCGCCAAAATCACCCGTGGCATGGCCCTGCCATTATAGCGCTCCTTCATCTGCGCAAAATGGTATACGCCGGTTTTCGCCAGATACATGGTGGTGATACTGGGCGTTGCGGAGCCCAACACCACTGCGGCGCCCTCTCTGGCACCTCGCCAGATGGCCACCTCACGGGCATGATACCGTGGATTCATCTCCGACTTATAACTGCTCTCATGCTCCTCGTCCAAAATCACAAGGCCCAGATTTTGCAGCGGCGCAAACACCGCAGACCGGGTTCCCACCACAACCTTGGCCTTTCCGGTGCGGATCCGCTTCCATTCGTCATAGCGCTGGCCGGTTTGCAGGGCGCTGTGCAGCACCGCCACCTGATCGCCGAAATAGCGCATAAATGTCTCCAGCAGCTGGGGCGTCAGGGCAATCTCCGGCACCAGCACCAGTGCCGTTCTCCCTTGTTCCAGCACCTGCTGAATGAGCTTCAGATAAACCATAGTCTTGCCGCTGCCGGTAACACCGTACAGCAGCGACACCGCACCGGGGATATTGAATGTGCCTGCCAGCAGGGAAAATGCCTGCTGCTGCTCCGGCCTTAGTACGATTTCTCCAGGCGTGCTTCCCTCCGAGATTTTGGGCCGCCGAAATACCTCCCGATGACTGAGGGTCAGATACCCAGCCTTTTCCAGTGCGTTTACCGCAGCCGATGTGGCTCCGGTGAAATAGCACAGCTCCTTCACCGAGCAGCTGCCCACAATTGCCAGCATCTCCAGCAGCGCCTTTTGCAGCGGAGCCCGCCTTCGGGTGGCCGCATATCGTTGGGCCTCCTCGGGAGACACCGCAAGGGATGCGACCTTTTCGGTCTTGTCCCCCACGTTGCGGATCAAGCTGCCTTCTGACAAAATCAGCTTTCGGCTCTTGAGCCTTTTCAGCCCCTCTTCCAGCTGCTCCCGATCCATGAGCATCCGAAGGGTCGCTTCATCTGCCCTTCCACCCATAGAACGAAGCAGCTGCCCAAGCTGCACAGCACTGGGGCAGCTTGGAAATTTCTTTTCAAAATCCGCCTCTTCACCGGCGGCAGTCAGAACAATCTCGTCCTTGGCATGGAACCAGAGCCCCGCCGGGAGCATCGCCCGCACTGCGTCAAAAAACGTGCAGAAATAGCGCTCCCGCAGAAATGCCGCCAGCCGCAGCATGGTATCAGACAGCACCGGCGCATCATCGAGCACCGATTCCACCGGTTTAAGCTGGTATTCCGGTGGCATCTCCGGCTCCCAGACCTCCAGCACCAGTCCCTCACTGCGGCGGTTCCCCGCCCCAAAGGGGACCGTCACCCGAACCCCCGCCACACAATGCGCTTCCAGTGCCGGAGGCACCAGATAATCATAGGGCTTATCAATGGCATACACAGCGGCAGCCACAACGATCTTTGCAATGTACAAGCTGCTGCCGTCCTTTCCAAAAATTCTAATCTGGCAATACAAATGCCCCCCGCCGCGCCCCAGTCAGTCAAGACGCGGCGCGAGGCATGGCGGGTTTCATCTGCCCGCAGCTGCTTAGCGCAGATATTCTTCCTTCACGGCTGCTACAATCTTGCCTTCAGCAATCTCGTCAATGGCCTCGCTGACCGCCATCTTGTCCATGGGGATCTTGAACTCCTCTTCCTCAATGGCAACCTGCCGGGCCCGGCGGGCAATTACATTCACAAGCAGGTACCGGCTGGGGACGCTCTTCAGCATCTGCGGTACAGGTGGATAAAGCATCATAATGATTCCTCCATTTTTAACAGATCAGTCTGCCGCTCAGCACGGAGCTTTTCCGCGGTGAGGACGCTGTCAATTGCATGAACTGCGTGCTCCGGTGTATCGTTGAGCACAATATAATCATAGTGGACCGCCATTTCATATTCCCACCGGGCTTTTTTCAGGCGGCGCTCCATATCGGCCTCGGACGTATCGCCCCGGCCCCGGAGCCGCTGCTCAATAACGGAAAAGGACGGTGCAACCAGAAAGATCAGCACCGCATCGGGACATTTCTCCCGCAGCTGCATGGCGCCCTGTACATCGATGTCCATAATCACATCGATCCCCGCCCCGAGTCGGCGCTCCACCGGCTCCTTTGGCGTGCCATAGCAGTTTCCTGCATACTCGGCGTGCTCATAAAATGCGCCGCTGTGCACCATCTCTTCAAATTCAGCAGGCGTCTTAAAGAAGTAGGTGACCCCTTCCACGTCTCCCTCCCGCTTCTGGCGGGTGGTGGCGGAAACAGAAAAATACATATCCGGGTGTCTGGCCCGCATACCTTCAATGGTAGTGGACTTTCCCACGCCGGAGGGGCCAGAGATCACCAGCAGTTTTCCCCTCTGCATTATGATTCCTCCTCGGGTTCCGGCTCTATGTCTACACCGGCTCTGTGGGCAATGGTCTCCGGGGCCAGTCCCGACAGTACCACATGATCGGTATCCATCACCAGCACAGCCTTTGTCTTCCGGCCACAGCTGGCATCGATGAGCATGCCGCGCTCTCTGGCCTCCTGCACCAGCCGCTTAATGGGGGCCGCATCCGGCGACACCACCGCCAGCAGCCGCTGGGCAGCGATCATATTCCCAAAGCCAATGTTCATGAGCTTCATAATTTACTCCTGTATCCTCAGGTTATTCGATATTCTGGATCTGCTCCCGGATCTTTTCCAGCTCGGATTTGATGTTTACCACATTCCGGGCCTGCTCCACATCATTGCCCTTGGAGCCGATGGTGTTGGCCTCCCGGTTCATCTCCTGCATCAGGAAGTCCAGCTTCCGTCCAATGACGCCGCCATCGTTGAGCATTCCCTTCAGCTGATCCACGTGGCTCCGAAGCCGCACGGTTTCTTCATCCACCGCCACCTTATCGGCATAAATAGCGGCCTCCTGAATGATGCGCGCTTCGTCGATCTGCCGTTCCTCCAGAACCTCCCGCATTTTTGCGGTAAGCCGCTCCCGATAAGCGGCAACCGTAATGGGCGAACGGGCCTCCACGCTGGAAACCAGCGTCAAAATGCCATCGGCCTTTTGCAAAAGGTCAGCCTTCAAGGCCTCACCCTCCCGGGTGCGCATGGCGTCAAATGCGTCGAGAGCATTCTGTACCACAGACGAAATTGCGGTTTTTACCTCATTTTCGTCCTGTTCCTGTTTTTCCACCAGAAGCACATCGTTAAACTGCGAAATTGCCGATACGGAAATATCGTCCTGAATACCGTAATCCCGAACAAGGCTCCGCATCGCTTCAATGTACCCGGCTGCTACCGGGCCGTTGACAGATATCTTTACATTGTCTGCCCCGGCGGAATTGATGGTGATGTAGACATCCACCTTGCCCCGGGAAATGGACTTTTGGACCAGACTTTTGACGCCCTCTTCCAGATAGGCATAGCCTCTGGGAAGCTTCACGCCGCAGTCCAGATACCGGTTGTTGACAGATTTCACCTCAACGGTGATCTCTCCCCCGGAGAAGCTGCCCTGAGCGCGGCCATAGCCGGTCATGCTTTTTATCATGAGGCTCATCCTCTCAGATGAATATTGTTGGGGGCAGTGCACTGCACCGCCCATAAAACCGCACTCTGAGCGCAATTTTACAGTACATAATATTATAGCAAAATCAGTCTCGCATTGCAAGTAAAAATCAGATTTCGTTGACATGACACATCTTTCTTTGGGCTGCAGTCACTTTTTCTCTGTTTTTCTGTATGGAATTTCCCCTTCTCCACCCACCACGTTACATTTTTTTATTGTTTTATAGAGCATCTGCGTCACATTCCGATGTTTTTATTGTATTTTAAGCAAATTTTGTTTTCTCCATTTAACTTCGCCTTCTTTTTGAATCCATAATTTTCTAATTTTCGTTTTGCTGGTTGTCTTTTGTATGCATTTTCATCCTTTTGTGCTTTTCAGGTACAATATGTACTTTTCTTATGCTATAATAGCGCCATCCATACATTTAAGGAGGAATCGCACGAATGAGCGAACCTAAGTTCAAACATCTTCTGGAGCCCCTGAAGATTGGCAACTATGTGCTGAAGAACCGCATGTGTGTCTCCAACTCTCTGCCGCACTTCCTGCAGGGCCCCGAGACCTATCCTGCCGATACGGTCATGGCGCATTACGAGAATAAGGCCAAGAGTGCTGCTATCGTTACCTGCATGGGCATCAACAACTTTACCCATGGCAAGCAGCTCCCCATGAATCTGGACTTTGGCCATTTCCCGGATTATGATCTCTATGACACCAACAGCCAGAACTATCTGCTGCAGCTGGCCGATGCGATCCACTACTACGACTCCATCGCCTGCATGGGCATTTTTGTTGGCCCCCCCTCCGCTTATCCTCTGATGGTGCCCAGGGGCCAGCAGGGCAAGGCAGATCCCTTCTCCCAGACCAAGAGCCTCAACGCTCCCCCTCCGGCAGAGTTCGATATCATGAAGATCCCTGCACACGAGGATCCCACCTACTACACCGAGGAGCAGTTCAACCTGATTGCTGACTCCTATGCAGAGCAGGCCGGCATTCTCAAGATGCTGGACTTTGACATGATCTCCATTCATATGTGCTATCGTGCCAACCTGCCCGCTAAGATGTTCTCCCCCATCACCAACCACCGTACCGACAAGTTCGGCGGCTCTCTGGAGAACCGTATGCGCTTCCCCCTGATGGTGCTGGAGCGTGTTCGCCAGAAGGTGGGCAAAAACATGCTCATCGAGATCCAGTGGTCTGCTGACGATCTGGAAGGCGGCTACACGATCGAGGAGTCCGCAGCGTTCCTGAACGAGGCCAAGAAATACATCGACCTGGTTCAGCTCCGTGCCAACGAGGTGGATCACGCCCATCCCATCGGCTTTGAGCTCGAGGAGACTCCTTTCCTGAAGTTCGGCGAGTACATGAAGAAGAATGTTCCCGGTCTGGTCATCGGTGTCATCGGCGGCTTCCATTACCCCGAGACCTGCGACAAGGCCATCGCCGAAGGCAAGGCCGACCTGATCTACGCAGCTCGTGCCTATATCTCCAACAACGATTACGGCCAGCTGGTTCTGGAAGGCCGTGACGATGATATCGTCCCCTGCCTGCGCTGCAACAAGTGCCATGGCCGTGGTGCCAACGATCCCTTTGTGTCCGTATGTTCCGTCAACCCCTGCATTGGTCTGGAGCAGAAGGTTGCCCGGATGCAGGTTCCCACCAAGGGCGGCAAGAAGGTTGCCATCATTGGCGGCGGCCCCGTTGCCATGCGCTGCGCCATGTACCTGCAGGATCGTGGCCATATCCCCGTGATCTACGAGAAGGGCCCCCAGCTTGGCGGCGCCATTATCCATGCCGATTATGCCGAGTTCAAGTGGCCCCTGCGTGACTTTAAGAACTTCCTGATCCATCAGATGGACAAGCGCGGCATTGAGGTTCACCTGAACACTGAGGCTACCCCTGAGATGATCAAGGAGCTCAACTACGATGTCGTTATCGCTGCCACCGGCGCAAATCCCATGGTTCTGCCCATTCCCGGCGCAGACCCCGAGAAGCTGTTCTTTGCACAGGAGACCTTCGCACATCCCGAGAAGCTGGGTGAAAACGTCGTTGTCATCGGCGGCGGCGAGGTTGGCGTTGAGATCGGCATTTACCTGAGCCGCAAGGGCCACAAGGCTTCCGTGCTGGAGATGCGTGACCGTCTGGCTGCCGACTCCACCGCCATCCACTACTACTCCATGCTGGAAGAGGCATGGGAGGCTGAGCCCAACTTCACCGGCATCACCGGCGCTCGCGTGGCTGCCATCAAGGACGGCGCTGTAGAGTACATCGACAAGGACGGCAACACCCAGTCCGTTCCCGCCGATTCCGTGGTTATGTCTGCGGGCATGCGTCCCACCAAGGATCTGGCTCTGAGCTTCTATGGCTGCGCCAAGGAGTTCTACATGATCGGCGACTGCAAGAAGGCCGCTACCATTCAGCAGGGTATGCGTTCCGCTTACTCCACCGCAATGCGTATCTGATTCTATACACAAAATCGGGAGCTGTTGCAAAATGCAGCAGCTCCCGATTCCTGTATTCAAACATGCGCTTGACCTTGCCATACACCCCATTGGCACATTAGAATGTTACCTCGCAAATCTTAATAGTAATAATAGGTTCTGAAAAAACCGCAGTTCATTTGAACTGCGGTTTTTTCTGGCGGAGCAGGAGGGATTTGAACCCTCGGTACCTTTTTGAGGTACACACGATTTCCAGTCGTGCCCGTTATGACCACTTCGATACTGCTCCATATTCGGTTGCGCTGCATCAGACAGCTCATATATATTACTACGGGATCTTTAATTTGTCAATAGCTATTTTCTCTTTTTTCGTCTTTTTACGAAAAATTTTCGGGCAGGGTCTCCCCTGCCCGAATCGCTGCTCAATTTGCATCCATGGATTCCATGCAGGCATACAGAACATCGCTGATGATCGGTACACATACGGAGCTGCCGCTTCCGGCATCCTCCACAATCGCAATAAACGCCAGCGGGTAATCGCTATCCTGTACAAATCCCGCAAACATGGCGTTGGGGTTCTGCCCCTCCACCTCTGCCGTGCCAGACTTGGCGCAGACATACACATCCGGGAAATTGCCGGTGCCGTAGTTATACACCACGTCATCCCGCATCATCTGTGTCAGAGTTCCGGCCGTGTTGGCGGACATGGTACGGTCCAGCGTCTTCTTCTCCGCACTGTAGACCTTGACCCCCTCAGGCGTCTCTACACTGCTTACCACATAAGGTGAAGCCGCCTGACCGCCGCCGGCAATCGATCCTACAAAGGTCATGAACTGGCAGGGGTTAATGAGATCCGTGTACTGTCCAATGCCGGACCATGCAAGGGACGCATTGTTGGCCCCGGTAAGGTCAAAATTCCCCGCCGCCGTGGTGGTACCATCAAACTTGATTCGACTGGTAACACCAGCAGCTTCTGCATACTTTGTCATGGTATCCGCCCCCAGCTCTTCCGCCAGTTCGCCAAAGACAATATTACACGATTTTACAAGTCCCGTTCCAAAGGAGATATCTCCATGATAATCTTCACAGGTGATGCTCTCCCCATCAATGATCGTTTGCTGTTCACACCGGAAGGTGCGGCTGGATACGTCCGGGATATTGTCGATGGCCGCCGCCGCCGTCACTAGCTTAAAAATGGAGCCGGGCACATAGGTGGATGACGTAAACCGGTTCATGAAAACGCCGTCATAGTAGGAATCACTTTCGATCTCGTCCATGGTTGGTGCGTTATCCGGGTCATAGGTGCCCGAAGACACCATGCACAGGATCTCACCGGTCTGATAATTGTAGACCCCCACCGTTCCCCGGCGTCCGTCCAAGCCGTTTAAGGCCGCCACGCAGGCCTTGGTGGACAGGGTCAGGTTCAGGATATTTCCGGTGGAATCGCTCCGATACAGGCCATTGATGGTACTGTAATCCAGGAGATATTCCGCATAGGTATTGATCAGAGGCGCTTCGATCTGCCCGTTCCGGTCTCCCAGAAGGTGCAGCGTGGCCTTTCGTACCATTTCATCCGTGGCATAGGTTCGGCTTTGACCATTGGTCAGCACCGTTACCCCATCCCGATCCTTTACAGAGCCTGTGGAAATATTGCCGCCGGAGTACACATGGGGACTTCCGGGTGTTGTTACCCATTCCCGGGCATGAAAGAAATACTGGATCACAAAAGCCCCGAGGCCCACGACCACCAGTACCGAAAGCAGGGTGGTAACAATAGCCCGGCTGGATATCTTCTTCATGCTGCGGCCCTCCTTTTGGCATTAGATGGCAGAGATGCAGCAAAGCTTGCGTTCTGCCGAGTATCTGCCGCCTTCACAAAGGCCAGCAGTCCCCATGCGCCCATCATACTGGAACCGCCGTTGGACAGGAACGGGAACGTTACACCGGTAAAAGGCAGGAAGTCCACCGTGCCGAATACATTCAGGATCATTTGGAACAACAGGATGCTCATGGCCGAGCAGGCAGAGATCGCATAAAAAGAACTGCGGCAAAGAGACGCCGAACGCACCGCAAACAGCGCAATGCACACCACAAACAGCACACAGCACACGCCCACGATCAGGCCCCACTCCTCACAGACCGTACAAAATACGATATCACTGTCTGCCGCAAACACATGCTTCAGCTGTCCATTGCCGGCGCCCACGCCAAACAGGCCGCCTGCCGCAAGGCACATCAGCGCCTGTGTCTGCTGATACCCCTTGCCGCTGGGGTCATCCCAGATATGCCGCCAAGAGGCAAAACGCTTTGCGATATGGGGCCGCATTTTCAGGGCCATAAAGCCCGCAAAGCCTGTTCCGGCGCAAATCAGAGAGATGGTGGCAAAATCACCGGAGCGGAGATAGGCGATCACAAGGAACGCAACAAAGTATACCATAGCCGTTCCGAAGTCATTTTGCAGCGCCAACAGCACACAGCAGACCCCGGAGTACAGGATGAACAGGAACAGATTCCGCTTGGTCATCAAGCGATCCAGCGTGGAAGCACCTGCAAATACGAAGGATATTTTCACCAGCTCCGAAGGCTGCAAGGACATGCTGCCAATAAAGATCCAACTCTTCGAGCCATAAAGCTCCCTTCCGAACACCAGTGTTGCTATCAGCAGGATCGGCCCCAGCGCCGCAGCCAGATACCGAAGCTTTTTCGCCGTCTCCAGCTCCCGCATGCAGAAGCCAATAAACATAAACAGGATAATCCCCAGCACCATGGACAGCACCGTTTTGGTAAGCTCATTGGGTGATACCGAAGCCATCACCGCAAGGCCCATGGAGCACAGAAAAAATGCAACCGTCTCCACCTCAAATCCACTGCGGTGCATCAGCTTATTGAAGATAAACAGGCCCCACATGACCAAGGCAGTAATGCCATAGCTCATACAGATGGATTTCCAGTATTCATGGTCACAGCCGATCATCAGCTGGATCACCGTAAGAAACTGGAACACCGTCAAAATCACCAACGTAAGCGCCGGAGATACCAGATGCTTTGGATTGGTGCGGCAGGAGGCCACATATTCCGCCTCCTCGTCGGTAATGGGCACCAGTGTCACCTCAAGACCGTTGAGCGAGATCAGATCACCAAAGCCGATCTCCGTAAGGCCTGTAATGGTCTCACCGTTTACCGCAATGCCGCCGCGTCCGCCAACGTCGCCGATGGTCCAGCTGCCATCGTCATAGCGGGTGAGAACTGCGTGCTGCTTATAGATATTGTCAAAATTCATCTGAATATCGTTTCGCCGGGTGCGGCCAATGGTATTTTCCCAATGGGTCACCGGCAGCCGGGAACCATCCTCAAAGGCAATATGGCCCCAGATCTCAGGCTCTTTATGAAACCGGAGCAGGCTGATGCCGCAGCGAATCAGAATAATGATCGCCAAGATCGGAAACAGCAGCCGGAGAATAGTGGTCACGCCCTGCCCCAGACCGGCAAAATTCATCATAAATTCCGAAATACCGGATAGTATTTCGCTCAAGGGATCGCCCTCCTTTCCTAAATACGGGTTCATCATACCATAATTCGCCTCATGATGCAAGGAACCGGGGCTTTCATTCAAAAAGGTTTAAGATTTCCCCGCATTCCCGCATACCGCAAAAATCCCCCGAATCACGGATTTCCCGTGATTCGGGGGACACGATATAACACTTAGGCCATCAGGGAGCAAACCAGATCCGTATAGGCACTGGGATCCTCCAACGGCAGATCTGCGATCAGCAGCGCCTGACTGTAGAGCAGCTGTGCATACTTCTTTGCCTTGTCCTTATCGGTGTCATAAGCATTCTTCAGTGCAGCAAAGGCGGGATGCTCGGCATTGAGCTCCATAATCCGCCCGGTCTTCAGCTTTTCATCGCCGGGTGCCACACGATTCAGATACTTCTCCATCTCAAAGCTCAGGCCGGAATCCGGAACCAGGCAAACAGGATGGCTCTTCAGCTTATTGGACAGGCGCACCTCCTTGAGCTTGCCGTCCATGGCCTCCTTCACGAAGTCCAGAAGCTCCTTATTTTCCTCGGTCTCCTTCTCCTTCTCGGCCTTTTCCTCATCGGTCTCAAGCCCAAGATCCTCCGCAGAGACAGACTTGAACTCCTTCTCGTTGTACTTCATGAGGCTGCTCATCACAAATTCGTCTACATCGTCCGTAAGCAGCAGAATATCATAGCCGCGATCCTTGACCATTTCGGTCTGAGGCAGCTGGGAGAGCTTGGTACGGCTTTCACCAGCGGCATAATAGATGTACTTCTGGCTCTCGGGCATGCTGTCCACATACTCCTTGAGGGTCAGGTACTTCTCTTCCTTCTGGCTCCAGAACAGCAGCAGATCCTTTACCACGTCTTTGTGAACGCCGTAGTCGGATACCACGCCGTACTTCATCTGTACGCCGAACACACTGAAGAACTTCTCATAGTTCTCCCGATCATTGGTGAGCATTTTTTGCAGCTCAGACTTGATCTTCTTTTCCAGATTGGAGGCGATCCGGCGGAGCTGACGGTCATGCTGAAGCATCTCACGGGAGATGTTCAGGCTCAAATCCTGAGAATCCACAATGCCCTTGACAAAGCAGAAGTAGTCCGGCAGCAGATCCTCGCAGTTCTCCATAATGAGAACGCCGTTGGAATAGAGCTGCAGGCCCTTTTTATACTCCTTGGAATAGAAGTCATAGGGTGCCTTGGCGGGCACATACAGCAGTGCCTTGTAGGTCACAGCGCCCTCTACACTGGCATTGATCCGCAGAGCAGGCTTTTCGTAATCTCCGAACTTGTCCTGATAGAACTGGTCATACTCCTCGTCTGTGACCTCATCCTTGTTCTTCTGCCAGATGGGCACCATAGAGTTAAGAACCTTATCCTCGGTGTACTCCTCATATTCCGTCTTCTTCTCGCCATTTTCGTCTTCCTTTTCTACAGGGCGAGAACCGGTCACTTCCATGCGGATGGGGTAGCGGATATAGTCGGAATACTTCTTGACCAGATTTTCCAGCGTATACTGGGCCAGATACCGGTCATACTCCTCATCCTCGGTATTCTCCTTCAGCTTCAGGATCACATCGGTGCCGCAGGTCTCCTTCTCACAGGGGGTAATGGTATAGCCGTCCGCACCGTCAGATTCCCACTCGTAGGCCTGCTCATTGCCATACTTCTTGGTGACCACTTTTACATGATCTGCCACCATAAAGGCAGAATAGAAGCCAACGCCAAACTGACCGATGATATCCACAGCCTGATCGGGATTTTCGGCCTTTTTCATATCCTCCTTAAACTGGAGTGAACCGGACTTTGCGATGGTGCCCAGATTGTTCTCCAGATCCTTTTCATCCATGCCAATGCCGTTATCCGAGATCGTCAGGGTATGGTTCTCTTTATCGGCGGTCAGGCGGATCTGGAAGTCTCCACGGCTCAGACCCGTGTCCTCCGTCAGGCTCAGATAGGCCAGCTTGTCAATGGCATCGGAGGCATTGGAGATGATCTCCCGCAGGAAGATCTCCTTGTGGGTATAGATGGAGTTGATCATCAGATCCAGAAGCCGCTTGGACTCCGCCTGAAATTGTTTCTTTTCCATAATAAAAAGCACATCCTTTATCAAGAATTATACTGTCGTATATAAAAGAAGAGATTAGCACTCTTTCTTTTTGAGTGCTAACCCTATTATAGTCCTTTTTTGCCATATTGCAAGAGCTAAGTATGAACAAATCATGAATTTTTAGCAGTCAAATACCGTATCTGCTAATATTTCTTGTTTTGATCGGGCTGCGATGGGGCCGCAGATTGTTGTATAGGGATTTTGACAGTCTCCACGCCTCCATCACATCTTTTTTTGTGGAAATACACCGCAAAAAAGCACTTACACCGCACACGTGGATATGCTATAATACAGTCCGAAAAAAATGTCGCAGTAAATCAGTACAGAGGAAACGAGACGTCCAGCTTCGTTTTCTCTGTATTTTTTTGCGCAAAAAGGAGTTATTGTCTATGCCAAAAACAAAATTTCAAAATGTGATTTTCACCATCATCATGGCCTGCATCATGGTGTACGGCATGATCGTCTACAACGTTGCCCTGAATACAGGGGATCTCACAGGCCGTACCTTTTTGATGGCGCTCCACGAAATGCCCATCATGGTCCCCCTCGCCTTTTTGCTGGAATTTTTCGTGGTTGAAAAGCTGGCGACCCGCCTTGCCTTTTCCTTTATGCAGCCCACGGATCGTCCGCAGTTCATTACCTATGCGATCTCACTGATGATCGTATGTATCATGTGCCCTGTGATGAGCCTGATCGCAACCCTGCTGTTTAAGGAGCCAAGCTTCGGAACTTGGATCAAAACATGGGGAATAAACATGCCAATGGCACTGATCTGGCAGCTGCTCTACTGCGGCCCTCTATCCCGTCTGATTTTCCGGACGCTTTTTCGCACAGCTTGACAGGGCCGGTCATATATGCGGCATTGGGTCTGTGGGCGTTTTCCATTACAATGCAGCCGCCATTACACCACCTGAATTCCAGTAATGAGCTTCATCCAACGCTCTAAAAGCGACGCATCGGCCAGGGGAAACCCCGGCCGATGTTTTTTAATTTGCTTTTTCCTGCTGACCTGCCAGCTTCTCCACCAGCTGCACCGCAACTCTGGGCGTTCTGCCGCCATGCTGTATCTCCCAGCGATTGGCCTCCACAAGGATCTGATTGTCCGGTAGATCGAGGCCCATGCGATGGCACATGCTCAGCACCATATCCTGATATTTCTTCTTATCCAGTGCCAGATAGGAAAGCCGCAGCCCAAACCGCTCAGACAGGCTGGTACGCTCCTCCATGGTCTCCCGTACATGGACATCGTCCCCCTGCCGGTCAGAGAAACTCTCCCGGATCATATGCCGCCGATTGGAGGTCACATAGATAGCCACATTGTCCGGGCGGCGCTCCAGCCCCCCTTCCAGCGCTGTTTTCAGGGCGGAAAAGCCCTTGTCCTCCTGCTCAAAGGAGAGATCATCGATATAGATGATGAACTTCTGGGTGTGGCGGGAGATCTGTCGAATCAGCTCTGTCAGCTCATCCAGCGAATTTTTTGCGATCTCAATGAGCCGCAGGTTATAGAACTCCGGAATATTCACCAGGCTCTTTACCGTTGCAGACTTTCCGGTTCCGCTGTCGCCGTAAAGAAGCACATTATTGGTGGGCTTGCCGGAAAGCATTACCCGGGTGTTCTCCACCACGGCGTTCCGCTGGAACTCATAGCCGATCATATCCCGCTGATCAATGGGGTCTGAATGCTTCACCTGGGTCAGCTGGCCCTTTTCCCAGTGGAAGGCTCGTCCCAGTGCAAACTGTCCGCAACCTTTCTTCCGATAGCTTTCAAAGATCTCCTCTTCCTGAAACCCACGCCCCATGGGAAGCTCCGCCAGATTCTGTATAATGGAGCTATACTCCTCCCCCAGCCTGCTGCATGCATTGGCAATATTTCGCTTGAGTCCGGAGCAGGACAGCATCGCTACACTGGACAGTCTTCGGATATCCATCGCCGCCGCATCCTCCATAAACTGCGGTGCGGTACCCGCAGCAATGGCATTTCCAATGAAGGATTCATCGTACTTGAGGTGCCAGCTGATGTAGTCCGGCAGGGTGGAGAAGCCCTCGCTCCACACGCTGTAGACAAGGTCGGTATAGCTGCGAATCAGCGCATCCGCCGTCTTTGCCTCGGTGAGCCGCAGCAGCGCCTTCATCGGCTCCGTTTCAAGGATATTCTTATATACAGAAATACTCATGAGCTTTGCACGCATGATCTCCATCTTGCAACACTTCTTTCTTTGGAATTCGTGAAAATATATGCATAATATATCATGGAAAAATGAAAGAAACAACTTCCTTTATCACCGAAAACGTGTTATAATCCAATGGAATTTTGAGTAATAAGGATGAATTGAATGATTACAGTAACCAATCTCGGCGTACAATACGGCGGCAGTGTGCTGTTCAAAAACGCCGATCTCCAGTTTAACCCCGGCAATTGCTACGGCATCATCGGCGCCAACGGCGCCGGAAAGTCCACGCTGCTGAAGATCCTGTCCGGGGCGCTGGAATCCACCGATGGCCATGTGGATGTAAAACCCGGCGTTCGGATGTCCGTTTTGAAGCAGGATCAGTTCCAGTACGATGCCTATACCGTGCTGGATACCGTCATTATGGGCAATCAGAAGCTCTATGACATCGGCAAGCAGAAGGATGCCCTCTACGAAAAGGAGGATTTCTCCGATGAGGACGGGATTCTGGCCGCTGAGCTGGAAGCCGAATTTGCCGAGCTGGGCGGCTGGGAAGCGGAATCTGACGCCTCCCGGATGCTGCAGGGCCTCGGCATTCCCGTGGAAGACCACGAAAAGCTTATGGGGGACATGGACGGACGTGATAAGGTCAAGGTGCTTCTGGCACAGGCGCTGTTTGGAAACCCAGACATCGTCATGCTGGACGAGCCCACCAACAACCTGGACAATGCCTCCATCGAATGGCTGGAAGACTTTCTCTTAGACTTTGAGGGCATGGTGATCGTAGTCAGCCATGACCGCTACTTCCTCAACACCGTATGCACCCACATCGTGGATATCGACTACGGCAAGATCAAGATGTACGTCGGCAACTATGACTTCTGGTATGAGTCCTCCCAGCTGGTGCAGGCCCTGATCCGCAATCAGAACAAGCGGAACGAGGAAAAGATCAAAGAACTCACCGAGTTTATCGCCCGATTCGCCGCCAACAAGGCCAAGAGTAAGCAGGCAACCTCCCGCCGGAAGCTGCTGGATAAGCTGACCATCGAGGAAATGCCCGCCTCCTCCCGCCGGTATCCCTATGTTGGCTTCAAGCCGGACCGTGAAGTGGGCAAGGACATTCTCTTTGTCACAGATGTTTCCAAAACCATTGACGGCGTAAAAGTGCTGGATAAGGTCAGCTTTGTCATGAACAAAAATGACAAGATTGCCTTTGTGGGCAACAATGAGATTGCCCAGACCACCATGTTCAAAATTCTCATGGGCGAGCTGGAACCCGATGAGGGCACCGTTAAATGGGGCGTCAGCACTTCCCAGTCCTACTTCCCCAAGGATAACACCGCATTTTTTGAGAACTGTGACCTCAACATGATTGACTGGATGCGCCAGTTCTCCGAGGATCAGAGCGAGACCTATCTCCGAGGCTTCCTTGGCCGGATGCTGTTCTCCGGAGAGGACGTCTATAAGCAGGTCAAGGTGCTCTCCGGCGGCGAAAAGGTTCGCTGCATGCTCTCCCGGATGATGCTCTCCGGAGCCAACGTACTGCTGCTGGATCAGCCCACCAACCATCTGGATCTGGAATCCATCACTGCCGTCAACAACGGCCTCACAGCCTTCCCCGGCAATGTGATCCTTGCATGCCATGACCATGAGATGGTACAGACGGTTGCCAACCGCATCATTGAATTTGCCGAAGACGGCGGCTATATTGACCGCAGCATGACCTATGACGAATATCTGGAGTGGAAAAAGGCTCAGGCCTGATCCACCCAGAGCATTCCATATACAACCCATACCTTTTTGAAAGAAGGAACATATCATGAAAGAAGTCGTATTTTCCAAAGAAGCTCCCGCAGCAGTGGGCCCCTACTCCCACGCCATCGACTGCGGCAATCTGGTATTCCTGTCCGGTCAGGTGCCTCTGGTGCCCGAAACCGGTGCGCTGGCCGAGGGCGGCATTGAGGGACAGGCCCGCCAGATGTTTGCCAACATCAAGGCTGTTCTTTCCAGCTGCGGCATGACCTTTGACAACGTGGTAAAGACCACCGTCTTTATGACGGATCTCGCTGACTTTACCACCTTCAACAACATCTACGCCGAGTATTTCCCCGAGAATCCCCCTGCCCGTTCCTGCGTACAGGTGGCCGCTCTCCCCAAGGGTGCTCTGGTGGAGACCGAGTGCATCTGTGTCAAGTAAGGAGGAGTTCCCATGCCTGTGAATCTGAAAGGCCGGTCTTTCCTGACCCTGATGGACTTTACCCCCGCCGAGATCCGTTATCTGCTGGATCTTTCCCACGACCTCAAGCGTAAAAAGCGCGCCGGCATTCTGGGCAAGACCCTGCGGGGAAAGAATGTGGTTCTGCTCTTTGAGAAGACCTCCACCCGCACCCGCTGCGCCTTTGAAACCGCCGTTCATGACGAAGGCGGTCAGGTGACTTATCTGGATCAGGGCAGCTCCCAGATGGGTAAGAAGGAATCTCTGGAGGATACCGCCAAGGTCCTGGGCCGTTTCTTTGACGGCATCGAGTACCGGGGCTATGCCCAGAAGGTAGTCGAGGATCTGGCCCGTTTCTCCGGGGTTCCCGTATTCAACGGTCTTACCGATGTGGATCATCCCACCCAGATCCTTGCGGATATGCTCACCATGGAGGAGCACATTGCAAAGCCCTTAAAGGACTGCAAGGTAGTCTTTGTAGGGGATATCCGCAACAACATGTGCTATGCATGGATGTACGGCTGTGCCAAAATGGGCATGACCTTTGTGGGATACGGCCCCCAGTCCCTCATTGACGAGGTAGATTCTCAGGTACTCCGTCAGGTAGCGGAGGTTTCCGCCGAAACCGGCGCAAACGTTTCCCTCAGCAGTGATCCTGCGTGCCTGAAGGGCGCTGATGTGCTCTACAGCGACATCTGGGCTTCTATGGGCGAGGAGGACAAGATCCCCCAGCGTGCCAAGCTGCTCTCCCCCTACCGCATCGACAGCGCTATGCTGGCTTCTACCGAAAATCCCGAGGTGAAGTTCATGCACTGCCTCCCCTCCTTCCACGATTTTGAGACAAAAACCGCCAAGGAGTGGATGGATAAGGGCATCGATATCCGGGAAGTCACCGATGAGGTCTTCCGGGGCCCCAACTCCATTGTCTTTGATGAGGCCGAAAACCGGATGCATACCATCAAGGCAGTCCTTGTGGCTATGCTGGGCGCATAAGTTCCGCTAAAAAGTCCTGCCACAAGGCAGGACTTTTTTCGGCCTCAGTCTTTTTTCTTCTCCGGGAATGTGGTATAATCGACAGGATAATTTGTTGAAAAAGAGAGAAGTATTTCAAAGGAGAGATCAACTTATGCAGGCAGTGGGATTCGACAATCAAAAATATCTGGAAACCCAGTCAGAGCAGATTCAGAAGCGCATCGCCCAGTTCGGCGGAAAGCTCTATCTGGAATTCGGCGGAAAGCTCTTTGACGACTATCATGCCTCCCGGGTACTGCCGGGCTTTCAGCCGGACAGCAAGATCCGTATGCTTCAGAAGCTCAAGAAGGACGTGGAAATCGTCATTGCCATCAACGCCGCCGACATCGAAAAAAACAAGGTTCGGGGCGATCTGGGCATCACCTATGACGAAGACGTGCTCCGCCTCATCGATACCTTCCGCAGCATGGATCTCTATGTGGGAAGTGTCGTGCTGACCCGTTACAGCGGTCAGGCTGCCGCCGATGCCTTTCTGCGGCGGCTCCATTCGCTGGGCATCCGCTGCTTCCGGCACTATCCCATTGCAGGTTACCCCTCAGACGTGGCCCACATCGTCAGCGATGACGGACTGGGCAAAAACGACTACATCGAGACCAGCCGTTCCCTGATCGTTGTCACCGCTCCCGGCCCCGGCAGCGGCAAAATGGCTACCTGCCTGTCCCAGCTGTATCACGAGCACAAGCGGGGCATCACCGCAGGCTATGCCAAGTTTGAGACCTTCCCCATTTGGAATCTTCCCCTGAAGCATCCGGTAAACATGGCCTATGAGGCCGCCACTGCCGATCTTAGCGACGTGAATATGATTGATCCCTTCCATCTGGAGGCCTATGGCAAGACCGCCGTCAACTATAACCGTGATGTAGAGATCTTCCCGGTGCTCCGGGCCATCTTCACAAAGATTCAGGGCACTTGCCCCTACGCCTCCCCCACAGACATGGGCGTCAATATGGCCGGGTATTGCATCGTGGACGATGACATCTGCTGTCAGGCTTCCCGCATGGAAATTCTCCGCCGGTACTATACCGCCTGTGTGGAGCATCTGCAGGGCAAGTGCGATGATACCACCGTCAACAAGCTGAAGCTCCTGATGAATCAGGCTGATGTCACCACAGACATTTTCCCCGCTGTCTCAGCTGCGCTTTTGAAGGCAGATGCCACCGGCGCCCCTGCCGGCGCCATGCAGCTGCCCGATGGCACCGTAGTCACCGGAAAGACCTCCAGTACCCTCGGCGCCGCCTCGGCCCTGCTCCTCAACGCACTGAAGCACCTTGCCGGCATTGACGACAGCATCGACCTGATCTCGGCCCAGGTGCTGGAACCCATCTGCCAGCTGAAAACCGGCTATCTCTCCCACAAAAACCCCAGACTTCACACGGATGAGGTACTCATTGCCCTGACCATCTCCGCTCTGACCAATCCCGCTGCCCAGAAAGCAAAGGAACAGCTCTCCCAGCTTCAGGGCTGCGGCGCACACTTCTCCGTGGTACTCAGTCAGGAGGACGAGAGTCTGCTCAAAAGCCTTGGGATCCATGTGAGCTGTGAGGCAAAATACGAAAGCAACCGTCTCTACCACAAGTAAAACGCTGCATCTTGTCGAAAACCGCAAAACGCCGGATGGCTGGAATCGTTCCAAGCCATCCGGCGTCTTATTATTCGATCACATTAATATCAATACAGGCCGATGCCACGATACAGGAAGGTGACGCCCTGACCACGGGTGCAGGTATCATTGGGTGCAAATCTGGTTGCGGTCTTCCCGGTGGTAATGCCATTCTCCACAGCCCAGAGCACCGCATCTGCATAGTAGGCATTTGCCGCAACATCCTCAAAGGGATTCACCGCATTGTCTGCCTTCGGTTCCCCGGCTGCACGGTAGATGAAGGTTACGATCTGGGCACGGGTGCAGGTTTCCTTGGGAGCAAAAATGGTTGCACTCTTACCGGTGGTAACACCGTTTTCTACGGCCCACAGCACTGCCTTGTAGAAGTAGTCGCCCTCCTTTACATCCGTAAATGGATTCACCGTAGTCTCAGGCTCAGGCTCACCGGCCGCACGCCACAGGAAGGTCACCAGCTGAGCGCGGGTGCATTTGCTCTTGGGCGCAAATTTGCCATTCCCAGCACCGTTGGTAACGCCCTGCTCATTGGCCCAAACCACAGCGTCATAGTAGAATGCACCGGTATCCTGAACGTCTGCAAACTCCGAGGGGGTTGCCCCATCAGGGATCAGCGCATAGGTGTAGGTCTCGTAATAGTCATTGCCATAGGTTGTCTTTGCAACATTGCCGTTCTCATCGTACTCATAGGTTGTAGTAGAAGGCACGGAATGATAGTTCTCGGCAGAATTCTTGCTGGGGGTCCATGTCTGCTTTACGCAGAGGTTTTTGTCATTATACTCATAAGTAGTAACCTCCCGATTATCTCCCTCGCCTTCCGTTACGGAAATCAGATTACCCTTCTCGTCATAGGTATATCCCTCCAGGGAGCTGAAATTCAAATCGCCTTCCTGACAGGTCATTTCACGCTTTACAGGGTCACCATTCTCATTGAGGGTATAGACAATGGTTCTGGTTCCCACATCTCCGCTCTCGTTTGCAAGCTTCGCACTTACCGCGAGCTTGCCATCGGCATATTCATAATAATAAGTGTAATCGTCGATCTGACCGTCCCAATCGCTGTAATAATGAGACTGCGTCAAATCGCCGTCCACATTATAAGTATAGGACTCGGTAACGACGCGAGTGGACTGCGTTGTAGGCGCCACTTCAACACTCTTCAGCAAGTTCCCCTTGGCATCATATTCATAGCGATAGGTTGCGGTGCCATAGGCATAGGTTTTGCTACCCCAAGTCACATCGCCGTTACCGTTAAAATACAGCTTTGTGTCAACGGGAGATTTCTCTCCGCTATCAATGTTTACAGAGGTAGAGTTGGTCTCATAATAGCCATCCGCAGCGCCGGGATAAAGAATGGCACCATCACCGACCATATCCACTTCTACGTTTCCTGCCCAGGCTGCCGTTGCCAGACAGCCTGCCAGTGCACCCAGCATCAGCATGCGGGACAATATCTTGTTCATTGTGTTTTCCTCCTCATTTCATTTGAACTGTTTTTTCAACAGCTTTACCTTTATTCTAACAGACCCCATCCACGATTGCAACGCCCCTCTATACTCCGCCCGGAGATATTTTCTACAAAATCATGCGTCTACTTTTGTGCAAATCACCTTTTTCCGCTGTTTCCATTTTTCATTGTGAGGAAAAGCACGAAAGCAGCCGTCTCTGCCGCAAGTAAAACGCTGCATCTTGTCGAAAACCGCAAAACGCCGGATGGCTGGAATCGTTCCAAGCCATCCGGCGTCTTATTATTCGATCACATTAATATCAATACAGGCCGATGCCACGATACAGGAAGGTGACGCCCTGACCACGGGTGCAGGTATCATTGGGTGCAAATCTGGTTGCGGTCTTCCCGGTGGTAATGCCATTCTCCACAGCCCAGAGCACCGCATCTGCATAGTAGGCATTTGCCGCAACATCCTCAAAGGGATTCACCGCATTGTCTGCCTTCGGTTCCCCGGCTGCACGGTAGATGAAGGTTACGATCTGGGCACGGGTGCAGGTTTCCTTGGGAGCAAAAATGGTTGCACTCTTACCGGTGGTAACACCGTTTTCTACGGCCCACAGCACTGCCTTGTAGAAGTAGTCGCCCTCCTTTACATCCGTAAATGGATTCACCGTAGTCTCAGGCTCAGGCTCACCGGCCGCACGCCACAGGAAGGTAACAAGCTGGTCACGGGTGCAGCCACGATCCGGTGCGAATTTGCCGTCGCCAACACCATCGGTGATCTTCATAGCAGTTGCCCAAATGACAGGCGTGGAATAGTATTCGCCGCTCTTCACATCGGTGAAGTCAGACTCAGAAGCTTTTTCAGGAATCGGTGCATAGGTGTAACGATAGGTATTGGACTGCGAATCAGCCGACGTTACAAGGTTGCCGTTGGCATCATATTCGTAGTTGGTAACTGTCCCAATGCTTCCACCGGAATTTTTCCATGTTTGCTTTACACAGAGGTCCTTATCGTTATACTCATAGAGATAGGAGCCTGTATCTGCAACTTTCTCCTCAATCAGGTTGCCCTTTGCATCGTAGGAATAGGTCGTTGTGTTCGTTTGACCATTGACCATAGAGTGAACCACAGACTGAATTACATTGCCGTTATCATCCAGCGTGTACTCATATCTTGCTACGTCTCCCTGATTTCCATTTTCATTTGCATAGCCCTTTACAACCGTGATCTTGTGATCACCATATGTATAGTAGAACGTGCTGTCATCAATTTGCTCTTTCACATTAACACGGGTGCGGGACTGCGTCAGAACACCATCCGTATAGGTAAAGGTTTGCATCGTTACGTCATGATTCCCATACCGTACTGCATCTTCCACAGCTTTGACCAGATAACCGTCCTTATCATAGTCGAACCGCCAAATTGATGTATCATTTTTATAGGTGTAGCTACCCCACATCTCATTGCCGTTGGCATCAAAATAGGACTGATAGGTTCCGCCCTCGTCCGCAGTAGAATACCGGCTTTCGTAGCTCTGATGGGTCATGTAGAAGCCATCGGCAGCATCCGTAATGGTGCCGCTTGTATTGCCTCCAACCCAGTCTACTTCCACATTTCCGGCCCAAGCTGCCGTTGCCATGCAGCCCATCAGCGCGCCCAAAATCAGGGCATGCTTCAGCAGTTTGTTCTTCATAGAACCATCTCCTCTTTGATAATCGAAGCAATCAAATGATTTGCTTACTCTGTTGTTATACCACATAGCGGTCAAAAAAACAAGCAAGACTATATTCCTCGGCGAAAAATGCTTCATTGTATCATATTCTCCAAAACAAATCGGAGCGCCGCGATATGCTCGCAGCGCTCCCAATGTTATTTTTTTGCCTGCTTGATGGACAGGCTGATGCGCTTTTTCTTCTCGTCTACGCCCAGCACGACCACCTTCACCACATCTCCTACGGACAGCACCTGAGAGGGATGCTTCACATAATGATCTGCAATTTCAGAAATATGCACCAGTCCATCCTGATGGACACCAATATCCACAAACGCTCCAAAATCAATGACATTCCGAACCGTTCCGGTGAGCACCATGCCGGGCTTCAGATCCTTTATCTCCATAACGTCTGTCCGCAAAACGGGCTGGGGCAACGAATCTCGGACGTCCCTGCCGGGCTTCATCAGCTCACTGGCCACATCCATCAGAGTGGGAACACCGATGCCCAGTTCCTTGGCCGCCTTTTCCTTGCCATAACGCTGGAGCTCCTTTGAAATATCGCCCAGTTTTCCCTGCCTCACATCCTCCAAGGAATATCCCATCAGGGATAGCAGCTCCTTTGCTGCGCCATAGGACTCCGGATGCACCGCCGTATTGTCGAGAATATCCTTGCTCTCCGGCACCCTGAGGAAGCCTGCGCACTGCTGGAACGCCTTTGGCCCAAGCTTCGGTACCTTGCCCAGCTGCTTTCGGGAGGTAAATGCGCCATTTTCCTCCCGGTAGGACACGATATTCTTGGCCGTTACCGCAGTCAAGCCGGAGACCCGACGCAGCAGAGATGCCGAGGCCGTGTTGACATCCACACCCACCGCATTTACGCAGTCCTCCACAACGCCGTCCAGAGTCTCTTCCAGCCGCTTTTGGGGCATGTCGTGCTGATACTGTCCCACACCAATGGCCTTAGGCTCGATCTTTACCAGCTCTGCCAGAGGATCCTGAAGCCGCCGTGCAATGGACACCGCCGACCTGAGATTGACATCAAACTGCGGGAATTCCTCCGCTGCCAGCGGGCTGGCCGAGTACACCGAGGCACCGGCCTCTGAGACGATCATATAGCTGAGGTTTCTCCCCTTCTTTGCTTCCTTCTGGATCAGCTCCACCGCCATCTGCTCCGTCTCCCGGCTGGCGGTGCCGTTGCCGATGGCCAAATGCTCCACGTTATCTTTTTCCACAAACCGTGCAAGGCTTTCAATAGCCTCCTGCTTTTTCTTTTCACTAAAGGTCGGATACACCACCGTGGTATCCAGCACCTTTCCGGTGCCGTCTACCACTGCAACCTTACAGCCGTTCCGGTATCCCGGATCCAGTCCCATAGTCACTTTCCCCTTAACCGGCGGCTGCATCAGCAGCGGGCGAAGATTCAGTGCAAACTGGCCGATGGCCCCTTCGCAGGCAGAATCCGTCAGATCTCCCCGGATCTCCCGTTCCAGAGACGGAAAAATCAGCCGGTCATAGGCATCCTCTGCCGCCTGCCGGATAAAGTCGGCAGCATTGGTGTTACCCTTGATGCAGGCATTGTATACCGTCTGCATAGCCGTATCATGATCCAGTTCCAGCGAAACCTTCAAAAACTTTTCTTTCTCGCCCCGGTTGATGGCAAGTACCTGATGTCCCTGCATCCGGGCCACCGGCTGGACAAAATCATAGTAGAGACGATAAACCGAATCTTCCTCGCCGGTTGCCTCACTGCGCAGCTTTCCATGGCGGCGTACCACCAGTCGAAGTGTCTTCCGCAGTGCGGCACTGTCGCTGATCTCCTCAGCAATGATATCACCGGCTCCCTTCAGCGCATCTTCTACACTTTCTACACCTTTTTCCGCATCCACATAGGCTTTGGCCGCCTGCTCCGGAGCCGGTGTCCCGGGCTTTTGTGCAAAAAGAAGCTCCGCCAAGGGTGTAAGTCCCTTCTCTCTGGCCATGGTGGCACGGGTACGGCGCTTGGGCTTATAGGGCCGATAGATATCCTCCAGCTCTGCCAGCGTAGACGCTCGAGCAATGGATCTCTCCAGCTCCGGAGTAAGCTTTCCCTGCCCTTCGATCGCAGCCTTTATCGTATCCCTGCGCTCCTGAAGCCCCCGGAGATACTGAAGTCTTGTTTCCAGTGTCCGAAGTGAGGTATCGTCCATGGCTCCGTGCATTTCCTTCCGGTACCGGGCAATAAAGGGGATGGTGTTGCCCTCGTCCAGCAGCGTGATCACGTTTTCAATATGCTTTGGATCCTTCCCCAGCTCTGCGGCTAAGATACGTACAATCTCGTCCATTTCATTTCCTCCTGTGAAAATGCATAAAAAAGAACGTCGGAGCAAAGCGTACTTTGCTCCGACGTTGGTGCGCGAGGCGGGACTTGAACCCGCACGTCCGTAATGGACACTAGAACCTGAATCTAGCGAGTCTGCCAATTCCACCACTCGCGCGTCAGACAGCTCATATATAATACACCGAGCAAGGAGAAATGTCAACCACAAATTTTCTGATTTTTCAAAAAAATTTAAGGAAATCGATATTCCCTTTTCCCTCGAATATGGTAGAATATCCGTAAGAAAGAGGTGAGCCCATGAATACGCCCAATCCTGTCCCGATGAAGACGCTGCTTCTGCGGATCGGTCTTCGGCTGCTGCTGATCATTGCGGTGCTGCTCTGTTTGACCCTGCTGGTGCCGCCCCTGCTGGATCTGTTTCTTCCTTTTATTCTGGCCTTTCTGGCCGCAACGCTTCTGGCCCCGCTGGTTCAAAAAATCGCCCGCCGTGTGGGCGGCTGGAACTTCTGGTCCATGCTTTTTGTGGTGCTGATGCTGTTGGCTGCCACCGGGATTCTGGTCTACGCAGGCTATTATCTTATCTCACAGATCATCGACCTGATCCACAGCTGGGCCAGCATCCGGGATGGCCTTACCAATATGCTGGAACAGATATCCATCTTTTTAAGCACCAACGTTCACTTTACCTACACCGACACGGAAGAGTACATTCTGAATTTTGTACAGGAAGGGCTGAACTGGATCACAGGGAAGGTTTCCACATGGGCCCCCTCCGTGGTCATCGGCGTAGGGAATCTCGCCTCCGGTATCGCAAGCTTTGTCGTATCCCTTCTGTTTTTCATCGTTGGAGCCTACTTTATGACCGCAGACTACCCGGGACTTCGGAAAAAGCTGATTTCATGGGTACCGGATATCATCCGTCCCCATATGCGCCACGTAAAGGAGGCCACCGGTTCGGCAATGTTCGGTTACCTACGGGCCCAACTGATTCTCTCCGGTGTTGTCACGCTGATCATTTTTATTGCCCTGCTGATCTACGGCCAGAGCTATTCCCTGCTGATTGCCATCGCCTGCGGCATTATTGACGTAATGCCCTTCTTCGGAAGCGGCGCAGTTCTGGTGCCATGGGGCGTTATTATGCTTCTACTGGGCAACTTTCAAAAGGGACTGTTTCTGCTGGCTCTGGCACTGGCACTGTTTATCTTCCGCAAGCTGGCAGAGCCGAAGGTAGTAGGAAATCAAACAGGACTGAGTCCCCTGCTCTCTCTGATCAGCATCTATGTGGGCATGAAGCTTGGCGGAGTGATCGGAATGATCCTATGTCCCATTCTCTGTATGGTGGTGATTGGCCTCTACGGCATGGACTTCTTTACCCCCACCATCACTGACTTCCGTCTGCTATTCGGCCGGATCTTCGATGCCGCAAGGATGCCCGCCCCGGAGGCCGCCGATGCTTCCCATACGTCTGAATCCCTCTCAGAGCGTGATCCATCATAGCTGCAAATGCCCCGCAGATTCCGGCCAAGCACGCATCGGGGGATTATTCTTATTGGCCGCCGGTGATCTCCGCACCGCCCAGCATTTTGTCTCCATCATAAAACACGATAGCCTGTCCCGGTGTCACGGCCCGTTGGGGCACCTGAAACTCTGCCCGGATACATCCGTTTTCAAGAAAATGGAGCATTGCAGGCTGATCCTTCCCATGGTAGCGCACCCGTGCAGTCACAAGAACCGGTACTTCCGGCAGGGCCCCGGCGATCCAGTTGAGATTTTCCCCAAAGACCACATGGGAAAACAGCTCCTCATTTCTGCCCAGTGTTACTGTATTCTTCTCCGCATCGGTGGACTTCACATACATGGGCTGACCCAGTGCGAGTCCCAGTCCCTTCCGCTGGCCGATGGTATAGTGGATAATACCCCGATGGGTGCCGATCCGGTTGCCGCTGGTATCCAGCACCGGCCCCGGTGCATACGTTTTCCCGGTATATTCCTCAATAAATGCCGCATAGTCTCCATCCGGCACAAAGCAGATGTCCTGACTATCGTGCTTTCCGGCATTGAGAAAGCCCTCACGCTCTGCGATCTCCCGAACCTGGGGCTTTGTAAGCTCTCCCAGCGGAAACAGTGTTCTTTGAAGCTGCTGCTGCGTCATGTTATAGAGCACATAGCTCTGCTCCTTCTCTGCATCCACAGCCTTATACAGCATGACCGTTCCATCCGGAAGTTCTTTTCTGCGAACATAGTGGCCCGTTGCGATATAGTCACAATCCAGCTCCATGGCCCGATGGTACAAACGTTCAAATTTCAGCCTGCGATTGCAGTCGATGCAGGGATTTGGGGTCCGGCCCTGCTCATAGCTGTGGATAAACGGCTCGATCACCTGCGTCTCAAAATCTGCGGTGAAATTAAAGGTGTAGTGGGGAATCCCAAGGCGGTAGCAGACACTTTTTGCATCCTCGACATCCCGCAGCGAACAGCAGGTGCTTTCCCGGCCATCCTCCCCGTCATAGAGCTTCATGGTAACACCAATGCAGTCATAGCCCTGCTCCTTCAAAAGATACGCCGCCACGCTGGAATCCACACCGCCGCTCATGGCCACAAGGACTCGCTTCATTCCTGTGCCTCCCGGGCCTGATGCTCCTGCTCAATGAGATCTGCCAGCGTATACTGCTCCAGATAGTCCATCACGACTTTATCAAGTCCCTTCCACAGGGGCAGTGTGCGGCATTCATCCGCTCTGGGGCAGGGCTTTGCCCCCTTTTCCAGACACGCCACAGGGCTCAGGCTCAGCTCTGCTACTCCCAGGATCTCAGCAGCCGTATACTCTTCCGGCTTTCTGGTGAGCCGATATCCGCCGCCCTTTCCCCGGACGCCGGACACCAGTCCCTCCTGCGTCAAAAAACGAACAATGGTCTCCAAATATTTCTCCGATATCTCCTGCCGCTGGGCGATCTCCCGCAGAGACACATAGCCGTCGCTGTTCTGCTCTGCCAGATCGATCATAACACGAAGGGCATAACGCCCCCTTGTGGATATCATCATGTTCAGCACCTCTTTCGGCATTTTGCCGTATTTCGTATCGTTATTGTATCATTTTATTGGAGAGGCTGCAACCATTGTTTTTCCGGCCATGGCATGCCGGTTGAATTTCCATAGATTCCATGGTAAAATGATGGCATTCTGCGGTTTTCCGCCATAAATAGAGTGAGGAAAAAATATTGAAACACCGTCTTTCTCTTTCCAGTAAAAAAGGCGTTCTGCTAAAAAACACCTTCATGCTGTATATTCTGCAATTCTCCAACTATTTTTTGAGTCTGGTGGCCGTTCCCTACGAATCACGGGTACTCAGCCCGGTAAACTACGGAAAGCTGGGGGTTGCTGCCGCTATCATGGTCTATTTCCAGCTGGTCATCGACTTTGGCTTTCTGCTCTCCGCCACAGAAGAGGTTTCCCGGCGCAGAGATGACAAGGAAGCCGTATCCAAAATTCTCACTGCCGTCACCATCAGCAAGCTGTTTTTAGCCGGTATTTCCGCCGTAGTCCTGCTGATCCTCTGCCGGGCTATTCCCGGCTGGCGGGCAGATACGGGCTTCTACTTTCTATACTTCATTGCCACGGTCCTGACCTCCCTGATGCCGGACTATCTGTACCGAGGCCTTGAAAAAATGACCGCCATCACCGTCCGAAGTGTCCTCATCAAAGCCTTTTTCACCGCTGCAATCTTTGCATTTTTGAAGCAGCCCGGAGACTATTATGTGGTGCCCCTGCTGAACATTATCGGAAACGGTGCGGCGCTGCTGGGGGTCTACATCCATCTGTATCGCCATCTGCACATTCACTTTGGACGTGTCAGCCGTCAGGATGTATTTTCCCGGTTCCGCAGCAGCATCACCTTCTTCTACTCCCGGATCGCATCCACTGCCTACACGGCAGCCAATACCATTATTCTCGATCTGATTTCCGCAGGAGGCGCTGCGGTAGGCTTTTACACCTCTGCCGATAAGCTCATTACCACCGCCAAAAACGGCCTGAGCCCCATTTCCGACAGTCTCTATCCCTACATGACAGCCAATCGGGATTTTAAGCTGGTAAAGAAAGTCCTCACCATTATGATGCCGCTGATCATACTGGGCTGTACGGTGGTATTTATCTTTGCAGAGCCGCTGTGCACATGGTTTTTCGGCGCAGATTACGCCGAGACTGGAAAGGTGCTCCGTGCCATGCTCCCTGTGGTAGTGGTCATTCTTCCCAGCTACATTCTTGGCTTTCCTACGCTGACCGCCATGGGCCTTACGAAATATGCAAACTATTCTGTGGTATTCGGTTCCGTGCTCCATGTGCTGAATCTCTGTGTGCTCTACTTTACCGGCCACCTGAACATGGTCTCTCTGGGGATTCTGGTCTCTGTTGCAGAGTCCGCCATTTTGATGTTCCGCATTGCAGTGATCCTCACCCACAAAAACCGTTGGAAGGAGGAACGTGCATGACCCTCTCCAGCTTAATTTCCGGTGCGGCATGGACGCTGTGCCGGCTGCTTCCGGTGAAAAAGAATAAAGTCGTTTTCTCTCACTTTTACGGAAAGGGCTTTGGTGATAGCCCGAAAGCCATCGCCCTTGCCCTCCGTGACGCCGCCCCCGGCGCAGATATTGTATGGCTGATTTCCGATCCGTCAGTGGCTCTGCCGGAGGGGATCCGCCCGGCTTCCTACGCCCCCCTCTCCCGGATCTATCATCTTTCCACCGCCAGAGTCTGGGTGGATGACTGCCGCAAGGGTGCCCGATACAAAAAGAAGGGGCAGTTTTACCTGCAAACATGGCATGGCTTCGCCCTCAAGCAAATCGAGCAGGACGCCGCCGCTTCACTGCCGGCGGATTACCCTGCATACGCCATGCGGGATTCCCGGCAGACCGATCTTATGGTATCCGGCAGCCGGTTCATGGCCGACCGCTATCGCCATGCCTTCTGGTATTCCGGTGAGGTCGCAGAGTATGGCTCTCCCCGAAACGATATACTGTTCGAGCCCCCAGACGGACTTCGTGAAAAAGTCTGCGGTGCTCTGGGGATATCACCGAAAAAAAAGCTCATCCTCTATGCCCCCACCTTCCGGTCAGACGGCTCCCTGAGCGCCTATTCCATCGACATTCCCGGTGTAATCTCCGCCTGCGATCAGCGGTTTGGCGGAGATCACGTTATGCTGCTGCGGCTGCATCCCAATATCGCCGCCAGTGCCAGTCAGCTTTCCTGCAACGGAAATACCGCTGTTCAGGCCACCAACTATCCCGACATACAAGAGCTGCTTGCGGTAGCAGATGTGGTCATCACGGACTACAGCTCCGTGATGTTCGACTTTGCCCTGACCCGCAGGCCGATCTTCCAGTTTGCCACAGACATCGCCGCCTATCAAAAAGATCGCAGCTTTTATTTTCCGCTGGATCAGCTGCCCTTTCCCCTTGCCGAGAGCAATGATGCGCTGCTTTGCGCCATTTCCGCCTATGACGAAGACGCCGCCTCGTCCCGCTGGTTGCAGTTTGCAAAAGAAAATGGTATCCACGAGGACGGCAGAGCCGCCAGCCGCTGTGCCAGCTGGATCCAAGCCCATCTGTAGCACCGTTCCCGGACTCTTTGGAGCATTCCAAAAAGTCCGGGTCCTTTTCATCGCAATTTCCGTAGATTACACTGGACAATCCATAGCCGTTATACTATAATCAACATTGGATTTTGACAAAACCTGCGCAAATTTATTTCAGACGTTTTCACCGTTTTACATCCACAAGGAGTTGAGGATATGCCAAAGCCAAAGCACATTGCCGCCCTCGCCGGAGGCGTGATTTTTTTTCTTCTGATCGTCCTGATTGCAGTAAAGCTGGGCGGCAGTCACGGCAAAAGCACCGAGGAAACTGACGCTCAAATCTCCGCAGGTGTTGCATATCTTCAGGGGCTTGAGCAGCAGGATCCCGATCAGGTAGATCAGATTCTCAAGCAGCAGCGGCTTCAAAAGCTTCAGGACATGCGGGATGAGCGTCTGCGCCAGCTGGAATCCGGTGAGATCTCCGTTTGGAGCCTCTTTGAAGACTATGTGCTCTGCGGCGATTCCCGTGCAGAGGGCTTCTCTTTCTATGGCTTTCTGCCGGAGGAACGCGTTATTGCGGAGACCGGTGCGAATCTGGAGCATCTGGCCCAGCATGTGCCGGACATCGCAGCCCTGAATCCGTCCAATATTTTTCTCTGCTATGGACTCAATGACATCGGCATGTATGCAACGGTAGATGATTTTTCCGCCCGCTTCACAGAGATCCTGAACGACCTCCATACCCGGCTTCCGGACGCCGTATGCTACATCAGCTCCATTATCCCCGCCTACGCAGGCAGTGTCACCATGGCCGATATCGCCCCCTATAACACTGCAATGTCCGCCATCTGTGATATGCTCCCTTACTGCACCTATGTGGACAACTCCGAGACCGCATCCAAGTACACGGATCTCTGGGAGCCGGATCAGATCCATGTGCAGCGGGATTTCTACCCCCACTGGGCAACTGACCTGATCATGGCTGTCTACAATGCAGGACTGGAAGAAGACCAATCGTCTTCCACCGCCAATTGATCCCCTGAAGGAGGAAAGGAAATTGAAGTCCCCAAAAATTATCATACTGGAAGTGCTCAAATGGCTGTGTGTCGCAGGGCTTTTGGTGCTTTTATTTGTACTGCTCTCCTCTACCCGGGTCAGCCGTGCGGATTTTTCCGATGTACAAAGTGCGGTGCTGGCCGCTGCGGATCTTAGTCCCATGGCAGAAGGCGATAATCAGACCCTGAAGCGTCTTTATGGACTCAGCGCCAGCGACTTTGAACATGTCTGCCTTTACTACCCCACCACCAACATGGGTGCAGAAGAACTGCTGCTGATCCAGCTGAAGGATACCGCACAGCAGCAGACCGTAAAGGACGCCATTGTCGCCCGTGTGGATACACAGAAAAAGAACTTCGACGGCTACGGCGTTGATCAGTATGACATGCTGGAAAACAGCATTGTAGAAGTACAGGGCAACTACATCCTATTCATCTCAGCCAGTGACCCTGCGCCTGTGCGCAAGGCCTTCCAGGGCGCATTGTAAGGGGGGCATCTCAATGACATTCAACTCCATTGTGTTTCTGTTTTCCTTCCTTCCCATCTGCCTGATCCTGTGCTATGTGGTGCCCAAACGGTTCCGTAATGTGCCCATGCTTCTGTGCTCCCTTGTATTCTATGCATGGGGCAACCCTACCTATCTGCTGCTGATGGCGTTTTCGGTGGTCTTTAACTATCTTACCGGATTGCAGCTTGCTGCCTATCAGGAAGAAGAGCGGCATACCGGCGCAAAGGTCTCCATGATCTGCGCCGTGGTGGTCAATCTTCTGGTGCTTGGCTTTTTCAAATACTACGGCTTTTTGCTCTCCACCATCAACAGCCTTACCGGACTTCATCTAAGCGCTCCGGAGCTTCCTCTGCCTCTGGGTATTTCCTTCTTTACCTTCTCCGTCCTCAGCTATGTGCTGGACGTTTACCGCGGTAAAGCAGAGGTTCAGAAAAACTTCCTTGATTTTGCGCTGTTTGTGACCTTCTTCCCCAAGGTGATCTCCGGCCCCATTGTCCAGTATCACGACATGGCCGCACAGCTGAAAGAGCGTTCCATGAGTCCGGCAAAATTTGGCGCCGGTATCAGTCTTTTTCTGGTTGGTCTTGCCAAGAAGGTACTGCTGGCCGACAATCTCGGCGTAACATTTTCCGCCATCTCGGGCCTTGATGCCATGTCTGCCGGAACCGCATGGCTGGGCATGATCCTCTACAGCCTTCAGCTGTATTTCGACTTCTCCGGCTACTCCGACATGGCCATTGGTCTGGCTCAGCTGTTTGGATTTACATGGGAGAAGAACTTTGACTACCCGTATCTTTCCACAGGAATCTCAGAATTCTGGCGGCGCTGGCATATCTCTCTGGGCGCATGGTTCCGGGAATATGTCTATATTCCACTGGGCGGCAATCGCTGCTCCAAAAAGCGTCAGCTTTTGAACCTCAGTGTTGTGTGGCTGCTCACCGGTCTGTGGCACGGTGCCGCATGGAACTTTGTGTTCTGGGGCATCTATCACGGACTGCTCGTAATCCTTGAGAAATTTGTACTGAAGGACGCATGGCCGAAGGTACCAAAGACCCTGCGCATCTTTGTTACCACACTTTTGGCCTTCTTTGGCTGGGTGCTGTTCTTCTCCCCGTCCCTGAGCGGTGCACTCCACTATTATGGACAGATGTTCGGCAGCAGTCACATGGGACTCTTTGACAGTACCTTCCGGTACTACTTCTTCGGCAGTCTCCGTCTGCTGATCCTTGCCGTCATCGGCTGCGGCCCGCTGGTCCACACCCTGCATCAGCGGATCTGCTATCAGCGCGGAGGAAAGGCGATCTACATATCCGTGGTACTGTTTCTCCTTCTGCTGATCCTCTGCGTGGCCTATATGTTGAGCGCCACCTATTCCTCGTTCCTCTATACACAATTCTAATGAAGGGAGGGTTTCTCATGGATTCTACAATCAATCAATCTGCTTCTGTGCAGGATAACGCCGCACATACAACACGGCCTGAGGGCTCCGAAGCCGCCGGTAGCGGCACCGCTGCCTCCCCGCAGCCCCAAAAAGATCCCCAGCATCGGATTGCCGCCGCAAAAAAGCGCCGCCGTATGGTTCGGCAGCGCCGTGCCACTCACAATGTGATTCTGGCCGGAGCGTTTCTTCTGATCCTTCTGCTGTTCTTTCTGATCAATCTATTTGTACGGGATCGGGATTTTTCTGACGCCGAAAACCGGAAGCTGGCCCAGAAGCCGCAGCTGACCACCGCTTCTCTTTTAGACGGAAGCTATTTTTCCGACCTTACCAGCTACACCGCCGATCAATTCTTTGGCCGGGACCGCTGGATGTCCATGAAGCTGAAGGCAGAAACCCTCATGGGCCGCAAGGACGCTTCCGGCATCTATCTGGGAAAGGACGATTATCTGCTGGGCGCCCCGGAGACGCCGGATCCCGAGGCACTGTCCCGTACCATAGGCCGCATCAACAGCTTTGCCGCCACCCACTCGGATCTTTCCATGCGGATGCTGCTGGTTCCCGATGCCGCCATGATCTTAAGTGACAAGCTTCCGAAAAACGCACCGGTTCGGGATCAGCTTGCGGACATGGATGCGGCCTCCGCTCAGCTCTCCGGCTCTGTGCAGTTTATCAGCGCTGCGGACGCCCTGTCTTCCCATTCGGATGAGTACATCTATTATAAGACCGATCACCACTGGACCTCTCTGGGGGCCTACTACACCTTTACAGCCGCAGTCGGTCAGCTGGGTATTGCCACGCCGGTAAGTAATTACGACACCTATACCGTTACCGACAGCTTTGAGGGCACCCTTTCTTCCAAAAGCGGCAGTCACCGCACCAAGGATTCCATTGATATTTACCAGCCCAAGAGCGATGTGACCTATTATGTCACCTATGCCGACAGTACCCAGCGGATCTGCTCCCTGTATCAGTCGGAATGCCTGAACGTCAAGGACAAATACACGGTATTCTTCGGTGGAAACCATCCCAAGGTGGAGATCAGCACCACTGCCAACAACGAGCGTGTGCTGCTGCTGTTTAAGGACTCCTACGCAAACTCCTTTGTCCAGTTTTTGACGCCGTATTACCAGAAGATCATCATGATTGATCCACGGTACTACTATGACAGTCTCGACTCCATCCTCACCAGCGAGGGGGTCACCGATGTACTGTTCCTCTACAGCGCCGATACATTCCTACGAGATACTGCACTGGCCGACGTGCTGGAGACCGCCGATACGCAGGCCGCCGTTCCCGCCGATACCGAATCATCAGATCCCGTCCATTCGGAAAGCAGCGTGCAGGAGCCGGCGGTTCTGGACAGCACGGCCGAAAGCTCCGTCACAGAACCACCCGCAGAATAACAAAAATGTGCCCGTACCGGAATGGTGCGGGCACATTTCATATGGTCTGAAACGGTACAAAGAAGGAGCTGCGATGCAGCTCCTTCTCATGGATCTATCTTGGTGAATTTTTACTTGGTGCCGAAGATACGATCGCCTGCGTCACCGAGGCCCGGAACGATATACTTGTTCTCGTTGAGCTTCTCATCCACAGCTGCCACATACATCTCTACGTCAGGATGTTCTTCCCGAACGGCCTGAATGCCCTCGGGGCAGCCGATGATGTTCATGAGCTTGATGTTCTTGCAGCCGTAGCCCTTCAGGAAGGTGATGGCCGCAGAGGCGCTGCCGCCGGTAGCAAGCATGGGATCCACAATGAGGACCTCACGCTCAGAGATATCAGGGGGCATCTTGCAGTAATACTCCACAGGATTGTGGGTCTCCGGATCACGGTACAGACCGATATGTCCAATCTTTGCAGAGGGAATCAGATCAATGATCGTGTCAACCATACCAAGGCCAGCACGAAGGATGGGCACGATGGCCAGCTTCTTGCCTGCCAGACGCTTAAATGTGCCGGTGGCAATGGGCGTTTCAATGGTAACGTCCTCCAGAGGCAGGTCACGGGTGGCCTCATAGCACATCAGTGCAGCGATCTCACCGACTACCTCGCGGAATTCCTTTACGCCGGTGTTCTTGTCACGCAGAATCGAGACCTTATGCTGGATCAAAGGATGATCCAATACATGCAGTTCTGCCATTTTTTAGTCCCCTTTCAATTGTTTCAGTTTTTCCAGCCGCTCCCGCTCTGCCTGAGAAAGACGAAGATAATTTGGCTCCAGCTCGCCGGGGGCTTCCAGCTCCCCGTTTATGGCCATTTCCTCTGCGGCCATGGCCACGCCGGAGGCACGCTGCATCTCCAGATGGATCGGAGGCAGGGTCAAAAGCGGCAGTGCTTCTGATAGAGTATTATAGCACAGTTTCGTCCCATCTCCAACCAGAAAAATCGTTTTTTCGTAAGTTTCCAGATCTTTTTTCAAATCTTCCAGAGAAGTGGCACGATCCTCGGTGAGCCGGGTCAATTTTTTACCATCCGACGCAAACAGTGCGTTATAGACCTGACTGCGCCGGGCATCCATCACCGGGCAGATAATCCCCCGCATCATGGTCATCTGCGTCGCCATGGCCGCAAGGGTACTGACACCGCATACCGGCTTGTCCGCTCCCCACGCAAAGCCCTTAGCCGCCGACACGCCGATGCGAACGCCTGTAAAGCTGCCCGGCCCCTTGGCTACTGCCACCGCAGTTAGATCTGCCGGCGTAACGCCGCAGTCCCGCAGTACCTGCTGGGCCATGGGCATCAAGGTGGCAGAATGTGTTTTGCCGTTATTCTGAAAGCTCTCAGCCAGCAGCACGCCGTCTTGCAGCAGCGCTACCGATGCCGCCTTGGCCGAGGATTCAAAGGCTAAGATCAGCATAAGCTTCTCCTCCTTCTATGGTAATGCGTCTTCCATCATCGCATTCAGGATCTCTGTGAATGACGACCTTCAGTGCGTCCTCCAGCACATCGTCTACCCGCTCGCTCCACTCTACGGCAATGACACCGCCCCGGGCAAGGTAATCCTCCCAGCCAATGTCAAAGAGATCCTCAGAGGAGGAGAGCCGGTACATGTCAAAGTGAAACAGAGGGATTTTTCCCGGATATTCATTGACAATGGTATAAGTAGGGCTGGTAACCGCATCTTCAATTCCAAGTCCTCTTGCAAGGCCCCGGGTAAAGGCAGTCTTCCCCGCCCCAAGATCGCCATAATAGGCGACCACAGCACCGGGAGGCAGCTGCTGTCCCAGCCGCCGCCCCAGGTCTTCGGTCTCCTGCGGCGATGACGTATAAAACTCCATATGCTTCACGCTACGATTCACTCCCACAATGGCTCCTGCGCAGACCTATGGATCCTTTTGCGCAGGTTTATGCCCGTGTTTCGTTTATTATACCACAGTCCATGCAAAAGGGAAAATGTTTTTATTTACTTCCCGCTGTGAAAATGCTAAAATGATGAGAGGCTATTTCCCGGAAAGGAGCGTAAAATGCTCAACGCTATCAAAAAATTCTTTTACCGAACCGACTGGGTGCTGCTGGGCCTCTGTCTGGCCGCCTCCATCTTCGGCATCGTAATGATTGCCAGCGCCTCCAACTATCACGGCGCATCTACCTATGTTTCCAAGCAGATCATCGCACTGGTCATCGGATTGATCCTGTTTGTCGTGCTGTCCTTCCTGGATATTGAGATTCTGGCCGAGCATCAGACTCTGCTGGTGATCTTTTCTGCCGTATTCCTTGCCATGCTCTACCCCTTCGGCGTAGAAGGCGACACCGGCAACCGGAGCTGGATGTCCATTCCCGGCATGCCCTTTATGATCCAGCCTGCAGAATACTGTAAAATTATCTACATCATTGTCTGCGCACGAATCATGACCATTTATCAGGAGCATATCAATTCCCTTCCCTGCGTCCTGCGCTTGGGGTTTGTTTCTGCCGTTTTCATGGGTCTGATCGTTGTGATCTCCAAGGATGCGGGCGTAGCTCTGATCTATGTTTTTACCCTGATCATCATGGCGCTGGCCGGCGGCTTCAGCTTTATCTGGTTTGCGGCGGCCGGGGCCGGGCTTGCCGTAATCGTTCCCATTCTCTGGAACAGCAGTCTGGTTCGTGAGGATCAGAAAAACCGTGTTATGGTACTCTTCGACGAGAGCATCGATCCGCTGGGTACTACGGTCCGCTATCAGGCATCCCGTTCCATCAATGCCATTTCCGGCGGCGGCCTCACCGGTCAGGGACTTTTTCAGGGTACACAGATCCAGTCCGGCAATGTTCCCGCTCAGCATACAGACTTTATCTTCGCCGCCATCGGGGAAGAGCTTGGCTATGCGGGCTGCGCCCTCTGCATTGGCCTTCTGGTCGCCATCATCCTGCGAATTCTCTATGTGGGTGCCCACTCTCAGAGCTATTTCTACCGCCAGGTCTGCGTAGGCATTGCAGGCACCCTGATGTTTCAGATCATCATCAACATCGGCATGTGTCTGGGCGTTGCGCCGGTCATCGGTCTGACGCTCCCCTTCTTCAGCTACGGCGGCTCTTCTATGATGTCCCTGTTTATCGCCATGGGTGTCATTTCCAGTGTGCGAATGCACCCCTCCCCAGACTCCCAACAGCGATATCTGCGCCTGCCCGTCTAGCTTTTGTGTCACCTCTTACACCGCAATGGAACCCCATTGCGGTGTATTTTTTTGCCCCGCAGGAATATTTTTTCTCTGACGGCAAACAATACCTCTGCAAAACAAGATGCAAAACGGAGGTAATACCATGAAACACTTGCTTGCCCGATGGATGCCGCTGGCGCTCCTTGTGCTGAGCCTGTCTGTCCCGGTCTGCGCAGCGGATGCTGATGTAGCTTGGGGCGATGTCTACTGCTTTTCCGGCAGCACCATTGCACAGGAAAATGACTGTCAGGGCATCATCATTACCGCAGTGCCCGAGGATCAGCTGGGCCGCGTCTATCTCGGCAGCCGCACCATCGCAGCCGGAGACGTGCTGACGCAGACCCAGGCGCAGCAGCTGTCGCTGATCCCCGTACAGGGGGCAGAGGGCGACGCCATTGTGGGCTGCATGTCCATCACGCCGGAGGGCCTCAGCGGCGAAAGTCAAATGACCATTCGCATTGGCTCCGGGAAAAATGAAGCCCCCACCGCAGAGGACTCTGAATTTGAAACCTATAAAAATATCCCCGGTGAAGTTCCCCTAAAGATCTCCGACCCGGAAAACGATTCACTGACCGTAACCGTCATCAAAGAACCCAAGCGTGGAACCCTTGAAATCGCCGAGGACGGCACTGTCACCTACACCCCCGAGAACAACAAGGTCGGAAAAGACAGCTTCACCTATACCGTTGCAGACTCCGCCGGAAACATTTCGGAGGAGGCCACAGTACGCATCCGTATTCTCCGCCCCTCAGACCGGGAAACCTATCAGGATATGGATGGAGATCCGGCGCAGCTATCTGCGGTTTGGATGCGGGAATCCGGGCTCTATGACGGAAAGACGGTTGCCGGAGAAAAGCTCTTTTGTCCCAACGACACCGTAACCCGGGGAGAATTCATCGCCATGTGCGTCCGGCTCACCGGCGAAGATCCGCAGCTGCTGGAAACGGGTTTTATTGACGGAAGCGATATGCCGCTTTGGCTTCAGCCCTATGTCTCCACTGCGGTAAAATGCGGATTTATCAGCGGTTATCCCACGGAAAATGGTCTTGCCATGCAGGCGGATACGGCCATCAGTGGAAGCGAGGCCGCTGTGATCCTCACCAGAATGCTGAATCTCACCACAGATGGAACGCAGCCCGTCATGGCAGAGTTTGACACACTTCCCGCTTGGGCTGCCGATGCCTGCACCGCAGCCAGTCAGGCCGGCCTCATGACCGTCACTGCCCCAGAAGGCGACCTCACCTACCGGGATGCGGCGCTGATGCTCTACCGTGCCAATCTGCTGGCCGGTCAGCAGGAAAACTCTCTGCTGGCCTGGGCAAAAGAATAAAGCGATCCCCCTGATACACCTCTTTGATGTACTCAGGGGGAATTCTCTTATCATTCTTCTTTTTTGATGACATATCCCAGTGCTTCCAGCGAATCCGCCGGAATGATCGCCCCGGTGGTATCTCCTGTTGCTAGGCTTCTGGTGGGATCCACATAGAAGGTCTCACCCGCCAGCTGCAGCTCCGTCCACACATGGTCTTCTATGCCATAGGTACCACTGACCAGCCTGCACGGAATATCCATACCACGAAGCAACAGCAGATATCCCTGACAATACCCAAGGCTGGAGGCATGGTCAAGGCACAACGCACCATAGGCACCGTCCGAAAAGCTGGTAGCAGTTTCATCCAGCTTTCCATCCCGAACCAACCGCTCCAGCAGACGCTGGGCACTGGTCACATCGCTGTTTTCACTGCCATAGAGTCCGGTAAGATTTTGGACCGTCGCAGCAGTTTCCGTCTTACAGGCCTCCAGCGAGGTCCTTGTGTGCGCATACCGGAAGGTGATCTCCAAGATCCGTCTGCTCCCCGTTTCCGGGAATGTGACGATCTCTAGTTGCGGGATCTCTACCGCAAAATCCGCATTCTCCCGAAATACCTCTTCCACCAGCGCCTCCATATCAAGGCTGCCATAGTCCTCTACCCGGAGCCGCACCACAGGCTCATAGTCCTCCATGGCGTCTTTCAGCCGAGACTTGACTCCCGGTACGCCGGAGGTATTTTGAATGGACTGGATCTCCTCCAACGTTCTTCGGTAGGTGGTATGCACATGAATCTCATAATAACTGACGATTTTAGAATAGTCATAGGTCATGTAATCCACCGCAAAGGTTCCCAGCGGGTCACCCCGGGACACCTCATAGACGGCGCTGGACAGATCCTGAGACAGATCACCGGAGTAGGACTCCGCCCGGATCACGCCCTCCTCTACCGCATCCTCCACCAGACCAAGGATGGCATTTTTGAGGCTCAGATATCCGCTGACCGTCAAGACACTGGTATCCGTTTCCACCTGATAGGATTCATTATGCGGTTCCACTGCCACATAGTTCCCACGGCCAAAGGCGCTGCATCCAGCGAGCATCCCCATCACCAGCACCATGGTCAGAAGTCGTTTCACCATGATTCCTCCTACAGTTTGTTCTTGGAGTAGCGTTCAAAGCCCTCTCCCAACACCTGATGCGCTTCCTGGAGCACCAGGAAGGCCGCCGGATCAATTGCCATGACCAGCTCCTTCAGCTCTGCGGCCTGACGGCGCTTAACTGCACAGTAGACGACATTTTTCCGATTTCCGGTATAAGCCCCCTCCCCTTTCAGGAAGGTGCAGCCCCGCTCCAGCTCCTGGTCGATGGCGTCTCGAATTTCCAGTGAACGGTCTGTTACAATGACTGCCACCAGCGAGAAATCGAACCGGTACACCACCGCATCCATTGCCTCGCTGCTCACATATAGTGCAATGCAGCAGTAGAGCACTTTGTTGAGATCCCGGAAGGCAATACCGGTGATGAGTGCGATCACCAGATCCACTGCCATGACCAGCTTCCCCATGGACATATCCTTAAAGCGGTATTTCATAAGTCGGGCAATGATATCGGTGCCGCCGGTGGAAGCCCCCTGCATCAATACAACACCGCAGCCGGCGCCCACCAGTCCGCCACCGAAGATGGCACCCACCAGCGGCTCTGTCTCTGCGCTGACCCAAGGGGCCAGCACATCGATCAGCACCGAGGAAATGGCCATACCGGCCAGAGATCCCCAGAAAAACTTTCGTCCTACAAATCGGTATCCCGCCAAAAACAGCGGGATATTGATCAGCAACGTCAGCACACCCACGGACAGCACCGGTACGAAGTAGGCGATGACCACAGCAAGGCCGGAAATGCCGCCTGCACCGATCTGGTTGGGTGCCAGAAACAGGTCGAAGCCCACTGCGTAAATGGCGCTGCCCACAAAGATCCAGAACAGGCTTTTTAGAATTTTCGGTATATTCTCTTTCAAACGATTCCCTCCTATACAGAGGCCTTATGGAAGTTCCAACTGCATCGGCATGGGCGCCGATGCAGTTAAGGCAATCCCGCATTATTCGGCAAGGCGATTTGGCGCAGTGCTGCCTTATTTTCTTTTACAATTCCATGGTCAGCTGGGTATCCTCCAGATCCTCTTCCTTGAGGATAGCTCCCGCAGCAGGGATACTGCGGCTTCGGTAGCGGGTCACGTTCTGGACACCACTGCCCTCCAGCAGACGGATATGGTCAAGGAGCGCCTTCTTTCGGAGTGTCAGCGCCGCAACACCAATGGTAGAACGGGTAGACTTTACACTGAGCAGTGCCGTAGAGAGCACCAGCGCCCGGCCATCGGTGGAGTAGAGTACCACATCGGCATCCTCATGCAGGCACAGTACGCCCTTCAGCGGTGCCTTATCGCTGTATGCGCCGGTGAGCTTCCGGCGGTTAGACTTGGTGTCATAGGCCGAAAGCGCCACCTTGCCCACCTTGCCATTCTCATAGGCAAAGAGCATAAAGCCGGAGTAGTCTCCGGGCAGGCATACTGCCGTTACCAGTTCGCCCTCGTCGAAGCCCAGCTTTGTGGGAAGATAATCCCCCAGCACACTGGCCTTGGTATCCTTAAACTCACTCAGGGATGTCTTATAGACCTGACACCGGTCTGTAAAAACAAGCACCTCTGCCCGATTGGTGGTCTGGGTCTCCAGCACCATCCGATCCCCTTCCTTGAGCTTCTGTTCCCCGCTCATGCGGAGGCTCTGGGGCGTGATCTTTTTGAGGTACCCGTCACGGGTCACAAACAGGTTCACCGGATAGTCCGGAACCTGCTGCTGTTCCTCCTGATACTCCTCTACCGCCTCATAGCAAATGGTGGTACGGCGGTCTGTGCCGTACTTCTTGGCCACATTCTCCAGTTCCTTGACAATGATGGCCTTGATGCGCCGGGGAGAATTTACGGTATCCTCCAGATCTGCGATCTCCTTCTGAAGTGCATCCGTCTCCTGCGTGCGTTTCAGAATATACTCCCGGTTGATGTTCCGGAGCTTGATTTCTGCGATATAGTTGGCCTGGATCTCATCAATGCCAAAGCCGATCATCAGGTTGGGAATTACGTCCTCTTCCAGCTCCGTCTCCCGGATAATGCGGATGGCCTTGTCGATATCCAGCAGGATCTTCTGCAGGCCCAGCAGCAGATGGAGCTTTTCCTTCTTCTTCGTGAGGCTGTAGTAGACCCGCCGACGGACGCACTCGGTACGCCAAGCCGTCCATTCCTCCAGAATTTCTCCAACCCCCATGACTTTTGGGAAACCGCCAATAAGGATATTAAAGTTGCAGGGGAAGCTGTCCTGCAGGGGCGTCAGCTTCATGAGCTTTGCCATAAGCTTATCCGGGTCAACGCCTCGCTTTAGATCAATGGTCAGCTTCAGGCCGCTGAGGTCCGTTTCATCCCGCATGTCGGAAATCTCCCGGATCTTCTCCGCCTTGATCAGCTCTGCCACTTTATCGATGATGGCCTCGGAGGTAGTGGTATAGGGGATCTCATAGATCTCAATGAGGTTTTCCTCCTTCACATACCGCCATTTACCCCGGACGCGGATGCTGCCCCGGCCGGTATTATAGACGTTATTGATCTCATTCTCATCATAGATCAATTCGCCGCCGGTGGGGAAATCCGGGGCCAGCAAATATTCCTTCAGGTCGCAGTCCGGGTTCTTGATCCGGGCAATGGCCGCATTACAGACCTCCCGGAGATTAAAGCCGCAGATGTTGCTGGCCATACCAACGGCAATGCCGTTATTGGCAGACACCAGCACGTTGGGAAATGTGGTGGGCAGCAGCGACGGCTCCTTCATGGTGCTGTCGTAGTTGTCCACAAAATCTACGGTGTCACTGTCGATGTCCCGGAACAGCTCCTGACAAAAGCTGTCCAGCTTCGCCTCGGTATAACGGGAGGCCGCATAGGCCATGTCCCGGGAGTAGGCTTTACCAAAGTTACCCTTGGAGTCCACAAAGGGATGGAGCAGGGCTCCATAGCCCCGGCTGAGGCGTACCATGGTCTCATAAATCGCCGAATCGCCATGGGGGTTAAGGCGCATGGTCTGGCCAACGATATTGGCAGACTTGGTGCGGCCGCCATTTAAGAGCCCCATTTTATACATGGTATACAGCAGCTTCCGGTGAGAGGGCTTAAAGCCGTCGATCTCGGGAATGGCCCGAGACATGATAACGCTCATCGCATAGGGCATAAAGTTGATTTCCAGCGTCTCGGTAATGGGCTGCTCCAGAATTTCGGCGTGAAGTCCCATGACGTTGGGATTGTCCTTATGCTGGTTTTCATCTTTTTTCTTTTTTGCCATGTGTTGCCCCCTCCTTTCTAGGAAATATCGGCAAGTTCCAGGAACTTATAGCCGTTTTCTGTGATATGATCCTTGCGCCCCTGCAGATTATCGCCTTCCAGAAGATCAAACATCGCCGCTGTGGCCTCCGCCTCCTGGGGCATGACCTTAATCAGCCGCCGGGTAGCGGGATTCATGGTGGTCATCCACATCATGTCCGGGTCGTTTTCACCAAGGCCCTTGGAACGCTGAATGATGATCTTCTTATTCTCCCCGATGTTCTGAACGATCTCGTCCTTCTCCCGGTTGGAATAGGCAAACCATGTCTTCTCCTTGCAGGTGATCTCAAAAAGCGGAGATTCTGCAATATATACATAGCCCTGCTGGATCAGCGTAGGTACCAGCCGATAGAGCATGGTGAGGATCAGCGTGCGGATCTGGAAGCCGTCCACATCCGCATCGGTGCAGATCACGATTTTATTCCATCGGAGGTTGTCCAGATCAAATACAGAAAGATCCTTGGCCTTTTTTCCGCCGGTGATCTCTACGCCACAGCCCAGCACTTTAATCAGGTCGGTAATGATATCGCTCTTAAAGATTCGTGCATAGTCTGCCTTCAGGCAGTTCAGAATCTTGCCTCGAACGGGCATGATCCCCTGAAATTCTGCATCACGGCTGAGCTTGACCGATCCCAATGCGGAATCGCCCTCCACGATATACAGCTCCCGGCGGGAAACATCCTTACTGCGGCAGTCTACAAACTTCTGCACCCGGTTGGCAATGTCCACATTCCGGGTCAGATCCTTCCGGATCTTTACTTTGGTCTTCTCCGCTGTCTCCCGTGCCCGCTTGTTGATGAGCACCTGATCGGCAATGCGGTCTGCCTCCGCCTTGTTCTCAATAAAGTAGACCTGAAGCCGGGACTTAAAGAACTCAGTCATGGCCTCCTGCACAAATTTATTGGTAATGGCCTTTTTGGTCTGGTTTTCATAGCTGGTCTGGGTGGAGAAGCAGTTGGTCACCAGTACCAGACAGTCGGCAATATCCTGAAAGGTTACCTTTGACTCATTCTTGTTATATTTCCCCGCCTGCTTAATATAGGCATCCACCGCATAGACAAAGGCTGTCTTTACCGCCTTTTCCGGTGCGCCGCCATGCTCCAGCCAGGATGAGTTATGGTAGTATTCCAGTACATTGATGCTGTTGGAAAAGCACAGCGCCGCTGTGATCTTCACCTTATAATCGGCCATATCGGCACGGTCCCGACCCTTACGCTCTGCCTCCCAATACTGGGGCATGGTCATGGCCTTATCCTCAGTGAGTTCCTTCACGTAGTCGAGGATGCCGTTTTCATAGCAAAAATCCGTCTCTTCAAAGCTGCCGTCAGGCTTTTCATTCCGCAGGCAGAAGGTAATGCCCGCATTGACCACAGCCTGACGCTTTAAGATATCCGTATAGTATTCCAGCGGAATATTGATATCTGTAAACACATCCAGATCCGGCATCCACCGGAAGCAGGAGCCGGTCTGCTTCCGATCCAGCTTATCGGTTTTCAGTCCGCCGATATTTTCGCCCTTTTCAAAGTGCAGCGAGTATTTCTTTCCGTCCCGTCGGATCACCGCATCAAAATATCGGGACGCATACTGGGTTGCACAGGCACCCAGACCGTTGAGGCCCAGAGAATACTCGTAGTTCTCTCCCTCATTATTGCTGTACTTGCCGCCGGCATAGAGCTCACAGAACACCAGTTCCCAGTTGAACCGCTGCTCTGTCGGGTTCCAGTCTACCGGGCAGCCCCGTCCAAAGTCTTCTACCTGCACCGAATGGTCCAGATAACGGGTGACAAGGATCTGATTTCCGTGCCCCTCTCGGGCTTCATCAATGGCATTGGACAAAATCTCAAACACTGCGTGCTCGCAGCCCTCCAACCCATCCGAGCCGAAAATAACTGCGGGACGAAGCCGAACCCGGTCTGCGCCCTTGAGCATGGAAATACTCTCGTTGCCATAGGTTGCTTTCTTCTTCATGTTGTTCCCCCATATAGTTTTCTTTTGGGCATAGAACGCCAATTTAATATTTAATGTATATTATAGTGGAAAAACGCCGCAGTGTCAATGTTTCCGGGGTCATCCTCCCGGTTTTGCCCGGAAAACGCAGCATACCGAACCGGTCTTCTGATGACCGGTTCGGTATTGCTTTTTTATATACTGGAACTTATTTTGGCTCCACCAGCGGCGGCGTAAAGAGCTCCAAAGCCTCCCGCAGCTTTGGATGATGGATCACAAAATGGATCGCCGGAGCCTTTCCTTTGGACACCATGGCCCATTCTCCGGTCCGGAGATAGATCTGAAGATTCCGGAACGCATTTCCGCTGGTCTCCACCAGTCGGTAATTGCCGTGCTGCTCCGCAAACCGTCTAGACTGTTTCAGGTGCTCCCGATAGGTCTCCCTGTCATAGAGAATGTCCGCTTCATAAAACATCCCGGAAAGCAGCAGCGACGCCGGATGCCGTTCAAACTCCCGGGTATCCAATCCCGGAACATGATCTTCCACCATGCTGTGCGCTAAGACCCGCAGAATCATTTCCCGCTGCGCCCGGGCAGCTCCAATGATTTTCTCCCGGTCCGCATCAGGCAGACTTTTCCCTATGAGAAACCGCTCCAGCGTCTGCGGTTCCATGGTATAAAGCGGCAACGTAGACAAAACGCTTTTCCTCGGCCCCGGCAGCTGGACATCGGCCATAAGAAACGCCTGAAGCGCCCCTGCGTTCTCCCGCCGATAGATGTCCATCAAGGACTGGGCATGCTCCAGCAAGGCATCCGCACGCCGCTGGCAGTAGGCTACATCGTCCCGCGCCTTGGAAAAATAGTACCGCCCTGCCTCATGGCTCCCCGCAATGGCCTCGCCGGATATGGCCGCTGCCCCGGAGACCCGGAGAAAATGCAGGAACACATCATTCTGCACCTTAGGCAGATAGTAGGGGGAGATCTGTCCCGTCATGTACATGGGAATCCAGCTTTCCAGCCCCAGCATCATTTCCTCAAAGGAGCGGTCCAGATTGTGGATCTGCCGGATGTGAAGTCCCTTTTTCAGCATCATCGCCATGCCCATCATCCACTTTTTCGGGAACTCAGGATCTTTGGCCATCTCCTCCATGGGCATGTCGCTGAACATGGTCACGGGCTCCATGGATTTTGACAGCACTGTGGCCTTCAGAAAGTCCAGCTCTCCCTCCATCATTTCCTTCAAGCCGCTGTACGTTCTTGTTCCGGGAAGCTGAAAGGGAACCGTCGGCACCTTGATCTCCGCAAAATGGACCGCCTTCAAATACTCCTCCAGATGAAAAGAATTCAGCCCCTCCAAAAATTTTTCCACACTTTCCCCTGCCCGGTGATCCCTTCGCAGCCAGTCCCTAATACAGTAAGCCCGCTCCGTTTCGTCTTTCAGCCGTTCCTGCGGAACCCCCAGCAGAGCTGACAATATGCCCAGCTGCTCCGGCGCTCCATAGTACCGCGCCGTATGGGTCGCCACTGCCATGGCAAACTGCTCCGGCTCCGGCGGCTGCCGGGAGCCATTGCGGAACCGTGAAATGCTGGATGCGTCATAGTTGATATTCTGACAGAGCCTTCCGATGCTCATATGCAGCACCCGCAGCAGCGTATTGAGATTCTGCCCCAAATGAGCCTGATCCTCCACAGCATAGTCTGTGCATGCCGCAAAGCGCTTCTGAACCGTCTGCTCTGTCACGCCTTCCATATGCCGCTCCTCCGCCAGCCGTGCAATGGCCGCACACAGCCTCCGGAAATGGACAGAATCCAGCTCCGGTACGCGATTTCCGGAACGATATCGGCTCATGGATGCCGCCGATATTCCTGCGGCGTCCGCCAATTCCTTTGCCATGCAGTCCAGTTTTAGAATATATCTGTTCAATTCCTCCGAAAATCTCATTTGGACACCTCCCGGCTCATACTACCGCAATTATACACGATAACTGTCGAAAGGAAAAGGAGGCGCCACATCTACTTTCCCAAACTGGCAAATGACGCTGCCGGTAACTCCATGTCCTTTTCACTGTATATCCGCTATAATTGCAATAACGGAATATTTTGTGGTATTCCATCTGTGATCTTATCTCGAGGAGGTATTGAAATGAAAAAGAAACAAAAGCTCATGTATCGTCTGATCTCCCTTCTGGTACTGCTTTGCACGGCAGTAATTCTTCTGTCCACGGCTGCCTTCGCCGGTGTGACAGATGTGACCGGCGGCAGCAACACAATTGTTGAAACCTCAGTGGAAGAAGTGTTCTCCGCCAAAGGCTCCATTACCTATCAGGAGACCGGGGAGACCATCTATTTTAAGGATGCCAAAGATGGGGTGGAATTGGCCAGCGATGACCCGTCTGAGCTCACCGCATGGCTCCGCTCCCATCGCGTCTCGGAGGCATATGAAAAAATCTATACAGGCTCCAAGCTGACTTATACCGGAACGACCTATGATTCCAACGACCCGATCATCGGCGATCCCGATGACATCTTCGCCTCCACTTCCCCCGGCAAGGTCACGATCCATGAGATCCGAACGGACTACTACCTCTATTCCGCCGAGGTAAATATCCCGGTCGGTCGACCGGAAGCCATTGACACCGTGGAGCTCACCGGCGCAACGCTGACCTACCAGCCTTGTGAATCCCCCAAGGCCACCGCCGCCCTGTCGGGCAAGTTTGCAACCAGCTACGATATCGTCTATGAGCGCTGGGAAGAGATGGAGAAGCGCGGCAGCACCTATGAGCCTGTGGCCTTCTGGTACTCTGATGAAAGCCAGTACACCAAGGCTACCCCTAAATTTGATACCTTTAAGGCCGATACCACCTATTTCTACTCGATCATGCTGCAGGCAAAGGACGGCTGTAAGTTTTCAGACAGCGTTGCCATGACCCTCAACGGCGAGGCCGTCACCGGCGGCATGGTCTCTGTCTATCAGGACGGCGCAACCTGTATGGGGGATGCCATCAAGACACTGACTCCAAAAGCACCTGCGACAGAGCCTACGCCTACCCCTGCGCCCGCTCCCGAACCAGAGCCCGCACTTCCCTTCCGGGATATTTCTGATACGGACTGGTACTATAACGATGTTTCCTACGTCTACAATGCGGGTCTCATGCGCGGAACCGATGATGACATTTTCTCCCCGGCCACAGATATCACCCGTGGCATGCTCCTTACCATTCTCTACCGTCAGGCAGGGACTCCGTCAGTCTCCGGCCCCTGCCCCTTTACGGACGTTCCCAAGAGCTACTATACTGACGCCATAACCTGGGGCGCTGAGGCGGGCATTGCCCTTGGCTATGGGAACCAGCGGTTTGGCCCCGCGGATCCCATTACCCGCCAGCAGCTTGCCGCCATGCTCTATCGTTACGCAGCATACTGCGGCCTCGATGTATCCGGCCGGGAAGATCTTTCCAGTTTCTCCGATGCGTCAGACATCGCCGCTTATGCATCTGCCCCCATGGCATGGTCTGTGCGATGCGGCATTCTCCGCGGCCACACCAGCGGGCTGCTGAAACCCAATGGTCACGCTACCCGCGCCGAGGCTGCCGCCATGCTTCACCGATTCTGCGATTTCTCGGGCAATATCCCCAGATAATCGCAGCTCATCCCTTCAAATCGTCCATAGCTTTTCAAAAGGCCCGTACTGGCCAGATCCATAGGGATCCGGCCGGCACGGGCCGATCTTATATTTTATACATTTATCGCAGCATTTTTATACCGCGGGCTGTTTTACCGTTACCTGCAATTCCTCGCCCGCAACGGTAATTTCCAAAACACTGCCGGTGGGCATATCCCCGGTAAGGATCTTCCGGGCGATCAATGTCTCCACGGTATGCTGGAGATAACGGCGCAGAGGACGCGCACCATACAGCGGATCATAGGCCGCATCAATGATGAAGTGCTTGGCCTCCGGCGTCAGCTCGCAGGAAAGCTGCTTATCTGCCAGCCGGCGGTTCAGATCCTTCATCTGCAGGTCGATAATGCTGGTGATATTCTCCCGGGTCAGTGGCTTATAGAAGACGATCTCATCCAGCCGGTTCAGGAACTCCGGCCGGAAGCTCTTTTTCAGCAGTGCATTCACCTGATCCTTTGCCTCCTGGGTAATGGAACCGTCCGGGCCAATGCCGTCCAGCAGATACTGAGAGCCAAGATTGGAGGTCAGGATAATAATCGTATTCTTAAAGTCTACCGTACGGCCCTGAGAATCGGTAATACGGCCATCATCCAGCACCTGAAGCAGGACGTTAAACACATCAGGATGTGCCTTCTCCACCTCATCAAACAGAACAACGCTGTACGGACGGCGGCGAACTGCTTCGGTGAGCTGACCGCCCTCCTCATAGCCTACATATCCGGGAGGCGCACCAATGAGCCGGGAGACGCTGTATTTCTCCATATACTCGGACATATCGATCCGAACCATGTTCTTTTCATCGTCAAACAGGCATTCTGCCAGCGCCTTTGCAAGCTCCGTCTTACCTACACCGGTGGGGCCAAGGAACAGGAAGCTGCCGATGGGCCGGTCAGGATCCTGAATCCCCGCACGGGAGCGCATAATGGCTTCTGCCACAGAGCGCACAGCCTCATCCTGACCGATCACACGCTGATGCAGGGTATCTTCCAGATGGAGCAGCTTCTCCTTCTCCCCTTCCACCAGCTTTGCAACGGGAATGCCGGTCCAGCGCTCGATGATCTTTGCGATCTCGTTCTCCGTGACCTTATCCCGCAGCAGGGAGTTTGTACCCTTTTGATTTTGTACAGCCTGCTCTGCCTCCTCCAGTGCCTTCTTTGCCTCCGGCAGCTTGCCGTATTTCAGCTCGGCTGCGTGCTCCAGATCGTAATTCTGCTCCGCCTCTTCGATCTGACGATTCAGCTTTTCAATCTCTTCCCGGAGCTTCTGAACCCGGCCAATGGCGTTCTTTTCGTTCTCCCACTGGGCCTGCATGGTATTGAACCGATCCCGTTCCTCTGCCAGCTCCTTTCTGAGCTCTTTCAGACGGCCTTCGGAGAGTTCGTCCTCCTCATTTTTCAGGGCAGCTTCTTCGATCTCCATCTGAGTGATCTTGCGGCGTACCTGATCCAGCTCCGTGGGCATGGAATCCATCTCCGTTCGGATCATGGCACAGGCTTCATCGATAAGGTCAATGGCTTTATCCGGCAGATACCGATCTGTAATATAGCGGTTTGAAAGGGTTACTGCCGCCACAATGGCAGGATCTGTGATCTTAACGCCGTGGAACACCTCATAGCGCTCCTCCAGTCCACGGAGAATCGCAATGGTATCCTCCACCGATGGCTCTGCCACCAGCACAGTCTGGAACCGGCGCTCCAGGGCGGGATCCTTTTCGATATACTGGCGGTATTCGTCCAGCGTGGTAGCGCCAATGCAGTGCAGCTCGCCACGGGCCAGCATGGGCTTTAAGAGGTTGCCGGCATCCATGCTGCCTTCCGTCTTGCCTGCGCCCACAATGGTGTGGAGCTCATCAATGAACAGGATGATCTGGCCCTCGCTGTTCTTTACTTCATTGAGGACAGCCTTCAGGCGCTCCTCAAATTCGCCCCGATACTTGGCGCCAGCCACCAGCGCACCCATATCCAAAGAGAAAATCGTCTTGTTTTGCAGGTTCTTGGGCACATCGCCACGGACAATCCGCTGGGCAAGCCCCTCGGCAATGGCAGTTTTACCAACGCCGGGCTCACCGATCAGCACCGGGTTATTCTTGGACTTTCTGGACAGAATACGGATCACATTACGGATCTCCTCATCACGGCCAATGACGGGATCCATCTTTTTTTCTCTGGCCTGCTTCACAAGGTCCGTACCGTACTTGTTCAGGGCGTCATAGGTGCCCTCTGGATTATCCGTGGTCACTCTTGCGCTGCCCCGGATGTCCTTCAGCGCCTGCATACAGCCCTCGCTGGTGATATTGTAGTCCTGGAACAGCTTTTTCACGCCGCTGTTGGCCTTGGTGATCAGGCCCAGCAGGATATGCTCAACAGAGACATACTCATCCCGCATGCTGTCGGCAATCTTTTCTGCCTCTACAAATGCAGCATCCACGTCTCGATTGATATAGACCTTTCCAGCCTCCCGGCCAGAACCGGTCACTGCCGGGAGACGGGATACCAGATCCTTTGCCGCTGCCGTGACCGACTCGGCAGTGACACCCATCTTGGTCAGCAGCTGTGGGACAAGTCCGCCGTCCTGCATCATCAGGGCCAGCAGCACATGGCACTGCTCGATCTGCTGGTTATCGTGTTCCTCCGCAATATTCTGGGCAAGCTGAACCGCTTCCATAGATTTCTGAGTCAGCTTCTGTACATTCATAAAACATCTTCCTTTCCAAAGGGGAACTTCGTTTTAGCACTCTTGCTGTAAGAGTGCTAATTCTCTTTGTGTCCATAGTACCGCGGGATACCCGGTTTGTCAATAGGTATTTGTAAACGATTTTTGAATTATTTTTTAATGTTCCGCAGTCCTCGGACATCTATCCGGATCGCAGTTGCAAATCTTTATTTCAAGAACATTTTTATAGAAATAAAAGGTCTTTTAACGTATTTTTTCGATTCTTCCAAACATTTAACGTTCTTTTCCTGTCTAGTTTCCTCGAAAAAAGACATATTAAACAAGACAAATCCAGCAGAGAGGAAGAAGCAGCATGAAAAGAAAAACATGGCTCCTGATCGTGTCGTTTTTTTTGATATTCAGTACACCGGTACAGGCATCTGTGCCGGAGGAGGTAATTGCCGTGGGAAAGGCCGTGGGCATTGATGTGCAATGCAGCGGTCTCATGGTGGTAAGCTTTTCCGATGACTCCCCCGCCAAGGACAGCGGACTGCATCGCGGCGATTTGATCATAAAGGTAGACGGCCAGCCGGTAGAAGATCCCGCCACCCTGCGGAGCCTTCTCCAAAACAAGCCGCAGGTCACGCTGACTGCCCTTCGGCAAAATCAGGAGCAGAATTTCTGGGTCCACACCCGCCAGACCGGGGATGTCAGTCTCATTGGCGCCAATGTCCGTTCTGAAATGGCCGGCATCGGTACCATTACCTACTACGACCCGGCCACTGCCGTATTCGGTGCGCTGGGCCACGGGATCACGGACAGCAGCACATCGAAGCTTTTCCCGGTTCGAGATGGTTTTATCTGTAAGGCCAGCGTTACACACGTGGAAAAAGGAACTGCCGGTACTCCGGGGGTTTTACAAGGTGCCTTTGACAGCAGTGTTCCCCTTGGCTCCGTGACCCAAAATACCGCCAGCGGCATTTTTGGTACGCTGTCCGCCCCCCCGGACGGAGAATTCGTCCCGGTCTGTACCCGGGATCAGGTGACAACAGGCCCGGCAGAGATACTATGTAATGTAGAGGGAGATCAGGTCGAGCACTTCGACATCAAAATCACACGTCTTTACCCGCTGGATGACGGCACGGGCCGGAATATGATGATTGAGGTGACGGATTCCCGGCTGCTCTCCATCACCGGTGGGATCGTACAGGGCATGAGCGGAAGTCCAATCCTTCAAAACGGAAATCTGGTCGGTGCAGTGACTCACGTGCTGATCTCCGACCCTACCACCGGATATGGAATCTTCATCGACAATATGCTGAAGACTGCGGCGTAAAAAAGAGGCAGAGGAATCCTTCCTCTGCCTCCAGCTATACAAACTGTCTTTGATTAGTCTTTCAGGTCTCCGGCGGCCTTGACCTTTACCCGGTTTGTATTGCCGGGATAGTAGGCCAGCGGCACATCCTCCACCTCGATGATCTCTACCGTCTCCGGAATTGCTCCTGCCTCCACAGCCAATGCCGCAGCATCGTCCTTGGCCTTTGCCAGCGCCGCATCACGGGGCATCTCGTCATAATTGATAAGCTGCTCCAGTGTACCGCTGACCTTGGAAATGGCAGAGCCGATGGCGTTGGCGCAGCCGAAGTGCTCCGGCTTTACCACCTGTGCCGCTCCATCAAGCTGCTCCGGCAGAATAATGGAGCCGCCGCCCACAAGAATAACGTCTACGTCCGCATTGGATACCTTCATGGAGTCCAGTGCGTCCTCCACCAGCGCACGGATCTCCGCCATGGCCTTCTCGGCCACCTCCATGGGGATCACGTCAGCCTTGGCGGTGTCGCCCAGTTCTGTCATGCCAAGCCGCACGGCAATGTCGGTAGCGGTCATCACATCGCCGCCAAATACCAGTGCCTTTTTGGTGATTTCATAGCCAACGCTGTCAGGCCCCACGGTAACGGAGCCATCGGCCTTCACCCGGACAATGGACCCACCGCCAAGACCAATGGAGATCACATCGGGCATTCTGAAATTCGTACGAACGCCGCCAATGGTCACCGCTACGCTGGACTCTCTTGGGAAGCCGTTCTGGATCACGCCCAGATCGGTGGTCGTACCGCCCACATCCACCACAATGGCGTCCCGGCGCTGGGACAGGTAGCTGGCACCTCGGATAGAGTTTGTGGGGCCGCAGGCTACAGTGAGAATGGGATAGCGCCGGGCGTGCTCCATGGTCATCAGCGTACCGTCATTCTGGCTCAAATAGATGTCTGCATTTACAATGCCTTCGTCCTTTAGGCTTCTGGCAAAGCCCTCGGTAAACCGCTTGGCCACCTGCCAGAGCGCAGCATTGAGAATCGTGGCATTTTCCCGCTCGATAAGGCCCATGGAGCCGATCTCACTGGAAACAGACACATGGACATCGTCCCCCATGATCTCCCGGCAGAGTTTCGCCGCCTCCACCTCATGGTCATTGCGCACTGTGGAAAATACGCAGGAGATGGCAATGGAGTTTACACCGTTGTTCTTCATTTCCCAGAAGAAAGACGCCGCCGCCTCCCGGTCAAAGGGTGCCAGCTCCTTGCCGTCATATTCAAAGCCGCCGCCCACAATAACACTGCCGGCTGCAATCTTCTGAATATCCTCTGCCCAGTCCACCATGGGGCGAATGCCGGTGGTCGCCGGGGCCCCGATTCGAAGAATGCCGATGGGAGCCAAATGCTTCCGCTCTACTATGGCGTTGGTGCACTGGGTGGTGCCCAACATGGCCTGACGGATCTCTCTGCGGTCAATGCCGGATACCTCCAGCACGGTACGAACTGCCCCCAGAATGCCGTCATAGACATCTCCCGACGTGGGATATTTGATGTCTGCAATGACCTTACGGTTTTCATCGATCAGTACGGCATCTGTGTTCGTGCCGCCTACGTCAATTCCAAGCTTATACATTATGCTTTACCTCCCTTGCAGCGAATTTCCAGCGGAATATAATCCGTATCTACGCCGAAGTATCTGGGGCCAACCAGCTCAATCCCCTTCTCTGTCCGCCAAAGATCATAGCACTTGAGGCCCACCACCATCACACGCTTTCCATATTTCAGCGCATCTGTGGTCACCGGCGTAAAGGTTTCCGTATCCACAAGGCAGATCAGATCCGGCGTTGTAGCAAGGATTTCATCATCTACCACAGCAGTCAGATTCTCATTCTGGAACTCCACATAGGCGCTATGGCCCTTGCATTCTCCGATGCCCTCCAGTACCACCTTGCCAAAGTTAAAGCCGCCCCGGGTCTCCCGGCGCACATCTGCGATTTTCCCCTTAAAGAGCTTATAGCCTTCTGAAAACTCCAGAAAATGCTCCTCAGGCGTCCGATCCCCACAGTCCTTCACGGTACGGATGGCCTCACCCAGCTTCTGGCTGCGGGTAACGATGTTCTTTACGCCGAACTGCTTCATCTGGGCCCCGGTCATGGGGTAAAGGGATACGGATACCGATGCCCCGCAACTCATGGTCACCGCCCGGGCCAAATCCTCGGTCCACTTGTTGGTAATAGTCTCAAAAATAGCGGTGTTCCCCTTTTCATCCGTCAATGCCATGGGCGTTGCACTCATGCCGCCAATAGTAAATGTCACCATTTGAAGCTCCGGAAATGCACGGCCCATGCCGTCTACATCCACCAGCGGCAACCCCAAACGGGCCGCTGCCGCAATGGGCAGCATGGAGTTAACACCGCCTGCTTCAATTGGCATAAAGGCGTAGATCTTCTTTCCAAAGAACTTGGACACCATACGATACAGGCTCTGATACTCCGTACCGCCAATGCCCTTTTCCGCAAGAACCGTAGGTGCCCCCATCATGGCAATGGGTACTACCAGCGCATCATCCGGCACCTCCTCCGGATCCAGCAGCGTTATAGGGCCGCACTCCTGCACCGCACCCATAGCCACCAGCTTTCCCACATAGGGGTCTCCTCCACCACCGGCGCCCAGCAGTGCCGCACCGGTTGCAATATCTTCAATTTCCTGAATGCCGATTTTTCGCATCAGTTCCGTCTCCTTTCATATTGCCGCATTTGGGGATATGGGAAACCCCATACCACAAAGCGATGTTACTGTTTTTCGGGAATGATTTTGGACAGGAGCACATAGAGCACAAGGGACACTATAATCCCGTTGACCGGCCCCACAAAGAAGGGCGTATTCAGAAACGGCAGCGCTGCCACCAGCCCGGGGAAGTTGGCAAAGGTGCCTCCTGTGATGCAGGCCAGAACAGCGCCCACAAGGAAGGAGATCACGCCGGGGGCCGAAAAGCCGGGACGCATCTTGAAGTTCTCCTTCTTCCCTTTTCCCACAATCCAGTAGGCCGCGATCAGCACGCCTGCCAAGGGTGGAATCAGTCCGGACATCAGGGACAGGAAGCCCTGAAATGCATTGAGCAGTCCAAATGCAGCCAGCAGCGTGCCGATTCCTCCGGCAATTCCGGTGGTGATCTTAAACTTGCTCTCGTCAAAGCCCAGCAGATTGCTGAGGGCAAGACCGCCGGAATAGGCATTGGTCACATTGGTGGTCCAAGTTGCAAGCACCAGTGCAACCAGACCAATAAAAGGCACGCCCAGAGATGCAAGGATCGCGGAAATATCATACTCACCGGTGACGATGCTCATCAGCGCACCGGTCAGCAACATAAACAGTCCCGCAGGGATCACACCCACAATGGAGGACTTCACAACATCTCCCCGGCTCTTTGCGAACCGGCAGTAATCGGCAGAAATAACGCCGCCCAGTGCGAAGGATGCCACCACCATGGAAATGCCAAAGACCATTCCCTGAGATGCCTCCGGCGCGTAATTTGCGATGGCCGCACCGCCGTCATTCTTTACGATTCCAGCAACAAGGCCATAGAGGCAGACAATTACCAGTAGGGGCACCGCAATGTAGTTGAGCCACTTGAGGCCCTTAAAACCTGCACAGGCAGTCGCCAGCATAATAACACCCCAAATCAGCGAGCAGACTGTCACCATAGCCGGAGTTGCTTCCGTTCCCATCATGCTGGCGAGCATATTGGCAAAGGCACTGCCGCAGGTAGCCGACTGAATTCCAAACCATCCAACGCATGCAATGGCCAGCAGGATGCTGATGATATACCGTGCGCCCTTTTCACCCAGCGCACCGGAGGCCATCACCGACACGGGCAGTCCGGTATCACAGGCCTGCATGCCAATAAAGATCATATAGGCACAGATCAATCCATAGCCAATCAGAATAGAGGCAGAAATCTCTCCCAAGGACAGTCCGCCGCCGGCCAGAACGCCGCCGATCATCAGGCAGGGAACGCAGATCATGCCTCCGGCCCAAACTGCCGCAATGGAAAGCCAGCTTTGCCGCTGGGATTCGCTTACTTCAAAGCCGCTTCCGTTTTTTTCGCTCATAATATCACACCTTTTTTTAACTTAGCTTGCGCCACTGTCTTCTGTGACAGATGCCGATAGTATACTGATTTAGCGTGCTGATATACACTGTCAAAGGGGCAAAAAAAGGACGTGCCTGATTGTCCGATTGGACAACAGGTACGTCCCAACTTCAATGCAGCAGCCGATAGATCCCCACCGCCTCATAGAGTTCTGTCGTCTCCGGCAGCTTCCCTGGCCGGAACCCCAGCAGGTCCGAAATCCGCTGGATCCGGTACTTTACCGTATTTTTATGAAGATACAGTAGGGAAGCTGTTTTCGTAACGCTGGTCTCCGCATCCAGCAGATAGGTGCAAAGTGTACCCGCCAGATCCATCTCTTCTTTGTCTCTTTGGAGCATCGTCAGAGCCTTGATCCGGGCAGCGGCAGCTGATTCTCCCTGCTCTGCCTGTTGTCGACACTTCTGTGCAAATCGCAGCTCTCCCAAGGAAAAGCTGCGCTTCAGCAGGTAGATCTTTCTCGCATCGTTCAAATGATCCTGCACCACAAGATAGGCCGCCCTGCACTCTGTGGTATCTCGAAGTCCCCCACAGCGCACCACCACCGTGTCAGTCCCTAATTCATTCAGAATTTCCTCCGTCACAGTCTCTGCCTCCCGCAGAGACGCAGGTACACTGAGACATAGCACAATTCCGTCCTCATAAAATGCCCCCACCACAGTCTTCGCACACTGTCTGGCCAGCTGTAAACACGGCTCCACTTGACTTTCTGTTCCGGATATCATCCACAGCTCATGAATGGATGCAATGTCTACATGAAATATTTCCGCCAGCCTGCGCATTTTCAGGGGCTCATCCTGCAAAATTGCCCGGATCAGCTCATGAATGGCAACCGTTCCCTGCCCCCTGCCCCAGATATTGATGCAGATCCGGGTCACATCCGCCGCCTGCGCCAGTACCATATCACTGAGGAAGGGGCTTCCTTTGATCAGCAGCAACTCCAGGTTCATACCGGAGTCCGTGTGGATGGGCATACGGCAGACCTCCGTATCCGTAAGGAACGTGCAGGCAGTCCGCTGGGTCTGAAGCGGCTGCACCTCCTGCTCCAAGCCCTCCCGGATCAGTTTTTCCTGTCCATGGGGCCATGCGGCCATGTTGAGAATATTCCCATGCTCATCCCGAAGCACCACAGAGCAGCTGAGTTCCGTACACAGCATCTGCATGATCGTTCCCACCGTCTGCTGATGTCGGGGCAGCGTAGACATCCGCGCCAGACAGTCGGAAACCAGTGAGCCGCTCTGGGCTCTGTCCCGATAGATGTATTCTGTCACATCTGAGATCAAGTCGCTGTACCGCAGCTCTCGCTGCCCCTCCGGCATGGCAATCAGCACAAAGTCCAGCTGATCTGCCAAATCGATCAGCCGCTGATCTACCTTCTGCAGATATACGCCCACATAAAACAGGATCAGTCCCACTTCTCCGCCCTGGGCAAGCCGCAGGATATTTGCGCACTGGCAGTCCACATCGTCAACACAGTTCAGGAACCCTGTCAGTACGATCTCACTGCCGTAAAACTTTCCCTGCGGAAATACTTCATTGATCAGCACCCCCGGATCGATAGACTCCAATACCGAAATGGAAGCAACCACCCGGCTGAGCCCTTTTGCTCCGCCCAGTACCTTCGCCTGTCGCAAGGACGGCAGATTTAACAGATCCTTTACAGTCACGCTCATGCCATCACCCTCTCTCGGTTCATCATATCACGTCCATAGGGAAATCGCAAGAAAAAGACAATTCTCTAAAAAGATGCACAGAATTTCACTGTTTTGCGTGCCAAGCACAGAAAACGTCCCGCCATGCACATTCTGTCCCTTTCCACCGATCCTGCGGCTCCGTATAATGGAGATGACCCAATTTCAACAGAAGGAGACAACGAAATGAAAAAGAAACTCATATCGCTGCTGCTCACCACAGCAATGCTGGCTGCCGCCCTGTCCGGGTGCGGCTCCAAAGCCCCATCCTCTGAGGCTGCCGGCAGCACCTCTGCTGGGGAGGTCCAGACCGAAGCCCCCGCACCGGAGGTGCAGGAAGACAACACGCCCGCAGAAGACGCCGCAGCCAGCGAAGCCCTCAGTGCCGTAGAGGCCGAACCCACCGGTTATGAGCCAAAGTACCACTTCCCCGGCAGCGACACCGCCAAACTGCACTATTCCAATGACTACGCTCTTCCCATCAGCGAGGATGGCGCCACCCTTACATGGATGCGGACACAGCTGAACCTCATGGGCCCCCTTGGGGAGCTGGGACTGTCCACCCTTCAGGATCTGGACGCCATCCAGCATCTTCAGGAAATCACCGGCGTTACCATTGACTACACCGAGATCGATTTCTGGACTGCACAGGAAAAAATGAATGTTGCCATTGCATCCGGCGACTATGCCGCCTTGATTTCCGATCTCACCTATACCGGCGGCGCCACCGGTGCGCTGGAGGACGGCGTAATCGTAGATCTTACCGACCGTCTTCCCGACTACTCCCCCAATTATCAATATATGATCGACTCCAACCCTGACGTGGCTTCCATCTTCCGCAACGACGGCAAGGTACTCTGCTATCATTCTCCCTATGACAACTTTGTGCAAAATCAGGGCCTTGTGATCCGTCAGGACTGGTTGGACGAACAGGGGCTGGAGCTTCCCACCACCTATGACCAGATGTTTGAGGTATTGAAGGTCTTCCGGGACGCTTACAATACCAGCACCGCCATGTACTTTAACTCGGACTGTAAGATCAACGGTCTCACCGTCGGCTATGATGTAGCGACCTTTGCGGCCGGCGGCACCGAGACCAGCCTGCCCTTCTATGTGGTGGACGGCAAGGTGCACTGCTCTCTCATCGAAGACGGCTACCGGGATTATCTCAAGGAAATGAACAAATGGTATAACGAGGGACTGTTTGACAAGGACTTTGGCTCCATTGCCTACGATCCCATGGGCGGCGCACTGGCAGAGCTTCAAGCCAACGGTACCGTAGGTCTCTGGTGCACCTCCGGCGAGGGCATCGGCAATATCACCCAGCCGGTCTCCTGCGTCCCCAATCTGACGCTGGAAGAGGGCGGCATTGACCACATTACCTCCACCTCCCTGATCACCGACTCCTCTGACACCTATGTGACCGCCTGCTGTGAGGACGTGGAAACCGCCATGCAGTTTCTAGACTATCTCTACTCGGAGGACGGTATCCTGTTCTACAACTACGGCTTTGAAGGCGAAGACTATACCATTGACGAAAACGGCACACCTCAGTTTACCGACGCTGTCATCCACAATCAGTACGGCGTAGATGTGCCCAACTATCTGCGGATCCGCCGTCCCTATACCCTGTGCTCCTCTATGATGCTGCTGTATGGCACAGCGGAATTTAACACGGATCTCAAGAATCAGGCTTGGGACGTTTGGACCTCCAACATGGACGGCACCCACTGCCTGCCCTCCAATGTCTCCCTGAACGCCGAGGAGACCCAGACGGCCTCCTACTATGTGGCAGATATCATCACCTATGCCTCCCAGATGGTTCCCCAGTTCATTGCAGGCGATGCCTCTCTGGAGGATTGGGACAGCTTTGTGGCCAAGCTCAAGGACATGAACATTGAAACCTGCATTGAGGCGGAGCAGGCCGCCTATGACCGCTGCACCGCCTAAGTGCAGTACTATTACATCTAAGAAAGAAGGAATTCCATGACACATTATCTGGGCATTTTCGCCACCCCCGGCGGCGATAAGCATCATCTGTTTTCCATTGAGGGGCAAGGCGGTACCATCCGCAACAGCATGGGCCCTGTGATGCTGGAAAGCTTCCATGGAACGGATTCCGGCTTCTCTGCGGATATGCCCGCAGGCCCCGGAAAGCACCATTTTGAGGCAGTATACACGCCCGAGGGCATTCATGTGACGGGCACCGTCATTATGGAAGGCAGTGCCGTAGGCACCTATGAGGCAGACATGAAAAAAACAGATTCCGACCTGCTCCCTGCCGACCCGGAAGGCCCCTCCGGCCCACCCGACGGCCCCGGCGGCCCGCTGCCTCATCCGCATCCGTAAATAAATCAGTAACCGCCCCAATGCAGTTCACAGGCTGCATTGGGGCGGCTTTCTGCGACCCGAAAACCCCGGCTGATACGGTTCATTTCCGCAGCAGCCGGGGCCCCATTTAGATTCTACGATATTCTTCTGCCAATGATTCCGTTACCGCACGATCACATAATACGGTACGGTCAGAAGCACCTTCCCAGCTTTGCTTACCTCAAAGCTCAGCCGGTAGGTTCCCGCCTTGGCCGCACTGTTCAAGACAAGCTTGCCTGTGGGGGTTCCCTTATTATAAACACCCGTGCCGCTATTCATCGTAAAGATACCAGATACCGAGGAAACCAGATCCGTCACCTGCGTTGTACCGCTGACGCCAGAATAAACCTTCACCGTAACATCGCAGTCATCCAGATTCTTCATTTGGATATCAATCGTTTGGCCGCTTGCCCAATCGCTCACCGTTGCCACACGGGTACCGGTTACGCTCAGTGCCGGGCGATTCTCTGCGGTCTTTGTAAACGTAACGTCACAGGAACGCAGAACCTTACCATTGATGGGCGCATCTGCCTGAGCAGAGTTGGACAAATAGAGCTTTGCGGTAAAGGAATAGGTTTTCTCTTCTTCCGGGAACATCTTGGAAGTCAGGGTCAGGGTCTTGCTGCCCGCTGCAATGGTACCAATGGGAATAATGATCTCATTCTTCCCATTGCAGGAGTAGGTCTGATCCCCCACCTGAATCCGTGCATCCTGCGGAAGTGCAGCAGCATTCTGCGGTGTCAGCACCAGAGACAGGCTTTTCCCTTCCGTATAACTATCGTTGCCGGAAGCATCCGTTACCGTATAGCTTACATCCGCCGTGGGGTTCAGCACATCCGCCGTTGTGGTGGCGCTCAGGCCGTAGCTCTTTGTTGCACCGAGGGTGACGCCCGGCGCAACGGGCGTAAATGCTGTAACGCCAGCCTTTGCTGTCGCATCAAATGCCAGCTGGTAGCTGCCAGCGGAGGCACTTGCTTGCCCGAAATTCACCACAAACAGGTAGCGAAGGGTGGTTCCGGCAGTGGCCGAAGTATCATAGCTGTAGTTCTCAGTTCCCGCCATACGGGTAAAGCTTCTAAGATCCACCGAGGAGCCGGAGGGCTTACAATACCAGTAGCCGGTGATCTGGCTGTTCTCGTTTACCTCCATCATGGTGATGGTGGTACCCGCCGGGAAGCTGCTGTCGGCTCCGCCGGAATCACGCCATTTCAGCAGCTGACTGCTGTAGTTGCCGGGAACAAAGTTCTTGACCACATACAGCGCCGTAAAGGCAGACTCCCGACTGATGCTACAGTTTTTCGCCACTTTTGGAACTTGGAACTGCTCTCCTACCGCTACGCCGGAATCGGCCGCCGTGGCCGCAGCCACCTTACGCTCCAGTTTGACCCGGCAGGTGATATCAACATCATCGTTGCCCAGCACAAGATCCACATACCGCTCTGTGGTAACGTCCGTCAGTGCCTTGGAGAAGAACACCTTTGTCTGTAGGTTAACATTGGTATTTGCAGGAATGCTCCACGCCGAATGAACAGACGGCAATGTAACAGCAGACGTGGCACCATTATTGATATTAAAGGAGACTTTGAACTTACTGTTGGCATCTGCACCGGTCAGTGCTGTTGGATCATCAGAAATCAGCTGCGTTCCGCTGGATAGCGTGACTGCTTTAATAGAAAGCTTCTGGGCTTTCACAAATGTAGTTCCAAGCATTTGATCCGTATCCACAGAGTTCGTAGCTGCCGCCGTATCCAATGTCATGGTCATCGGCGTCCCAGTCAGATCCTTTACATACCGGATTTTCACAGAGTTACTGGCGCTGGGGTAAGAGTTGGTAGTGGAGGCACCGTTTCGGACATATGTATAATGTCCAAAGGAGCGCCAATGAGCCACGCTGCCCGCCTGCCGGTCAAAGTCATTGGCAGAATCATCGTACTGCATGACCACGTCAAACCGATAGGCCTCTTTTTCATTGACCCGTGCATTAGGACTTGTGGAAATCTTCACAGCCGTAACCTTAGAGTAGTCCGTAAGTGTATCCACCCATTTCACGGTATTCCCCTGAATGGTCGTGGAGTTCAAACCAGAATCAGTGGTATAGGACACCTCAAAGGGCAGTTCCCCGACCGCCGTATCGCCCACCGATGTGATCTGGACTGCTTCACTAAGCTGCAGTCCAATTTCCTTCTGGCTTACCAGCGCACCGGTATCCAGCGTGGAATCCGTATGCACAATAGGAATGTAATAGTCGAAATCCTCGGCTGCTCCACTTTCCTGCCCGGTTACAGTTACTGCATAGGTAATCTTTGTATTCTTATCAGACACCGTAACATGATCGTTGGCACTGGCAGTATCATTGACAGACAGGGCCGTGGTAACGTCCAGCTTTGCTTCTGCACGAGCAATGTTCAGAATCACACTGGAATTTGACCGGTAAAGATTGATTCCCAAATTGTCCGCATTGGTGTCAAGGGCATTTACCAAACCATTCGCACTGGGAAGATTCAAGTTTGCTAATCCCGCAACTGTATTCGATCCATTGGTAAAGCTGTCATTTACACGGGATAGCTTCTGGCCATTTGTCCCCAGCGCAAGGCAGTCATTAAAGTTCCAGCTCACTCCGGCCATACTTTCGCTGGTCGCCAGATCTATGGAAATTGTAGCCGTAGCGGAAACAAATGCATTTACGTTCATTTTAGGTACTTCAATTTTCCACCAATATGCTGTTGCTCCGTTGACGGTACACTGGGTATTATCAAGTTTCTGCACGGACTTTGCAGGAATCGATTTTCCCTTATACGAAACCTGTACCTGCTCAATGCCCGGAATGCTGACCCCCTCTGGCAGACAAGCGTAGAATATGCCATCACGCAGAACATGATATCCGTTTATGGGAGGGCCAGCAACACCGAATCTCTCAGAAAGTCCATACTCCTCCGATCCGACCAAGATCGTAAATTTGAGTTTGGTGCTGCTGCCCGCAGTAATGTTGGCCGAACTCTGATTATCCAGCGTAGCTCCGTAAATTCCCGTTGAAATAAAGTCCAAGTCGGATATCGTACTGATTTCTGTTGCAGTCAGTTCTGTTTTTCCATCACTGGTAATTTTACCATTCTCATCCACCGCTGAAATGGTCATTTTGGCGCTGGCCGTTGCATCAACAGTCCCCTCAATATACCCTTGATAGGATCCGGGCGTTCCAATGGCATTTCGATAGTTGTGTGTTACATCCGTATGGTAGTATTTATTTCTGCGAAGGATGGTTTGATACTCCAAACTCTGAATAAAGTATTTATCATCGACCCCTGATTTTTGGCGCAACTCACCAACCTTGCAGCTGAAAGAGGTTGTATTGTTATAGGTATAGGTTCCTGTAACCGTAGCTCCACTGTCATCTACCAGTGTATACGTTACAGTTGTCTTGGCCTGATCTGCCGGAATCTGCACTTGGGTAACATAATATTTTGCACCGCTGCCATCAGACGTGTTAAACTCAATTTTCACCTTGACTTCCGGGGAGTCGCCAGCTCCCTCGTTATGGACATCAAAATACCCCAGAAATCCCGAAATTCCAGTTTGACGATTCACATCCTTATAAATCATGGGCTTTGCAATTTTCAAAGCTGATTGGTTATAATCAGTCCATAGCTTAATATCAGCCTGATTCGGGCGAAATACAGTACCTTTTGCTGTACTACGATTGCTTATACTACCAGTTGCACCTGTGAACGTCTTCTGTTCTGATATCTCCCACATGTACCCCTGAACATTACAATCCGCTGTAATATTTTTTTCGACCCCATCTGGCCAGCGAAACGTTGGGGTATAGGCGAAATTTGACCACGATACCATATACACGTTCTCAAAGGTGTAGGTAATCGTGTGGGCATCAGCATCATAGACTGCCTTACTCTTCATTGGATATCCAATTGAGGTTCCCTTTTTATTGTCTGTAATTGCCGTATCGTTTTCATCAAACTTTAGATACTTCTTTACTCCATCTACTTCAATATAAGGAATATGGAGCACGCAGGTCAATGTTCCGTAGACCATTTCCTTCTGTTTCTGAGAGCCCAGCACATAGGAAATTCCATCGTCTACATTCAGCTTTGCATCCGCGCCAAATGTGTTCGACTTAAAATCATCAATGGAGTTGAAGGTTCTCAGGCCGCCGCCTACCTTTTCTGTCTTAACTTTTAACGTGGAAACCGGGAAATCCTGCAGGGATACTTTATTCGTATCCTTAAATCCGCTCAGTGTCTCGCTGGCATCCACGGAAATCAACTGAACATCAACCGGATCTGTAACTGTCTGCTCGCCACCCGTATATCCCATTAAGGCAGAATTATAGCTGACGCCAATATCTGCAATTGTAATAACATCCACCGCAGGGTTCAGCTTTACGCGAATTTCACCGCTATATGGACTAAAGCCCGTTAGACTCTGCTCCTGCGTCTTTCCAACCACGTTAATCTTTGGCGTTTCATTCTTCACCATCGCCACATCCTCCGCGCCAGTGATCGTACTGACATCCGGCAGGCCGTTGAAGTAGAACACATCAGAGGTTTTCATGCAAAGCACATACTGCTTGTTGGGATCCACATCATAGCTTTTATTCCGGGTGATCGTCACCTGCATGACCTTGGAGGAGTTTCCCGACCATTCGTCTGTAATCGCATTGGTGCCGCCTTCCGTCAAATTCTGACCGTCAAAGGACACCGACACCTCGAATGCATTGGTTTCATCCACAGTCCGAGGCGTTACCACCTCACTGCCGGTCTCATCGTCCAGCGGCTCGATGCCATCGGGAACTGCGGTTTCGCTCTCATTCTGGCCCCCTGCATTCTGGTCGTCCGCAGGAGCGGAAGTGCCCACCAGATAGACGGAATCCACAGAATCACCGTGAAGCAGCGTTTTATCACTGTCCAGCATATCCTTCAACGTCAGGCTGGCATCTGCGGTAATCAGCTGCACCCTGGCAGGGCTTTGCACCGTCAGGCCCGTACCGGCAGCAGCCGCCAGCGCATCACTGACCGTTACCTCGACAGTACCAAGGTTCACGGTCTCCGTTTCCGGGTTAATCCGAATACGGATCTCACCGCTGTAGGGGTCTACGGCCACGTCACCGGATGCCTTGTTCTGCACAAAGGCCATGTCCTGCGCCCCATCCATCTTGTCGATCTCCGGCAGCTTATCGAAGGAAAAGCCCTCGGAGACCTTCAGGCACAATACATACTGCTTTGTCTCGTCAATTTTCACCGTGGTATCCCGCTTGAGCACCACGTTTAGACTCTGTGCCGTTGTCACATCCCACGCACCGGAAATGGCATTGGTGCGCTTTTCCTGTAGGGTCTGACCTGCAAAGGTCACATCCAGCCGGAAGGCATCGGCCTCCGAAGGCGCCAGCGTTTCCCCGTCTACATCGTCCAGGGCGTCAATGCCCTCGGGCATATCTTCCGCCAGACTGTCTTCCTCTGCCACAGAATCCTCCGGCTGTCCGGGCGCAGTGGTACTGTCCACCGCAGAACCGGCTTCTTCCGCACTGCCTTCCGGCACCGGGCTGACCACTACGGGCGTTTCGCCTTCTGCCGTATTTTCCTCAGATATGGCTAAATCGGCGGACGTTTCGCCGCCGGTGGTATCTTCCAAATATGCTTCTGCCGCCTCAGGCTGATTCTCAGCGGGTGCAGGTTCCTCTGCCCCATCCGCAGGCTCCACAGAAGCCTCTACAGTGCTCTGGGAATCCTCCTCCTGCGCCAACACCGGCGCAACCGGGAACAGACTGACCCCAATGCACAAAACCAATAAGAGGGCAAGAAGCTTTCCGCCCAGTTTTTTCCGTTGTTTCATTCTTCTCCCCTCCAATCAGCCATTCGCTGCTGTGGCAGTAAAATTCGCCATGGTAAATACGGCCGATGTATTCTGCTTAAAGAACCGATAGACATTGGAACCATAGGGCGCACCGGATACAACAATTGATCCGGCTGTATATCCGCTGACGGAATAAGTAGACGCACCGGAAAGCGCGGGATTGGTGCTGTCCGGTATCAGACCGGCAGGCCATGTGAGCGTTACCTTCCCACTATAGTTCTCCGTCCACACCGTCAGGAGCACATAGGGACTTCCGGAAGTATCCGTGACGCTGTAATGAACCCCTGTGGACTCTGTGGGGACCGTAAATGTCCCTTTGAGGGTCGCCTGATAGGGGCTGTTGGCCACAGCCGTTACGGTATAGGTGCCTTTGGTCAGGTCGGTCAGCGAAATGGTTTGCGTATTCGCTGCCCCTGCCACAATCGTTCCGTTTCCTGTTGTTTCTGAACCGCCGTCCTTTGTCACCGTATAAGAATATGTGATATCCGCATTGGAAATCCGCAGGCTGTCGGCGTAGTTGCAAAGAGGAATCTCCAAGGAATTGGTCTCAGGCATCAGGGTATACTGCGTTCCGGCTTCGCTGAGCAGGGTGCTGGTAAAATAAAAATCAGACGAAAGTGTGTCATCTACCTTCGTCTCCGTGTGGGCATACTTGGCCGAAACCCCTGCAACCGCCGACACCAGCGCCACAGCAGCCACCAGCCACACTGCCAGCCCAGTCCATCTTTTCCCGGGCATTTTATTCTTTTTGTTTGTCATACAAATGCCCCCTTAGTCTACCTGCTCCGAGCAAACATTGACCTGAATATAATCCGGCACGTTGGCCAGAGCGGCATTGACCTGATCCGCAGGCCAAGTCACTGTCAAGGTGTAGCTACTGTTTCCTGCAACACCAGCCTGAAACACCATGTCATCCTCGGAAACCGTCCACACTTTATGATTCGCCGTCTCGGTAAATTTTCCGATTTCATTTCCGTCCATTTGCAGGGTAAAGTCAAGCGGAAGATTCCCGGCAGTGACTACCTCAATATGATATTTCTGGGTCACCTCGCTGATTTCGCCAGTCGAGCGCTGATTGGAAACAGTAAGCTTATAGGTGCAGGACTGTCCGGGCTGCTTGGGCAGCTGTTGGGAATCCAGCTGAATGCTCTCGCTGCTCCCCCACAGCGCCACCCTCGCCCCATCGGAGCCGGAGGTAGACGTGGAATACCGTGCATAAAGTCCGCTGGTGCCCCACACGGACAGCACCGTCAGGCACAGCAGCACCGCCGCTATGCGGAATATCCAAATATTGATTTTCTCACTGCGGCGCATAGTGCTTCCTCCTTACTCGTTATCCTCGCTATTTTCACGATCCTCATGAAGCTCATCCTTTAACCGGCGGATCTCTGCCTTGACCTGCTCCATATCCTGATCGTCCTGCTCCTTCTGCCGGCGGAAGCTCAGCTCCACCAGCGCAAGGGCCAGAAGCAGGATCAGCAATGTTCCAGCGGGCGTTTTCACCAGCTCCAAAATCGTTCCCACAAAGGGGATGTGGAACCGTACGACACCCTTGACCTGCGACAGGTCGATGGGTTCATCGGCGGTGTTATTGGCGTCCCCTTGGGTCACCACGGTGCTGCCATACAGGGAGACAATCCGGTGCACCACCAGCATGGAATCGGACTGATAAACTACGATGTCCCCGGTGTGGAAGGTTTCCGCCTTCCGTACGAAGATCAAATCTCCCTTGGAAAGGGTTGGCTCCATACTGCCGGACATTACCACCGCCGCACCGGTGCCGAAGGGCATGGGCATCTGATTGCCCACCACGCCCCGGGCATTGGCCAGATACAGGTTCAGCCCCAGCACCAAGCCCAAGATAATCAGCAAAATATGCCGAACAATGGATTTTTTCTTAGTGTTCATGATCTCTCCGGGCATTCCTTCTGTTCCAGACTGCCAAGGAAATCATCAGGCACAGGGACACCACCAATACAATAAACCAAAGCATCAGGTGGGAGTTGTCGCCGGTCTGGGGCAGTACAAAGCCGCCATTCTTCCCGCCGTCCTCCACCACAACATACAGGCCATACTGCACTGCATCTGCGGATGTATGGTTCCCCAGCCGGGTGTCGTGGTCATCGGCGGGAGCGTCAATGGAATAGTCCCAATTCCAGTCCACATCCACGGTTTTCACGGTAGCGCCGCTGAGTGCGCCGCCTACCGCACCGACCACCTGATCCTTCGTGACCCCAGCAGGCAGTGCATAGTCGGCAACTGCCGGGTCAGAACCGGACAGCCCGGCCTGAATGGGCACGTCCGTCCCGTCCAGCCGGTACAGCACCGCTGAATAGTGGACGCTGTTCCCTGCCGCATTCAAAAGGCGAACCCGGGTGGTCTTTTCCGTGCCGGGGGCAATGACGTTGTCGCCGTTTCCGGCGGAAACACCGTCGTAGTCCGAGCGGAACATGGAAAGCCGGATCACGCCGTTTGCATCAATATCAGCGGCGGAATCCCATGTGAGCTTGCCGGTGCTGTAGGTCAGCGTCCGGTCGGATTCCGCACCGGGGAGCGACCATGTTAAATTAAACGCATAGGGGAACGTAATCAGCACCGCAATGGCCAGCACCGCAATGACCGTTGCCAGCACGCCGCTGTGGGCTTTTGTTCTGTGTTCCAATGTGGTCACTCCTTTCTGTCAGATAACAGACTTTTCAGAACACCGAAAAAATCTCGGTGCTCTGAAAAGTCCCCGCCCTGCCCTGCCACAAAGGCAGGGCGGGAGATGTGGTGGAAATAGTGGATTAGTCGACCTGGGTTGCGGTGACAGCAATGTGCAGTTCAACCTTAGCCAAGTCAGCAGCGTTGCCCATCCCCGTGTCGGTCTTATCCTGCTCTGCTGGTGTAGGAGAAGTTGCACCCGCAGCTTCTTCAAACTCCCACTGCCAAGAAACAGTATGGGTAGTAGTGTTATCCTTAAATGCAGCAGGCAGTTCACCGGGTTTGTAGGTCTTGGTGCCGGATTCGGTACCGGACAAAGCCTTGATGGCGGCAATCATATCATCCCAAGTGCCCCATGCACCGTTATCCAGCTTCCACTGAATGTTGGGGTTGTTCTTGATAGCTTCAGCGCAGTTGCTGCCATCCGTGCTCACGGTGAAGGTATAAGCAACCTCAGGAGCTTCAGCACCGTTGTTGGTGGTGTTGTACGCAAATGCGAAAGTTGCGCTGTTGGTAGTGCCGGGGGCAATAACGTCAGCCTTGCCTTCAACATTCTTGTCATAAGTGGTCTTAAAGAGGTCATTCAGGGTAATCTGGGAATTTGCGGTATCGGTGAATCCCCACTTAGCGACCCGAGCGCTGTCTGTACCGGACTGCGAGGTGGTATACTTTGCAAAGGTGCTGCTGATGGCGCAGGTGGTCATCAGGGTCAGAACCAGCAGTGCAGAGGCCAGACGCATGATCTTATTTTTCTTCATGGAAAAAACTCCTCTCTCTGGGATCCTCTCCTGGAAGAAATGCTCTTCGCCGCTCCGTCCGGAAACCGGCGCCGCCATTCCTCTTATTCAGGAACGGCCAAGACCATCCCCTGCTGAGAGTAATCCTCTTTTATATACCCAACTCCGGCGTGGCCCACCGGAATCAAATACCATAGTAAATTCGTCGTCAGGATGCATTGTTCTGCGGCGCACCGCAGAACAATGGGGGTACCCCCATTGAAAATATTTACCGGGCGGAATCCTGCTTTTCCTTCTCCGCCCGAAGGGCCTCCAACTCTGCCATCAGAGCGGCGGTGTCCTTCTGCTTGGATGTTTCATACAGTCTCCTGCGGATCATATCATAGGCCAGCAGCAGGAGAATGGGCAGGATCACACAGACGATCAGGCCCGGTGTGGTCTGCATAAACAGGGCAACACTGCCAAGGCCGGAAAGATGCGTCTTGTAGACGCCGATCAGCTCCGAGCCATGAACCAGCGCCATGTCCTCGGTATTGTTGGCATCGCCCTTGGTACGGAAGGCCACAGCGCCGGAATCATCGGTGGTGACCTCGGTGACACGGTGGGTGACGGTAGTAGTGCCGTTGCCCATGGGATCGTAGAAGCAGATCACATCCCCGGCCTGAATCTCCTCCGGCTGGGCGGTATGGCAGATGATCAAATCACCGGATTCAAAGGTACCGCTCATGGAGTCCGTCAGGACGATCATGGGGAAGATCCCGCCTACGGTGGGAACCTTGCCGTCCCCGGTATAGCCCTTGATTAGAAGCGTACAGTTGATCACCAAAATGGGGATCAGGATGACGCACAATATAATTCCGATCACTGTCCAGACACGGCTGGCAACGGATGGTTTTTCTTTTGTTTGCTGCATTTCGACCCTCTCCAGTCCTAAAAAGCAAAAAAGCCGTTTGTGTAAGAGCTGGCTTACACAAACGGCAAATGACCGGCTGCCCAGTATATGCGGCAGTCCTGTCGTGAAATCAGTATTGATCCATCACTGATTACAACCGGCTGTCATAGTCCGACCATGCAGACCTTAGACCCATTTGGCTTTGTGCCCCCGTCTTTCGGCGGGTTTACCATTTTTATACACACCGACAGCACTCCGCGCAAAAACAGAATACGGAAATGCTTTATTTTTACAAAACCATTATATCAGTATTTTTCAGAAAGTCAACGAAATTCTCGTATTCCGTCAATATGTGCGCTTAGCCGTCAGCTTTCTCCTGATGCCCTGTGTTTTTCCTCCCCTTCTCCCGCTTGCACATTGGGGAAATCTGTGCTATAATCCACTGTGCAAAGGAGGGACAACCTGTGGCACAGAAAAGCGGCATCAAGCTGGTGGCCAAGAATCCAAAGGCCTATCACGAATATTATATTGTGGAAAAGTTTGAGGCCGGTATTGAGCTGTTTGGCACTGAGGTCAAGTCCATCCGCGCCGGAAAGCTGAGTCTCAAAGAGGCCTGGTGCTCCATTCAGGACGGTGAGCTGTATCTCAAGCAGATGCACATCTCCCCCTATGAGCAGGGCAGCTTTTCCAACCGGGATCCGTTGCGTCCAAAGCGCCTTTTGATGCACAAGAAGGAGATCAATATGCTCTCTGCCAAGGTGCAGCAGGCGGGCTATGCGCTGGTTCCCCTTTCCGTCTACTTCAAAAACTCCCGGGTCAAGGTGGAAATCGCCTTGGCCAAAGGTAAAAAACTGCACGATAAACGTGCCGTGGCTGCGGAGAAGGACGCCAAGCGTCAGATGGATCGCGCCATGAAAGAAAGGAATCAATACTGATGGCAAATCCTGTTGTTACCATTGAAATGGAAAGCGGCGGCAAGATCATTGCTGAGCTGTACCCCGAGATTGCACCGGAAACGGTGAACAACTTTGTGTCTCTGGCCTCCAAGGGCTTCTATGACGGCCTGATTTTTCACCGGGTCATCCCCGGCTTCATGATTCAGGGCGGCGATCCTGACGGTGACGGCACCGGCGGCCCCGGCTACTGCATCAAGGGTGAGTTCCTGATGAACGGTGTCAAGAACACCTTGAGCCACAAGCGCGGCGTATTGTCCATGGCCCGTGCCGGTCATCCCAACTCCGCCGGTAGCCAGTTCTTTATTATGCACGCCGACGCCAAGCACCTCAACAACCAGTATGCCGCCTTCGGCAAGGTCACAGAGGGCATGGATGTGGTAGATCAGATTGCCTCCGTAAAGACAGACTATAATGACCGTCCCCAGACCGAGCAGAAAATCAAGTCCATTACCGTGGACACCTTCGGTGTGGAGTATCCCGAGCCCAATAAGCTCCCGGATCCCTTCGGTCGTTATTGATATTATCTTCGCCATTTCACTATAAAATTTCTTATCGATAGTTCCCAACGTCAGTTAGGAAAGATCCGGGGCAACACTTTGAAATGACAGTTCATGAAATGTGTTGTCCCCCCCACATGGGGCTGTAACGGGTTCGACGGGGGTAGTGAGGCTTGATAAGCGGGCAGAGGCGCCTTACCTCTATAAAAAGGGCAAACTTTCAATTAACTGACAACGATAATTTCGTTCTGGCTGCTGCTTAATTAGCAGCCCATCCGTTCCGGAAGGACCACGAGCCGGGTCTCGGGTGTGATTTGAGTGGTGACCGTGCGTATGCAAAGCTTTGCGCATACCATGCATAATGAAGCTACCAAACCGGAGAGTGTGACGGTTCACGCTCCGGCAAGGGAATGTAAATAATCGTCTGCGCCCGGAGAAAGTCCTGTCAAGTTGCTTTCGGACAGGGGTTCAATTCCCCTCAGCTCCACCAGCTCAGATTAAGCCCTAAGGTGATGGAAAAAGCCTTAGGGCTTTTTCCATACACCGGACGGGCTTATCTTCGCTTCAAACCCACACCCACTTCGTTGGGCTGCGGGTTTGTGCCGCCTGCG
>CAUHNW010000010.1:0-104108 GCA_959607825.1 uncultured Oscillospiraceae bacterium | reverse complement strand
CCACAGGAAGGCTGCTGGCTGATGCCAATCAGGAAGCATTCCATGCGGCCATCCGTATTCGGTAAAATGCACAAAGTTTAATTGCTGAAAACCCCGCTGTCCGTATCCGACAGCGGGGTTTTTGTACAATTCGTATATAAAAAACCGAATAAATCGTGAAAAACGCTACATTCACATGACGTAACGAAGAATTTGTAACAACTAAAATGCGTAACAATAAATACATTCTGCGTTTTACATTTTTCCGATCTTTTTTTATCATAGGGGCGTGAAAGAGTGGAGCCCCGCAAGGGGGTTCTGTTTTGATAAGAGGAGTGTTGAATTGATGAGTGTAAATGCAAAACGCAACGGGACGCTGGTCGGCGGCCTGCTTATTATGCTCTGCGTGGGCATCTTGTACATGTGGTCCATTTTCCAGCCCTATGTGGTGGACTACCATGGCTGGTCTGTGGGCGATGTGGCCATGACTTCTGCGCTGATGATTGCGTGCTTTGTGGTAGGCAATATTCTGGGTGGTCTGGTGCAGTCCAAAATTGACCCCCGGATCATTACGCTGGTTGGCTGCCTGATGTTTTCTGTAGGAATCTACCTGACATCCTGCATCGGCAACAGCAATCCATGGGTGCTGTATCTGACCTATTCGGTTTGCTCTGGCTTGGGCTGCGGCTTTGCCTATTGTACGGTGCTCTATGCCCTTCAAAAATGGTTTGCGGATAAGAACGGCCTGATCACGGGCATCACGGTGTTTTTCTTTGGTGCATCGGTGATGGTGCTGTCTCCTGTGGTCAATCAGATGCTGGAGAACCTTGGATTGACCGAGACATTTCGTATTTTGGCGATTGTGTTCGGCGTGATCACGGTGGTCTGCTCCTTCTTTGTAGTGCAGCCGGATTCCTCCTATTATATGGAGAAGGCCAGCAAGGTGCTGCGGCCCGATGAGTTTAAGCAGTTTACACCCAGTCAGGTGCTGCGGACTCCCATCTACTATTGTCAGGTGGTATCGATGATCCTGTCCTCCGGCGCCTATCTGGTGATCATCCCCTTCATTAAGAACATCGCCATGGATCGAGGCATGTCTGCCCATGTGGGCGTGATTGCGGTTATGCTCACAGGCGCCGCCAATGCGGCGGGACGCATTCTGGCACCGATGGTTTCCGATAAGCTGGGACGTACCAGATCCATTATCATCTGCTGTGTGATTTCCGCACTGGCCTGCATTGGGCTGGTATTTGCAAATACGGCGGCAACCTACCTGCTGGCGGTGTTCTTGGTGGCATTTGCCTATGGCGGTACTTCCGGCATCAACCCTGTGATTTCCACAGAGCTCTTTGGTGCACAGAACTCCGGCACCAACTACGGCCTTGTGATGATCTCCATTGCCATTTCTTCGGTGCTGTTTGGCAAGCTGTCAGCAACGGCAGCAGAGAGCGCCAGCTTTACCCCCATTTTCCTGCTGTGCGCTGGGGTCTGCATCGTACCTGTGGTACTGATGAGCTGGCTGCACTGGTTCTGCGGCAAGGCAGGAAAGAATATCTGAGAAACCTGAAAAAAGAAATCCGGCTCCCAATCAAAGTGGAGCCGGATTTTTGATCTTTAATCAGTTGTTTTCGTCCGGAGCTTCGGATGCAGCTTCGGGCGCTTCTTCTGCGGATGCCTCTTCTACCGGGATCGTGGTAATAAGATCCGGGTTTTCCGTGGTGACAGCCGCAGCGGGTGCTTCGTCGGCCGCCGGAGCCTCGGCCACCGGTGCATCGGCGGGGGTCTTGGCTTCCGTCTCGGCAGCTACATCGGTGGAGACGGAATCGATCTTGCCGTCACCGTCCAGATCCTCCAGAACAACATCGGCAACGCCGTCACCGTCCAGATCCAGAAGAATGGCATCCTCCGGCTCTGCCGCATCTTTCTTCAGCTGCTTTGCTGCGACTACAGCGGCGGCAGCGACTGCGCCGACGCCCAGTACTGCGAGACCACTGATAACATGTTTCTTTTTCATCGTACAGGCTCCTTCCTGCTGGCATACCATCAAAGTGTATGCACTGATATCATTTTCATAATTATAACATCAAACAGGCAGCATGTGTGTGAACATTTTGTCAACATTTCGGGGAAAGCCTAATGCCCCTTAAACTGCGAAGGAGTAGCCCCCTCATATTTCTTAAAGGCACGGTTCATGGAGAGAAAGCTGGTGTAGCCCACGGCTTGGGCGATCTGCTTCATGGTCTTGTCGCTGTGGAGCATGGATTTGGCAGCAGTGAGCCGCACATGCTGAATGGTTTCATAGATCCCACGGCCCGTATACTGCTTAAAGACACGGGTGGCATAGGAGGGCGTAATACCAAATACTGAGGAAACTTCCGTCAGTCCAAGGGCCTCATCGGTATAGTGATCGGATATGTAAGCGGACATTTTATCTACCCACTGGGGCTTCGGCTCCTGGGGTTCCGCATTTTGGGCCCGGCAAATGGCATCGAAGATCTCATCCATGGCGCTGGTCAGATCGGCCAGAGTGGGTGCCTCTGCGATCTTCGGCGCAGGATCCAGTGCATAGTAGAGCCCTGCGCCGATTTTGTCCCGGAGCTCGTCCAGTACATCAAGGATCTTGCAGCAGATACCGCCCAGTCTTATGCGCAGAATTTTGACCGTGGGAACCTCCTGAATAAATTCTCGGTCGATCATTTCATGCAGGACATACTTGACGCCTGCAATGTCCATCACCTGAAGCTTGGAGATCAGTTTTTTGTCCAGCTCCATGAGCTCGGAACGGATCATAGGGTGCGTGGTGCTGCACAGGTCATCGTAGTAGAGAATCTGACGGTCGCCACCCAGAAAGTCATTGTACCAAAGTGCGTCCTGTGTGGTGAGAAATGCATTGGGCAGCTGACATAGCCCATTGGCAAGGCCGCTGAGGGCACAGGTGACGCTGATATCAAATTCTGTGTCCAGAACCTCCATGATCTGGAACAGAATGGGCCGGAGCTCCTGACAGAATATATCCCATGGGCGCAGCAGATTGACGATGCAGACCATCTGATAGTCTTTTTCTGCCGCAACGGCTATGTCCTTCTGGTTGAGCAGCTCTGTGAGCATATTGGAAAGCACAAAGAAATGGTGCCGAATGACCTCCTGCCAATCGGATGCAGCAAATGCGGTGCTCCAGCGCTCGATCCGAATGGTTAGGATACAGTACTGCTGCGTTTTTGGATGAAAACCCGCTTCCATACAGAACTTGCGCAATTCTTCTTCGTCGGTGACAAACAGCGGGCAGGTCAGGTGTGAAACCAGATGATCCAACAAATAAATATCCTGAGGATGCGCCAAAATGATCCCTCCCCTTTTATTTCTTGTCTATATAGTATCAAATATGATACTCAAGAATCAAGTTTTTTTGCTCACATAGACAAAAATTCATAGGGTATAACCTGATTTCTGACAGTTTCATGGACAGGAAAACTGTGGTACTATTAAATAGGGAATGCTGACCATATTCCCTATGAGGTTATGTTTGCTTTGCTCTTTGCACAGCGCACGTGCGGAGCTCAGGCGTAAGCAAAACAGAAATGGAGGAACACACATGAAAAAGAACAAGATTCTTGCGCTGGTGCTGACAGCTGCACTGAGCCTTGGACTGTTGGCGGGCTGCGGCGGCGATACAGCATCGGCGGAGAAGCCGGACAGTACACCCACAGAAGCAAGCGGCAAGGCACCGGAGCAGCAGACCGAGGCACCGGAAGTGCCTGCCGATGTATCAGCAGAGGAAAACTCTGTAGCAGAATCCGCAGCAGAAGCGGCGGTAGAGCCTGAGGGCCTTCAGGTGGTGGAGCTTCCCATTGAGGAAGAAGCGGTTCACTACAGCTGCTGGATGCCGGTTGCACCCTACGTCAGCACCATGATGAATCTGGAGGACTTTTCCGAGCAGGTTGCCATGGTCAAGATGATCAACGAAGCCACCAATGTATACATTGACTTTAATGCAGTGGCTGGCGGCTTTGTAGAGCAGGAATCCTTTAACCTGATGATCGCCGGCGGCGACTACACCGATATCATTGGCGTTATGAACTACTATGGAAGCTCCAGCGGTGCGTCCGCAGGCAGCGCTGGCCATGAAAAGGCCATTGAGGACGGCATTATCATTGATCTCTATGATGACCTCAAGGAGTATGCCCCCAACTATTGGAATATCCTGACTTCCGATGACAACGCCTACATGACCATGCGTACCCAGTCTGGCTACATGGGCTGCATTGCGCAGCTGCTGAAAAAGGCCGGCACCGAGAATCAGGGCATGATCGTCCGGAAGGACTGGCTGGAGGCATCCGGGGTTGGAAGCCTTGACACCATGGATCAGTATGAGCAGTACCTGACCTACTGTAAGGATAACTATGGCGCGTATGCCTATCTCCAGTATGAGGGTCTGGATACCGACTGGGGCTCTGCGTTTAATATCACCCCCGGTGCTTTTAACGTAGTAGACGGCAAAGTGGTGCATTCCTTTACCACCGATGCCTTTAAGGACTACCTGACCAAGATGAACGACTGGTACAAGAAGGGCCTCTTTAACGACGACTTCTATAATGATACCGATATTACCACCGTTCGTACCGACATGGCCAACGACCTGTGCTCCTTTGTAGACGGTTCTGCGGAGGGCATGAGCAATATCTTTGATATGAACCCTGAGAATGCTTCCATGGAGCTGAAGGCCACTGCGTACCCCAAGGCAGATGGCGTGGATGAGATCCATGTTGGCTTTGAATCCAAGCTCATCAAGAACTCTGATACGTGGGCCATTTCTACCGCATGTGATGACCCCATTCCGCTGCTGAAGCTGGTGAACTGGCTGTATTCGGAGGAAGGTCAGCAGATGTATAACTGGGGCGAAGAGGGCGTTGCCTTTGAGTATGACGAGAATGGTCAGCCCCAGTGGACGGATCTGGTAGTCAACAACCCTGACGGACTGAACTTCATGTTCGCCTCTTACCTCTATGCCACCGGCGTGGGCTCTGTCTATTTCCCCGGCGTATATGACATGGAGAAGGGCTTCTATTCCTACAATGACGATCAGCTGGAAGCTGTTGATACGCTGGCCTCTCTCACAGACGGCGCCAACAATATGCCCGCCTATGTGAGCCTGGACAATGCCGAGCAGGATCGCTACAACAGCGTTGCAACGGATCTGGATACCTATGCCAATGGCATGATCCTGAAATTCATTCTGGGTGACGAACCCATGAGCAACTATCAGGCATTCCTGGATACCTGCATGGATATGGGTCTCCAGCAGATGACGGATATCTATCAGGGCGCTTATGACCGCGGTCAGGCCGCACTGGCGGAGCTGAATGCAGCCTGAGCAAAACGGATAAAGCGCTGAAAATTGGATGCGATCAGATGCCCGCCAACCGTTTCTGGTTGGCGGGCATTTTCTGCGGCTGATCCGAAAAAATGAGAAAAAATAGAGAAAAAGCGAAAAAAAGACTTGCACAATATTGCGTTTTGTGATATGCTAACAGTTGCCTAACTTAAAATCAGCGTAGTGCGCCATAAACGGCGATTTCTTTTTGGCTGACTAAGCAGGACTTCACTTTATACGAAGGAAGTGCAATATGGCAAGCACAAATAACACCGCAGAAAAACTGAGTGAAGAGGCCAAGGCACCAGTATTGGCGCTGCTGGCAAAGGGGCAGAAATCCGGCGTGCTCCAGTCTTCTGACATCCTGAGTGTGCTGGAAAAGCTGGACATCAACGCCGAGCAGATCGAGCATATCTATGACACCATCGAGAGTATGGGCATTCAGATCACCGGCGCAGAGCTGGAGCTGGATGCACCGGAGGGCGCTCCCGCTGAAGAAGAGGAAGAGCTGGTTGATCCCGTGGAGCTGGCTGCCGAGTATAATCTGGATGACCCGGTGCGTATGTACTTGAAGGAGATCGGCCAGATCCGGCTGCTGACCGCAGAGGAAGAGCAGGAGCTGGCGGCTCGTGTGGCACAGGGGGACAAGTATGCCAAGGACAAGCTCACCGAGGCAAACCTCCGTCTGGTGGTTTCCATTGCCAAGAAGTATTCCGGCCGCGGCCTTCATATTCTGGATTTGATTCAGGAAGGCAATACCGGCCTCATTCGTGCAGTGGACAAGTTCGACTACACCAAGGGCAACAAGTTCTCTACCTATGCGACATGGTGGATCCGGCAGGCCATTACCCGTGCCATTGCCGATCAGGCCAGAACCATCCGTGTTCCGGTACATATGGTAGAGGTAATCAATAAGGTGACCCGCTGCAACCGGAAGCTGGTGCAGGAGCTGGGCCGTGAGCCCACCATGGAGGAGATTGCAAATGACCTGAAGCTTCCGTTGGAAAAGGTCATTGAAGCCACCCGTACCTCTGCCGATACCCTGAGCCTTGACACCCCGGTAGGCGATGAGGAGGATACCACCATCGGCTCCTTTGTGGAGGACGACAATACCCCCGGGCCGGCCGACGCCACTTCGAACACCCTGCTGGCTGAGGCACTCAATGAGATCCTCGATACCCTGACTGACCGGGAAGCTGATGTGCTTCGGATGCGGTTTGGTATGTATGACGGAAGGACCCATACTTTGGAAGAAGTGGGTCAAATTTTCGGCGTAACCCGTGAGCGAATCCGCCAGATTGAGAATAAGGCCATTCGCAAGCTGCGCCACCCAAGCCGTGCCAAGAAAATCAAAGATTTCTACTGCTAAAAGAGGAAACACAGCGCCCTGAACGATAGCTTGTCGTTCAGGGCGCTGTGCGTTGTTTGCTGTGACCTATTGATCCATGTCCTTGGTATTGAGGAGTAGATTATAGGTGGCTACCTTCTGAGCCGGGGAGATGTCAAATCCACTGCCGTAACCGCCGGGGGAGGCGTTGCTGCCGGATGTAGAATCCTGCTGATTAAAGCCTGCATACATGGCGGCACCCATGGCGGCAATGTCTTTCTGCTTCTGCTCCTGCGGTGTGATCCGGTGGGAGACCAGCTGGCTCAGTTCCTCCATCTCATCGAGATAGCGGAAGTGGGGATCCAGATCCACGGCGGGCAGGGGAAGCCCTACGGTGGCGGGCTTCATTTGAGAGATCAGGGTGTCTTCGCTGGTAAGGGTTTCGCTGGTGATGTTGTTGATTACAGCGAGAATTGCACTGAGATCCACCTGCTCCTGCTGGAGCCGACGGCGATAGGACTGGAATATCTCGGGGATGTCTCCGGGAACCTCGTGAATGTGCCGGATCTCCTCCACAGAGAATCTGGCACGGCGCAGTGCTGCGATTTTTGTCAGCCGCTGAATATCCGCTTCGGAGTAGTTTCGATACTCCCGTCCGTTCTGCCACTGTTTTTCCGGGGACAAAAGGCCCTCTGCCTCGTAGTATCGAATGGTTTTCTTGGTGAGGCCGGTTCTTTCGCTGACTTCTTTGATCTTCATAACGATTCCTCCTTTCCTGCCCCTATGATAGATGATTCCCCAAAGGGAATGTCAATAGAAATCTGGGTATTTTGGTAAATTCAATCCCTATCATTCATCAATAGATTGTAGGCGGCGATCTTCTGGGCGTTTCCGATGTCCATTCCGCCGCCCTTGCCGCCTACGGCCATATTGGCGCTGGAAGAATTCTGCGTGCTGAATGCGGCATACATGGCGGCGTTGTTGGCGGCCATTTTGCGCTGCCGCAGTTCATCTTCGGTCATGTTGACTTTCTTTTTCCGTTTCATAAGATTCGCCTCCATTAGATCAAGATAGCGGAAATTTGGATGGATGTCAGATGCGGGCAGCTGAACACTTGCGGCAATCGGCTCTAGCTGGGAGACCAGCGTATCCTGAGAGGATAGTTCCTCTGCAGAGATAGAATCGGCAACGGATAAAACCTGCTCCAGCTTTTCCTTTTCCGCATGAAGCCGCTGTCGGTAAGAAAGAAATACAGCAGGAATCTCTTCTGGCGCTGCCTGCATCATTCGTATCTCCTCTACGGAAAATCTGGCTCTGCGCAGTACCGCAATTTGCCGAAGCGCTGCAACGGTCTCGGGCGAGTAGCTGCGGTAGGCCCGGCCGTTCTGATAAGTCTTTTCCGGCATAATCAGTCCTTCGGACTCATAAAAGCGAATGGTCTTTTTCGTGAGACCTGTGATCTCGCTGACTTCCTTAATCTTCATTGGCATCTATCTCCCCTCCTGTCTTTATTATATAAGATGCCCTAAGGGGAATGTCAATAGCAATTCAAAATATTATGTAAAAAACAGGGGATAAGAAAGACCGTGATGGGGCCTGTACCGATCCATGACGCCATACGGCTGCGTTGCATCTGCGCAGAAAGTGTGTTAAGATAATGCAGAAAATACGGTACAGGGCTGTGCCGTCAAATTATGCCGACGGAGGCGCTGACAATGGAAACGGAAAAGCTGTTTTATCAAGATGCTTATTTGAAGGAAACTACGGCAAAGGTGCTGGAGTGCCGCAAGGGGAAACATGGCTATGAGATCGTATTGAATCGAACCTGCTTTTATCCCGAAGGCGGCGGACAGCCGGGGGACCGGGGAACACTGAATGGAATCCCGGTGACGGATACCCACGAGAAGGATGGCATGGTGCTCCACTATACCGACAGCCCCTTGGAGCCCGGGACGGAGGTGACAGCGGTCATCGACTGGGCACGGCGCTTTGACCTGACCCAGCAGCATTCCGGAGAGCATATGGTCTCCGGTGTGGTACACCGGATCTATGGCTATGACAATGTGGGGTTTCACATGGGCGCCGACATGGTGACCATTGACTTTTCCGGGGAGCTCACCGAGCAGCAGCTTCGGGAGGTGGAGACGGAGGTCAATCAGCGGATCTGGCTGGATGACGCCGTAAAATGCTGGTATCCTTCTCCGGAAGAGCTGAAGGAGATCCCGTACCGCAGTAAAAAAGAGCTTACCGGCAAGGTGCGAGTTGTGGAATTCCCCGGGGCCGACATCTGTGCCTGCTGCGGAACTCATGTGGCCCATACCGGTGAGATCGGGCTGGTGAAGATCGTCTCAGTGGAAAAGTTCCACAGCGGCGTCCGGGTGGAAATGCTCTCCGGCGGGCGGGCCCTCCGGTATCTGACGGCAGTGCAGGATCAGAACCGGCAGGTCTCCCAGCTGCTTTCCGCAAAGGTCATGGAGACGGCCAAGGCGGTAAAGAATCTCGCCGATGAGGCGGAGCGGCTCCGGCAGCAGGTCTATGCCATGGAAAATGCCCAGTTTGCGGCCAAGGCAGAGCAGCTGCGGGGACAGGGGAACGTGCTGGTAAAGATGGATGGCCTCAGCGCCGATGGGGTTCGCCGTGCGGCCATTGCCATTCAGGAGACCTGCGGAGGACGTGCAGCGGTATTCTCCGGCGACGAGGAAAACGGCTATAAGTATGCAGTGGGAGAGCCGGACGGCAACCTGCGGGATTGGGTCAAGGAGCTCAACGGCGCACTCCATGGCCGGGGCGGCGGAAAGCCCGGGTTTGTGCAGGGGTCGGTAGCCGCCAAATGGGACGAGATTGTTGCATTTATGTCCCGCTGAGCACTTTTCCTTGCGGAAATAGTTTGCATTCTTTATAATAAGTGCGGCGGGAGCGCAAATGCTCTGCCGCACTTCTTTTGTAAAGGAGACAGGAAAATGGCATTTATGGTATATGAGCATACCCCCGGTGCGGAGCGGGAAACCACCATTGATTTTGAAGCCCAGACGGCACGGGTGGATATTGCCCCCGGCCAGTGGGCTACGGTACCGTTTTTAGAAAAGGCAGAGGTCCAGCCGGACGGTACCTTTGCATTCAAGATTGAGCAGGGCGGCCTGATCCGCAATTATGTGGGTAAGGTCGAAGAGAATGGCAATGTGGAGGGAAAGATGACCTTCACCGGCGGCATGGAGGGCGTTGTGGTGGAATTTTCCACGGAGTCCCGGCCTGTAGAAGCACCGCCGATGCCCGCAGGCGGTCCTCCTCCCGGCGGCCCGGGTATGCCGCCCCCCGGTGGCCCTGGCGGCCCCGGTATGCCTTCCCCTCCGGGAAAATAAAGCGGAAAAGTGTCTGGGCAGACGCCCGGACACTTTTTACTCCATATGGACGGAAAAACCGGGAAATTCCCTTGACAGCCCGCCCAAATCATGGTATAGTAGCCACAAGTTAAGGGAGTAGTCAGCGCCGACTCCGGCGTTATGGGGCCAACATCCTGAGTACATGGTACTCTGGCTCCGTATGAAATGACCAGACTTATCTGCCAAAGGGCAGGTAGGTCTCTTTTTTTATGTTTAGGGGGAATACAAATGGGATTGATCGAACTTTTTATTCTGGCACTGGGTCTGAGCATGGACGCCTTTGCGGTGTCTATCTGTAAGGGACTGTCTGTTCAGAAGCTGGAGCCAAAGCATTGCCTGATCTGCGGTGTGTATTTTGGCGGATTTCAGGCGCTGATGCCGCTGATCGGCTGGGCACTTGGCATTCGTTTTCAGTCGCTGATTACCAATGTGGATCACTGGATCGCATTTATTCTGCTGGCAGTGATCGGTGCGAATATGATAAAAGAGTCCTTCGGCGGAGAGGAAGAATGTCCAGATGCGTCCTTTGGGTTTAAGACCATGCTGACACTGGCAGTGGCCACCAGCATTGATGCGTTGGCGGTGGGTGTGACCTTTGCATTTCTGGATGTATCCATTGCACCGGCGGTGACACTCATTGGACTTACCACATTTGTATGTTCTGCGGTGGGGGTTAAGATCGGCAATGTCTTTGGCAATCGTTTTCAGGCTAAGGCGGAACTCTTTGGTGGCGCAGTGTTGATCGCCATTGGTCTGAAGATCCTCATCGAGCATCTGTTTTTCGGCGGCTGAGATGCAGCCCACAGGGGTATAACAGAAATAGGACATAAACCGTATGGAAATAGGAGGTAGTCATGGAACCATATCTGATTTCACAGGAAGAAGTGCTTTCTGAAATGAACACCGGCGTTGGGGGACTTCCCGCTCTGGAGGCGGAGCGTCGGCTGACAAAATACGGGCCAAATCGTTTGGCAGAAGGGAAAAAGGAATCCCTGCTTCACCGGTTCCTGAAGGAACTGGCGGATCCCATGATTATTATTTTGATCGTGGCGGCGGTGATCTCCGGCATTACGGCAGCCTACTCCGGTGAATCCTTTGCAGATGTGATCATTATTATGATAGTGGTGATCATCAACGCAGTGCTGGGGGTTGTGCAGGAGAGCAAGGCGGAAAAGGCCATTGCGGCATTGCAGGAAATTGCAGCGGCTACCTCAAAGGTGCTCCGGGATGGAGAAATCGTCACGCTGCCCAGTCAGGAACTGGTACCCGGTGATGTTGTGATCCTTGAAGCAGGTGACGCAGTTCCCGCCGATGGCCGGATCATTTATTCCGCCAGCATGAAGGTGGAGGAGGCAGCCCTGACCGGGGAATCCGTCCCGGTAAGCAAGCATGCGGAACCCCTCCGGCCGGAAAATGGGAACAGCGTGCCCTTGGGAGATCGAAAGAATATGGCCTATATGGGCTCTACAGTGGCCTACGGAAGAGGCCGTATGGTGGTAACGGACACCGGAATGGGAACTGAAATGGGGAAGATTGCCCACGCCTTGACCAATGCCAAGGAAGAGCAGACGCCCTTGCAGATAAAGCTGGGCCAGCTCAGCAAAGTGCTGTCTTTCCTTGTACTGGGGATCTGTGCGGTGATTTTCCTTTTGGATACCGTTCGGGCCTATCCCAATATCACAGGGGAAGGGCTGCTCAGCACCTTTATGGTGGCTGTGAGCCTTGCTGTGGCTGCCATTCCGGAAGGCTTGGCAGCGGTGGTGACCATTGTGTTGTCGATCGGCGTTACAAAAATGTCCGCCAATCAGGCCATTATCCGAAAGCTGACCGCAGTGGAGACACTGGGCTGCACGCAGGTGATCTGTTCGGATAAGACCGGAACGCTGACCCAAAACAAAATGACGGTAGTGGAGCATGCAAGTGCCGATGAAAAACGGCTGATATTGGCCATGGAGCTCTGCTCCGATGCGGTGCTTGGCAGTGACGGGCAGGCACAGGGAGAGCCCACGGAATGTGCGCTGGTCAATGACGGCACCCATTGCGGTCTGCCAAAGGATCAGCAGGAAATAGAGTATCCTCGGATCGGAGAGGCCCCCTTTGATTCTGGACGAAAGATGATGTCTACGCTCCATCGTACCCCGGATGACAACGTGATCCAATTTACCAAGGGTGCCCCGGATGTGGTACTGAGCCGCTGCGCCAGCTGGTGGGACGGAGAAAAGGAATGCCCCATGACAGAGGAAAAGCGCAGTGAGATCCTCGCAGCCAACAAGTCCATGGCAGATCAGGCACTGCGGGTGCTCTGCGGGGCACAGCGCAGCTGGATGGAGATGCCCCATAGCACTGCACCGGAGACGCTGGAACAGCAGCTTTGCTATCTGGGCCTTTCTGGTATGATCGACCCCATTCGTCCGGAGGTAAAAGCAGCCGTTGCAGAATGCCGGGAGGCGGGAATACGCCCCGTTATGATCACCGGCGATCACCGGGATACTGCGGTGGCCATTGCAAAGCAGTTGGGAATTCTGGAGCCGGGACAGAAGGCGGTCACCGGTACACAGCTGGATGAGCTCAGCGATGCGGAGTTGGCAGAGCACATTGGAGACTACTCCGTCTATGCCCGGGTTCAGCCAGAGCATAAGGTACGAATTGTCAGTGCATGGAAGCAAAAGGGCTGCATCACTGCCATGACCGGCGATGGCGTCAATGACGCTCCCGCCATTAAGTCTGCGGATATCGGTGTTGGCATGGGCATTACCGGTACAGATGTCACAAAGAATGTGGCAGATATGGTGCTGGCAGACGATAATTTTGCTACCATTGTTACTGCGGTGGCCGAGGGGCGGCGGATCTATGATAACATCCGAAAAGCCATTGGGTTCCTGCTGGCATCGAATATGTCCGAGGTGCTCTCTATTTTCTTTGCAACGCTTTTGGGCTTTACTATTTTGGAGCCGGTTCACCTGCTGTGGATCAATCTGATTACAGACTGCTTCCCGGCACTGGCCCTTGGCATGGAGCCCGGGGAGGCGGATATCATGCGCCGGAAGCCCCGGGACGCAAAGGACGGAATTTTCTCCGGCGGTATGGGGCTGGACATTGCGGTGCAGGGGATCATAATCACCGGCCTGACGATGCTGTCCTACTTTGTTGGCCATTGGATCGAGGCTGGGGTGTGGGAAGTGACAGACAGCCTTGACGGCATGACGATGGCGTTTTTGACCCTGTCCATGGTGGAAATTTTCCACTCCTTCAATATGCGCTCCCGGCGGAAATCGATCTTCTCACTGAAAGGACAGAATAAGTGGCTCTGGGGTGCAATGCTCCTCTCACTGGTGCTGACCACGGCGGTGATCTATGTGCCCTTCCTGCGGGATGCGTTCCAGTTCCAGCATATTTCTCTGATGGAATATGGGGTGGCACTGGGATTGGCAGTGTGCATTATCCCGATCATGGAGCTGGTCAAGTGGATCCAGCGGAAGCTGGGCAAATAGTAAAAAGGCCTCCAGCTGCGGATGAAAGCATTCCGCAGCTGGAGGTTTTGCTGTTATGTTTCAAAGCCAACCAGAAGTCCGCCGATCTCTGCATAAAAGCTGCACAGCGCACCGGCAGGGCGAAGCTGAATGTCTGCCTCCGGGAACTGCGTTTTCAGCATTCCTTCCAGCTCCACGGCGACGTCCTGAGCCAGACAGTGAGAGATCCGCACCTTGCCGCCGGACCAGCCCAATGCTTCCATTTGACGGAGAACGCGCCGAAGACCGGCGGCCTGTCCCCGGCATTTTCCCAGCAATTCCAAAGTCCCCTGTCCGCTGGCCTGTCCACAGAGCCGAAGGCCAAGCAGACCAACGGCCTCCGCTCCCAGCCGGCTGATCCGCCCATTGCGGGAGAGATTTTTGACAGAGGATAGAAGAAACAGCAAATGGGTCTTTTGTGAATAGACGGCGATTTCTCTGCAAATATCATCAAAACACATCTGGGCTTGCAGCATGGAATAAAGTTGCTCTATGAGCAGCAGCATTTCGGGACCGGTGGAAAGTGTGTCGATCACATGGATGCGGCAGTCCGGATGAATGGATTCATAGTGAGCCTTGGCACACTGGGCGGCGTTACAGCTGCCAGACAGGGCACTTGTAATGGTAAGGGCAAAAACCTCGTCAGCACCTGCAAAGGCACTTTCCCAGTCAGATGCATTGGGGCAGGCCGTGCTGGAATGCCCCTTATATTGACGCAGTGATTCGGCCATTTTGGCAACATCCAATTGGGCGTTGTCCACATATTCCTGCTGGGCGGTAATGATTTTCATGGGGACGCTGATAAAATCAGCCCCCGGAAAGCGCTGGAGATCACAGCTGGAATCGGCTACGATACGACGGATCATAAAAACCTCCGGGAATCTACAAACTTTTTATCGGTTATTAAAAAACTGATAAAAAGATTATAAAAACATTTTGTGAAAATGTCAATAGGTTTTTGGAAAACGGATGGTAGGTTTCTGAAACCCGGTTGACTTTTTCGGAGAAGTCGGTATAATGAGAGCCATGGAACAAAATGAACAGCTGATGAATACCGTGCGGGACATCCATCTGCCCCGCTATTGGGAAATTCCAACGGTGGGGCTTTACTTGGAACAGGTGACTCGTTATGTCAATGCATACCTGAAAAAACTGGGGTGTCCCACGATTACTGCGTCTATGGTGAGCAATTATGTAAAGCAGAAAACGATTCCGGGGCCTGTGAAGAAGGCGTACGGTCCTGCCTCCATTGCCAATCTGATGTATGTGGCACTGGTGAAGAATGTGCTGTCCATGGAGGATATCCGTCTGCTGGAACGGCAGGGGCTGGAGCAGTATGAGCCCCAGCAGGCGTACAATTATTTCTGTGATGAATTTGAAAATGTTCTGGCAGGGGTATTTGGCCTGAAAGAAAAGATGGAGCCTGTAGGAAAACACAACACGACCATCAAATCCATCCTACGGGCAGCGATTCTGGCTGCCGTACAGAAAATTTATCTGGATCATTATCTGGATCTGGTACGGTAAAATAGTCCATAAGACAGAGAGGAAGAGAACATGGAGATCTGGGATGGCTATTGTCGGGACGGCAGTCCTGCGGGCGTGGAGCTGGTGCGGGGAGAACCGGTGCCGGAGGGACTCTACCACTTGGTGTGTGAGATCATTGTAGAGCACCGGGACAGCAGTATCCTTGCCATGCAGCGGGATCCCCATAAGCCAAACCACCCGGGGGCGTGGGAGACGACCGCAGGCGGTTCTGCCCTGAAAGGGGAGGATCCCCTGACCTGTGCCCGCCGGGAGCTTTATGAGGAAACCGGACTTCGGGTGGAGTCTCTGGAACTGCTGGGCAGGGAGGTCAGCGACCCGGCCCATTCCATCTTCTATATGTACCGGGCGGACGTAGACTGTGTCAAAAATTCCATCAGCCTTCAGGCGGGTGAGACGGTAGATTATCGCTGGATTCCACCGGGGGAATTCCCTGCATTTGTACAGCAGGATATGATCCCAAGTCAGCGGCGGCGTTATGGGTCGTTTTTGAAACAGCGGGGATATCTATAAAAAGGGGCGCACTGCGAGTGGTTTGCAGTGCGTCCCTTGTGCGCTCAGAACAGAAATCCGTATTTTGTTTTATAGTCCTCTTCGGGCTTGGGCAGTACGCCCAGCTCCTGACGGAGCTTTTCCAGATCAATGTTCTGGATATCCTCCTGCATGCAGTTCTGGGAGGCCAAAAGCCCGCCGCCGGCCATGTCCTTTTCGGTACCATAGGCGCTGGAGGCCATGGTGGAGGAATAGGTCATCTCGGCCAGACAGTCTGCCACGATCTCAGCCGGGGTATAGTTTACGGCGGTTTCCGGATCCACATCCAGCCCCATGAGAATCTCCGGGGCCTTGAGCCCGATGGCGTAGCCCTCGTCATCTCCGGGGATGAAGCCGTAAACCTGAAGCGTGGGGCCTTCGTCCTCCTCTTCGGCGGCTTCTGCTTCCGCATCGGCGCCCTGATCTTCAGGCTCGTCATCGAAGAAAAATTCCCACTGGGGGGCATCCTCCATTACGAACTTAATGGTCATATGGTCGGTATTCTCTGCGGGAACGGCAGCCTGAAGCTCCTGATAAATGGACTGGTAGGCTTCCTTATACTGCTGCATATTTTCCTTTCCGTGTCCCAGCAGGGCCCAGACCTCATCAAATGATACCTGATCTACAAAATCCTTTAATATTGCCACGTTGCAGCCTCCAACTTGATTTTTCTACATCATATCACAACTGTGCCTGCGCCGCAAGGCGTTTTCTCCCGGTTTTCAGGATTTGACCCCTGCGGGAAAATGAGGTAAAATAGAAAGCTGGAATTTCAGAAGAGAAAGGGAGTGCCCCTATGGGCATTGTAATAGGATTTATTGTACTGGTGCTGGTACTGGCAGCGGCGGCGCTGTTGCGTGCAGCTGCCTTCCGGCCGCCGAAGCGGCAGACGCATGCAGAGCCGGTGCCGGAGGTGAATGCACAGCGTGCAGTGGCACATTTGCAGGAGATGATCCGGTGCAGGACCATTTCCGCGCCGGAGCTCCGGGATGAGGCGGAGTTTGAAAAATTCCGCAGTCTGCTGCCAGAGTTTTACCCTCTACTCTGGGAAAAGGCACAGGTGGAGCGTGTAGACACCACGGGAATCCTGATCCATGTGACGGGGCAGGTGCCGGGAAACTCGGCGGTAATGCTTGCGCACTATGACGTGGTGCCTGCCCATGCAGATGCATGGGAAAAGCCGCCCTTTGCAGGGGTTCTGGAGGACGGCGTCCTCTGGGGCAGAGGTGCGCTGGATATGAAGAACCAGCTGTGCGCCATGCTGGAGGCTGCGGAGACGCTGCTGGAACAGGGATTTGTGCCAAAGCATGATATCTACTTTGCCCTGTCAGGGGAGGAGGAGATCATGGGGGCATCGGCCAAATCCATACGGGAGCTTTTTGTGGAGCGAAACATCACACCGGCCTTTGTTCTGGACGAGGGCGGAGATATTATGGACGGCTTCTTCCCGGAAACTACGGTGCCCTGCGCCATGGTGGGCATCGGAGAGAAGGGGGCGGCGAATCTGGTGTTTACGGCCAAGAGTCAGGGCGGTCACGCCTCGGTGCCAAACGCCAACAACCCGCTGCCGCGGCTCTGTCGGGCCATGGAGCGGGTGAGAAAGCATCCGTTCCCCATTCGTACCGGCCCTGCGCTGGATGCACTGGTGGACACCATGGGCCGCTATTGCAGCTTTAGGACCCGCCTTCTGCTGGCCAACCGTCAATGGCTGCGGCCACTGTATCACCGGTGGCTGATAAAGAAGGGGGGCATGATTGCCGCAGCGGCCCAGACAACCTTTGCGCTGACCCAATGTCAGGGCGCTCAGGCCGGGAATGTGATCCCGTCTGAGGCGACCATGTTTGCAAACCTGCGGCTTCTCTGGGGAGATACGCAGGAAAGTGTTGTGAATCGTCTGAACCGGATCATTGACGACCCGCAGGTGGAGATCCATCCAAATCCCGGAACAGATCCCGGGCCGGAATCACTCCTCTCAGAGGAGTTCCAAAAGCTTCGGGAATCCATCGAGGCCACATGGCCTCGGGCGGTGGTGAGCCCGTATCTGATGGTGGCCTGCACCGATTCCCGGCACTGGCGCAGCATCTGCGACCATGTATATCGCTTTTCCGGCAAGTATGTGACGGGGGAGGAAAAGTCCACTGTGCACGGAAATAATGAGAGGATCCGCATTGAAAACACGGAAAATGCCGTGAAGTTTTTTATGCGGCTGATGAGGAAATGCTGATGAGAGAGAATATGCTACAGTGCCCGGTTTGCGGGGCATTTTTGGAGAAAAAGGAGCGAGCACTGGTTTGCACCGAGGGACACAGCTTTGACATTGCCCGGCAGGGTTATGTGAACCTGCTGCCAGTGACCCAGAAGCACTCCAAGCATCCGGGGGACACCCGGGATATGGTGGCCGCCCGCCGGGCGTTTCTGGATCAGGGCTATTATGCGCCCATTGCTCGGAAGGTGTGGGAGATGCTTGGCACACGGCTCCCGGCGGAGCCGTGTGTGCTGGATGCCGGATGCGGCGAGGGCTATTATATGACCCAGCTGATGGAGCATTTTCCGGCAGGATGCTTTATTGGCGTGGATATTTCCAAGGATGCGGTGCGCTATGCCGCCGGACGCTGCAAAAGCGCACTGTGGCTGACGGCTTCTGCGGCACATCTGCCCATGGCTTCCGGCAGTATGGACGGTGTCATGAGCATGTTTGCCCTGACGGTGCCGGAGGAATTCAGTCGGGTTCTGAAGCCGGGTGGATGGTTTTTGGAGGTCACGGCAGGTCGGGACCATCTGATGGCACTGAAAACGCTGATCTATCCGGAGATCATTCAGAAGCAGGAAAAGAATCAGCGGGACTACCCCGGATTTGTGCTGCGGCAGGAAGAAACGCTGGAATTTGAACTCCACCTGACGGAGCAGCAGGAGATTATGCAGCTGCTGTCCATGACGCCGCATGTCTGGCGGATCGGGAAAGCGGGGGCACAGCGGGCGGCGGAGGCCAGCGAGCTCCATGACCGGGCACAGGTACTGTTTCGTCTGTATCAAAGCGTTGCAACTTCCCGGGGGCTATGATACAATTATATATAGATTACAATTGGGAGCGATGATATGCTGGAGAAACTGCGGCTGGTAGAAAGCCGGTATCTGGAGCTTGAAAACATGTCTGGACGCCCGGACTTTTATGATGACCCCAAGAAGGCGGCCGCACTGCTGAAGGAGCAGCGGTCTCTGGAGCCGGTGGTAAACGCTTATCGCCGGTATCGGGCCGCCCAGCAGAACGTAGAGGATATGCTGGAAATGCTGTCTGCGCCCATGGAGCCTGACATGAAGGAGCTTTGTCAGGAGGAATTGGCGGAGAGCAAGGCCCAACTGCCACAGCTGGAGCAGGAACTGAAGATCCTGCTGCTGCCCAAGGATCCCAACGATGACAAAAACGTGATCCTTGAGATCCGGGCTGGCGTCGGCGGAGAGGAAAGTGCGCTGTTTGCCCATTCTCTCTACCGGATGTATGCCATGTATGCGGAAAAAAAGGGCTGGAATATTGAGATCACCACGCTCAACGAAACAGAGCTGGGAGGCGTCAAGGAACTGGTGTGCATGATCACCGGTCAGGGTGCCTATTCCCGGCTGAAATTTGAGACCGGCGTTCACCGGGTCCAGCGGGTACCGGAGACGGAGTCCGGCGGGCGGGTGCACACCTCTACGGCTACTGTTGCCATGATGCCGGAGGTGGACGAGGTCAGCGTGGAATTAAATCCCGCAGATATCAAAATGGAGGTGTTCCGCTCCTCCGGCGCTGGCGGACAGCACATCAACAAGACTTCCTCTGCGGTGCGGCTGATCCATCTGCCCACAAACACCGTGGTGGAATGTCAGCAGGAGCGCAGTCAGGTGCAGAACCGGGAGAAGGCCATGAGAATTCTATATTCCCGGCTGTATCAGGCCCAGCAGGAGGCGCAGGCAGCGGAGATCTCCGCAGAAAAGCGCAGTCAGGTGGGCATGGGAATGCGGAATGAGAAGATCCGTACCTACAACTTCCCACAGTCACGGGTAACGGATCACCGGATTGGGTTGACCCTTTATAAGCTGGGGGAGATCCTGGACGGAAATCTGGATGAGATCATTGATGCGCTGATCACCGCCGATCAGGCGGAGAAGCTTCAGCACAGTCAGGAGAGCGATACGCTGTGAATACAAAAATACTGGATCCCAAGAACCCGGAGACTCTGGATATTGCTGCGGGCATTATCCGGGACGGCGGGCTGCTGGGGATTCCAACGGAAACGGTCTATGGCCTTGGGGCAAACGGTCTGGATGCTGACGCAGTGCTGAAAATCTTTGAGGCCAAGGGCCGCCCCCAGGACAATCCATTGATCCTCCATGTGGCGGGGAAGGAGCAGGTGGAGCACTTCTGCCATGATGTTCCGGAGGCGGCGTGGATGCTGATGGAGCACTTTTGGCCGGGGCCGCTGACGCTGATCCTTCCGGCGAGAGATCTGGTCCCACGGCGCACGACTGCGGGTCTTTCCACGGTGGGCGTCCGGTGCCCGGACAATGCTGTGACGCGGGAAATCATCCGCAGAGCCGGGGTGCCCATTGCAGCGCCTTCGGCCAATATCTCCGGGAAGCCCAGTCCCACAACAGCCCAGCACGTATATCATGATATGGCCGGGAAGATCGAAGCCATTGTAGACGGCGGCGAATGCCGGGTGGGGGTAGAATCCACCATCGTGGATCTGACCGGAGCACGTCCAAGGCTCCTGCGGCCCGGCGGTGTGACGCCGGAACAGCTAAAGGCGCTGCTGGGAGAGCTGGACATTGACAAGGCTGTGGTTGGCGAGATTGCCAAAGATGCGGTGGTACGCGCCCCCGGCATGAAGTATACCCACTATACGCCCTCCGGGGATGTGATCATTGTGACCGGCACCGAAGAAGAGGCGGCACATTATATTCTGCGGCATTTGAAGCCCGGGGACCGGGTGCTCTGCTATGAGGAAGAGCTGGGCCTTTATCCCCGGGGAACGGCACTGGCCTATGGCAGCCGGGAGAAGCCGGAGACATTGGCTCATGGGCTGTTCGGGGCCCTGCGGGATCTGGACAGCAAAGAGATCCCCACCATTTATGCCCGTTGCCCCAGCGGCGGCGGTGTTACCTATGCGGTGGCAAACCGTCTGAAAAAAGCGGCGGGATTTCACATTGTGGAAGGAGATAAGAGCCTATGATGGTGGTTGGAATCACTGGCCCCACCGGCAGCGGCAAGACCACGGCGCTGGATGCGGTAAGGGCGCTGGGGGGCTGTGTGCTGGATCTGGATGCGGTTTATCATGGACTGCTGAAAACAGATCAGGCCCTGCTGGCAGAATTGGATGCACGGTTTCCCGGGGTTATAAAAGATGGAGAATTGGATCGGAAGGCGCTGGGCAATATAGTCTTTGCGGACAAAACGGCACTTCAGGATCTCAATGCCATTACCGGAAAGTATATTCTGGCGGAGACTGACCGGCAGCTGGAGGAGGCACGGCGGCAGGGACTGCCGCTGGCGGCCATTGACGCCATTAATCTGCTGGAAGGAGATCTGCCCGATCGCTGCGATGAGACCATTGCGGTGACGGCACCGGTGGAGATCAGGGTGAAGCGGCTGATGGCTCGGGATCAGATCCCGGAGGAATACGCCCGTCTGCGGATCTCTGCGCAGCAGCCCAATGAATATTTTGAAGAAAATTGCGGCCACACCCTCCGAAACGGAGAAGGGCCGCTGGATGAATTTTCGCATCGCTGCACGAAGCTGCTTACGGAGCTTTTGGCGCAGCAGAAAGGAAGAGAACAATGAGTGAGAACAAGTATAAAGAGCTTCGGGAAAAACTGACCTATGCGCCGAAAAACGGCTATGCCCGGCTGACAGAGGCTGACAAAGCGGAAATGGAAGCCTACTGCAAGCGCTATATGGCATTTCTGGATGCGGCAAAGACCGAGCGTGAGGCGGTACGGGAGACCGTGCGTCAGGCTGAGGCCGCTGGCTTCCAGCCCTATACCGATGGGATGGCAGTAAAGCCCGGCGCAAAGATCTACTGCGTCAATCAGGATAAGGCCATCAATCTGGCTGTGATCGGCAAGAAGTCGCTGGCTCAGGGCACCCGCATCACTGCGGCCCACATCGACAATCCCCGTCTGGATCTCAAGCCCAATCCGCTGTATGAAGAGGATCAAATGGCCTTCTTTAAGACCCACTACTATGGCGGGATCAAGAAGTATCAGTGGACAACGGTTCCCATGGCCATTCACGGTGTGGTGGCGAAGAAGGACGGCACGGTGGTAGAGATCTGCATCGGTGAAAAGGACGATGAGCCTGTATTTATCGTCACCGATTTGCTGATCCATCTGTCTGAGGATCAGATGAAGAAGCCCCTTGCCACCGGCGTCACTGCGGAGAACCTGAACCTGCTGGTGGGCTCCGTGCCGCTGCCGGAGGATGACGGCGCAGACAGCGTAAAGCTGGCAGTGCTCCTGTATCTCAATGAGACCTACGGCATTACCGAAGAGGACTTTATGTCTGCGGAGCTAATCCTGACCCCCGCCGCAAAGGCCCGGGAGCTGGGCTTTGACCGGAGCATGATCGCAGCCTATGGCCATGATGACCGGAGCTGCTCCTTTGCGGCGCTGGATGCGCTGCTGCGGCTGGAAGAGACCCCGGAGTATACGGCGGTATGCTGCCTTGCGGACAAGGAGGAGATCGGCTCCATGGGCATCAGCGGCATGCAGTCTCAGGCCTTTGAGTATTTTATGGAGCGCCTTTGCCGGGGGCAGAACGTGAGCCTGATGGACTGCTTTGCAAACTCCCAGTGCCTGTCTGCGGATGTGACCAACGCCTATGATCCCACCTATAAGGAGGTCTGCGACAAGCGGAATAACTCCCATGTGAACGCAGGCGTCTGCTTTATGAAGTATACCGGTTCCAGAGGTAAGTCCGGTTCCTCTGACGCTCCGGCAGAGTTTGTGGCAAAGATCCGCCGCCTCTGCGATGAGGGCGGCGTGATCTGGCAGATGGGTGAGCTGGGCAAGGTTGACGCCGGCGGCGGCGGAACCGTGGCACAGTATATGGCCAACCGGAATATCCTGACCCTGGATACCGGTGTGCCGGTGCTCAGCATGCATGCGCCCATTGAAGTGGTAGGCAAGCTGGACTGCTATGAGACCACCAAGGCCATGCGGGTATTCTATCAGGATAAGTAATGCAATAAAACAAAACTGTGCCGAAGCCATCACGGTGGCTTCGGCACAGTGCTGCTTATAGAGCAAAATGAGATGGAAATTTGCGGAGAGATGTTTACAGTCAGGACTGGGGACTGGAAGGAGCCTCCGGAGAAGGAGCGGGGGAAACAGAGGGAGCTTCGTCCCAGGTGCCCGGCGCATCATCCTCATCCGGCTCCGTTTCCATGACAGGATTGGACTCGGCATAGGCCATATAGCGGACAAGGAAGGCTGCGACCTGCTCACGGGTGGCATTTCCCTTCGGCTTGATTTTTCCGTTGCTGCCCTGAAGGATCCCGCATTCTACAGCCCACTGCACGGCATCTTTGGCCCATGCGGAAACGGCGGATGCATCCGAAAAGTCGTCCAGTGTACCGCTTGTTGCAGGGGTTTTGTGCATCCGGTAGAGCATGGTGACAAGCTGCTCGCGGGTGATATTTTTATTGGGACCGAATTTCCCGTTGCCAAGTCCGTCGATAATGCCGTTTTGCTGGGCCCATGCAATGGCGTCCATGTACCAATCCTGCGTCAAATCGGTAAAGGAACTGCTGTCAGTCACAGCAGGGGTACCGGCCATCCGGTAGAGCATGGTGGCCAGCTGAGCTCGGGTGGCATTCTTTTGCGGGCCGAAGGTGGTGGTGGTGAGCCCATTGATGAGTCCGCTCTTATAGGCATGGAGAATCTCATTATAGCTCCAACGGGTGCGGGCTACATCGGTAAAGGGCATCTCCGGAGGTGCACCGCTGTCATCAAACCAGAAGTCCAGATCTACGTTTTCGGAGGGCACACCGTTGATGGAGCCGCTGGAGGTGCACTGCCAGAAATCATAGTCGCCGGTATAGGTGGTGGAGGTAGCGTAGTGGGCAAGCCAGATGGTGCCCGTAAGCTGAGCGGCATTCAGATGATTGTTCAGCATACTCATGTTTGCGTAGACCGCTGCCTGATAGCCGGCAGCTGTGACCTTATCACAAAAGGCATTGCAGACAGCTGTGGCATCGTCTTTGGAGAGCTTGGCATCATAGAGATACCCCACATAACGGCCGTTCTGCTCTGCGTATTCGTAGTCGATGACCAGCGGCAGCGTGATCTCATAGCCGTCAATGCGATCCAGAATGAACTGAGCTTCCTCTTCGGCCTCTGCCGCTGTAGTAGCCTGGGAGTAGACATAGATGCCCACCTGAATGCCATTGACCAGGGCACCTTCAATGTTTTTTGCCATGTAGCTGTCATCTACCAGCTTGGCAGTGCCCCAGCCCCGGTAACCGGCACGGATGAAGGCAAACTCAATGCCCGCATCGGCTACAGCGGCCCAGTCGATATTCCCCTGATAGCTGGAAACATCAATACCGCAGCGGATGACCTCGTTGCCAACGGGATCTCTGGGGGAGTAATCGGAGTGATTGATTCCCAGCGCCTGCAACTGGCGGTTCTCGATGGAGGCGCTCTGGGTCTCACGCCAGAACTGGGGATCATCCTCAGTGTATGTATCAGTGTCTGCGGCCATGGCCGGGGAGAGCATGCCGAGCTGTAAGACCAGCGCGGCAGCCAGAATCAGGCATAATCGCTTGAACTTCATTGGTGTGCTCCTTTCGATGGTTACAAATTGTAATATATCCATTGTACCATAGCTTTTGCGGCAGTGCAACCGCCATATATAAGAAATTGGACGCCGAAGCGCCCAATTTCGATGTATTTTGAGGTCTTAGCTGGTTTCGCCCAGATAGATGCCAACACGGTTCTGAATGAGCTTTACCACATCATCTGCGGATTTATCCCCGGAGAAGAAGGCACCGGCCTCCTCTGTAATGATATCCATGATGTCACTGTCATAGGAGCCGGAGATCGAGGCGCCGTCCACATAGCTCTTAAAGTCGTCGATCTGCTCCTGAGTCAAAACGGGCAGGGTGTACTCGGTGCCGCCGATATAGGTGGAGTCATCATAGTAGACCTTTTCGCCGTTTTCGTCCAGATAGTAGCTCTGCTGGGTGGCTTCCTGCAGGGATTCATCAAAGCCCTTCTGGGTAATGGGGAAGCCCCAGATGTCCTGCTGGACGGAATCGCTGAGAATGGTCTTAACAAAGTCCCATGCGGCGTCGATATTGGCGGATTTTGCGGAAATGGCCAGACCGCCGCTGACGCTGATCAGAGCGCCGTTTCCACTCTCCTGGGGATAGCCGATGGCGGTCATGCCGTGGCCTTCCTTGTAGATGTTATAGAACTCTTTGAGAGAGTAGCTGTTGCTGGAAATGTAGGAGGTGGTCAGCAGCAGGTCGCCGTTTTGCAGCTGGGTATATTCATCGTCAGAAGACGCAGCGTACATCATGCCATCCTCAGTGTCCTCATCAGCAGGCAGCTTCTTGGCGGCTTCCAGCAGCTGCCGGAAGGCATCGCTGTCGAAGGAGCAGGAGGCGTTGGCGTAGTCAACGAACTGGTTCAGGTTCTGATAGGTCATCTGGTTCAGAAAGCTGTTCTGGGTGGTGTAGCTCATGACGGAAACGCCGTCATCCAGCCCGTCGATGACAGAGGCCAGATCGCTCATGGTCCAGGAGGTGCGGTCCCCCACCAGCTTGGTGCTGGCAATCAGCGTCTGAAGATCAAAGCTGTAGGGAAGACCATAGAGCTTCCCATCTACAGTGTATGCACGCAGCGGAGCTGCAACCAGATCGTCCATGGAGAGCGTCTCATCTTTATCGATAAGGGCGGACATGTCGGCCAGCGCGCCCTTGGCGATGTACTTGTCCTGATGGCCGCTGGACAGGGAGACAATGTCCGGGCAGTTGCCGGTGATCACGTCGCGGTCCAGCTGCTCTGTGCCCTTGGTGTAGTCGTCCTCGGTGTTATACTGGCTGTAGTCTACCAGAGAGATCCGGTAGGTGTCGTTCTTGCGGTTGTAGTCGATGACCGCATTGCGAATGGCATCGTCCAGATATTCTGCGCCCAGGGTCAGAATGGTGCGTTGAGGCAGCTGGTCGGCAGGGGTCTTGGTCAGGGCGCCGAGATCATAGGTGGGAGTGCCGGTGGAATGATAGGTGGAGGTGAGCACCAGGATCTGATCCTCGGTGGGGGCCACAACGCCGGAAAGATTGGTGGCGTTGATGTCGGAGTCCAGCCAGGAGAGCAGCTTGGAGGCTGCGCCGGTGGAGAGATCGATGCTGTAGAGATAGGTCCCGTCAGAGGCCAGCAGGGTATTGCCGCTGCCGGCAAAATAGCTTGTTAGATAGTTTGTGTTATTGACACCAGTGATGGTAATGGGCTCAGAGACCTTGCCGTCCTTGATGGTGGCCAGTGTGCTGCCGTTGTCATTGCCATCGGCATAATAGCTGATCACTACAGTGCCGTCACCGGTGGAGAACATGCCGAAGATGTATTGTGCGGATACGTCGATGTTGTCTTTCACGGTACCATCGGCGCCAAAACAATAGATTTCGCTGTCACTGGCCACCAGCAGGTCGCCCGAGGCATCCTGCGCACAATACTGGGGATAGAAGGAATTGGCATCCTTGATCGCACTGGTCAGATCAATTTCCGTGATCAGATTGCCAGTCATATCATATTTGGAGGCCAGATACTTGTTCTCACTATCGGTGTAGGTGTAGCCGGGATCCACGTAGGCGTCGTCTGTAACGGTGCTGCCTTCCTCTTCTGCGGGAAGGGAATCGGCAGTTTCCTCCGCAGCGTCGGCAGGTTCAGCTTCGGCTTCGGTGCTTTCATCCACGGCATCGGTTTCTGCCACAGAGGACTCCGGGCTGTCCACCGCGACGGCTGCTTCACCGTAAGCCTCGGTGGTTACGGTACCGCCGTCAAGGCTGTCGCCTTCCGAGGCAAAGGTATAGGTGTTTGTCAGCATCCAGTAGCCGCTGTTGTCCGGGCAGACCAGAACACACTGGGCGTACTGGGATGTGGTGTCGTTATTGATCAGCTCCGGTGTGGGAATCTGTGTGATCTCGCCGGTGGCGGGATCGGCACAGTAGAGATTGGTGGAACTGGTGCCGGTGTTGGAGTCGTAGCTGTCACCGGCGAAATAAAGCTTCCCATTGGCGGTGGAAACATTTCCGGTGTTGATATTGTCCACGTCCACATCCAGATCATGATAATCTGACAAATAGCCAAAGCCCAGCTCCTGGGCCAGAGAAGAGGTGGAGTTTCCGGATGCGGTGTTCTTGGAGTCATCCCCGCCTTTTTTACCGCAGGCGGCAAGACTCAGGCACATGGTGCCGGCCAGAAAAGCGGCAATGCCTCGTTTCAGATATGGATTCATAAAATACCTGTTCCTTTCCGGGGGAAGAGCCCCCATGGTGTTGCATTGTGATTACTTACGGAAAAATCGTTTTGTATCACGGTGTTCGTATTGCAAGGAGCGGCGCTGCGCACGGCGTTCCTGACGGCGCTGACGCCGGGAAGCGGGCTGCCGTCCCTCCAGCCGCGCTTCATAATTTCGGGCGTTCCGCCGGTCAATGGCGCCTGCAATGGCATTCCCGATGCTGTGGAGCCCCCATGTGCGTCTGCGGTTCAGCAAAATCAGCCAGATCAGCAGACTGATGAAGGGGAACAGAAGGAGGAGCCCTTCTGGGATCAGTCGCAGAGCCAGTTGGTTTTCAGCCAGCTGGGCGGCGTTTTCGTAGTAGGGGTAACCAATGGCCTTTTCCGAGATCCCGCGGGTGGAAAGATTGCGGAGAATATTCCAGCGATTTGACAGGGAGAAGCGTCCGGAGTTGTCGGTGTACACGGTGTTTTCCGGAACCAGATCTTTCAGGGCGCTTTTCAGTGTGGCTGCGGCAAAGCCCTTGACCGGCTGGGGCAGCACCATTTCCAGACAGGTAAAGGCTGCGCTGCCGGAGCTGAAAGCCGCTCCGGAGGAGGCGCCTCCGGGATCCGCCGAATCGGCTCCGTCTGTATCAGGGGCGGCAACGACAGAATCGGAATCGGTTGCCGGAACCGTATCGCCGCCGGAGACACCCGGAGAATCCGCAAAGACCCATGCCCGGCAGACATCTTTGGAGGCGCGCGCATTGTAGGTGCCCTCCGGATAGTCCACCACAGCAGCTACCTGATAGCGCTGGCCGTTCCATTGGAGGAACTGTCCTACGACATCATCGGTATAGAAGAGATCCCATGCGGTTTGACGATCCAGAACGATCCGGTCATGCATGACATCGGATTCCCACATATACCAGCCGGTGCGCAGGCGCATGGGGTGAATGCGGAAATAATCGCCGGCGATCAGGGTCAGATCCACGGTAGCGGAAACGCTGCCGCTGTCGCTTTGCAGGGTCTCCTGCTGGGTGCGGGAGGCTGCATAGAGCCACGGGTGATCCTCGGAGGGGACGCCGGCGGCAGTCAGCGCATTTTCCACCGAGAGCCGCAGGGCGGGAATGGAAGATGCGGAGATGGCGTTATCCTCCGGCAGAAAAACGGAGGCCTCGGCATAGGGCTTCTCCTCGGTCTCCCAGCGCTGGGCGGCGGCTTGGTCGGTAAGCGTGTCAATTGTACGGCGGTCTCCGTGGCGGAACCCCAGAAATACACCGAGACTTACCAGAACCAGCAGCACCCAGAGCAGCCACTTCCAGCGGTGCAGAAGCCAGACCAGAAGCTTTTTCACAGGCTTCACCTCACTCTGCAATGCGTACCTGACTGCCAACATCCAGCGGTACGGTGGAGGTGGTAATGACGAAATCTGCTGCGGTGAGGTCACCGGATACGGCACTGTTGGTTTCGTCAGAGGCCACAATGGATACGGTCTTCTTTTTTACGGTATAGCGGTTGCCCAATGGGCTGGATTTTACCTGTACGGTATAGACAAAGCTTCCATTGGAGTCCGTATGGATGGCAGCAGAGGGAATCACCAGATCATAGCTGGCATTTTTATCGCCCACAGAGAAGCTGAGGCTCTGCCCCACGCTGACGTCATCGCCGGTAACGGAGAAGGTCAGCACCCGGCTGCCTGCCGGGTCACTCTTGTCCGAGGTAATGGAGGTGAGCGTCATATTGATGCCGCTGTCCCAGAGATTGGTGATCTCGGCCTGAAGCCCTTCTTTGAGAAGCCGGGCCTGTTCCTTCTTTACTGTGGCCTTTAAGGTGTAGCCCTTTTCCGTCAGTTCGACAATCATCAGGGGAGTATCCGGGGTGGTGGTGTCACCGGCGGCAACATTGACCTCAGTGACGACACCGGCGTAGCGGCTGACGATATTGGCGGCAGAGGTCTTTTCCTCCAGTGACTTGACCTTTTCTTCTGCGGCCTTTACCTCCTGCGCCTTTGCGTCCAGCTCCAGCTTGGAGACGGAATTGTTATAGGTGGTGTTGTTTTCGGCGTCCTTGGCTGCGGCCTGGGCGGAGCTCAAAGCGTCCTTGGCCGATTGAAGGGCGGCTTCCGCAGAGGCAACGTCAGAGGCACCGGTCATGGAGCTCTGGAAGGCGTCCAGCGCATTCTGTGCGGACTCAACGGCCGCATTTGCGTTGGCTTCGGCGGTGGCGGCTTCTGCAGCTGTCTGCTGTGCTGCGTCCACCTGCTGGCTGAGATAGGCCTTCTGCGGGGCAATTTGCTCATCATAGATGCGCTGCGCTTCCGCAGAGGCGGCCTGATAATCTGCCAGAGCCTGCTCCAGCGCAGGGTCAGCGGCGGGGGCGGCTCCGCTTTCCGGATCATCTGCCGAAGAGGAGCTGTCAGAGCCTTTCATTGCTTCGTAAATCGCTTTTTTGGATTCAAGATCCTGCTGTGCGCTGAGGTACTCGCTGTTTCCGGTCTCAACATTTTCCAGCTGGTTCTTAAGGGCGGCCAGTGCACTGTCAGCGGAATTTCTTGCGGCAGTGGCACTGGAGACTGTATTTTTGGCAGAAGTGACCTGATCCTGATACCATTTGAGGTCGCTGGCATTCTTTCGGGCGGTGCTCAGATCGGTTTCGGCCTTAGAGACTGCGGATTGGGCCTGTGAGAGGCTGGCTGCCTGTGCGGCGGCGCCATCTTCACTTTTGGGAAGCTGCATTTTATCATATTCCAGCTGCAGCGAGCTTAGATTGGTCCGGGCGTCCTGAAGCTCCTGACTTTCAGTGGCATCCAGTGTCAGCAGGGTCTGACCTGCCTTAATGGTATCGCCTTTTTTGACGTTGACTGCGGCGATGGTTCTGTTTTCCTGCACGGTGACATTATAGCTCTGCGCAGACTCTACGGTGCCGGTGCCACGAATTTTGGTAGTAATGGTGGTGGACTGGGGGTACTGGGCCGCCACCTCCGGCAGAGAATAGTTCATAATGGTGTTGGAGAAAAAGGTCAGCACCAGCAGAACGGAGAGAAAAATGATGATGGCGTTTTTTACCCAGTCACGCCGTCCGTGCTTTTTCTTGTGCTTTACTTCGGTTGATAGATCGTTTGTCATGGTTTCCACCTCGTCTCATTTATCCCTTAATTCCGCCGGAGTAGGTGATGCCTTCCTCCAGATATTCTTCTCCCCACAGGAACATCAGCAGCGTGGGGACCATGTAGATCACGGCCACGGCAAAGGCTACGCCCACCTCACCACTGTTGATCTCGCTGAGGAATACGCTCAGGGGGTACTTTTCCTGATCGGTAAACAGGATCAGGGGCTGTTCGACCATATTCCAGTAGTCGATGAACACCAGCATGGCTACGCTGACCAATGCGCTTTTGCACATGGGCAGGCACACCTGGAAAAAGATCTGCCATTCCCCGGCACCGTCCAGCTGGGCTGCCTCGATATAGGACTTTGGAATGCGGCGCATGTTTTTGGTCAGAAGAAAAACGCTGAATGGAGCAAAGATGCCAGGCAGGATAATGGCCCAGTTGGTATCCAGCAGGCCGAGCCATCGAGATACCAGATAGTTGGGCACCAGCGTGACCTGATAGGGCATCAGCATCAGAATGATATAGCCGAAAAAGACCAGCTCCCGAACTTTTCCACGGTAGCGGGAAAATCCGTAGGCGGCCAGAGAAGCCAGTGCCACCTGAAAGATGACGATGGGGACGGTGAGAATCACAGAGTTCCAGAATTTCAGCAGGTAAGAGGGGCTGTTAAAGAGTACGGTCCAGTACTGCTGAAAGGATACCATATCCGGAATGAATTTCAGATTGACCTTTTCTGAGATATAACTGGTCACGGCCTGATTGGTGCTGTCATCCCCGGAGCCGGCTGTGGTGTTGCCGAATACAGCGCCGTAGTTGGCGGTGATTTCACTCTGAGTCATAAAGGAGTTGGTGATGGTCAGAACAATGGGGGTTAAAAACAGCAGCGCCATGCTCAGGGCAATCACGGTAAGTAAGATGCGAACTGCCAATTTTTTTCTCTGATAGTAATTCCGACTTCTGTTTTTTGGGGTAGGATGCCGCTTCATTCTTCTTCCACATCCTTTCCCAATTTATTGTCCACCAGAAACAGCAGCCCAATGATGACCACCATCACTGCGGCCATCACCAGCGCCGCAGCGGAGAGCTTCTGATAATCCATACTCTCAAAGGTGTTGTTCATAAAGTGCTGCAATAAATAAAGTCCGTCATAGGGATATTTTCCGGTGAGCAGATAGACCTCCCGAAAGATTTTCATGGAATTGATGAGACTGAGAATGGTGACGAACAGGATGGTGGGGAAGATGTAGCGGAGCTTGATCTGGAAGAAGATCCGGACAGAGCCGGCACCCTCCAGCATGGCCATTTCCTGAATGTCCGTGGGGACGTTGGAAAGGGCGGCCAAAAACAGGATCATGTCGTAGCCTACGTTTTTCCATAGAAACAGCAGCACTACCACATAGCGGTTAAATTCCGACTTCATCCAGTCGATCTTCTCCACGCCGAAAAGGCCCAGAAAGTCGTTCAGCGCACCGTTGTTGCTGAAGATGACCTGCCAGATCAGAACAATGGAGGCCACCGGCACCATCAGCGGAGAGAGCATAAAGGTGCGGATCTGGCTGCGCAGAGGGATCTTTTGGCTGAGCATACAGGCCAGCAGCAGCGAGCCAATGACAGCGGAGGGCACGGAAATCAGGGAAAAGATTGCCGTATTTTTTGCGGCCAGCCGAAAGGATTGGTTTTGAAACAGGTTCCGAAAGTTGTCGAAGCCCACAAATTCATGGAGCACCGGGTTGTTCACAAAGGCGTAATAGATCACCACAAAGAAGGGCAGCACAAAGAAAATCAAAATTCCCAACAGACTGGGGGAGACAAAAGCAAGACTGACCAGACGCTCCCTGCGCTTTTCTCGGCGCTCTGCCGGGGTCAGGTGAGAATGGCGTTCTTTTGTTTTTGGGCGCTTCTTCATGGGCTTCACCTCGGTTCTGTCAGATTTCACTATGTATAGACGCAGGATTGGGGCATAAGGTTTCCCCAAAAAGAAAATAATTCTGCGGCCGGCGAGAGAAAACTGTATTAATCAGCTTAGTACAATTATAGCATACGAGGACGGCTGGGACAAGTAAGGCATATTTAAAGTTTCATTAAAGTAAAAAGGGGTGTGCTGCAAAACTCTTTACAGCACACCTCCAATAGGTTTATGACTTCTTTTTCTTGTTCTTTACAACCAGATAGATGACCACGGCGGCAGCCAGCAGCACAACGATTACGATGATGACAATGGGCGTATGGCTCTGAGCGGCAGGGGCCTCTGTTCCTGCGGGGGAATCTTCCGCAGCGGGAGCTTCCTCAGGCTGTGCAGTCTCCGGTGCGGCTTCGGGCTCCACTGCGGCGGTGGGCTCGGGAGTGGGCACTTCGGCGGAGTCCATGACCGCTTCGGGCGCAGACGCCTCGGCGGATGCCTCAGGCACCGCAGGCTGCTGGGCGGTCAGATGAGCACCTTCCCATGCGGCGTCTTCGTAAACGGTGCCGTCCGGTGCGGTGGGGATGTAGTCGAGGTTCACATAATCCTTAACATCGGTGTTAAAAGTGTATTCGCCGTCGGCTACGGTGCCGATACCGGGAACGTGTTCAAAGGCAGTCAGATCATCCGTGCCGAATGTACCGGTAACGGTGATGGTATAATCACTGTCGCCCTGCACATATACCGTGCCGTCGGCACCCACGATAGATACGATGCGGTCCTGATCGTCCTCGATCTCTGCACCGCCGGTATAGAAGTCCCGCACCATGCTGTCGCCGGTGACGGTCCATTCGGCGGTCGGATCCATATAGACATCGCAGCCACGGTCACCGTTGTCTTCCCGGCAGAGAATTGCGCCGGTGACTTCGGAATCCTTGGTGAAATAGCAGCCCAGATAGCTCCAAGTATCGTAGATGATGTTGCCGTCCACATCCTGATCAATGGTGTAGAGGACGCATTCGGAGCCGTTGGCACCTGCGGTGCCCCATCCACGCTGATTGGTGTTGCAGGCACACAGCAGGAAGGTGTCCATACCCTTTGGATAGATCATTTCTACATCACAGAGGTTGATATAGCAGTAGGTGTTGGTGGTGTAGAACATCTTTGCATTGCCGTTTTCGGAGACGTTGTTGGCCTTCAGCACACCGCCTACCATGGTGCAGTAGCTGGTGCCCTCGGCAGCATCGCCGGACATGGACTGATAGACCATGACATTGCAGTTCTCGTCATCATCGGAGGCGGTATAATTGCCCTCTAGATAGGAGTTGTAAATGTGGGCAGGGTTCCGGCCCTCAAAACACAGAGCCTGCGCATTGCCGGCCTGCATGGTGGCGTTGGATACCGTGATATCCGCCACGCAGTAAATGGCGGGAGAGCCGGTACCCTTGGAGCCGTTTGCAATATAGGTGCCGCCATCGACCACCATCAGACCGGAGCCGCGGTCAGAGCGAATGGCAGCGGAAGAACCGCCCTCGGTGGTGACGTTGCAGTCCTTGGCGTAGAGGGTGCCGCCGCCTGCAACCATAATGCCGCCGGAACCGCCTTCGCCGGTGGTGGTGACGGTGGCGTTTTCGAGATTGATCGTGGAGGAGCCGTAGGCAAAGACGCCGTTGGCGCCGTTTGCGGAGGTTTCCACCTTGCCGCCCTGAATGGTCAATTCGGCAGGGGTGGATGCATCCTCGGAATAGGCCAGCACGCCGGAGTTGACGCCGTAAAAGCTTCCGTCGTCGCCGGTCATGTCACCGGCAGTTTTGGTGACCGTGGAATCCGTAAGGGTGGCGGTTACGCCGGGGCCTACCCGTAGGGCAACCTCCGTTTCGCCGGTGGAGTCCGGGAAAACCTCACCGGTATAATCGCCGCTTTCCAGATCCGTCACAGCATCACCGGTATAGAAGGTCATGGAGCCGCCGCCGGGAGGCGGTGGGGGCACGTTGCCGCCGAAGCCGCCGGGGGGAACATCAGTGGCCAAAACACCGGAGCCCAATACTAGAGAGAGGGACAGGGCGATGGCAGAGACGCGGAGCGTATAAGGTCGTTTCATGTCAATTCTTCCTTTCTCATTGTTTCCGCTCTTATTCTACAGCGCTGAAGCACGATTGTCATGAAAAACCTGCTCCAGCTGACGAAATAGAACCGGCAGGATGCATTTGGTAGAACAGAGCATGGAAAAGAAAAAACAAATGCGCAGGCAACCTCTCAAAATGACAGGCTGCCTGCGCGGCAATACTATGTGCTGGGCCCCAAAGACGGCGGTGTATCCAGCGGCTCCGGAGCGGGAGCGGGGGACGGAAGTACCGGGAAGATCACGGCAGCCTTGAACAGGTCGCCGTCCACAGAGAGAATAAATTCTCCGCCCATGGATTCCGCCAGGCTTTTCGCAATGGACAGGCCCAGGCCGCTGCCCTCAGTGTGCCGGGAGGAATCGCCTCGGACAAAGCGTTCCATGAGCTCCTCCGGGGTCACGTCCAGAGGATCCCGGGAGATATTGCGGAAGGTGACGATGGCGTGGGTGTCGGCGGTGAGGGTCACATAGAGCCGTGTGCCGGGCATGGCGTATTTCACGGCATTGCCCAAAAGATTGTCGAGAATGCGCCAGAGGAGACGCCCGTCCGCGGAGATCATGACCGGACTGTCAGGGAGTTTTGAAACAGGTGTGAGCCCGGCTTTTTCCAGCCGTTCGCTATATTCTCCCAAAGCCTGTCCCAGCAGCATGGAGAAGTCCAGCGGCTCGGCATGTACGGCAATGTTGCCCGTAGATGCCTTGCTGGCCTCTACCAGATCCTCGATGAGCTTTTTCAGCCGGGCGGACTGCCGATCCAGCACCTGGAGATATTCCTCAGCGGCGGGGGAACCGGCAGGTTCCTGCTTCAGAAGATCCACATAGCTGACGATGGAGGTCAGCGGCGTTTTGAGGTCGTGGGACACATTGGTGATGAGCTCGGTTTTCAGCCGCTCGGAGCGCATACGGCGATCCACGGCGGTGCTGATGCCATCCTGAATGTGATTGAGGGTCTCGGCGGTGGTTTTGAACTCCAGCACCAGATGATCGGTGGAGACCTTGGTGTTATAGTCTCCTGCGGCAATCCGCTCCGCACCAGACTTCAGCCGCAGAAAGCTCATGCAGACATAGGCGATGATACCACCCACCAGCAGCTTTTCAAAGACCCAGAAGAAGTAAAGCATGCCATTGCCCCAGAAGAACAGGCTGAGTCCGATCAGCTCCAGAATACAAAGAAGCAGATAGGCGCCAAGCACCTTCCAGATCAGCGGGAGATGCAGAAATACCGCAACGAGGGCAGAGCGTGATTTGCTCCAAAGGCGCTTTAGTCCCCGCAGCAGCCGCGCGCACAGCGTGTTGGAGAGCAGCGTATGGGTCTTGACTCGAACGCATAGAGAGGGGAGCAGATAGGTGACGGTCAGAGCCAGCAATGCCGCGGCGGCACCCAGTTCGATCAGAGAGACGGTAGAATACAGAAGCCCCAGATCTGCCAGAGAAATGCCTATCAGGAATGCGAATACCAGCGGAGCCAGTATCAGTTCGCCGGGGATCCTGTGAATGGGATTCAGTACGGCATCGTCATTTCCACTGACACGCCCTACACTGCAGCACAGCAGGATCAGTAAAACCAGTCCCAGCAGCATAAAGCCAACCGCAAGACCGCAGAACAGGAAGCGGTAGGGGTAAAGAATGGAGCAGAAGTTAAAGATCTTCCAATAGGTATCCTGGTAGGGAAGCGCGCTGAGCAGATAGCAGGTGATGACGTAGTCGGAATCTACAGAAGTATAGATCTCCGTAGTATCATCGGACCAGAAGAAAAGCCCATAGTCGGATTGATAATTGTAGTGAGAGCCGTTATAGGTAAAGCCAAGGTCCTTTGCAAGCGGGTCAAGCTCCTCAATGCCGGAGATCTCCTGTGTGGCGGAGGTTTTGAGTACAGAGAAGGAATCGTCATTCTCACTGTAGGAGTACAGCTGACCGTCGCAGTAAAACAGCTGACTGGTCACGGTGTAGATATCCCGAGGGCTTGCCTGCGTGGTGGAATAATAGAAGGGCTGGGATAAAACGGCGTTGGCATCTTCACCGTCATAGGTGGAGAGCACGACATCGCCGGTGGCGGAATCGGTGATCGTCCAGAGCAAATTGGAATTATGACCAGTGTAGATGGAGCCGGTGTAGTAGGAGACCCAGGGATGGGATGGATCGCTGGGGTCAAAGTAGCCGTGCATAATGAGATCCACATCTCGATCCAGTCGGTCTGCGATCATACTGTTGTAGAGCTCTGTCCGACTGGAAAAACCGCCGGAAAGGGCAACATTCATGGAAATAAGCCCAAAGAAAATACCCACGGCCAGACACAGCACACATAAAACGGCGCCGATGATCTTAACGCTTGTTTTTTTGAAGAATGGGGGCATCCGAAATCACTCCGATCAATCTGAGACAAACTTATAGCCCTGGCCCCATACCACCTTCAGGCAGCGGGGATTGGCCGGGTCGATCTCAATTTTTTCTCGCAGGTGGCGGATATGTACAGCTACAGTGCCTTCGGCACCCAGCGGGGCCTCGTTCCAGACCTGACGGTAGATCTCTGACATGGAGAACACCTGCCCCGGATGGGTGAGAAACAGCTTGAGGATCTCATACTCCGTGGGGGTCAGGCTGATGGGGTCTCCGTCTACCATGACTGTTTTGGAACGGTCATCCATGGCAACAGGGCCACAATGGAGCTCCGTGCTGGGGGCCACAGCAGCACCCAGCTGAAGATACCGGCGCAGCTGAGACTTTACCCGGGCCAGCACCTCCATGGGATTAAAGGGCTTTGTAATATAATCATCTGCGCCTACGTCCAGCCCCAGTACCTTGTCGGTATCTTCTCCCTTGGCCGTCAGGAGAATGACAGGGACATTGCTGGTCTTTCGGAGTTTGGACAGAACGGTGATCCCATCCATCACCGGCATCATGATATCCAGCAGCACAAGGCCGATCCCGCCCTTGGCCACAGCGTCCAGAGCTTCCTGCCCGTTGGAGCAGAGCACGGTCTCATAGCCCTGCGCACTGAGATAGATATTCAGGGCATTGCGGATATCCGTTTCATCGTCACAGATGAGTATTTTATACATATCTCTTCACACCTTCCAAGTCATAGTTTAACAAATAGAGGATTAAAAACAAAGAGGACGTCTCTTTAAGAAACCGTTAAGATGCGGGATAGAAGAAAAGCGCCGCAGACTGCGGCGCTTTTGCTGCTGTTTATTCGGCACTTGCCAGCGCCTCACCGACACGGAAAATATCGCCTGCGCCAATGGTGAGAATCAAATCACCTGGAGCGGCAATTTCCTTGAGCCGCTGGGTGATCTCATCAAAGGTCTTGTAGTATTCCGCACCGGGAATCTGGTCAGCCAGATCCTTGGAGGAGATCCCATAGGTATTTGTCTCACGGGCGGCATAGATCTCGGCCAGAATGGTAAGATCGGGGCGGCAGAGCTGCTCCACAAATTCAGGGAACAGCGCTTTGGTACGGGAGTAGGTATGGGGCTGGAATACCACAATGGTGCGGCTGTAGCCGCGCTCGGGAACGGCGTCCAGCGTGGCCTTCAGCTCACCGGGGTGGTGGGCATAGTCGTCATAGATGTCGGCACCGTGATAAACGCCCTTGAACTCCATACGGCGGGCGGCGCCGGTGAAGGAAACGAGGCCCTTGGTCACGGCATCCGGCTCAACGCCCAGCGCCCATGCGGCAGCAATGGCGGCCAGTGCATCCATGCAGTTGTGGCGGCCCAGTACCCGCAGATCCACGTGGGTATAGAAGGAACCCTTGCACATGACATCAAAGCTGGAATGACCACGCTCGAAGTGGACCGGATAGACGTCCATATCCGGGGTCAGACCGAAGGTAATGAGCCGGCGGTCAATGCCCTTCAGCGCATCCATGGTGTTTTTATCCATGCCATTGGCGATGACGATGCCACGATCCGCAGGGGTCAGCTCCGCAAACTGCCGGAAGGAGTGCTTGATGTCCTCCAGATCCTTGAAGAAGTCCAGATGATCGGCATCAATATCAAGAATCACGGCAATGGTGGGGGTGAAGTTCAGGAAGGAATTGCAGTACTCGCAGGACTCCATAATGATGGTGTCGCCATGGCCCACCCGGTGGCCTGCGTCCAAAAGATTCAGATAGCCGCCGATCATGACCGTGGGGTCGATGCCTGCCTCCATGGCGATATGGGTCATCATGGATGTGGCGGTGGTTTTGCCGTGGGTGCCGGAGAAGCAGACGGCGTTTTTATAAGCGGTCATGATGTAGCCCCAGGACTGGGCACGTTCAAATACAGGGATACCCTGCTGTGCGGCAGCAACAATTTCGGGGTTCTCGTCGTGGACAGCGGCAGTGCGGATAATGCAGTCTGCCCCCTGAATGTTTTCTGCTCTGTGGCCGATGGCAACGGGGATCCCCGTCTCTTCCAGATGGTCAGTGGTTTTGCTCTGATTCATGTCAGAGCCGGTGACTTGGATGCCCATGCCGTGAAGCACCATGCCCAGCGCACACATGGATACGCCGCCGATGCCAATGAGATGGACATGCTTTCCGGGCTTCAGGAACGAAGCCATTTCTGAAGTGGAATGATGAAGCAAAATTGGTTCCTCCTACATAAGAAGCTGCAAGCAGCTCCGAAAAAGTCTTTTGGAAAACCGGCGCAGCAGAGGCCGGATCCGTTTCTGTCCTCCCCATTATAATACACCGGCGAGGGTTTCACAAGGGGGAGTTTCAGGGAAGGGGCGTGCATGGAAAACGCCCCCGGAGTCCCGGGGGCGCAATGGTTAGCCGGTGTGGGTCTTATCAACACTTCTGGAGAAGGTGACGCCGTCCTTGTGGAGCACGATATCCAGAGAGGCACGATCACCGCGCATATAGGTCTGGGTGAACTCGTAGCACTCGCCGCTCTCCGTACGGGTCTGCCGCTGGACAAAGAAGCCTGCGCTGCCGGCACGGCAATGGAGCAATTCTGCATCGGATTTGCTGAACTTCACTGCTTCATAGGAATCCACAGCCGTGTAAGGGATAACGCCTACATCATAGAGCAGGGAATAGAAGGAGTGGGTGGTCAACAGCTCAGGCGTCAGGTTGGGGTAGATGTACTGGGGATAGAAGGAGGTTTCCAGCATCAGCGGTTCCCCGTTGACCTTACGGATACGGGTGAACTTATAGACCTTGGTGTCGCTGCTGCGGAGCTCCAGCATCTTTACAATATCCGGTGTGGGGGTAATGACGGTAAACTCGATCAAGTCAGAGGAAGGCGTCAGTCCCATGGCGGTCATTTCCGCAGTGAAGGAGTATACCCGCTCGGTCTTCCGGTGTACCTTGGGCTCTGCCACAAAGGTGCCCTTGCCCTGACGGCGTACCACAAGTCCCTCGGATTCCAGCGCACCGATGGCCTGACGGACTGTGGAGCGGGAGATGGAAAGAGCCTTGCACAGCTCAGACTCGGAGGGGAGCAGATCCCCGGGCACCAAGATACCAGCGGAGATGTGCCGCTTGATAATGGCAACCAGCTGGTTATAAAGAGGTACATCGCTGTCCAGAGACAGCTTCGCATTTAGAATCAGACTATTGGTAGAGTTCATGTTATATCACCTAAAATTTGGAATACTTGGAGCGGTATTCACATTCTTTTTCTAATTAGTATAGCAAAAAAAACGAAAAATTCAAGGGTAAAGCAGGAAAAAGACGAATCATTTTGCGTGGAGCAAAACAATCCGTCGTCCTGAGCGGTTTCCCAACAACCGACTGCCTGGCTACGACTCAGGGAGGTGACCTGAACAGACAGCCGGATCGGAAGCACTGCATAAATGGAAGCATCGGGTGACACTCCGATGGTACCATTTGTTACAAAACGTATCATACGTTTTGCTGTGTTCCTATTCTATTACAAATTCTGCGCCATGTCAAGGGGGCAAAAGAGAAATTCTGCAAGTTTTTTGTATGGAGGTGCAAAATCATAAGGAATATAGATAGTACATGCATAAAATAGCCCTGAAAATCGGGGAAATGCCGATAAAATCATAAATTTTGCAGGATTTGCGTACTTTTTTGGGGGGCGGAGGTAAAAAAGCACCGGGGACAAGCTGTCCCCGGTGCGAATGAACGCTAAAATTACTGATTCTGCTGGCGCTTGGTGAGATCCTGATACTTCTCGGCGGCAAACTCCTCTGCTTCTGCAAAGAGCTCCTTTGCACGATCCGGGAAGCTCTTGGCCAGAGAGCTGTAACGGCTCTCGGACATGATATAGTCGTTGTAGCGATCCGTCGGCTCCTTGGAATCCAGCGTGAAGGGCTTCTCCTTCTCGGGATTGAACCGGAACAGATGCCAGTAGCCGGCCTTGACTGCACGCTCCATGGTCTCCATGGCCTTGCCCATGCCTGCCTTTGCGTGGTGATTGATGCAGGGTGCGTAGGCAATGATCAGGGAGGGGCCATCGTAGGCCTCGGCCTCCATGATGGCATTCAGGGTCTGCTGGTAGTCAGCGCCCATGGCGATCTGTGCCACATAGACATAGCCGTAGGTCATGGCAATCTGTGCCAGATCCTTCTTCTTTACGGCCTTACCGGCAGCGGCAAACTCAGCCACAGCGCCGATGGGGGTCGCCTTGGAGGCCTGTCCGCCGGTGTTGGAGTAAACCTCAGTATCCAGAACAAAGATGTTGACGTTCTGGTTCTGGGCCAGTACATGGTCGAGACCACCGTAGCCGATATCGTAGGCCCAGCCGTCGCCGCCGAAGATCCACTGGGAAGGCTTTACCAGCATGTCGGTCATCTGCGCAATTTCGCCCAGTGCGGGGACAGCGTCCTGATACTTCTTGATCTCTGCCTCGAAGTCCGCAGAGGGGATCCGGGAGCCCTCGCCCTGGTTGCTGGCGGCCAGCCATGTCTCGGCGGCAGCCTTCAGATCGGCGGGGATCTCTTCCTTCACAAGCTCAGCGACCAGACCCTGAAGATTTGCACGGCGCTGCTGGGAGCCCAGCATCATGCCGTAGCCAAATTCGGCGTTATCCTCAAACAGGGAGTTTGCCCAAGCGGGACCCTTGCCGCACTTGTTGACGGTATAGGGGATAGAAGGTGCGCTGGCGCCCCAGATGGAGGAGCAGCCGGTGGCGTTGGCGATGACCATGCGGTCACCAAAGAGCTGGGTGATCAGCTTGACATAAGGCGTTTCGCCGCAGCCTGCGCAGGCGCCGGAGAACTCGAACAGCGGCGTCTTGAACTGAGAGCCCTTGACGGTGCTGGCCTTAAAGGGAACGGGCTTTTCCGTAACCTTCTTGGTAGCGTACTCAAAGACAGGCTCATCACCCATGGCCTCGGCGAGAGGCTTGGAGGTCAGCGCCTTGTTCTTGGCGGGGCAGACGTTGATGCAGGAGCCGCAGCCGGTGCAGTCCATGGGGGAGATGGCAATGGAGAAATGCATGCCATCGGTGCCCTTGCCCAGCATCTTGGTGGACTTGGTGCCCTCGGGTGCGTTCTTCAGCTCCTCGTCATTCATGACGAAGGGACGAATCACGGCATGGGGGCAGACGTAAGAGCAGCGGTTGCACTGGATGCAGTTCTCAGGCAGCCATACGGGAACCTCTACCGCAATACCGCGCTTCTCAAAGGCGGCAGTGCCGGAGGGCAGGGAGCCGTCCGCCTGCGGCATCAGCTTGGAGACGGGAATCTCATCACCGCGCTGTGCGTTGGCGGGAATCAGCACGTCCTTTACAAAGGTGTCGAGAACCTTGTTGCCGGAAGCGGCAGGCAGTGCCTCTACGCCGCCTTCGGTGGTGGTGGCCCAATCGGCGGGGATATCCAGCTTGACGATACCGGTGAGACCGGCGTCAACTGCATTCTTGTTCTTGTTTACAACCTCATCCCCCAGCTTGCCGTAAGAGGTCTGGCAGGCTTCCTTCATGTAGCGAACCGCATCGTCAATGGGGATGATGTTTGCCAGCTTAAAGAAGGCGGACATGAGCACCATGTTGTACTTGGTGCCGAGCCCCAATTCCTTGCCAATCTTAACGGCATCGATGGTGTAGACGTTCACGTGGTTCTTGGCAATGTACTGCTTTGCTTCAACGGGAAGCACCTTGCCAAGCTCTTCAACATCGTAGGAGCAGTTGATCAGGAAGGTTCCACCGGGCTTACAATCCTGTGCCATGGGATACTTCTCCAGATAGGAGGCGTTATGACAGGCAACAAAGTCGGAAGCGGTGACATAGTAGCTGGAGCGGATGGGCTCAGGGCCAAACCGCAGATGGGAGATGGTGACGCCGCCGGACTTCTTGGAGTCATACTGGAAGTAGGCCTGTGCGTTAAGGTCGGTGTTGTCACCGATGATCTTAATGGAGTTCTTGTTGGCGCCAACGGTGCCGTCAGAGCCGAGGCCCCAGAATTTACATGCGGTGTTGCCCTTGGCCTGACAGTCGGTATTGTCGGTGATGGGCAGGCTCAGGTGGGTCACGTCATCGTTGATGCCCAAGGTAAAGGGAGCCTGCGGCTTGTCCTTCATGAGGTTCAGATAAGCGGAGATCAGGCAGCCGGTGCCCACGTCCTTGGAGCCGAGGCCGTAACGGCCGCCGATAACGGGAACAGAGCCGAACTTGGAGCCGGCCAGTGCAGTGACCACGTCCAGATACAGCGGCTCGCCCAGAGCGCCGGGTTCCTTGCAGCGATCCAGAACGGCAATGCCCTTTACGGTTTCGGGCAGAACATTGATCAGATACTCGGGGCAGAAGGGGCGGTACAGATGTACATTTACCATGCCGACCTTCTTGCCGGTGGAGTTCAGATAATCGCAGACTTCCATCAGGGCGTCACAGGAGGAGCCCATGGAGATCACGACGTACTCGGCATCGGGAGCGCCATAGTAGTTGAAGGGCTGGTAGTTGGTGCCCAGCTTTTCGTTGACCTTGTTCATATACTTGACCACGACGCCGGGGATCTCATTATAATGCGTATTGCAGGCCTCACGGGTCTGGAAGAAGATATCGGGGTTCTGTGCAGAGCCCTTGATATGGGGATGGTTGGGGTTCAATGCGGCGTTCCGGAAGGCCTGAACCTTCTCCTTGTCCAGCATTTCGTCCAGATCCGCATAGTCCCATACGCCGATCTTCTGGATCTCATGGGAGGTGCGGAAGCCGTCGAAGAAGTGCAGGAAGGCGGCGGAGCCTTCAATGGCCGCAAGATGTGCGACCGCAGCCAGATCCATGACCTCCTGCGGGTTAGAGGATGCCAGCATGGCAAAGCCGGTGCCGCGGCATGCCATTACGTCGCTGTGATCGCCGAAGATGGACAGGGCGTGGGTGGCAAGGGCACGGGCGGATACATGCATGACGCAGGGGAGATTCTCTGCGGCGATTTTATACATGTTGGGGATCATCAGGAGCAGACCCTGGGATGCGGTAAAGGTTGTAGTCAGTGCGCCGGACATCAGGCTTCCGTGTACAGCGCCGGCGGCGCCGCCCTCGGACTGCATTTCGGCGACTTTTACCGTCTGACCGAAGAGATTCTTCCGGCCTGCGGCAGCCCACTCGTCAATATGCTCTGCCATGACAGAGGAGGGGGTGATGGGATAAATTGCGGCAACATCGGTAAACGCATAGGCCACATGTGCGGCGGCATTATTGCCGTCCATGGTTTTCAGCTTTCTAGCCAAAGTAATTCCTCCTTGAATCGTTTGGGCGTGAATATTTATTCTTTCGCCCGCCGTGAGAGTATGTGTCACGATATCCTCACTCGCAGCTCCTTCATTGTACCATAAAACCGGGGAGAATGTAAATCTTCTGCAAGATATTTATGAAACTTTGCAGAAAGTCACAATGAAACACGCTAAAGTGTTGGAATGCCATGTGATGTTGCATAAAATAATTGTTTGAAATTTCACAATGAATGCGATAAAATGAAAACAGAAATGGAAAAATCTCCTGCCTCATATGAGACGTTCGTACCAGCTTTTTACACAGCAAAACAGCAGGGAGTATTATGAATATTCCTACTGCGGAAGGGGGAAATATACGTGGTTTTGCATCTGAGATCCATGGGACTTTCGGGGATAGCAGGCTATCTTGTGGAGGTGGAGTGCTGCATTGCATCGGGGCTGCCGGGATTTGATATTGTAGGACTTCCGGATGCGGCGGTAAAGGAATCCAGAGAGCGTGTCCGGGCGGCCATTACCAGTACGGGGTTTAAGTTCCCCACAACACGCATCACCATCAATCTGGCCCCGGCGGGCACAAAAAAATCCGGTACGGTCTACGACCTGCCGATTCTTCTTGGCATTCTGGCTGCGGCGGGACAGCTGCGGCTGCCCGGGGATAACTGGGCCTTTCTGGGGGAACTCAGCATGAGCGGGGAGCTCCGGGGCGTATCTGGTGTGCTGCCCATGGTACTCTCCGCAAAAAAAGCGGGGATCGATACCATTGTGGTGCCGGAGGAGAATGGCCCTGAGGCAACGTTGGCAGGGGGTATTACGGTCTATGCGCCCAAAACCGTGGGACAGCTCTGCGACCATCTGACGGGGATCCGTACCATGGAGCCGGTAGCACCATGGATTCCGGAGAAGCACCCGGAAAAGCTTCTGGATTTTGCGGATGTGAAGGGGCAGGAGAATGTAAAGCGTGCGCTGGAAATTGCAGCGGCAGGCTCCCACAATATTCTGATGGTGGGGCCGCCGGGCGCAGGAAAGAGTATGCTGGCAAAACGTCTCCCGTCCATTCTGCCGGATATGTCCCGAGAAGAATCGCTGGAGGTCAGCCAAATCTATTCGGTGATGGGACTGCTGACCCGTCAGCAGCCGCTGGTGACATCGCGCCCCTTCCGCTCTCCCCATCATACGGTATCTCCGGCGGGGCTGGCGGGGGGCGGCTCTACGCCGAAGCCCGGTGAGATCAGCCTTGCCCACAATGGGATCCTGTTTCTCGATGAGCTGCCGGAATTCTCAAAGGAAGCGCTGGAAATCATGCGGCAGCCTCTGGAGGACGGCAAGGTGACGATTTCGAGGGTCAGCGGTTCCTGCTCCTATCCCAGCCGGTTTATGCTGGTGTGCGCCATGAATCCCTGCAAGTGCGGATGGTATGGGCACCCCTCGGGACGGTGCAGCTGTACCCAGCGGTCTGTGGAGCAGTATCTTTCCCGACTGTCCGGGCCACTGCTGGATCGGATCGATATGATCGTAGAGGTGCCCGCAGTGGAATTTGAGTCCCTTGCGTCCAGAGCGCCGGGGGAATCCTCGGCGGCAATAAAAGAGCGGGTGGATGCGGCGAGACAGCGGCAACTCCTGCGCTTTCGAGAGGACAAGATCTCCTGCAATGCGGCAATGCCCCCAGCCGGGGTACAGAAATACTGTCGGTTGGATGAGACCTGCACGGGCCTCATGAAAATGGCCTTTGAGTCCATGAATTTAACGGCCAGAAGCTATGACCGGATCCTGCGCGTGGCCCGTACCATTGCAGATCTGGCGGACAGCACAGAGATCCAGCCGGAGCATCTGGCGGAGGCGATCCAGTACCGGACATACCAGCTGGGGAGGAACTGAAATGAAGGTAAAGCGCTCGGGCTTTGTGTATTCCCTCTATCGGAAGAATATTTTACATTTGTGGATTCTGACGGCACTGCTGCTGGCAGCCGTGGGATTTCTGCTGATCCATCATCAGGGGGCAAGCTATCTGATGAATTACCTGTTCTATCGAAGCGAGCCCAATGTGGAAGCCTTGACGGCCTATACCGAACGGGACATGCTGGATCGGGATACCGTCCTTTCCGATATTCAGAAAAATGGGGGAGAAGATACGCTGCTGCGGCAGCGGCCCAGCTGCTTCTTTCGTCCAAATCTCTATCAGGAAGGGAGCCGCTATCGCTTTTCAATTCCCATCGAGCGAGAAAAACTGACGGATACGGGAATCTACAACAGAAAAATTCCCTTTGACAAATAAAATAAGATTGAGTAAAATAAAAAAGACGAGTGGCAGTAACTGTGTAAATCCAGTTGCGGCCCCTCGTTTATTTTTATAGGGCAAAAAAGCGTGTAGTCTATGCGGACGTAAATCCAGCAAAAGACTGCGCGCTTTTTCTGGATTTTGGAGGTATGAATATTATGGGAGAAAAGTCCAACACATTTTTGGAAACGGAGCCTGTGGGGCGGCTCATGCGGCGGTATGCGGTGCCCTGTGTGATCTCGCTGGTGGTGGCGGCGCTCTACAATGTGGTAGACCAGATCTTTATTGCCAATGCGACCTATCTGGGCTCCTATGGCAATGCGGCCAATACCGTTGTATTTCCGCTGACCGTGGTAGCGCTGGCCATTGCGGTGCTGATCGGTGATGGCTGCTGTGCCTTTGTGAGCATCAGTCTTGGAGCGGGCCGGAAAGAGGACGCACATCGGAGCATTGGAAATGCCATTGTCCTGTGTGTGCTTCTGAGCGTGATCCTGACGGCGGTGTACCTGATCTTTATGGAGCCAATTCTCAGCCTGTTCGGCGGAAACGTAAATCCGGAGACCCATGCCTGTGCAAAAGAGTATTTCTTCTGGATCGCGCTGGGCGTGCCCTTTTATATGTTTGGGCAGGCCATGAATCCGATCATCCGCTCCGATGGAAGCCCACGGTTTGCCATGGCGGCAACGCTGGCCGGCGCACTGATCAATGTGATTCTGGATCCGATCTTTATTTATCCCCTGCACATGGGGATGATGGGAGCGGCTGTGGCAACGGTATTGGGTCAGATCCTGACGGCGGCGCTCAGCATCTGGTATCTGTTCCACATGAAGGCCGTGAAATTGAGCCGCAGCAGCTTTGGCATGTGGGGCGGCCTGATGAAGCAGTTCCTGACGCTGGGGATCACCAGCTTTCTTGCACAGATCGCACTGGTACTCTCCATGGCGGCGTTCCAGAACATGTGTACCAAATACGGGGCAAGAGATCCGATTTTCGGCCAGGCGGAGTATTCTCAGATCCCGCTGGCGGTCATGGGCATCGTGATGAAGTTCTACCAGATTGCGATCTCCATTTCCATCGGCATGGCAGCGGGCTGCATTCCCGTGGTAGGGTATAACATCGGCGCAGGGCGGAAAGACCGTGCCAAAAAGCTTTTTACCTATCTTCTGACATGGGAGATGGTCATTGGACTCATTGCACTGGTCATTGTAGAGGTATTCCCTCGGCAGCTCATCGGAATCTTTGGAGCGGACAATGAGAGCAGCTATTATACGGATTTTGCGATTCGAAGCTTCCGCATCTATCTGTGCCTGATCGTCCTGTCTATGGTGAACAAGGGAACCTTTATTTATTTGCAGGCCATGGGGAAAGCCTTGGAGTCCACACTGATTTCCCTGACCCGTGAGGTGATTTTCGGTGTATCCCTGCCCATTATCCTTCCAATATTCTTTGGTCTGGACGGCCTGCTCTACTCCTTCCCGCTGTCGGATATCTTGACATTCTTCTTTGCACTGTTTATCATTATCCGCACCTACCGACAGCTTTCTGTGACGGAGCCGAAAAATGCGGCAGCCCAATCCGGTGATTGCAAAAGAACCTGAAATCGTGTATAATTTCTCTGATATACTTTAGAAAAACGAGGAAAGACACATGAATGAAATGTTCCTTTTGAAAATGGGAGAAATTGTCCTGAAGGGCCTGAACCGGGCCAGCTTTGAGGGCAAGCTCCACAGCAATCTGAGCCGTCGGCTGAAGCCCTATGGCCGGTTCAAGATTCGTCTGCTCCAGTCCACCGTCTATGTGGAGCCGGAAAACGATGACTGCGATCTGGACGGGGCGTGGGAGGCCTGCGGCAGAGTATTCGGCATTATCTCCCGCTGCCGGAGCCGGGGCTGTGACAAGGATCTGGATGCGATTTTCAATGCCTGCCGGGACTATCTGGGGGATGAGATCGCCTGCGCCAAGTCCTTTAAGGTGGAATCCAAGCGGGCAGACAAGCGGTTCCCGCTGAACTCCATTCAGATTTCACAGGAGATCGGCGGACGGCTGGCAGAGGAATATCCGCAGGTGGAGGTGGATGTCCACAATCCGGCCTATACCGTCTATGTGGAAGTTCGGGAGGAGCGGGCCTTTGTCCATGGCCCGGCAGAGCCCGGTGCAGGCGGACTGCCTGTGGGCGTGGGCGGAAAGTCCGCCCTGCTGCTCTCCGGCGGCATCGACAGCCCTGTAGCGGGCTATATGATGGCAAAGCGGGGCGTGGAGCTGGAGTGTGTACATTTCTTCAGCTATCCCTACACCTCGGAGCGGGCGAAAGAAAAGGTGCTGGATCTGGCTCGGATCATGACCCGGTACTGCGGTCGCATTACCGTTCATGTGGTGCCCTTCACAAAGATTCAGGAGGAGATTCGGGATAACTGCCCGGAGGAATACTTTACCCTGATTATGCGCCGGATGATGATGCGGATTTCCGAGGCGCTGGCGGAGAAGCTGGGCTGCATGAGCCTTGTTACCGGCGAGAGCCTCGGTCAGGTGGCCTCTCAGACCATGCAGGCCATGATGGTGACCAATGCGGTGTGCCGTCTGCCGGTGTTCCGGCCCGTCATTGGCATGGACAAGGAAGAGATCATTGCCATCGCCCGGAAAATCGACACCATGGAGACCTCAATCCTCCCCTATGAGGACTGCTGCACGGTCTTTACCCCCAAGCATCCTAAGACCCGCCCCCAGTTGGCTGAAATCGAAAAGGCCGAGGCAAAGATGGACGTGGAGGCGCTGGTGAAGGAAGCCGTAGAAGGCACCGAGCCGGTGTATATCCGTGTTGAGCGATAAGGCAAGGCGGCTGGTGGAGGAGTTGACAGCCAGAGGGCTGACTGTTACCACTGCGGAATCCTGCACCGGCGGCAGAATTGCCGCTGCCATTACGGCAGTGCCCGGCAGCTCCAAGGTGTTTCCCGGGGCCATTGTCAGCTATTGTGACCGGGTGAAGCATCAGGTGCTTTCGGTGCCGCAGGAGCTGCTGGACAAGTATACCGCAGTATCTGCACCTGTGGCAGAGTCCATGGCTTCGGGAGCAGCGGCACGGATGGAGACGGACTTGGCTCTGTCGGCCACCGGACTTGCAGGGCCGGAGGGCGATGGAATTCAGCCGGTGGGAACGGTGTTTCTGGGGCTGTATGCCGGTGGCCGGTGCTGCTGCAAGCACTATGTGTTTCCCGGAAACCGGGAGCAGGTGCAGCAGCAGGCGGTGGAGCAGGCGCTGGAAATGGCACTCCGATGGCTGGAGGAGAATCCATGAATATTCTGGCTGTTGCGTTGGGCGGCGGAATCGGAGCGGCACTTCGGTACGGACTGAGCCTGCTGCCGATTTCCAGAGAGTTTCCCATGGCTACGCTGCTGACCAATTTTCTGGGCGCATTTCTCATAGGCTTGATTGCCGCACAGGCAGGGCGGCTTTCAACGAGAAGTGTCCTGCTTCTGAAAACCGGGATCTGCGGCGGCTTTACCACGTTTTCCACCTTTTCGCTGGAGACAGTAATGCTGCTGCAAAATGGACGCTATGGACTGGGCGTGCTGTATGTGGCCCTGAGCCTGACCTGCTGCCTGCTCGGAACAGCAGCGGGGCTGTGGTTCGGCGGTCAGATCGGAAAATCATAACAAATCGGGTGCTAAGCGAAATCGCTCAGCACCCGATTGCTTTTACAGCTCCATGGCGGCCTTATAGCCGGAGTAAGTAGCACGTTTGATGTTGGAAACCGTTACGGCATCGCCGATGACGGTCACGATGGGCGCAGCACCACGGAAAGACTCTGCCAGCCCGGTTCTGGGGGCCCTTCCGCCGGAAACCACTACGCTGTCGCACGCCAGCGTGCGGTTTTCGTAAATAGGATCCGGTGCCGGGATGGGAGCGCCAAAGGGGCCGGGACCACCCGGACCACCGGGACCACCGGGACCGCCGGGACCGCCCGGACCACCCGGGCCGCCTGCATGCTGATCCTGATAGTAGGCATCCTCGTCGTCCTGCGGCCCCATCAGGGGGATAAAGCCGTGGACGCCGTTGGTCTGTACCCGCAAGGTGACGCAGTGGGGCTCAATCTTTTCCGTTGCGGCAAAATCTACATAGGAGAAGTTGGGCTCCTTCTGGAAGGACTCCTTTTGGAGCCGCTCGGTGTGCATATCATCGGCCAGCTGGATCTGCCCACGTGTTACCATGGTCACCTGATGACCGGCCCGGGCAAGGTACAGACTGACATCCCGTCCGGTGTCCGCACCGCCGATTACAACGACCCGGTGCCCCAATTCCGCCTCATGACCGAATACGGATTCCGCCAGCCGGGCGTTTTCGGCGCCGGGAACAGGCGGGTAGACCGGTTCGGAGCCGGGCGCACAGAGAATGGCATCATAGCCCTGTTCCTTCAGCAGTTCCGGCGTGGCTGTTATGCCGAGCTGTAGCTGAACCGGCAGCTTATACAGCTCACGGAGCAGATATGCGAGATATTCGCCAATCGGCCATTTATAGTCCGGCATGCTGGCAGCCACCAGCTGACCACCCAGCATGGGGGCCTTCTCATAAAGGGTGACCTGATGGCCTCTTCTGGCAGCGGTGAGCGCCGCCATCATTCCGCCGGGGCCGCCGCCGATGACTGCGACCTTTTTGGGCGTGGTGGTTTCGGCAAAGAGATTCCGTTTCCGGCCCAGCCGGGGATTGACGGAGCAGGTGTGGTGTCCATGACATCCGTTACAGAGAATGCAGGGGACGATCTCAGCGGCGGGGAGACCGGCGGTGACCTTTTCGTAATAATGGTCGTCTGCCAGAAACTGACGGGCCATGGCAAAGAGATCGGTTTTGCCCTCTGCAAGGAACCGCTCCATCATCTCAGGATCTCCATATCCGCCCACAGGAGCGCAGGCGATTTTGATGCCCCGGGCCTTGAAGGCGGCGGCGTAGTCGATGGAATGGGGGTGTCCCTTCCGGTAGTTGAGGCCGTTGACATGGGTGGCGGAGCCATCCAGTCCTCGGATCTGAATGATGTCCACATAGCCTTCCAGCGCCTGACAGAAATCCAGAAAATCCTCAAAGGTATAGCCGGGCGCCTCTTCCTCTGCGGAGATCTGGGCTTCAATCAGAAAGTCCGGCCCGCAGACCTCCTTGACCTTGGAAAATACCTCCTTGGCCAGCGTGGCACGCTCTGCCATGGTTTTCCCGCCGTATTTGTCCGTGCGCTGGTTCAGCAGCGGTGACATGGAACAGGCCAGAATGGAGGATCGGTAGGACATGTAGAAGGTGCACATGTCAAAGCCCATGTCCTTGGCCTCCTTGGCACGGAAGGCAAACTCATCGATCAGAAGCTGGAGCCGTTCCTGCGAGATGCCGGGCTTATTGCGGAACACAGCGGAGTTGTAGTCGCCGTTTTTGGGGATCTCATCCCAGTTGGGGGTATCGGAGATATTTACATCTGTTGGCTCAATGTCCATAAGGGAGGCGGAAGCCAGCGTGCCATAGGCATGGACTGCTTCTGCGATTTTTCGGTAGCCCTCTACTACGGCGGGATCCCGCATGTCGTTGCCGGTGCCGTCCATATGGGGCATCCTGCCATTTTGATCCGGGAGATTCAGATTGCGCTCCGGATGATCGCCCATGGCAACGGTAACGGTGGCGGCGCCATTCCGGGCCATGTCGGCATAAAACTCTCGTGCCTGCTCCAGCGTAAAGCTCTGAAGTGCACATTTTGAGCCCATCATACGATTTTTTAAGGTGACGTTCCCAATTTTGAAGGGGGACAGCAGATGGGAATAGGGATTGGTCATTTGTATTCCTCCTGATTCCAATAATTTGGTTCGATATAGAAGCATTATACCATAAACTGCCGGGATGCTCTGATATCAGTTGGTTATGGGCTATAGCTTCCGGGAATAGGGACGCTGCATGGAGAAAATTCACAAGGGAAGCATGTACTTTTTTTCGGAATTATACTATAATAATGCTGTATTCGGAAAAAGACTGTTGTGAGGAATATGCTATGGCTTATATTGAAGTAAAGGACGTTACCCGGGTCTATCCCGGGGGCAATGGCGGCATCAGGGCCTTGGACGGGGTGGATTTTCAGGTGGAGCAGGGGGAGCTGTGCATTGTAGTAGGCCCCAGCGGCGCAGGAAAGACCACCGTGCTGAACCTGCTGGGGGGCATGGATACGCCTACCTCAGGCTCCATTCTGGTAGATGGCCGGGAAATTGCGGGGCTGAGAGGGAGAAATTTGACGAGCTATCGGCGCTATGATATCGGGTTTGTTTTCCAGTTTTATAATCTGGTGGGCAACCTGACGGCACTGGAAAACGTGGAATTGGCTAGTGAGATCTGCCCGGATCATATGGATGCGGTGGAAGCCTTGACCCGTGTAGGGCTGAAGGATCGGATGAACAATTTCCCTGCTCAGCTCTCCGGCGGCGAGCAGCAGCGGGTTGCCATTGCCCGTGCGCTGGCAAAACGCCCCAAGCTGCTGCTGTGCGATGAACCTACCGGTGCGCTGGACTACAATACCGGCAAGGAGGTTTTGCAGCTGCTGCAGGACACCTGCCGCCGGGATGGCATGACGGTGGTGATCATAACCCATAACTCCGCACTGATGCCCATGGGGGATCGGGTGATCCAGATCCGTAGCGGCAAGGTCAGCAAGATGTATCAGAATGAAAATCCCGTTCCTATAGAAAGGATTGAGTGGTAGTGAACCGGAGCCTTAGAAAAGTTCTGTTCCGGGAGATCCGGGGATCCTTTACGCGCTTTTTATCCATTTTTATTATGGTGGCGCTGGGCTGCATGTTTCTGGTTGGACTGCGCTCTGCGGCGCCGGATATGAGGAAAACCTCAGACGAATACTTTGACCGTCAGAACTTTATGGACATCCAGATCATGTCGACCTTGGGACTTACCGAGGAGGACATTGCGGCGTTTTCCGAGGTGGAAGGCGTTGGACAGGCAGAAGGAGGCTGGGCGCTGGATGCCATTATGTCTCTGCCGGAAAGTGATCGGGTAGTAAAGGCCATCAGCCTGTCTCCATCGGGGATCAATGCCCCCATTGTGGTGGAGGGCCGACTGCCGGAACAGCCCGATGAATGCGCAGTGGAGGAAAAGCTGCTGAACTACTACGATGTGGCGGTAGGCGATCAGGTCACGGTGACACCGGGGGAGCAGTATGCCGACGCACTGGCGGGGAATACGTTTACCATTACCGGTGTGGTGCAGAGTCCGTTGTATATCTCCATTGAACGGGGCACCAGCAGTTTGGGAGACGGCAGCGTGGATGAATATATGCTTCTGCCGGAGTCCAGCTTTCAGCTGGACTACTATACCCTCTGTAATGTGACGGCGGCCGGGGCAAAGAAGCTGGACGCCTATTCACAGGAATACGAGGATCAGATCGATGCTCTGACCCAGCGGCTTACCGATGCCGCAGAGGAGCGGGCACAGCTCCGATATGAAAGCCTGCGAAAGGATGCCCAGCAGCAGGTGGACGATGCCCGGCAGCAGCTGAACGAGGCGCAGTCAGATGCCCAGCAGCAGATCGAGGACGGGCAGTCGGAGCTCAGCGAGGCGAGAAAAACCCTGGATGACGGATGGGCCAGCTTAACGGACGCCCAAAGCCAGTATGAACAGGCGGTCAGCGACGGCCGGCAGCAGCTAAGTGATGCACGGGCACAGCTGGATGACGGTTATCACCAGCTGGAAGAGGCAAAAACACAGCTGGATCAGTCGCAGGCACAGCTGGACAGTCAGAAGGCTTCCGCAGAGCAGCAGCTTGCGGAAGCAAAGGGGCAGCTGGATGACGCCCAGAGCCAGATCGATCAGCAGGAAGCCTCTCTGGAGGAGGCCAGACAGCAGACAGAGGAACTGCGGCAGCAGACAGAGGCCTATGGGCAGGGATTGGCTGCCCAACAGGAGCAGATAGAGGCTGCCGCTGCAGCGGGGGTGGAAATTGACCCGGCTACGCTGACGTTTTCCCAGGAAACCTATGACGCTATGACGTCGGCGCTGGAATCGGCGGAAGCACAGCTCTCTGCCGGAGAAACTGCACTGGCCGAGGCCAAAGCGCAGCTTGCGGCGGCGCAAAGCCAATATGAGCAGCAGGCGGCGTCGGCACAGAGCCAGATTGCATCGGCACAGGCACAGATCGACAGCGGCTGGAGCGAGTATTATGAGGCCCAGCAGCAGTTGGAGGCCGGCGAGTCAGAATACGCCCAGGCACAGACGGAATATGAAACCCAGCTGGCGGATGCGGAAAACGAAATCACGGAAAATCAGGCCAAGCTGGAAGACGGCGAGAACCAGTACGAAGAGAATCAGGGCAAGCTGGCGGATGCCAGAAAGGAAGCCGATGAAAAGCTGGCGGAGGGCCAAAGGGAAATTGATGATGCCCAGAATAAAATCGATGAGATCGAGACGCCGAATGTCTATGTGCTGGATCGGGGCAGCAATTACGGCTTTGTGAGCTACGATCAAAATGCCCAGCGTATGGCAAACTTGGCCAATATGTTCCCGGTGATCTTTTTTGTGGTGGCGGCGCTGGTGTGCCTGACCACCATGACACGAATGGTGGAGGAGGAACGCACGGAGATCGGCTCCATCAAGGCCATGGGCTACGGCACCGGTGTGATTACACTGAAGTTCCTGCTCTATGGCGCAATTGCCGCAGTGGGCGGCGGTATTGTGGGCGTGGCCATTGGCGCAACGCTGATCCCGTGGGTGATTTTTACCTCTTATGGAATTATGTATACCTTACCGTCCCTGCATCTGGAGCTGTATTGGCCCCTGAGCCTTGGAGCGGTAGGAGCAGGTGTGGCCTGCACCGCAGGGGCAACGCTGTGGGCCATGCTGGCAACGGCCAGAGAGACCCCGGCGGCACTGATGCGGCCCAAGGCACCCAAAGCCGGAAAACGCATTTTACTGGAGCGTATTCCGTTCCTGTGGAAGTATTTCAGCTTTTCTGTGAAGGTATCCTGCCGGAATCTGTTCCGGTATAAAAAGCGCTTTTTTATGACGGTCATTGGCATTGCCGGATGTACGGCACTGATGATCGCAGGGCTTGGACTTCGTTCCAGTATTTTCAGCATCATCGATATTCAGTATGGGGATATCTACCGTTACAACCTTCAGGTGTCCATGGAGCCGGAGAATGCCGAGGCCGGAAAGCGGCTCTTGGCGCAGGCCATGGAGGACGAAAATACGGCCTCTGCGGCGGAGATCTATACCCGTTCGGTAACGGCCTCCAATGACTCCGGCAGTCAGGACGGCTATTTGGTGGTGACGGACGATCCGGCAGCGCTTGCTCAGCAGGTGACCCTCCGGGAGCTGTCAAACGGAGCACCGGTGGAAATCCAGAATGACGGTGTGGTGATCAGCGAAAAGCTGGCGGAGCTGCTGAACCTTTCGGTAGGGGATACCCTGACGCTGGAGTGCGGAGAAAAAGCACAGGCGAAGGTGACGGGGATCGTTGAGCACTATGTTCGGCATTACGTCTATATGAGTGCGGAGCTCTATACACAGCTGTTTGGTACGGACTATGTGCCCAATGAGCTGATGATTACGGCAAAGGATCCTGCGGATCCGGCTGTGGAAGAGATGTCCCAGCGGTTCATGGAAATGGACAGCGTCACGGCGGTCTCCAACATTGGCGCTGCGGCCCACTCCTTTGAAGAGAATATGAAGGCGGTCAATGCGGCGGTTACCATCATCATTTTGTCCGCTGCGGCGCTGGCTCTGGTGGTGCTGTATAACCTCACCAATATCAATATTACAGAGCGCATCCGAGAGCTCGCCACCATTAAGGTGCTGGGCTTTTATGACCGGGAAGTGGCCATGTATATTTATCGGGAAAATATTGTTTTGACCCTGCTGGGCATTGCCTTTGGACAGCTGCTGGGAAAATATCTGTGTACCTATCTGATCCGCACCATTGAGCTGGACTTTGTGATGTTTGGCCGTCAGGCACTTCCGAGGAACTATGGAATGTCCATTATGCTGTCCCTGCTGTTTGCGCTGATCGTGAATTTCCTGATGTATTTCCGGATGAAGAAGATCGACATGGTGCAGTCGCTGAAATCTGTAGAGTGAAAAGGAGTAGATGAGAATGCCCACAAGAAGACTGGTGACGAAGGGACTGTATAATGCCAGAGATCTGGGGGGATTTCCCACCCGGGATGGCGGCACCACCCGCTTTGGGGTGTTTGTGCGCAGTGAGGCACCGGTGGGACTGCCTGCCGAGGATATCGACTATCTGCGGGCCTATGGGATCACAGCGTCCATGGACTTTCGGAGCCGGGGGGAGATGGAGGCACGGCCCAGTGATCTGGCAGCGCTGATGCCCTACTATCCACGGCCGCTGTTCCATGAGGCGGCTATTGTGGGCGGAAAAAAGCCGCCGATGCCCCAAAAGCTCAGCTGGGGGGAGCAGTACATCACCATGGCGGAGGACAGCCGGGACTGGGCGCTGGACGTGCTGGAGATCGCAGCCAATTGTCCCGGGGCGCTGCTGTATCACTGCACCACGGGCAAGGACCGAACAGGGCTTATGACCTGCTATCTGCTCTCCATTGCAGGCGTTGCACGGGAAGATATTGCGGCGGACTACTGCGTCAGTCAGGTGTATCTGGAACCGGTGTATCAGAAGATCCGGGAAGGAAAAATGCATCTGGGGCCCAAGCTGGAAAAAGAGGGCGGCATGGAGGGGCCGAAGATGGATGAAAGCTTCTTCCAGACGCCAGCCTCCGCAATGCTGACGCTGATCGACTACCTGACAGAGCGTTACGGCGGACCGGTGGAGTATCTCCGTATCATCGGCTTGCCGGAGCATACCATTGCGGCACTGCGCACCAAGCTGGTGGAGCAGCCCTGAAAAAGAATAAAACGGCCGGATCGCACTGGGAACATGTCACAGGTGCGATCCGGCGTTTTTGTGTTAAATTAGGGAATCGGGCAAGTCCAGCTCCGTATAAATGGTGAGCCCAGCTTTCTCCAGAAGTGCAGCGGTGACCCCGGAGCCGGGAATTTTTGTACCGGCAAAGGTGCCGTCATAAATGATCCCGTGGCCGCAGGAAGGACTGCGGGCCTTGAGAATGGCGGTGTCGCAGCCAAAGAGCTGTGCCAGCTTCAGGGCTTCCTCTGCGCCCTTCTGGTACTGGGCGGTAACGTCATTGCCCTCGCAGGTCACAACGGCGTCCCCCTGACGTTCGGCGGGGGGACGCGGGGTCGGGAGGCCGCCCAACTGCTCCGGACAGACCGGGATCAGCGGTTGATGCTCTGCCAAACGCATCAGCTTGGGACAGAGGTTATTTCCGCCGCTGTATTTGCAATTTGTGCCCAGAAGGCAGGCGCTTACAAGAATAGGCTTCATAAAATATAACTCCTTCAGCCTGTAAAAATTCCTGCTGCCGCAGCTGCGGCAGCAGGAGAAGGTCTATTTTTTTGCTTGCCACTTTGCGTGGAGCTCCAAGCTGCCATCCACTGGGGTGTTTTGAAAGTCCCATGGATTCAGCAGCGCATCGTCTGAGTACCACCCATCGAAGGTATAGCCCTCACGGGTAGGCGGCTCAGGCTCGGAGACAAAATCTCCATATTGAAGCTCTTGGGCAGCTACATCACTGCCGCCGGCGGAGTCAAAGGTGACGGTATAACCGCTGTGGCGGGTCGCCACAAAGACGCACAGCACGATGGCGAGAATACCGGCTACAATGATGATATCCAATGTCCGAACGGAGATCTTTACATGCTTGTACAGGCCGCGCAGCTTCCGCTGCTCGGGGAAATCTCCGGGACGGAGGGAGTCCTTTGGATCCATTGCTTACTTCCGAACCAGATACTTGCGCATATCGATGGCGCAGGCTACCAGAATAACCAGGCCCTTAATGATATACAGTGCGTTCTGATCCACAGACAGGAAGTTGAGGCCGGTAAAAATGATCTGCAGAAGCAGAACACCGACTACAATGCCGGAAATCTTACCAATACCGCCAACGAAGGAGACACCGCCGATGACGCAGGCCGCAATGGCGTCGCACTCATAGTTGAGGCCGGTGTTGGCGTTGACGGAAGCAATGCGGGCACCGTCGAAGAAACCGGTGATGCCGTACATAATGCCGGCCAGGACAAATACCATAATGATGGTAGCGGTTACGTTTACACCGGAAACGTTGGCAGCCTCTTCGTTGGAGCCAACGGCAAACATGTTCTTACCAAAGGTGGTCTTGTTCCAGATGATCCACATCAGCGCAGTGAGCAAAATTGCATAGAGCACATAACGGGGAACGGCCACGTTCCCAATGCTGAACAGGGGGCCTGCCACCAGATTCCGATAGCCCTCAGAAAGACCGGAAAGGGTCTGGCCATTATTCTCACCCATCTTCAGGTACAGCAGGATGGTGCCGTAGACGATCAGCTGGGTGGACAGGGTGACAATAAAGGGATGCAGCTTAAACTTTGCCACAGAGAAGCCGTTGACCAGACCGATCACAGCACCCACTGCGATGACCAGCAGGAATACCAGCGGCAGCGGCTGAACGCCGAGGCCCGGAAAGATCTTGTTGGCAGTGGTCAGCAGAGAGGCGGAGATACAGGCGGAGAGACCCACGGCACGGCCTGCGGAAATATCGGTACCGGTGAGTACAATGCATCCGGCAATGCCCAGTGCAATGGGCAGCTTTGCAGCTGTCAGGGAGATGATGTTTACGATGGAAGACAGCGATACAAACTGGGGAACCCGGATGGCAATAAAGATGATAGCAAGGATAATGATAATGTACATGGCGTTGTTGAACAGCATGTCTACAATGGTGCGGCGCTTATCCTGCTTGGATAGACTCTGGAAATGTGCCCAGCGAGTCTGGATGGAGTTTTTCTTGGTTGCTTGTTTTTCAGCCACGGCTGGTTTCCTCCTCTTATACGTATTTCGCAGCCAGGGTCATAATCTCTTCCTGGGTAGCGGTCTTTGCGTCTACTTCACCGGCCAGCTTGCCGCCGGACATAACGAGAATTCGGTCACAGGTACCAAGCAGCTCCGGCATTTCGGAGGAGACCATGACAATGGTCTTTCCCTGTTTTGCCAGATCAATGATCAGCTGATAGATCTCGTACTTGGCGCCAACGTCGATGCCGCGGGTGGGCTCGTCCAGAAGAAGAACCTCAGGATCCGTCAGAAGCCAGCGTCCAAGGATGACCTTTTGCTGGTTGCCGCCGGAAAGAGAACGGATCTTGGTGGACTGGCTGGGGGTCTTGATGCGCATGGCAGAGATGGACCAGTCGGTGCTCTCTCGCATTTTGCTGCTGTTTAGAAGGCCGCATTTCAGGTATTTTTTCAGACTGGAAATAGTGGTGTTCTCCTGAATATCCAGAATGCCGAAAATGCCGGTGGCGCGGCGTTCCTCTGTCAGCAGGGCAAAGCCATTGGATACTGCTTCACGGGGCGTTTTGTTCTTCAGCGTTTTCCCGTGCAGCTTGATGGTGCCGCTCTTTTTTGCAGCAACGCCGAAGATGGTCTCCAGTGTTTCGGTACGGCCGGAACCGTCCAGACCGGCGATGCCGAGGATTTCACCGGCATGTGCCTCAAAGCTGACGTTGTCCAGAGCGTTGTGGAGACCGCAGAGACCTTCGACAGACAGGGATACGTCTTTGGAAACCACATTGTCCTTGGGCGGAAAGCGATTGGTGAGCTCACGGCCTACCATCAGCTTGATGATCCGATCCATGGTCATTTCGCTGGCAGGCTCAGTGGCGACCCAAGTGCCGTCGCGCATGACTGTAATATCGTCAGAGATCCGCAGGATCTCGTCCATTTTGTGAGAAATATAGATGATACCGCATCCCCGATCCCGCAGCATATTGATGATGCGGAACAGGTGCTCAACCTCGGTCTCCGTCAGGGAGGAGGTGGGCTCGTCAAATACGATTACCTTGGAGTGGAAGGAGACGGCCTTGGCAATCTCCACCATCTGCCGCTGGGATACGGGCATGGTGCTCATAATTGCTTTGGGGTTTACATGAATATCCAGGTCATCAAAGATGGCCATGGTATCCTGATACATTTTCTTTTCAGAGACGATCGGGCCGATTTTGGGATAGCGCCCCAGCCAGATATTGTCCATGACATTGCGCTTAAGCGCCTGATTGAGCTCCTGATGAACCATGGCAACGCCATTTTCCAGAGCTTCTTTGGAGTTCTTGAAATTGATTTCCTGACCTTCCAGATAAATGTGTCCTTCGTCCTTGTTATATACGCCGAAGAGGCATTTCATCAGAGTGGACTTTCCTGCGCCGTTCTCTCCCATGAGGGCATGGACGGTTCCGGCTCGGACAGTCAGTGATACATGATCCAGTGCCTTTACGCCGGGGAAGGTCTTACAGATGTTCTCCATCCGGAGCAGGACCTGGGAATCCTGCGGGGAAACGCCGGCGGAGGCAGATGCGTTGTTGTCCAATAAGGGTCCCTCCTTGATTGCATGCTGGGCAGTACCGCACAGGCTGTGTCAAGTGAACATAAAGCATGCGGTATACCCGAAGACAGCCGCGCCGGATGGCGCGGCTGCCGCTCATAAATCTGAGATTATTCGCCGGTGTAAGTAGCGTAGGGGATGTTTACACGCCAAGTGCCGACAACGTTAGCGGTATCAACGGTGTCGAACTTGTCCTTGCCGCCCTGGAAGTTCTGGGCAACAGTGGCAATGGTGGTGGCCATGCCCTCAGCGTCCTGCTTGATGGTACCGGTCATGGAGCCGTCAGCAATCTTCTCCTTTGCAGCGTCGGTTGCGTCAACGCCGAAGACGGGGATGTAAGTAGCGCCTTCCTTGTTGTAGCCGGCGTTCTGCAGGGCAGAGATAGCGCCCAGAGCCATGTCGTCATTGTTGGCGATGACCAGCTCTACCATGTTGTTGTTGGCCTCGGAGTACTGAGACAGGATGGTCTGCATGTACTCGGTAGCAGCCTGAGCGGACCATGTGCCGTTCTGGTCAACCAGATACTTGTTGGAGTTTGCGGAGTCATAGAATTCCAGAGCGGACTTGCCGGCATCGGTGAGCACCTTGTCGGCATCCTCAACGCCGTACTGGGTACGGGCAATTGCCTCAGCGTTGGCCTCGTCGCCCTTGAACATGACGTAAGAGATCTTGCCGTCGCCGTTGAGATCCAGCTTGTCATAGTTGGCAACCAGGTAGTCGCCGATCATCTGGCCCTGCATGTGGCCGGCCATCTCATAGTCGGTGCCGATGAAGGCGCACTTGTCATAGCTGGAGATAACGGACTCGCCGCCGTCCTCAGCGGTGGAAACGGCACGGTTAAAGAACACAACGGGGATGTCCTTGTCCTTGGCCATGTTGATGATGTTGTTGGCGGCATCCTCGGAGCCGGAGTCAACCAGGTTGACGATCAGCATGGAAGTACCCTTGGAGATTGCGGTCTGAATGGCCTCAGTCTGGGTGGTCTGGTTGCCGTTGCCGTCATAGTCGGTGTACTTGATACCAGCGCTGTCCAGCTGAGCGTCCAGAGCGGTACGAACGCTGGAAATGTAGGTATCGGCGAAGGTATAGTAGAATACGGAAACCTCGCCGTCAGCGGCAGCAGTAGCGGTATCGCCGGTGTCTGCGGCTGCGGTGGAAGCCTCGGTAGCGGGCGCAGAGCCGTTGTCGGCAGCTGCGCTTGTTGTGGAGGTGGTGCCGGAGCTGCCGCAGGCAGCCATGGACAGCACCATGCACCCTGACAGGAGCAGTGCAGAAAGTTTCTTCAGTTTCATAGTGGTGATCTCCTTCGATCGTAAAATTTCACGGCATTGGAAGTGTGCCAGAAGGCCGTGATTGAACGGAAAAATTCCGCTATATGGATGATAACATAGGATCTTTTAAAATACAATAGTTTATTTTTACGTTTCTGGAGTACAAAAAAACACTCTTTTTCCAAGATTAACAGAGAAATCAAAGTTTTTTTACACAAAATCAAATAAAACTGATAAAAACACCGAAAAATCTGAATAAAATCAATATGTTAAGAAAATGTTACAAAATATTTATTATACTGAAATATGTTCGGGAATTTCAGGAGAAATCAGGAGCCGGGTTCCAATGTGTCTTTCAGCAGCGTACGATTTGCGTCAAAATCGGCCACAATCACGGACATTTCCCGGACCGTATGGAAGGAGTAAGTGCCCTCTGCGGGGATGGTCAGGCTGCCCAGGGTACTGCCCGACAGCATGGGGAACAGCCCTGCGCTGCGGGTCAGAATCTCACTGTTGCTCATATCGGTGGTGAGAAGCGGGAGTACCGTATTGATGAGATCAGTGAGCTCTGTAAGAGAGCTGTGCTTCAGACTGGAAAAAAGTGCATCGATCACCTTTCGCTGGCGGCCGGCCCGACCAAAGTCGGAGTCCAGCACCCGGATCCGGGAATAGGCAAGCGCAGTGGCACCGTCCAGATGATTCTCCCCAGGAGCGAGCCGGAGATAGCTTGTCTCTGCATCGGAGAGGGGGATGTCTACCCCGCCAAGGGCGTCGATCACATCGGTAAATCCATCGAAATTGATGGCCACGTTGGCATCAATGTGAACACCAAAATTCTGTTCAATGGCCTGATCCAGCAGCTTCATACCGCCAAAGGCATAGGCAGCGTTGATCCGGTTGTCCTGATGGCCGGGGATCTGCACATAGAGATCCCGCAAAAAAGAAGTCATGGTGATGGCGCTGCGGCTTTTATCAAAGCTCATGAGGATAATGGCATCCGAGCGGGAGGCTGTGTCACCGGGGCGAGCATCCTCGCCAATGAGAAGGACGTTAAAGAGCTCCTGCGGCGTGTCGATGGCCTCGGCGGCGGGACTCCAGCGAATGTCCTCGGGGTTCAGTGTCGGGTACACGGTCTTTGCGTTTTGATTTTCTCTTACGGCATCCCGGAGGTCGATTTCTTCCAGTTCGCTCTCCGTTGCGTACTGCTGATCGACGCTGGGCCGGTCAATTTTACTGAGCAGCGCATGGATGGTGATGGCAATGCTGAGAATCAGCACAAGAAGAAAGACGGCGATGATGATCAAAATCTTCCCCCAAACCGGAAGGGGATGACGGTGTGCGGCATCTGTGTGAGCAGGGTGTCCCATAAGAATGTCCTCCAGATCGTTTCTCACCTTATCATACTACATTTAACCGGCTAAAGCTATCATTTTCCGGCAAAGGAATAAAAAGAAGCACCCGGGCGAAATTACCGTAAATATTTATGCCGGAACAGTTGAAAATATTATATGTTATGCTATAATCTAATTAACAAAACGATATCGTGAGGTGATCCTTATGGCATATACCATTTTCTGTGATGAGGGCGTTACATTTACGGCGGCAGAGCTGCTCAACGTACATTTTGCGCAGGTGAAGGATCGGCGGTTTTTGGAAGCCATGGAACGGCGCGGCGGAGACCTCTATGTGATCACCATGTCTCCTGCGTTTTCCGACAGCTATCAGGCGGCATGTGAAGCAAGAGACACACTGCTCTCCGGCGGCAGAGACCAGAATATCTTTGTGCTGGATACCAGAACGGCTTTTTCCGGAGAGCTGGCTGTGGCAAGACGGCTGCACGATTTCCTGCTCTCCGGCATGGAGCCGGAGCAGACGCTGATGGAGACGCAGGCATTTATCGAGAGCCTCAGCACCATTGGTGTTCTAGACCGGGCGGATGTCCGGCGGGAATGCAAGGCAGTCAGCCGCAAGGGCACAGCCCTTTGTGCAGGCTTTGGACGCAGACTGTTGATGGAGGGCGGGCAGGACGGACGGTTCCATGTCCGCGGACGCAGTCGGCACAGCGATACGGAGGAGCTTGCCGCTATGGCCCAGCGGCAGTTTGCACGGCGGAAGGAAAAGCCAAAGCGCTGCGTGATTACGTATTCCGGCTGTCCGGAACGGGCAAAGGAGCTGGGGCAGCGGCTGAAAAGGGCCTGCGGCTTCCGGGAGCTGGTGATCGTACCGGCAGATCGGGCGGCATCCAAATTCATGGGAACGGGAACGTTGATGGCTGCCTTTTAAGTTTTGATAGGAATGAGAAACGAGGTCTCCAAGCATTGGAGGCCTCGTTTTTGTCAGGAAAGTTTAGAACGGAAATCGGAGCAGTACTGCCGGATGATCCCGGCACAGCCGGAGACATCGGATAGGGCCAGTTGGGGGGCCGGGGTATCCACAGGCTCATCGGTCATAACAGCCAGCAGCTGAGCGGGATCGGCGATCAGGGGGCGGTTCAGGGCGGCCCGATGGATCTCGATCTTGGGATATCGGCCTTTTTTGTACCCTTCCGTAAGCACCAGATCCACTTGGGGGAGGCGGGTGATGATATCCCGGAGCGTAAGCTCCTCCGGAGGCTGCTCGATCATGGCAAACTTTTCTGCGTTGGAAATCGTCACCACATCGGCACCGGCAGCAGTGAATCGATAGGTGTCCTTTCCGGGACGATCCATTTCAAAGTGGTGGGCATCATGCTTCAATACGGCAATGCGGAGCCCCTGGGCTTTCAGCACAGGGATCAGCTGTTCCAGAAATGTGGTTTTTCCGGTGCCGGACTTTCCCACAAAGGTAATAACGGGGACAAGCTCAGGATTCATGAGGTACTCCTTTCTGAGGGAGCCATGCCTGACAGAGCAGACCGGCACCCCGCTGAATATCGGAATCGGTAAGACCGCCAAAGCCCAGCAGGATTGTGCTGCGGTGAGCTTCCGGCACGGGGCCGAGAAAATAGGGGGTGGTGGGATAGACCCGCACGCCCATAGAAGCGGCGGCGGCTTGCAGTGCGGCCTGATCCATTCCGTTGTGGAGCCGAAGGGTCAGATGGTGCCCCGCCGGCTGCCCAAGGATTTCCATCCACGGCTCCAGCGGTGCAAGCGCCTCCACCAGACATTGCCGGCGGTTTCGGTAGTAGATGCGCATGCGGTTCACGTGGGTTTCAAAATGCCCGTCCATCATGAACTGACGGAGCACCGCCTGCTCAAAAGCGGAGACAGTGGAGGAATAGCCCTGATAGCTTTCGTGATACCGCTGAAGCAGCGGCTCGGGGAGCACCATATAGCTGATGCGCAGGGCAGGTGCAACGCTGCGGGAAAAGGTGCCCAGATAGATGACCCGGCCTAATCGGTCAATGCTCTGCAGGGATGGAATGGGCCGGGACTGATAGCGGAACTCGGAATCGTAGTCGTCTTCAATGATGTACCGCTGCTCTCCCTGACTGCTCCAACGCAGCAGCGCAGACCGCTGGCCGATGGGCATTGCGTAGCCCAGAGGATACTGATGGGAGGGGGTGGTATAGACGGCCACCCGATCCCGCTCCGGGAGTGCGGAAATGCGGATGCCGTCAGGATCCACCGGTATGGCGGAGATGGGATGTCCCAGCCGGGCAAACAGGGCATGGGCTTTATTATAGAGGGGATTTTCCACAGCCAGCATAAAGGCATCCGGTAAAATATAGGCAAGGATCAGCAGAAGATTATCGGTTCCTGCTCCAATCATGATCTGATCCGGGGTGCACACAACGCCTCTGGCACGGTAGAGATAATCGGAAACAGCCTGCCGGAGCCCCGGATCCCCCTGCGGCTCGGTACGAAGCAGCAGATGATCATCGTATTCATTAAAGCAGTTTTTCATGAGCCTGCGCCAGACGCCAAAGGGGAACTGTTCCCGGGCCATGCCGGAGGTGGAAAAATCCACGGTCCACTTTGGCTGCCGGTGGGGAAGCGGCATGGGGGACGGAATGGAGGCGGCCCGTGCCTGCGGCAGCAGACCGGCGTCCAGCACAAAGAATCCACGGCGTGGGCTGGCCTGAATAAAGCCCTCTGCTTCCAGCTGACAGTAGGCGCTGTCCACCGTGTTGACGGAAATTCCCAGCTGCTCGGAGAGCTTGCGTTTGGATGGGAGCTTTGCCCCCTGGGGGAGTGCCCCGGATTGGATCTCCTGCCGAAGCTGAAGGTAGAGAGCCTGGTATAGGTGCATGGAACGGTCGTCGGGAAGTGTAATCATAAAAATCCCCCTTTCGGATGATCCTATGGTATCAGATTCGGGAAAAAAGTCAAGGTTGCATGTGCAGTCTAAATGGAGTAAAATGAAGCAAAGAGGGGGAAATGCTATGACGAATTTACTGGTGCGGCTGTTCATTGGCAGCGGCGGGGATACGGAGGATCCTGAGATCCGAGGAAAGTATGGTACATTGGCGGGCATTGTGGGGATCCTCTGCAATGTGCTGCTGTTTGCCGGAAAGCTGGTGATTGGAACCATCAGCGGCAGTGTGTCCATCCGTGCAGATGCTGTGAACAATCTGTCCGATGCATCTTCTAACATTGTGACGCTGGTGGCCTTCCGGCTGGCCAGAAAGCCGGAGGATGCGGAGCATCCCTACGGGCATGCCAGAATCGAATATCTATCCGGGCTGGCTGTGGCAGCGATGATCCTGCTGATCGGGGTAGAACTGGCCAAGGAGTCCATTGGAAAGATCCTGCACCCGGAGCCGGTGGCATTTTCATGGGCCTTGGTGACGGTGCTGGTCATGAGCATTTTGATAAAGCTCTGGATGGCGGTGTTCAACAGCAGCCTTGGCAAGAAGATCAAGAGCACCTCACTGGCGGCCACTGCCGCCGACAGCCGAAACGATGTGATCACCACCGGTGCGGTATTGCTTGCGGCGATCGTTGCAAAGCTGACGGGACTGGAGCTGGACGGCTATGTGGGACTGCTGGTGGCGGCGTTTATCCTGTGGAGCGGCATCGGCATTGCAAAGGACACCATCAGTCCGCTGCTGGGGGCACCGGCAGATCCGGAGCTTACCCATCTGGTGAAATACGAGATCCAGAATTTTGATCCGAGAATCCTTGGGGTCCATGATCTGATGGTCCATGACTATGGCCCGGGACAGACATTTGCCAGTATCCATGTGGAAGTGGATCGAAATGAGGATGTGCTGGAGATCCATGAGATGATCGATGAGGCGGAGCGAATGATGCTGGAACGGCACCGGATCCACCTGACCATCCACTATGACCCGGTGGTGACAGATGATGCACAGCTCCAGATGATCCGGCAGCGGGTGATGGAAATTCTGGCGGAGATAAACCCGGGTCTTACCATTCACGACTTTCGCATGGTGGAAGGAAATGAACATACCAATCTGATTTTTGATGTGGTGGTGCCGGATCAGCTGCGGGGCAGGGAGAAAGAGATCCAGCAGACATTGGAGCAAAAGCTTCAAACACCGGAAAAACGGTATCACACGGTTATCACCTTTGACACAGAGGCATTTAACCGGTAAAAAGTATCGGGCGCACAGCGAATTGTATTTTCGCTGTGCGCCTGTTTGGCATGTCCCGGAAGTGCGGTGAATATACTTGCGGCGGAGGGGATGCGAATGTATCAGACCATAACGATGAAGCAATTGCTGCGCGGGGTGGCGGTGCTGCTGGCAGTGCTGATCCCTGCTGCCGTTTATCTGGGGGCAAGGCAGAAAAGCGGCCCAGCGGTGGAGGCGGGGAGCTGGGGCCTGAGCTTCCAGACGCCGGGACAGCCGCCCAAGGCGGACGTCACAGCGGATCAGCTGAGGGAATATGACGCAAAGTACATTGGGGACACCAATGGAAAGACCATCTATCTGACTTTTGACTGTGGGTATGAAAACGGCAATACAGGCACAATACTGGATGTACTCAAGAAGCACAATGCGCCTGCGGCATTCTTTGTGGTGGGGAACTATATTACCTCTGCGCCGGAAATGGTACAGCGTATGGTACAGGAGGGACATACCGTAGGGAATCATACATGGAGTCACCCCAACATGTCTGAGATATCCAGCCGGAAAAGCTTTTTGGAGCAGCTTCAAAAAGTGGAAGAAGCCTACCAAGCCTGTACCGGAGAAACAATGTCCCACTATTACCGGCCTCCGCAGGGGGTATACAGCGTGGATAATCTGAAAATGGCAAAGGAGCTGGGGTATCAAACCGTATTCTGGTCGCTTGCCTATGTGGACTGGAAGCAGGACCAGCAGCCCACGGAGGAATACGCCATGGAAAAGCTGACGCAGCGGATCCACAATGGGGCAGTGGTGCTGCTGCACAATACATCCGCCACCAATGCCGCCGTTCTGGATCGGGTTCTGACGGCTTGGGAGGCCGATGGTTATCAGTTCGGAACGCTGGACGAGCTCTTTGCAGATTGACAATTTATGAAAAGGGAAGTAAAATAACCAAATCAGATGAAACAAAAAAGGAGGAAGCAGCGTTGAAAAAAGAGCGTATTTCACGGCCTGTAGTCGGGCGGCTTCCTCAATATTACAGCTGTGTGGAAGAGCTGTATCTGTCCAACTGCATCCGGGTGTCATCGGCAACGCTGTCCCAGCGGCTGGGCTTTACGGCGTCTCAGATCCGGCAGGATTTTTCCTGCTTTGGTGAGTTTGGACAGCAGGGCTATGGATATAATGTAAAGAAGCTTCGGTACGAGATCCGGGAGATCCTGGGCCTCAACAGCCGGAATACGGCAATTTTGGTGGGCTGCGGCAATATGGGGCAGGCGCTGCTGAAAAACTTTGATTTTGAAGCCTGCGGCTTTTATATGGTGGCGGCCTTTGACCGGGATCCGGAAAAGATCGCCACGCAGGTGGGGCCCGTGCGGGTGCTGGACATCAGTGCGCTCCGCCGCTTTGTGGAGGCGGAAAAGCCATGCATGGCAGTACTAACGGTGCCCAGAGACAGTGCCATGGCGATGGCGCAGCTCTTGGGGGAGATCGGCATTCAGGCCATCTGGAATTTTACGGGCTGTAAGCTGGAGGTACCCGAGGTGCTGGTGGAGGACGTGAGCTTTTCCAGCAGCCTTTTGACACTGAGCTATCGGCTGAACCAAAAGAAAGAAGAGACAGCGGAGTAGTCACCAAATTCTCCCGGCAGAATAGGATGAATCAGCGCGGCGGACAGCGGCGCAAATATCTGTCAGGAGGTAACTGATATGTGTGGCAATAACAATGGGTTCGGCAACTGCTGGTGGATCATCATTCTGATCCTGCTGATCTGCTGCTGTGGCTGCGGCGGCAGCATCGGCTGCGGTGGGAACAATGGCTGCGGGTGCGGCTGCGATAACAACTGCGGCTGCTGATGGACAGAATACACCAATGAAATATGGATAATCAAAAGGGATGCGCTGTGTGGAATGGACAGCGCATCCCTTTTTCTGCGCTTTCAGATGGCTTTTTTCTTGACATTCCCACTATGTCGGGTAAAATAGGGCTGAAAGAGACGGAACGAAATATCAGGAGCGTGAAAATGAAACAAACAATAATTGAAACGGTCAAAGAGTATGCCATGCTCACCTTTGCAACAGTGCTTTTGGTGATCGGCGTCTATGTGTTCAAGTTTCCAAACCACTTTTCCTTTGGCGGTGTGACCGGTATTGCGGTGGTGCTGACGGCGGTGATGCCGGTGTCGGCAACCATGCTCACCAATGTGATCAACATTGCGCTGCTGGTGCTTGGCTTTGCGGTGCTTGGCAGAGGCTTTGGCGTCAGGACGGTATATGTGACGCTGCTGAGCACCTTGGGACTGTGGCTCATGGAGCGGTTCTGCCCCATGGATGCGCCGCTGACCGGCCAGCCGGTGCTGGAACTGATTTTCGCCATTATTCTGCCTGCGTTCAGTGCGGCGATTTTGTTTAATATGGATGCATCCAGCGGCGGAACGGATATCATTGCCATGATCATCAAGCGCTTTGCCAGTATAGATATTGGCGTGGCACTGATGATCACGGATGCACTGGTGGCGGTGTCCTCCTTCTTTGTCTATGGGCCGGAGACCGGGCTGTTTTCCGTGGCGGGTCTGCTGGCGAAGACTCTGGTGATCGACGGTGTGATCGAGAACTTTAATCTCTGCAAGTTCTTTACCATTGTGTCGGAGAATCCGGAACCCATTGTAAAATTTATTCATGAGGATCTGAACCGCAGCGCCACCGTATACCGGGCAGAGGGGACCTATCTCCATAAGGACAAGACAGTGATTTTGGCCGTGACCAAGCGCCGCCAGGCAGTACTGCTGAGAAACTTTGTGAAAGTTCAGGAGCCCGGGGCATTCCTGATGATCACAAACAGCAGTGAGATCATCGGAAAGGGCTTTCAGGGCTTTTAGACTGCCGCATAACATAGCTGCGAAAAGCGGGCATATTGCCCCCCAAACCCCGGTGTGGTACGGCGGAATGCGATTGCCTGCGAACTGCACTGAAATAGGCGGTGTGCCAGTTTGCGCTGTGCTCGGGAAAACTTTTTTCGCAGAGGAAGGCACGGACTGATTCTTTACAACCCCACCGGAATATGATACACTAATTATAAATAGAACATTCGACAGGGGAGTGTTGCAGATGTCCATGGACGTTTTGCAGGAGAAGATCCGCAGCAAGAAAAATCCAACCGTGGCGGGCTTAGATCCCAAGCTGGACTATATCCCGCAGTTTATCAAGGATGAAGCCTTTGCGAAATATGGAAAGAACCTGAAGGGGGCGGCGGAGGCCTACCGGCTGTTCTGCCGGGGACTCATCGATGCCCTCTATGAAGTGGTGCCTGCGGTAAAGCCCCAGAGCGCCTACTTTGAGGTGCTGGGCAGCGCCGGTATTGCGGCGCTGGAGGACGTGGTGGCCTATGCCAAGGAAAAGGGCCTCTATGTGATCATGGACGCCAAGCGTGGCGACATCGGCTCTACCTGTGAGGCCTATGCGCAGGCCTATCTGGGGGGCATCTGCCTGGATGGGGAGCACACCCTTTCTCCCTTTGACTGTGACTGTATGACCGTAAACGGCTATCTGGGCACGGACGGCATCCGTCCCTTTACGGAGCTTTGCCGGAAAAACGATAAGTCTATTTTCCTGCTGGTGAAGACCTCCAACCCCAGCTCTATGGAGCTGCAGGATCTTATTGCCGGCGGACGGCTGGTGCATACGGCCATGGCAGACCTTGCGGTTCGGCTGACGGATAAGGAGCAGCTCATTGGTAAGAGCGGCTGGTCGGCCATTGGCGCAGTGGTGGGCGCCACCCATCCGGAGGATCTCAAGAACCTCCGGGAGAAATATCCCAATATCTTTTTCCTTGTGCCGGGCTACGGTGCGCAGGGCGGCAAGGCCCGGGACGTGCAGTATGCCTTTGATCAGTTTGGCCATGGGGCGATCGTCAACTCGTCCCGGGGCATTATGTGCGCATGGAAGAAGACTGAAGATACCACAGGGCAGAACTATCAGGCGGCGGCTCGCGCAGAGGCGGAGCGTATGCGGGATGATATCTGCCGGTTTGTAACGATCCTTTGATGGAACATTTGCCGGAGCGGGCGGAAACCCGCCCCGGCATTTTGCGGAAAGAGAGGCTTTGTAATGAAAGATGTATTTCTGTGTCCCGTTACGGTGTCAGAACCGTTGGGGGACTATTATATCCTGAGTGTTCAGTGCCGGGAGCTGTGTGAGCTGGCTGAGCCCGGGCAGTTTTTGCATGTGCGCTGCGGCGAGAAGACCCTGCGCCGCCCGATCTCCATCCACGATGTAGAGGGAGACGAGATCACCATGGTCTATGAGGTGAAGGGAGAAGGCACCCGCTGGCTCTCTCAGCGGAAGACCGGCGATGTACTGGATATCTTAGGGCCGCTGGGCCACGGCTTCCCCTATGTGGATGGCCCTGTGCTGGTGGTAGGCGGCGGCATCGGCGTTCCGCCCATGTATCTCACCGCAAAGGAAAACGGGAATGCCGATGCGGTATTGGGCTTCCGCTCCAAAGAGAAAGCACTGCTGATCGATCGGTTTCAGGAGATCTGCGGCGAGACCCTTATCATGAGCGATGACGGGACCCTTGGGAAAAAGGGCTTTGTAGCCCAGGGCGTGGCGGAGATGCTGGGGAAAAAGCAGTATGCCGCAGTGTTTGCCTGCGGGCCAAAGATCATGCTGAAAACCACCTATGAGGCGGCGAAGGCGGCGGGGGTCCCCTGCTATGTCTCCATGGAGGAGCGCATGGGCTGCGGGATCGGCGCATGTCTGGTCTGTGCGGTGAAGGTCAGAAAAAATGGCGAAGAAGTGATGGGCCATGTGTGTAAGGACGGCCCGGTGTTTGCGGGAGAGGATGTGATCTGGGATGCCTGATATGCGTGTAAACCTTGCGGGAGTGGAGCTGAAAAATCCCGTGGTGGTGGCCTCCGGGACCTTCGGCTTTGGTCGGGAGTTTTCTGAGTATTTCCCCCTGTCCAATTTGGGCGGCATCTGTGTCAAGGGACTGACGGTACACCGCAGGGATGGCAACCCCAGTCCCCGAATCGCAGAGACCCCCTCCGGAATCCTCAACAGTGTGGGGCTGCAAAACCCCGGTGTAGATGCCTTCTGCGAAAAAGAGATGCCATGGCTCCGGCAGCAGGGGACAAGGATCATTGCCAATATCTCCGGTAATACGCTGGAGGAATATGCCGAGCTGAGCGAAAAGGTTTCCGATGCCGGTGTAGATCTCATTGAGGTCAATATCTCCTGTCCCAATGTAAAATGTGGCGGACTTGCCTTTGGAACCCAGCCCGAGTCTGCGGCGGCGGCCACCAAAGCGGTGAAGGAGCATGCCAAGGTTCCGGTGATCGTAAAGCTCAGCCCCAACGTCACGTCCATTGTGGACATCGCCAAGGCAGCGGAAGACGCCGGAGCGGATGCCCTGTCGCTGATCAATACGCTGCTGGGCATGCGGATCGACCTGAACACCCGGCGCCCCATTCTGAAGAACAACACCGGCGGGCTATCCGGCCCGGCAGTGCTGCCGGTGGCGGTTCGGTGCCTGTGGCAGGTCAGCGGCGCTGTGAGCATTCCGCTGCTGGGCATGGGCGGCGTCAGCCGGGGCGAGGATGCGGTGGAGCTGATGATGGCAGGCGCTTCTGCGGTAGCGGTGGGTACTGCCTGCTTTACGGATCCCAGAGCACCTATGCAGGTGCTCCACGGCATGGAGACATGGGCCGAGCAACACGGTGTTGCGCAAATCGCTTCGCTGACCGGCACCCTTCAGCCCTGGGGGGCGTAACGGTGACGAGAATCTATCTGGTGCGCCACGGAGAGGCTGAGGGAAACCTCTACCGGAGAATGCAGGGGCAGTATAATTCCAGCCTTACAGAGCTGGGGTATCAGCAGGTGGAGGCGGTAGGACAGCGCTTTCGGGACATCCATCTGGATGCCGTGTATTCCAGTGACCTCTACCGGGCTATGTATACGGCATCGGCGCTCTGCCTGCCCAAGGGACTGCCGCTGCATACGGATGTGCGGCTCCGGGAGGTCAACGTGGGGCCATGGGAGGAGATGCCCTTTGGCACTGCGTGGCGCTGTTATCCGGAGGAAATGGTGAACTTTACCTACCATCCGGACGCATGGCGGCTGAATGGGGCAGAGACCTTCCGTCAGGTAGGGGAGCGCTGCTGTGATGCCCTGCGGGAGATCGTTCGGGAGCATCCTCAAAAAACGGTAGCCGTCTGCGGACATGGCTATCTGATTTCCGCCGCCCTCTGCGGGCTGATCTATGGGTACGAGAATCGTCAGCTGGCAGGACGCAGCGACAATACTGCGGTGAGCCTTTTAGAGTGGGACGAACATGGCGTCCGGGTGGTGTTTCAGAATGACGTCAGCCATCTGGAAAAGGGGCATTTGTACCGGACCCGCTGGAAGCCGGAGACCGGAGTGGCGGATCTGCACATTGCACCCATGGGGGATGAGATCGAGCAGTATATTCGCTACCGGAAGGATGCATGGGAGGTCGTATACGGTTCCTTAGAGGGCTTCGATGGATCCGGCTTCTGGATGGACGCCCAGAGAACCATGGGGCCGGATCCAAATGCCATGGTAGTGGGGTATCTGGACCGCACGCCGGTGGGCATGATCCAGCTGAGCCCCGCCAGAGACCAGCGGAAGGGCGTGGGTTATATTCCGTTTCTCTATCTGCGGGAGGCGTATCGCCATAAGGGCCTTGGCATTCAGCTGGTGGGCCATGCGGTGAGCTTCTATCGAAAGCTGGGAAGGACGAAGCTGCAGCTGTCTGTGGCCCATACCAATGAAAAGGCCCTTGGCTTTTATCATAAGTTTGGCTTCCATGAAGCGGGCAAAAGCCCCGGAAGATTCGGAAAGCTGATTTTGATGGAAAAGGACATTGCGATTCCGGCACTGCCCAAAAAGCTGAAAATCATCAAAGAATAACAAGAACGCCGCTGTCTGGCTTGAATCAGACAGCGGCGTTTATGATGCGTGCTCAGATACCGTTGCGATATGTGACGGCTCCGCCGCAGATGGTAAGCATTACTCTGCCCGTGAGCTGGTCGCCCGCAAATACGGTGTTCCGGCCCTTGGAGCGGAATCCTGCCGGGTTTACCGTCCAGACCTCGCTGGGGTCAAAGACGCACAGGTCGGCGGCACCGCCCGGGGTAAGGACTCCGGCTTCCAGACCCAGGATTCCGGCGGGGATCAGGGACATCTTCGCAATCAGCTGGGGAACGGTCAAATAGCCGGGCTTTACCAGAAAGGTAAGGCAGGCGGCAAGGGAGGTCTCCAGCCCCACCATGCCGCTGGGGGCATCGGCAAGAGGGCGTGCTTTTTCCTCGACGCTATGGGGTGCGTGGTCGGTAACGATGCAGTCCAGCGTTCCGTCCAGCACGGCTTCCAGAATGGCCTGACGGTCTTCTTCAGTACGAAGCGGCGGATTGACTCGAGCCATGGTGCCCTTTTTGAGGATTTCCTGCTCGGTATAGATGAAATACTGGGGGCAGGTCTCTGCGGTGACCGAGACGCCGTTGGCCTTAGCCTGTCGGATCAGCGCTGCGGAGCCTTTGGTGGAGACGTGGGCGATATGGACGTGGGCGCCGGTTTCGGCGGCCAGCATCAGATCCCGTGCCACCATGAGATCCTCGGCGATGGCAGGACGGCCGGGAAGCCCCAGCTGCCGGGATACTTCCCCCTCGTTTACCGCATAGTTTTTTACCATTTCACCGTCTTCACAATGGGAAATGACGATTTTATGGAGCGCCTTTGCAGCCTTCAGCGCATCCCGCATCCGAACCGCAGAGGTGACGGGAACGCCGTCATCAGAAAATGCTACAGCGCCGGCTTCCGAAAGCGCACGAAAGTCTGTGAGTGTTTCGCCCTGCTGACCTACAGTGACAGCACCAATGGGGAGTACACGGCAGGAACCCTGCGATTTGCTCTTTTCCAGCACATAGTGCATCTGCTCGGGGGTGTCCAGCACAGGCTTTGTGTTGGGCATACAGGCAACCGTAGTGAATCCGCCTGCTGCGGCTGCTGCACTGCCTGTGACGATATCCTCCTTGTAGGTAAGGCCGGGGTCACGGAAATGCACATGCATGTCCACCAGACCGGGGGCAATGACCTTTCCGGTGCAGTCGATGGTCTCGTGGCCTTTTGCGGCAATGCCCGGGGCAATGGCGGAGATCACGCCGCCTTCCAGCAGCAGATCCATGGGCGACAGCGTTTGATTTTGCGTGTCAACAACACAGCCGTTTTTTAATAAAATTCCCATAACCTTTCAGGGCTCCTTTCGGGATAGCGCTGCCCGGTTGGGGCAGAATAGTGGTGAGGGGAGTGAATGCAATGGAAGCAAAATCATTTTTTATGGCAATGGGCCTTGGAGCTGCCGCCGGAACAGCCGTTGGGATGATGCTGCCCCGAAATCGGGAGATGCAGAGGCTGGGGCGGCAGGCGGCCCAATCTGCCACCCGGAAGGTCAATGAGGCAGCTGACGCACTGGAGCGAAAGCTGACCTGAGAAACCGGGGGAGCGTACCAGTGGTGCGCTCCTTTTCCGGAAAGCAGATCTGTTAGAGAGTATACCATATTGCTGCAGGATATGCGACAAAATCTGAAATTCAGAAAAAAATTTCTGAAAGTGAGAAAAAATACTTGCATTTTAGAAAAATAGATGCTATAATACCCAAGCATTCCGTGAGAGATATGCGCCAGTAGCTCAGTTGGATAGAGTGACTGACTACGAATCAGTAGGTCGGGGGTTCGAGTCCCTTCTGGCGTACCATGGAATAAAAACCGGGAGCCAACAGGTTCCCGGTTTTCTTCTGCCTATTTGAAGGAGCGGACAACGCCACCAAAAATTCGTCGCCAAGGGCTAGAATTTTTGGGAAGGGACAGCCGCAGTCGAACATGCCACCGGCATGTTCTTTGTGCGTCTACTTCTGGCGTACCAAGGAAGAAAGAGAGGGAAATCAACAGGTTCCCGGTTTTCTTCTGCCTATTTGAAGGAGCGGACAACGCCACCAAAAATTCGTCGCCAAGGGCAAGAATTTTTGGGAAGGGACAGCCGCAGTCGAACATGCCACCGGCATGTTCTTTGAGCGGCTACTTCTGGCGTACCATGGAAGAGAAAAGAAGGAGCCGCCGTGTTCCCGGTTTTCTTCTGCCTATTTGTAGCAGCTGGAATGTATTTCTGCTGCGATCACCGGATAAATTCCAGAAAGCGGGGGAAATTCAAAATAACAAAAGACCTGTGGTCAGACACCGGATTTTGCGGCGCATTTCGCCGGTGTTTCACAGGCTGAAAAGGAGCAGCGTCCTTTTACACGCTTATAATGTGCCAGAGCTGAGAGCATACCAATAAGACGTGAAAAAGGAGAAGTAAAATGCCAAAACTATTTCAGAACAAAAGCCTTTATCATACATTTTTTCCGCTGCTGATCGTGATATCCCTACAGCAGCTGGCGGCACTGATGGTAAACATGGTGGATAATATCATGCTGGGAACCTATACGGAGCTGGCACTGTCCGGTGCAACGCTGGTGAATCAGATCCAGTTTATGCTCCAATCCGTTGTGGCGGGCATTGGCACCGGCGTTGCGGTGCTGGGGGCCCAGTATTGGGGCAAGGGAAAGGTAGATCCCATTCGGCGTATCACCTCTGTGGGACTGAAATTCGGTGTTGTCATCGGCATGATCTTTTTCCTGCTGACCCTGTTGATCCCGAGCCGAGTTTTAAGCCTGTTTACCTCCGATCAGGCCGTAGTGACGGAAGGACTCAAATACCTCCGTATCATGTGCTGGACGTATATCATCTATGCCATATCCAACACGCTGATGTATTCGCTCCAAAGCGTGGAGACAGCATTTGTGGGAACGGTGATGTCGATCAGCACGATTCTCATCAATATGTGCCTGAATTACTGCCTGATTTTTGGGCACTTCGGCCTGCCGGAGCTGGGGATCGTAGGCGCTGCCATTGCGACACTGACCAGCCGTGTGGTGGAGCTGGTCATCATTCTGGTATATCTGTTCTTTATTGATCGGAAGCTGACCATGAAGCCACGGCATCTGCTGAACATGGACTTCGGATTTTTGGGGGATTATGTAAAGGTCTCGCTGCCTGTGGTAGTTACCGGCGGACTGTGGGGCGTGGCACAGGCGGCACAGACGTCGATTTTGGGGCATATCAGCGCAGAAACCATTGCGGCCAATTCCATCGCCACAGTGGTATACCAGCTGTTTATCGTTGTGGGAATGTCGGCATCCAGCGCATCCTCGGTTACCATCGGCAAGACCATTGGCGAGGGGAATATCCATCTGGTAAAGCCCTATGCCCGGAGCCTTCAGTGCATCTATATTTTGCTGGGCATTGTCTCTACGGTGCTGATCCTGGCCTGCAAGGACTGGATCATTTCGCTCTACAGTGTGTCGGAGGAGACTGCACAGTTGGCATCCGAATTTCTGACGGTGCTGGGGGTTACCTCGATTTGCAGCTGCTATCAGTATCCGGTAGAGGCCGGCATTATTGGCGGCGGCGGAAACACCAGGTATGCTGCGGTCATGGACACCTGCTTTATCTGGCTGTTCTGTATTCCCATGAGCTATCTCAGCGCATTTGTCTGGGGACTTCCGCCGGTTGTGACGTTCGCCTTCCTGAAGGCGGATCAGGTCATTAAATGCATTCCCAATGCCATCTACTGCAACCGATTCACATGGATCCGTCAGCTGACCCGGAATGATGCAGAAGCATAAAAGCATAAACGCATCATGAGAAGGCCGCATTCCGTCTTTGTGGAATGCGGCCTTTTGCTATGGAAGGGGATGGGGAAACACGGCGCTCCGGGCCGTTTCCACCGGTGCGGCGGTGGGGGAATGCGCTGCGGTAAAGAGTTCCGCAGCGATCATGACGCCGATGGGGAGCAGGATCATTCCGGTAAAGCCGGAGAGGCGGTATCCGGTGTAGATGGCCAGCAGCGTCAGCAGCGGACTGACGCCGGCCTGCGCACCCAGCAGCTTTGGTTCCAGTACGTTTCGGCTCAATGCTGCAACGCCGTAGAGGATCATGAGTCCCAGTCCCAGCCGGAAATCTCCGGCGATGATGCGGAACAGGCCCCATGGCAGCAAAATGGTGCCGGTGCCGAATAGAGGCAGAGCGTCCAGCACCGCAATCCCCAAGGCCGGGAGCAGTGTGGGACGAATGCCCAGCAGCCAGAAGCCGCAGAGGAGAATGCAGAATGTAATGCTCATCAGGATCAGCTGGGCACGCAGCCAGCCGGAAAATACCGTTTTCATGCTGCCCAGCAGCTGATGGCCGCGCTTTTGCAGCGTATCGGGAAGATGATCCCGACAGAGCCCCTGAAGATGGGGTAGCTCAGCGGCGGCAAAATAGCTGGAGAGCACGGTGGTCAGCAGGAACAGCAGCGTATCCGGCAGCCGCCCCAGAAAGCCGGATACCAGAGAGAACACCTGCTCGTATGCCTCTGTGGCCAGCGTGCCGCCGGAACGGATGATATCCTGTGCCCAGCTGGAAAAGGCGTCTCCGGCGCCGTCGGGCAGAAGCTGCGCAAGCTGCTGGGCCCACCTGCCAAAGGCATCGAGTGCCCGGGACAGCGTGTCCATAATTGCCGGAAGCTGGTCGTAGAGCCGTCCGGCCTCTGCGGCCAGCGCCTTTGCCAGCAGCCAGAACAATGCTGCCAGCAGCAGAAGTACGCCTGTGACGCACACTCCGGCGCTGAGACTGCGGCCCAGCGAAAGGCGGCTTTGCAGGAAACGGATCAGGGGGGACAGTGCGGCGGCAATGCCGATGCCCAGCAGTACCGGGAGAACCAGCGGCAGCAGGTATTTCAACGTGAGCAGAAGCAGAGCAATGCAGGCGGCAGGCAGGAGCAGCTGCCTGTATTTCCGGGGGATATCCATGATGGGCCTCCTATTGTGTAAAATGACAGAAAGTACAAAAATAATGAAAAAAACATCGGATATTTTATGGATGTGTCCGTTGCAAACGGACACGCAACATGATAAGATAGACCACGTGTTGGAAACAAATGAACGCGATAGACGGACAAGGAGGGGCTTTGCGTGGATAAAATGCCAAAATACTATATTGTAGAGGCCGCAGCACTGCCGGAGGTGTTCCTCAAGGTGGCGGAGGCCAAGCAAATGCTGGATTCCGGGGAGGCTGCCACAGTAGGAGAGGCCACCAAGGCAACGGGAATCAGCCGCAGCGCCTTTTATAAATATCGGGATGCGATGATGCCCTTTCAAAATCTTATGGCGGGACACATTATTACATTCCAGCTGATGCTGAAGGATCGTACCGGTGTTCTGTCCGGTATACTTTCCATTTTTGCCTATAACGGCGCAAATATACTCACCATCAACCAGAATATTCCCACCAATGGCTGTGCCATTGTGACCATTTCGGCGGAGACCAGTGAGCTGCACTGCTCGGTGGAGGATCTGCTCAAGCGTATGGGCAATCTGGATGGCGTACTGAAGGCCGAGATCGTAGCGGGCTGAAAGGAGTAACACATGGCAAAAGTTGCAATTTTGGGGCTTGGAACGGTAGGCTCCGGTGTGGCAGAGGTGCTCACCAAAAACGCAGATTCCATTGCCCGCAAGGCCGGGGAACCGGTGGAGGTCAAATATATCCTCGGGCGGCATGACTATCCGAACAGCCCATTTCGGGATCTGGTGGTAACGGATTTTTCCATCATCGAAAATGACCCGGAGGTCACAGTGGTGGCGGAGTGCATTGGCGGGACCGGTGCGGCCCGGGACTACACTCTGCGGGCACTGAAAGCGGGAAAGAGCGTGGTTACCTCCAATAAAGAGGTGGTGGCAGAGTGCGGAGACGAGTTCTTTGCCATTGCCCGGGAGAAGAATCTCAATTATCTCTATGAGGCATCTGTGGGCGGTGGTATTCCCATTATCCGTCCGTTGGGCTCCTGTCTGGCGGCCAATGAGATCACGGAGATTTATGGGATCCTCAATGGCACAACCAACTATATTCTGACTAAAATGATAAAGGAAGGACTGTCTTTCGACACGGCGCTGGCGCAGGCTCAGGAGAAGGGCTATGCAGAGGCAGATCCTACCGCAGATGTTGAGGGCTTTGATGCCTGCCGGAAGATCTGCATTCTGGCATCGCTGAGCTTTGGACGGCATATTTATCCTGCGCAGGTTCCCACCCAGGGAATTACGGGGATCACGTCTGAGGACGTGGCGCTGGCGGAGGCCGCCGGAATGAAGATCAAGCTCCTGGGCCGCGCGGTTCGGCAGGAGGATGGAAAAGTGGTGGCGTATGTTGCGCCGCATCTGATTCCCGAGGATCAGCAGCTGGCGGGCGTTGAGGATGTGTTCAACGGAATCGTCGTCCGGGGCGATGCCATCGGGGATGTGATGTTCTATGGCCGGGGCGCCGGAAAGCTGCCCACTGCCAGTGCGGTGTCTGCGGATATTATTGATGCAGTCAAGCATAAGGAACGTCGTCAGAACATGGACTGGGATCTCGGCGGCGATGATGTGGTGGGAGATTTCACGGCCCTGCCGCTCCGGTGGTATATCCGCACGGAAGAGCGGGATGTGCGCATCGGCACCGTATTCGGTGATGTGGAAACGGTATCGGCCCCGGGGATGCTGGGAGAAACTGCGGTGTTTACTGCGCCGCTGACCAAGAAGGAACTGGATCGGAAACTGGAAGCATTCCATGGGCTGACCTGTTTGCCTGTATTGGAATAACGGATAGATCTGGAGGACACTATGGCACTGATTGTTCAGAAGTTCGGCGGCAGCTCTGTGGCCAATGCCGAACGGATCCTGCATGTGGCAGAGATCATTACAAATACATTTAAGAAGGGGAATCAGGTGGTGGTGGTTCTGTCTGCACAGGGCGACACCACAGACGAGCTGCTGGAAAAAGCGGCGGAGCTCAATCCTGCGGCTTCCCGGCGGGAGATGGATATGCTGCTCAATACAGGCGAGCAGATGTCCATTGCGCTGATGGCCATGGCCATTGAGAAGCTGGGCTTCCCGGTGGTATCCCTGACGGGCTGGCAGGTGGGCATGGAGACCACGGCGGCCTATGGCGCAGCACGGATCAAGCGGGTATCCGGCACACGGATTCAGGAGGAGCTGGATCAGCATAAGATCGTACTGGTGGCCGGATTTCAGGGCATCAACAAGTATGGGGATGTTACCACGCTGGGCCGGGGCGGCTCTGACACCACGGCAGTAGCGCTGGCGGTTGCCCTGCGGGCAGACCTGTGTCAGATCTATACCGATGTAGACGGCGTCTACACGGCAGATCCCCGAAAGGTACCCAATGCCCGGAAAATTGAAGAAATCACCTTTGATGAAATGCTGGAGCTGGCGTCTCTGGGCGCACAGGTGCTCCACAACCGCTCGGTGGAAATGGCCAAGCGGTACAATATGAATATTGAGGTGCTCTCCAGCTTTACAGGAGCGCCCGGAACCATTGTCAAGGAGGCTGTGAAACAAGTGGAAAAGACGTATATCAGCGGCGTAGCGCAGGATAAGAATGTAGCCCGTCTGGCACTGGTGGGCCTGAAGGATATTCCCGGCGTGGCCTTTAAGGTATTCAATCTGCTGGCAAGAGAAAAGGTGAATGTTGACATCATCCTTCAGTCCATTGGCCGTGCGGATTCCAAGGACATCAGCTTTACGGTGGCCAGTGATGTGGCGGAAAAGGCATACCACATCATCAAGGAGAATCAGGATGCACTGGGCTTTGACCATGTAGACATCAATCAGGATGTTGCAAAGGTCTCTGTGGTCGGCGGCGGCATGGTGGATAACCCCGGCGTTGCGGCGACCATGTTTGAGGCGCTTTATGAGGCGCATATCAACATTATGATGATCTCCACCAGTGAGATCAAGGTGTCTGTGCTCATTGACAAGGAGGATACAGACCGGGCTGTTGCGGCGATCCACGCAAAGTTTTTTGCGTAATCACCGGAAAAAGCAATGGGCATGCCGCATGGAGTCTGGCGGTGTGCCCATTTTTTGCGTGCTGTTTCCGGGAAAAACAGAAGAAACGGCAAAAAAAGAGGGATATTTCCCTTGACAAAATATTGTTTTGATAATAAACTGTTTGATGTGTGAAACAGTTTGAAGATAGGATGATCGAAACAATACGCCAGTCTGACCAACTGCGAAAATCAATGAAGGGAGAATCGACCCATGGAAGAAAAGCGAGTAGACAAGAAACTGCCGGTACAGGAGAATCCGGATGTAGGATACCTGATCACAAATATATCCTACGGCATTCGGCAGTATTTTGATAAGCTGTTTGTAGATTACGATGTAACGTATCCCCAGTCCCGGGTACTGACCCGCCTGTTCGGCCAGTTGGACAAGGGCGATGTCAATCAGCGTGATCTGGAGTATGCACTTGGCATTAAGGCGTCCAGCGTTTCCTCGCTGGTTCGGAATCTGGAGCAGAAGGGCTTCATCCGCTGTGAACGCCTGCCTCAGGACACCCGAAATAAGCGGGTGCTGCTGACCGATAAGGGCATGGAGGTTCGGGCGGTGCTGGATAGCGCGAGAGATCAGGCAGAGGCCAATCTGGTAAAGGGCCTGACGGAAGAACAGCAGGATATGCTGCGCCAGTGCCTGCGGCAGGTGCTGGAAAATCTGGATCAGGGCTAAATATGGAATTTTAAGGGGATGCAGGTGCATCCCCTTAATTATATGCGAAAAAGGGTTGACAAAGGAGAGAAAAAACTATATAATAGAAAGGCTGTTCTTATGAAAAGACAGCATATCCTTGCCGCAGGCGGGACCTGCGGCCATATGTCCAAAAGGAGGTGCAAACAACATGGCTAAGATTTCCGAAAAGTACGAGGCGCTGTATATCATCAATCCTCAGCTCACTGAGGAGGATACTCAGGCGCTGGTGGAAAAGTTCAAGGCAATGGTGGAAGCAGAGGGCACCCTCACCGAGGTAAACGAGTGGGGCAAGCGTCGTCTGGCCTATCCCATTGAGGACCTGAATGAGGGCTACTATGTTCTCATGACCTTTGAGTCCAAGCCTGAGCTTCCCGCAGAGCTGGATCGTGTGATGAAGATCACCGACGGCATCATGCGCTGCCTCATCACCACCGTTGAAGCGTAAGGAGGCCTGTTCATGCTGAACCATATTGTTCTCATGGGCCGACTGACCCGCGACCCGGAGCTTCGCCGCACCGGCAGCGGTATCGCCGTGGCTTCGTTCACACTGGCTGTTGACCGTGATTTCAAGAGCCAGAACGGCGAGAAAGAGTGTGATTTCATTGACATCGTTGCATGGAGAAGCACCGGAGAGTTCGTCTCCAAGTACTTCACCAAGGGTAGCATGGCAGTGGTATCCGGCAGACTTCAGATCAGATCCTGGACCGATAAAGAAGGCGGCAAGCGCCGTAGCGCTGAGGTAGTAGCGGATAACGTATACTTCGGCAGCTCCAAGCGCGACAGCGGCTCCAGCGGCAGCTATTCCGAGTTTGGCGGCAGCAGCTTCTCTGCTCCGGCAGCCGGCAGTTATTCCGCACCGGCAGCCCCCGCTGCAAACTCTGAGTTCTCCATGCTGGAGGATGATGACAGCGATCTGCCCTTCTGATCTGTTTCCAAACGTACTTTTACAAGATAGGAGGAATATCCATGGCTAACGATAGAGCTAGAGGCCGGAAGCGCCGCAAGGTATGCAGCTTCTGTGTCGATAAGGTCGAGCACATCGACTATAAGGAGGCTGCAAAGCTTCGCCGGTATCTGTCTGAGCGCGGCAAGATCCTGCCCCGCAGAACCACCGGCACCTGCGCAAAGCATCAGCGCCAGCTGACCACCGCCATTAAGCGTGCTCGTCAGATCGCACTGCTGCCTTACGTCACCGACTAAGACTGTATGTATAAAGGCCCTGCCTTCCGTTGGAAGGCGGGGCCTTTTTGCGCGAAATTTGTGCTTTTGACGATTTGCTCTGGGAGCAGCGAAATTGGGCGGAGGATTTTTGCATTTTGCGTATTGATACTTTATGGCGATTGGATATAATGAATGCTGTACAGTATAACCCAGTAGAACAGGAGTTTGCTCTATGACAAAACGTGAAATATACGAATCCAAGTTCATCTCCATCCCCGAGGCACTGGAAAAGATCCGGTCGGGGGATACCATTGCCGTGGGCCATTATGGGAATGAGCCCAGAAATCTGCTGCGGCAGCTGCATACCATTCGAGACAGGGTGGAGGATGTGACCGTATGGATCAACAACCCTTCGGAGGAATATCCCTTTATCATGGATAACAGCCTCAAGGGCAGGATCGACCTGCTGAGCGCCTTTTATGGCGCACCCCTGCGGAAGATCCATCCATCCGGAAGGGTGAGCTTTGCACCCCACAATATGCATTCTCTCAGCCAGACCATCATCGAGACAAAGAAGCCTACGGTGTTTATGGCAGCGGTCACGCCTTTGGACGAATATGGCTACGTCTGCATGTCCATGAGCCAGCAGATGGAGCGGGAGATGATGCAGGTTGCGGATCTTGTGATTTTTGAGGTCAATGAAAATATCCCCAAGACCATCGGCACCATTCAGATCCCGGTGGAAAAGGTGGACTTTTTTGTAAAGGCGGAGGGGGATATTTCCGCTGCACCGGAATATCCGATCACAGAGGTACAGCAGAAAATTGCGCAGAATGTGGCATCACTGATTCGGGATGGGGATACCATTCAGCTGGGAATTGGCGGCCTGCCCAACGCCATGGCGGATGCACTGATGGATAAAAAGGATCTGGGTGTCCATACGGAGATGTTTTCCGATGCCATGGGAAAGCTGATGGAAGCGGGCGTCATCAATAATTATCGGAAAAATATGCATCCGGGCCAGAGCATCTGCGCTTTTGCGTGGGGCAGTAAGGACTTTTGCAAATATATTGATCGAAACCCGCTGATCCGGGTGCTGCCTGTCAGCTATGTCAACGATCCATTTGTCATTGCACAGAATGATCATATGGTCTCGGTGAATTCCGCCCTTCAGATGGATCTGACCGGACAGGTATGCTCGGAGTCACTGGGCTTTCAGCAGTTCTCCGGCACAGGCGGAGCCTTTGACTTTGCCTATGGGGCGTTTCATTCCAAGGGAGGACGGGGGATCCTTGCGCTGGCCTCCACGGCCAAGGGCGGAACCGTTTCCCGGATCCAGCCGGGGCTGACGCCGGGTTCGGTGGTGTCGATCTCCAGAAATATTGTGGACTATGTGGTAACCGAATATGGCATTGCCCATCTCCGAGGCAAGACGGTCCGGCAGCGGAGAGATGCGCTGATTGCCATTGCCCACCCGGATTTCCGCCAGCAGCTGCGGGAAGAAGCAGACAAATTAATGATCTGGTAAGGAAAGCAAATGTGCTGACACGGGAGTGTATCCTGTGCCAGCACATTTATTTTATGTACCGATCAGAGATTTTTTGCAAATGGAAGTGAATCGGGAGAGCAGATGACTGTCGTTGTCACGGTGTGCAATCAGCAGCATGGTGTCCCGGAGGTCCTCCTTGACCGGCAGCATGGCAATCTGCGGATTCTTATAGATTGCGGCACGGGCCGGAAGCAGACAGCACCCCATACCGGCTTCTACATAGAGCAGCGCCGTGGGGACATCCCGGCTGGAAAGCAGTATATTGGCGGAAACACCGTGGGACTGCAGCAGCGCAGTCAGGGAGACTGCCTGCTGATCCTCTTTGAAGGGACTGTATGCGATCAGGGACAGCCCTTGCAGGTCTGACCATTCTGCGGATGGAGCCTCAGCCAGGGGATGGGAGGCCGGGACGGCCAGAACATAATCCAGTACCTGATAGGAAAAAAGCTCCGTGGCTTCCAGTGACGCCCGAGGCTGGTAGTAACGCTTGCCCAGCAGAACGGCGTCGATGGTGCGGTTGGAGAGGGATTCCAACAGCATGATGTGGTTATCGGAAATCAGCAGCGGCGTTGCGTTGGGCTCTGCTTCGCTGAATTCATGGAGAGCCGGGGCCAGAAAACGGTTGACGGCCTGATCGAAAAGGCCAATTCGAAATATGGTGGACTGAACTCCGGCAATGGCAGAGGCAGATTCCACGGCACGTTCCAGATTGAGTACCAGAGGCCGGAGCTGGTCATAGAGCACTTGCCCGGCCTGCGTCAGTTCTACGGAACGATTGCTTCGGTGAAACAGAAGAAATCCCAGCTCTTTTTCCAGTGCGCTGATCTGCTGGCTCATAGCCGTCTGAGCAATGAAGTAATTCCGGGCGGCATTGGTAAAGCTTTTTGTCTCCGCTACAGCGATAAAGTAGTGGATCTGCTTGATGGTCATAGAGATGGGCTCCTTTCTGCGGGATATCGGTAAGCTGCCAAGTAGAATTATAACATGAAATCTGCCATAAGTAAATTAAGTAGTGCCATCAATATTTTGTGTTGTACAGAAAATTTTGACTATGTTATAATCTAAATAACTGCGTAACAATAATGAAACAAATGAAACGCGAACGAAATATTTTGAACATTATTTTGTATATTTCCGGATGTGCCGGTGATATAAATCAATGAAAGATGGTGAAGAAATTGAAAAAATTGTTGGCAACGCTGCTGGCGGGCTGTATGACCCTTGGGCTGTTGGCAGGCTGCGGCGGTCAGGCAAATTCTGCGGCGGCATCCGGCAGTGCACCTGCCGATGCTTCTGCTGAGGTGCAGGAGACCAAAGCACCGGAGGAGGCACCGGCTGCGCCCGAGGCTTCCACATCCGCAGAAGAGGCGGCTTCCGTGGTGGACGAGCCCGCAGTAGGAGAGGGCGAGATCACCCAGCATGCAAAGGACATTTTCGGCGTGGAAGAGGCACCTGAGGAGATTTCCTATCCGATGGAGACCGATGAATCCCTGACGCTGGTGGCCACCTTCCCGGATCCCCTGTTTGCTTCCTATCCCAATGGTATGGCGGACTGCCAGATCTATCAGGTGGCGGAAGAAAAGACCGGTGTTCACATGGAGTATCAGCCCCTTTCTACCTCTGCGTCCGCAGAGCAGTTCAATGTCATGATCGCTTCCGGCGCTTATCCCGATCTGATCGGCTGGGGCCTCAACTACACCACCGGCGATGACGCTGCTGTGGAAGAAGAGATTTACTACGACCTCACAGATTATATTGCGGAGTATGCTCCCAACTACTTTAACATTCTGGCCACCGATGACGAGCTGCTGGATACGGCTGTGACCGATGGCGGACATATCGTGGGCTTCCATGCTGTTCGTACCGAGCAGTCTCTGGGGAAGGCCGGTCTGGCCATTCGTACCGATGAGCTGGAGAAGCTGGGTCTGGACAAGCCCTATACCATTGAGGAATTTGAAAACACGCTGGCAGCCTTTAAGGATGACGGCCTGAAGCAGCCTCTGGTCATGCTGGCCCCCGGCGCCATTCAGGACAACTGGCTGGCTGCTGCATTTAATGTATCTGCCTTCTGCAACAGCTTCCCCATGAGCGTGGCTCCCACCTATGTGGAGGATGGCAAGATCAAGTTCGGCCCGCTGGAGGAGGGCTTTAAGGAGTACATCACCCTGATCCATGACTGGTATGAGAAGGGCTACATCCATTCTGATTTTGTGTCCCTGAACTCCAACTGGAACAGCCCTGACTATGCAAACGCCATCACCAGCGGTGATGCAGGCATCTTCTATGCAGACCAGGGCAATCTGGGCGGCTACAACGATGCTTCTGAGATTCCCGGCTTCTCTGTAGAGGCAACCTATGACATGCACGCCACCAAGGACAGCATCAACCACTTCGCACAGTACACCAAGAAGTCCGTGGGCAATGGCTTTAAGATCACCACCAATTGCAAAAATGTGGAGCTGGCTTGCCGTTGGGGCGACTGGTGGTACACCGATGAAGGCAGCCTGCTGGCCAACTATGGCGTAGAGGGCGTATCCTTCGATTATGTGGACGGCAAGCCCGTTCTGAACGAGACCGTCACTGACGCACCCGAGGGCATGCGTGACGCACTGCTGATCTATGCATCCAACGATACCATCTGCTGTGTCATTGATCCCACCGCCGTTACCTCCGGCTACTCCGATGTGGATAAGGCTGCACCGGAGATCTGGAACGAGGGTATGGACGATACCATGGTGATCCCCTCCACTGTGACCCTGTCCGCAGACGAGAATACCAGAGCGGCTAATATCTACTCGGATATTGAGACCATCTGCCTGGAGGCCATTGCAAAGTTCATCACCGGTGAGAAACCTCTGACCGAGTATGATTCCTTTGTGGAGAGCATCCAGAATGCTGGCATCGAAGACTATTTGGCCATTCAGCAGGGCGCTTATGACCGTGCTATGGCGGAATGATCCTACGGAGAAATCACCAGCATTTCCTGAATAAAACAGATGTAAGCTTCCCAAACCGGAAAACGGTTTGGGAAGCTTTTTCCATAAGCAGATCCGATGACACTACTTAAATTATATGTTGTACACTTTTGAAATCTTGTGCTATGATTCTTACGCATCTGGTATCATATTTTGTCATGAAGTGACAATTTGTGATGTTTTTGTGAAGAAAACGTATCGGTATATTTTCCCGACGGCGTCGGGTGATATAAATTTAAGAAAGAATGGTGAGTATTTTGAAGAAATTTCTTGCAATGCTCCTGTCGCTGTGCCTGTGCCTTGGCTTGATGGCCGGCTGCGGCAGCAACGGCAGCACCGCTTCTTCCACCGCTCCGTCTGAGGCTCCCACTGCGGCAGCTGACGAGGGCAGCACTGAGGAGAAGGGTACGCCCGCAGCTGATGCAGCTGCTGAGGGCAGCATGACCCTCCAGGAGGCCGCAGCCAATGCTGAGGCTACCTCCTATGCCCAGGAGATCTTTGGCGATGACGTACAGCCCGAGGAGACCTCCTATCCCGTGGATACCGATGAGAGCCTGAGCCTGGTGGCTACGTTCCCCGATCCTCTGTTCTCCTCCTATCCCAATGCCATGGCTGATTGCTCCATCTACAAGGCAGCAGAAGAGGCTACCGGCATTCATGTGGATTTCCAGGGTATGTCCACCTCCGCTTCCAACGAGCAGTTCAACGTGATGGTAGCTTCCGGCTCCTATCCTGACCTGATCGGCTGGGGCCTGAACTTCGCCAACGGCGATGACGCTGAGGTTGACGAGGACATTATTCTGGATCTGACTGAGTCCATTGCTCAGTACGCTCCCAACTACTACAACCTGCTCTCCACCGATGATGAGCTGCTGAAGACCGCTGTTTCTTCCTCCGGCTACATTACCGCCTTCTATGGCCTGACCACCGAGGACGGCCTTGCAAAGGAAGGTCTGGCCATCCGTACCGACGTACTGGACGAGCTGGGTCTGGAGAAGCCCTACACCATCGATGAGTATGAAGACACGCTGGCTGCCTTTAAGGACTACGGCATGAAGCAGCCCCTGATGATGCTGGCTCCCGGTGCCATTCAGGACAACTGGCTCTCCGGCGCTTTTGACGTTGCTGCTTTCTGCAACAGCTTCCCCATGAGCGTGGTACCCACCTATGTGCAGGATGGCGAGATCAAGTTCGGCCCTGTTGAGGATGGCTTCAAGGATTACATCACTCTGATGCATGATTGGTATGAGAAGGGCTATATCGAGGCCGACTTCATCTCCGATAACTCCAACTGGAACAGCCCTGACTATGCCAATGCCATCACCACCGGCGATGCTGGTATCTTCTACTGTGACTGGGGCAACCTGGGCGGCTACATCGAGGCTTCCGAGATCGACGGCTTCGCACTGGAGGCTACCTACGATATGCATGCCGACAAGGACAGCATCAACCACTTCGGCACCTTCATTACCAAGTCCGCAAGCAACGGCTTCCGTATTACCACCAACTGCGAGAATGTAGAGCTGGCTTGCCAGTGGGGTGACTGGTGGTACTCCGAGGAAGGCTCCCTGCTCGCCAACTACGGCGTAGAGGGCGAGGGCTTTGAGTATGTAGACGGTGTTCCCACCTTCACTTCTCTGGTCACCGATTCCGATCTGGGCATGCGTGACGCTCTGCTGGTCTATGCTTCCAACGGCACCATCAACTGCGTCATCGACAACAATGCTGTCGCTTCCGGCTACTCCGAGGTCGATAAGGCTGCTCCTGAGATCTGGGCTACCGGCATGGATGATGAGTATGTGATCCCCACCTCCATGGCGCTGTCTGCGGATCAGAGCACCGAGGCGAATAACATCTACTCTGACATTCAGACCCTTTGCATGGAGTCCATTGCCAAGTTCATCACTGGCGATAAGTCTCTGGACGAGTTCGATGATTTCGTACAGCAGATCAAGGACATGGGCATTCAGGACTATCTGGATATCTATCAGGAGTGCTACGACGACTACATGGCTCGCTGATTTATAATGGAAAAACGCTCCCTGCTGAGGCAGGGGGCGTTTTTTGCGTCATGGAGGAGAAAAGGCACATGGAGCCGGACGGCTGCATAGTCTAAAACAGCGAAAACGGTCTGTGGCAAAGCCATGGACCGGGAGGGAGGAGCAGGAATGGAAGCAATTCCTTTGAGCCGCCTGCCCACAGGGCAGAGGGCGGCTGTCATAAAGCTGAATTGCAGCGAAGCGCTGTGCAGGCGGCTGGAGGATCTGGGAATGATGGAGGGGACGGAGCTCCGATGCCTCCATCGGAGCCCGGCAGGATCTCCTGGGGCATATGAGCTCCGGGGAGCGGTCATTGCGCTGCGGCGGGAGGATGCGGCGGAGATCTTCATAGAGGTGCAGCCATGAGCCGGTCGCTGCAGGTGCTGCTGGCGGGGAACCCCAATGTCGGAAAATCTACGGTGTTCAACTGCCTGACCGGGCGAAAGCAGCATGTGGGAAACTGGCCCGGGAAAACGGTAGAGCTGGCCACCGGCCAATATACCTACAAGGGGCGGCAGTATGAGCTGACGGACTTACCGGGCACCTATTCCATGGACGCCTGTTCCCCGGAAGAACAGGTGGCGCGCACCATTCTCGAGCAAGGGGAATTTGACTGTCTGGTGGTGGTGTGCGATGCTACCTGTCTGGAGCGAAATCTGATACTGACCTATCAGCTGCTGGCGCATATCCGAAACGTGGTGGTGCTGGTCAACCTGATGGATGAAGCAGGCAGACGGGGCATACAGGTGGACTGCGATGCCTTGGAGCGCCGTCTGGGCGTTCCCGTGGTGGCGGGCGCTGCATCCCGGGCGCAGGGACTGGAGCTGCTTCAGGAGCAGATCCGTATGGTGGCAGAGGATTACTGCCGTCCCAGACCGGTGCCGGTTCCGGAGACGCCGGAGGGACGGGTGGCATTGGCGGAGGATACCGCTGCGGCAGTGGTGTCCGGGCAGGATCGTGGAAAGGACTGGCAGCTTATGTGGGATCGGCTGCTGACCGGAAGAAAAACGGGTATCCCGCTGATGCTTCTGCTTCTGTTTTTTGTGCTGTGGCTGACTGTGGCAGGGGCAAATATGCCATCAAGGTGGCTGTGGCAGGGGGTACTGTGGCTGTATCAGGCGGGGAAGAAACTGATGGATGCGCTGGGGGCGCCATGGTGGCTGTCCGGTGCGGTGCTGGACGGCATGGTGCTGACTGCCGGACGGGTGGTCTCGGTGATGCTGCCGCCTATGGCGATCTTCTTTCCGCTCTTTACCCTGCTGGAAGACCTGGGTTATCTGCCCAGGGTGGCCTATAATCTGGATCATGTGATGTCCAAATGCGGAGGCTGCGGGAAAATGGGACTGACCATGTGCATGGGACTGGGGTGCAATGCAGTAGGAGTCACCGGCTGCCGAATCATCAGCTCGCCCCGGGAGCGCATGATGGCGATATTGACCAACAGCCTGATTCCCTGCAACGGAAGGTTCGGTGCGCTGCTGCTTCTGTTGACGGCGTACTTTGCGCCCCGTGGGGGTAGCGCCGGTGCGGCGCTGGGGCTTACGGTGTGCATTGCCGCAGGCGTTGCCGCAGCCATGGGCATCAGCTGGGTGCTGTCCCGTACGCTGCTGCGGGGAATGCCAACGGCCTTTGTGCTGGAACTGCCGCCCTTTCGGAGGCCGCAGGTGGGACAGGTGATCCTACGGTCTGTGGTGGATCGCACCCTGATCGTGCTGCGGCGTGCTGCCGCAGCGGCGGTACCGGCGGGGCTGGTGCTATGGTGTCTGGGACACGTAATGGTGGGACAGCAAAGCCTGCTGCAATTTCTGTCGGCGGCATTGGAGCCGGTGGGGGCATGTATGGGACTCAGCGGCGTGCTGCTGCTGGCCTTTTTACTGGGATTTCCGGCCAATGAGATTGTAATGCCGGTGGCGCTGCTGATTGCTGGCGGAAGCTGGGGGATGGAAACCGATGCCGCTGCGCTGTCATCTGGCCTGATGGCCATGGGCGTGGACTGGAAAACGGCGGTATGCCTGATTATATTTTTCCTGTTCCACTGGCCCTGCGCCACCACCTGTATGACCGTTTACAGGGAGAGCGGAAGCGTCAAGTGGACGCTTTGGGCAGTGGTGATCCCCACTGCGCTGGGAACCGCTTTGTGTATACTGCTGCATCATCTGCTGTAGTGCAATATAATAATTGATATTATATTTTATAGTAGTGATATTGACATTGCCAAGAAGACGGCGTATACTAAAGAAAAAAACAACGGGAGGTTGCGACCATGAAAGAAAAACTCAGTGAAAAGGGCAGAGACCCCTATGATGGGCTGCGGCCTTATTCGGCGCTGACCCACGGAATCGGGATCCTGTTTGCTTTGGCGGCCTTGGCGGTGCTGCTGCATATGACGATCTCTATGGGCCTTGGAGCAGCTACCATTACGTCGGTTTCCATCTATGCGGTGAGCATGCTGTGCCTCTATACGGCCAGCACCGTTTATCACAGCCTGAATACCAATGTGCAGGGGCGGCTGTTCCTGCGAAAGCTGGATCACGTGATGATTTACTTCCTGATTGCGGGGACCTACACCCCTGTCTGCGCCATTACACTGGGCGGTATGCTGTCCGGACGGGTGATGCTGGCAGTGATTTGGGCTATGGCGCTGCTGGGAACGGTCTTTACGCTGTTTTGGATCAAAATGCCCCGGGTCCTGACATCTCTGATTTATCTGGTCATGGGCTGGACGGCGATTTTTGCCATCTATCCGCTGCATTCGGTGATGAACCATGTAAGCTTTGCCATGCTGCTGGCAGGCGGCATCCTCTATTCCATCGGCGGCGTTCTCTATGCACTGAAATGGCCGGGACGTAACAATCGATACTTTGGCTGCCATGAGATCTTCCATGTTTTCATTGTGCTGGGCAGTGTATGCCACTTTGTGATGATCTATCATATTCTGATCGGCTGAATCAATAAAAGCCTTGGAGCTGAAAACAGTTCCAAGGCTTTTTCTCTGTAATCATCCGTCCAGATTACGGAAATCATATATACTGTCGGGGAGTGCATCCGCAAGCTCTACCAATGCGGTGGAAAAACCGCTGGAGGGGCTGGGCAAAAGCACCGAGGACCGCAGGGGCTGCTCGGTTGCACCGGGGGTATAGCGCAGGGCAAGGTAAACCGTTGTGCCAATGTGCTCCTGAGATTCCAAAATCAGCGCACCGCCGTGCTGCTGCATAATGGCCCGGGCCAAGGGAAGACCAAGGCCGATGCCCCAGCGTGGGTCCGGCAGATCCCTGGGGGATTCCGAACGTCTGAAAATCTGGCTCATCTGATCCGGGGGAATTCCGCAGCCATCGTCCCGCACAACAATGCACAGACGGCTGGCGGAGGTCTTTTTCAGCTCAAGCGTAATATGGCCGTCCGGCTCTGTGAACTTTAAGGCATTGGAGACCAGATTAAACAGCGCCTGACTGAGCTTTTCCGGGTCAAACTGACAGATATAATCCCGCATGGGAAGAACTGTGTTGAGGGTGCGCCCGGTATGCGAGATCAGCGGCTTGAGAAGCTCTGACTGCATGGAGAGCCAACGGCAGATGTTTTCATTCCGGGGGGCGATATGCAGCTGCCGGAGATCGCTGCACATCCGCAGATGGCTGCTGGCGCGAAAAATAGTATAGAGCCCCTGGTTGAGCTGCGCAGACAGATTTAAGACCTTTTCATCGGCATCTTCTGTGATCCGGCGCAAAAGCTCCGGCGTGACCGCCATCATGGAGGTCAGCGGGGCCAGAATACCCTGAGCCACGGAGGAAAAAGCCTGAGATGCGGTGTAGGGCTGCTCAGAAAGCGTGACCAGACGGAAGCCGTGCCATGGGGTGACGCAGAGCTCACGCTGCTGCCCCAGAAAGTCTTCCGTGAGCATGCGGCTGCCGGGGCCGTCAAACCGAAAGGCGGAAAGGGTTTCTGCGGGAAAGAGCTCCCCGGCGGACATGCCTGCTTTTAACGGGAGCTGGAGCCGCAGGGCAGCGAGATTGAGCTGAAGAAGCGTATCGTCCTGAAACAACAGAGCCGGAGCCGGAAAAGCATCCAACAGTGGCTGCAGGTCATCCAATGTAAAAGAAACCATACCAGCTGCCCTCCCATCCTGCCGAAATTAGGCTTTCCATTTTTTCAAAAAACAAGCCCAGCAATATCTGGGAAATATCACTGAGCATTCCATTGCTATAATACTCGAAATAATGACGAAAAGCAACATCATAATCTATCTTTTTCTGACATCATCCACATTTTTTCGCAGGATCTGCGGAAAAAGGGCAGAAAGGCTTTACGTTTCCCAAATGATAGTATATAATAATCCTGGTCGGACTGCGCTCTGGCAGGCGCAGCCGAACTGCATAAGTGAATACTGCAATAAAGGAGATATCTGGCAATGAGTGTAAAAGTGGGTATCAACGGCTTCGGTAGAATCGGACGTCTGGCAGTCCGTGAGGCTGCATTCCGTGACGACATTGAAATTGTCGCCATCAACAACACGGTCACCCCAGACTACATGGTCTATAAGCTCAAGTATGACTCGGTGCATGGGATTTTTCCCGGAGAGCTGAGCTTCGACGACAATGCAATCTATGTGTGCGGCAAGCGGATCGTTACATTCCGTGAAAAAGAGCCCGGTGATGTGGATTGGGCCAGCACCGGGGCGGAGTACATCATTGAGTCGACCGGTAAATTTACTACTGCTGAAAAGTGCATGGGCCACTTTAACAGCCCATCTGTGAAAAAAGTAATTATTTCTGCGCCTGCAAAGGATGACAGTCCGATGTTTGTCATGGGCGTCAATAATCAGGAATATGATCCTTCCATGAAGGTCATCTCCAATGCATCCTGTACCACCAACTGCCTTGCACCGCTGGCCAAGGTGCTCAATGACAACTTTGGCATCCGCATGGGCCTTATGACCACCATCCATTCCACCACTGCCTCACAGAAGACGGTAGATGGCACCTCACGGAAGGATTGGCGCGGCGGTCGTGCAGCTGAGGGCAACATCATTCCCTCCTCCACCGGTGCTGCAAAGGCTGTGGGCCGCGTGATCCCCACCCTGAACGGCAAGCTGACCGGCATGAGCTTCCGTGTCCCGACACTGGACGTTTCCGTGGTGGATCTGACGGTTGAGCTGGAGAAGCATACCAGCTATTCTGAGATCTGCAAGACGGTGAAGGAAGCTTCCGAGACCTATATGAAGGGGATCCTTGGCTATACCGAGGATGATGTGGTTTCTTCTGACTTTGTTGGAGATAAGAGAACCTGTATCTTCGATGCCAAGGCCGGTATTGAGCTGGCAGACAACTTCCTGAAGCTGGTGGCATGGTATGATAACGAGGCAGGCTATACCAGCAAAACGCTGGATTTGGTGGCCTATGTGGCTGGCCGGGATCAGGAAGTCGGCGTATAATCCGAAAAAATACGAGGGTTGGAACTTTGATGGGTTCCAACCCTCGTTTCTGTATCATTGGGGAATCTTGGGGGCCTGCGGATGCGTTATCTGCGTCCGGCGCCGCCGCCGTGGGAACCACCGCCGCCGAAGCCGCCGCCGCCAAAACCGCCTCCGCCGAAGCCGCCACGTCCGGCGCCGCCGCCAAAGCTTCCGCCGCCGCCGAAGCCACCGCCGAAGCCGCCGGGGCCGCCGCCCCAGCCGCCCCCTCTAGGCCCTCTTGGGCCTCTGGGCGGGCCAAAGCACCAGTTGGGGCCGCCGAAGCACCAGAAGGCAGGACTGCGGAACATGCTGGAAACGATCACGATCACGATGACCAGAAAAATCAGCATGGCAAGCACTTGGAACAGGCCGCCGAAAAAGGAACCTACCGCACTTCCTGCACCGCCGCCGCCAAAGCTTCCGGTGGAACCGGACTGCACCTGCTGGGAATTATAGCTGGAAAGGGAAATGCCGTAGTAGCTTTCGTACCATGAAAAGATGGCGTGTACCGTATCATATACAGCGGCGTCATAATTTCCGGCGTCCAGAGAGTCATAGCAGTTTTCTTCCAGAATGGATTCCAGCGTGCCAGCGGAAAGATCGTCTTCGATGCCGCTGCCGGAGACAGCCCAGCATTTCTTTTCGGCGGTTACCAGCACAAAGACGGTACCGTTGTTCTTATCTTTGTCGCCAACGCCCCACTGATTGAAGACCTCATAGGCATACTGCTCCGTGTCCAGATCATTCAGAAAATCCAGTGTCACCACAGCCACCTGACCACCGCAGGCGTTGGTCAGGGCAATGTTCTGACGATTGATGTATTCTTTTGTCTGGGTGCTGAGACAACCGGCATCATCCACATAGTATACGCCGCCGGTGGGGGCTGACACCACATCGGAATCTGCATAGGCGGGGAGCGCCAGCAGCGAGACCAGCAGTGTCAGCACCAGACTGAGACTGAATAGTTTTGTCAGGCGTTTCATTGATATTCCTCCAGCAGGGAGATCCCAGTAAGACGGCCCAGAGGACCGGCGGGAATGCCTGCCATAATGTCATTGTTGAAGCTGCGGACTTCGCTGTTGTAAGAAGCGGCCAGCTTATCAATGCGCATCTCATAGGATGCGATGTCTGCGGTAAGCTCCTTGCGATAGCCCTCATCTTCCTCGGAAAGCGAGGCGCTTGCCAGCGCATCGCTGAGGCCGGTCACTGCAGCGCTCAATGCGGCGTTTGCATTGTATTTTTCGCCGGCATCCGAAGCATTTTCCAGAGCGGAGCAGGCGGCTTCCACTTCACGGAGCTGGGTGTCTGCGCCGTAGCCGTCTGCGATTTTGCAGAGGTTCCGAGCGTATTCTACCCGCAGCTTCAGATTGGTGGCAATGCCGTAGCCACTGGCATCGGTGCCCTCGTAAAAGGCCTCCTGCGTCTGACTGCGCAGATGAGAGAGACTGCGGTGGGTGCCGAACAGTGTTCCGGCAAGAAAGACCAGTGCCAAAACAGCAATTGCCGTGGACTTCTTTTTCAGGATCATTTACTTTCTCACTTCCAAAAGTTTCTGACGAAGCTCGCCTTCGATGCGCTGGAGCTCTACCTCAGCCTCCTGACGCTTCTGGCGGCCCTCGGTCTGAATGGCCATGACCTCATCCAGGGTGGAGATCAGGCTCTGGTTGGTGTGCTGAAGGGTCTCGATGTCTACAATGCCGCGCTCGGACTCCTTGGCGGTCTCTACGGTGGCGACCTTCAGCATGTCGGCGTTCTTCTTCAGCAGCTCATTGGTCATATCCGATACGGCCCGCTGGGCTTCCATGGCCTGCTTGGAATGGGAGATTCCCAGCGCAAGCACCATCTGGCTCTTCCAGAGGGGGATGGTATTGACCAGCGAGGTCTGGATCTTCTCGGTCATCAGGGTGTCGTTGTTCTGGATCATGCGGATCTGGGGGCCCATCTGAATGGAAATCTGGCGGGTCAGCTTCAAATCATAGAGCTTTTTCTCAAAGCGGTCGCAGAGAGCGGCGTAGTCGTTGGCCGCCTGAGCGTCCTCCGGCAGTCCGGATGCCTGGGCCTTTGCATAGAGCTCCTGCAGGGTAGTGGCACGCTCATCAGCCAGCTTCTTTTCACCGGCAAGGATATACATGGACAGCTGCTTGAAGTATTCCAGATTCTTTTCATACATCTGATCCAGCAGCGCCACGTCCTTCATGAGCACCACCTGATGCTGCTCCAGCTGTTCGGCGATCTTATCCACGTTGGTCTCGGCCTTGTCGTATTTGATCTTCATGTTCTGAAGATTGTTGGAGGCCTTTTTGAACATGCCAAGGAAGCCCTTTTTCTCTTCCTCTTCAGCGGAGAAGCCCTTGAGCTGTGCCACCAGATCGGAGACCATATCCCCCAGCTCGCCCATGTCCTTGGTACGGACGGCGTTCAGGGTGGATTCGGAGAAGTTGGCAATGTTTTTCTGCGCTGCGGCGCCATACTGGAGCACCACACCGGAGTTGGAAAGGTCGATCTTTTCCGCAAAGTCCAGTACAGCCTTCTGCTCCGCCGGAGAGAGGCTGGAAAGATCCGGGCCGGCTTTCGGGGCAGGAGCCGCTTCCTTCGGGGAGACTTCTACAGCGGGGGTATCGGTGAGATCGGGGGTCAGGGTGAGTTCGGGAATTTTTTCGTCCATGTTAATTCGCTCCTTTATTTCAATGAAAATGGTTGGTTGGATCAATCAGCTGAAAGCCCGCTGTCGGGGCCGGTACTGTCCATCAGTCCTTCCGATGCCATGATCTTCTGCATCACAGCGATGTCTGCGGAGATGTCCATGGCATCTGCCTCGTACAGATGATCCAGCTGAGCCTGAAAGGCGGATTCTACCGTTTGCAGCATATTGCGGATCTTCTCCATGGAGGAGGTAATGTTTTCGCCGTGCAGCTGCTGCTTTTCCAGCTCCAGATACCGCCGAAGCAGGGTGACCGTGGTGGGAAGGTAATAGCTTAAAAACTTTTTGGTGCGGCCAAGACGCTGGGGATCCGTTTCCAGTGCGGAAAGAATCTTGCCGCAGAGTTCATCCAGCCGGACGGCGGAGGCCGTTACCTGCGGATCGGCAGCCTGCGTGCCCAACCGGCGCAGGGTATCCTGCTGGGCCCGGGCGGAAAGGATCAGCTGATCCACCTGCGGGTCACCGGAATCCGGCGGCGCCTCTACCTGCTCTACCGTGTCCGGGCAGAAGTGCCGGGCGATGAAAAAGCCCGCAACGGCAAGGGCAAGATACAATAAATAATGCCACAGCCGGTACATGGGGAGAAACAAACTGGCGAGTCCCCAGATGATTGCTGAAACGTAAATAGGAATTACAGAATGATGCACAATGTTTTTCAATTTAATTCACCTTCAATGGGTTCATTGTACCGCATTCCGCATTCTATGTCAAGAAGTAACGGGGATAGTTGACACGTTTTCGATTTCATATTATACTGGTACTAATGTTCCGTACAGTGTGGGAAATCACATATGGCGGAATGAATCTGGTTCTAAAGAAGGTAAAATTTATGATGACGCTTACTGAGTTCCGTGAGGCAAGAGATTTGCTTTCGGGAATTCTTTCCAACACAAGTTTGATCCACAGCCCCTACTATTCCAAACGCACCGGGGGCGAGGTATATATTAAGCCGGAGAATATGCAGGTAACGGGAGCCTATAAGGTACGCGGCGCCTGCTATAAGGTGTCTACGCTGACCGAGGAGGAAAAGGCCAAGGGACTTGTCACGGCTTCTGCGGGCAACCATGCCCAGGGCGTGGCCTTTGCGGCCCAGCGGGCCGGAATCGAGGCCACCATTGTGATGCCAACCACCACGCCGCTGGTGAAGGTAAACAACACCAAGGACTATGGCGCCCATGTGGTATTGGAGGGCAGCTGCTTTGATGAGTCTGCCGCTGTGGCGCTGAAGCTCAGCGAGGAAAAGGGCCTTACATATATTCATCCCTTTAATGATCTGACCGTAGCCACCGGCCAGGGCACCATTGCTTATGAGATCTTCAAGGATCTGCCGGATGTGGACATTATTCTGATGCCCATTGGCGGCGGCGGACTGGCCTCCGGTGTCAGCACCCTTACAAAGCTGCTCAACCCCAATGTAAGGGTCATCGGCGTAGAGCCGGTGGGCGCCGCATCCATGAAGGCGGCGCTGGAGGCAGGTCACCCGGTGACGCTGCCTACCGTTTCTACCATTGCAGACGGTGTGGCAGTAAAGACCGTAGGCGATAAGGTGTTCCCCTATGTGAAGGAAAATGTGGATGAGATCATCACCATTGAAGATGACGAGCTGGTGGATGCATTCCTGGACATGATGGAAAAGCACAAGATGATCGTGGAGAACTCCGGACTTTTGACCATTGCGGCGCTGAACCATATCGACTGCAAGGGAAAGTGCGTGGTGCCGATCCTCAGCGGCGGCAACATGGATGTGATCACCATGAGCAGTCTTGTCCAGCACGGCCTGATCCGCCGGGGAAGAGTGTTTACCTTCTCGGTGCTGCTGCCGGATCAGCCCGGCGAGCTTGTAAAGGTGGCAAAGATTGTGTCGGAACAGCAGGGCAATATTATCAAGCTGGAGCATAATCAGTTTGTATCCATCAACCGCCAGGCAGAGGTGGAGCTTCAGGTCACGCTGGAGGCATTTGGACATAACCATAAGGCGGCCATTGTGAAGGCAATGGAGGACGCAGGATATAAAGTGCAGCTGATTTCTACCACCGGCGTACAGCTTTAAGCGGAAATGGGAGGAAATGAAATGATTAAGGTTGCACCTTCGATCCTGTCTGCGGATTTTGTGAATCTGGAGCGGGATATTCGGAAACTTAAGGAATGCGGCGCAGACTATGTACATGTCGATGTCATGGATGGACTGTTTGTTCCCAATATCTCCATTGGCATTCCGGTGGTATCGGCCATTCGGAAGATCACCGATCTTCCGCTGGATGTTCATTTGATGATCCAGCAGCCGATCCGCTATGTAGAGCAGTTCTGTGATGCCGGGGCGGATATTCTCACCATTCACGCAGAGGCGGATACGGTAGAGAACAACCAGAAGGCCCTGCGCATGATCCGGGAAAAAGGCGTGCGGGCTGCGGTCTCCATTAAGCCCGGCACACCAATCAGCGCATTGGAGCCCTATATGGAACTGATGGATATGATCCTTGTGATGACGGTGGAACCCGGCTTCGGGGGCCAGAAGTTCATGGAAGATATGATGGAAAAGGTTCGTGCGCTCCGGAAGCTGATGGATGTTCGGATGTCCGGCGTGGAGCTGGAGGTCGACGGCGGCGTGAATCTGGACACCGGAAAGATCTGTGTGGATGCCGGCGCAAATGTACTGGTGGCGGGCAGCGCCCTGTTTAAGGCGCCGGATACGGCTGCCTTCATTGACGGACTGCATAAGCTTGTATAAATGTTTTAAGATTTGCTTATTTTTGGAATACTTTTGGCGCTTTCTGAAGTTTCCTCTGTTCAAAGATGGCATTTTGTGCTATAATCAGCAGATAAGCAGAGAAGGCAATACAGAAAGGAGCGGTTTTATATGACCCGTAAACATATGGTCCCTGTGTGCGCTGCGGTATTGGCCGCACTGCTTCTGGCTGGCTGCGGTATCAGCAGTGAGTCCGCTGTGGATAATTCTACACCGGAAGGTCTTCAGACCTTTGGTGTTATGCTGGATCCCTCTGCGCAGCCCTCCATGTCGCAGGAGGTAAACCCTGCGGCCACCAACAGTGACGGAACAACGATCGGACAGCCGGGGCAGAGTGACGAAGGCGAAAGCGGCACGCCGTCCCCCACGGCTTCTGCGGGTGCCACAGGGAATGGCGGAGGCGGCGCCAATACGCCCAAGCCAACCGGCACAGGCGGTACATCGACCACGGCCCAGCCATCGGCCCAGCCGTCGGCAAGTGCCAGCCCTACCATTGCGCCTCCATCTCCGGCTTCTACAGCAACCTATGACGATGTATCCCGCTTTGTGGGAAGCTCTCTGTCATCGCTGGTGGAAGCGGAGGGCTATCCGGTGAGATCGGACTATGAATATGTGGACGAAGAGGATCCCAGTCAGGGAGAAATCGGTACCCTCTATTTTGCGGATGGCTTTACCGTGACAACCCGCCGGGATGACAGTGGTGAGACCATCACGGCCATTACCGGAAGCGGCCCCTCTGAGGTCACGGCGGACTGATGCACCTTCGTACATGAACGGGAAGTCCCTGCTGCTGCGGCAGCGGGGACTTTTTTTGAAATGTTTCGGGAAGCAGGCCCAAAACGGTGGGGATGGGGTACATTTGGGAGGAAAAGCGACCAATCAAACCCCAATAAAATCTTGCTATTCCCGGGGAAAGGCGGTATACTATTAACCAGTTAGAAAGCAAAACAGCTTTCTCAGAATCTGAACATAAAAAAGGAGAATCCCACATGAAAACCTTTACAGCTCCTGAGGGGAAGCTTGTAACCGTTCTGGTCGACGGCGTGGAAGTTTCCTATGTGCCGGGGAAGGAATACCCCGACAATGCGGAATTTATTGTCACGGAGCCGATGACCGAGCAGCCTGCAAGCTTTGATAAGCGCGGCATTGAGCCCTATCGTGCTGCTATTATGGTGAATGAAAACGGCGTAGACGAGAAGAATTCGGTCAAGGCTGCGATCGTTGGCGGCACTGCAACGGCTGACGGCATGGACGGCGCTGTGATCAACTCCACCTCCGACGATTTCTCTGCGGTTGTCTCCGTTGGCGGCACCTACAGCATTAAGAACTCCGTTCTGAATTTTGATACAAAGTCCGATGGCAAGCACGTCTGCGACTTCTCCGGCTACGGCTCTGTCATGGCTGGCTTCAAGGGCGCAAAGCTCACCGTGGAAAACACCCAGATCAACTCTGTGGGCGTAGCCAAGCCGGCTGTGTTCTGCGATGACCGTTCCGAGTGCCTGTTTAAGGACTGCAACGTTACCGTTCGCGGCGGCAAGCTCTATGACGGCTATGTCAACTCCGCAAACCAGAAGACCATGGTGGCACCCCCGTGGGTGCTGGGTATCACCGGCAACGCCCGCGGCATCAATCTGGAGGGTGACCGTGGTACGGCATACATTGTGGATTCCTGCTTTAAGGCAAATCAGTGGGGCGTCCTCTCCACGGATGCAGGTCAGAACATGCACCTGTATGTGGCAGACTCCGACATGATCCTGCTGGGTGAGAATCTGTCTGCTGACGATGCCAAGGATCCCTACTCCAAGAAGTACGGCTCCGGCTATGGCTCCTATATCATCGGCAATGCCTATGAGGAGTTCTCCGGCGTCGATATCAAGGTCGGCACCCATGGTGCAGTCCTCCGCGGCGGCACCGGCATCTATAAGTCCTCCAAGGGCACGATCAAATATGTATCTCCCGTTACCGGCGAGACCGTCTATGAGGGTGAGGGCAAGGGCCGCATCACCCGCATCGACTGCGAGTTCGGTGTAATGGCCCATGGCGATGGCAAGATCGTCTATACCGAGGGCACTGAGGTCAACGCAAACAATGCCGTGTTCCTGCTGAAGGCCGGCGGCGTTACCTGCGATGTGGAGGACGGCGCAAAGCTGCACTCCCGTAATGGCGTGATCCTTCAGATGATGGATGACGACGACAATCTGGTGGGCGCAAAGATGACCGATGCAGGCCCCATGTTCAACACCGAGTTTAATGAGATGGCCGGCTGGCCCTCTGAGAATGGCCAGATTACTTCCAAGATGCCCGCCCCCAGCTTTGATCCCATGGCTGGCGGCCCCGGTGGTCCTGGCGGCCCCGGTGGTCCTGGCGGCCCCGGTGGTCCTGGCGGCCCCGGTGGTCC
>CAUHNW010000009.1:0-107974 GCA_959607825.1 uncultured Oscillospiraceae bacterium | reverse complement strand
CGGAAGAACAAGCGCCGTCTGACCAAGATGGAAGAACAGAACAAGTACTCCGGTCTTGTGTTCTGTGCCGACTGCGGCTCCAACATGGTGCTGCACCGGGCGCATACCATGTCCGCCAGCTACAATCACTTTACCTGCCGCACCTACAAGAAGGACGGGGAAGCCTGCACCGGGCATTATATCCGGGAGTGTGTTCTGGACGAGATCGTACTGGAGGACCTGCGTCGGGTGACGAGCGCGGCGCGGGAACATCCGGAAAAGTTCGCCGCCTACATTGGCAGCAAGCAGTCCGCCGAACTTCAGCGGGAGATCCGCAGGCAGGAGAAAGAACTGGCAGCCATGCGGAAACGGAAAGTGGAACTGGACGCGATCTTCAAAAAGCTGTATGAGGACAGCGTGCTGGGTCGCATCACAACAGAGCAGTTCCAGATGCTGTCTGGCAGTTACACGGAAGAACAGAACCGCATCACCGCTGGCATCCCACAGAAAGAGAATGATATCCAGCGCCTGCGGGAAACGGTGAGCGGGACGGACAGCTTCCTTGATAAAGCAAAGCGGTACACGGATATCACGGAACTGACGCCGGAGCTGCTGCGGCTGTTCATCGAGAAGATCTTGGTTCACGAGAAAGAGGTAAAGTGGTCTAAGCACGCACCGCAGACCGTGGAGATCTACTACAACGGCATTGGCTATGTCGGCAGTGGTCAGCAGGATGTGGAAGAAGCACTGGAAGCGCCGGAACCCCAGCAAACCCAGGACACAGAGAAGCCCCGGCAGGCATCGTAAACACGATGACCTACCGGGGTATCCCAGGAATCACTTGTTACCCCTGTGAGGGGGGAGCAAATGTCCGAGGGCCTTTTTGTCCATATTCTCTTATCTGCACTTCGCCAGCAGCTCTTCCCACTTACGATCCACATACTCCTGAGCGTTTTCCAGCATCCACTCATTGCCCTTCTTAAAGCAATGCTTGAAGCGGCCCTGCAGGCGCATATAATCCTCGATGGGCTTCTTTTTCTTAGGCTCATAGGTAAGCCGCCATTCGCCGTTCTCCACCTCATACATGGGCCACAGGCAGGTATCCACTGCCAGCTGACAGATGGTAGGCAGCTGCGCCGTGTCATACTGCCAGCCTCTGGGGCAGGGAGACAGCACATTCAGGAAACAGGGGCCATGGGTGTAGATGGCCTTCTTCGCCTTCTCATGGAGATCCCGGAAGTTGCCGATGAAAGTAGATTGCGCCACATAGGGGATCCCATGGGCTACCATAATGGCAGTAAGGTCTTTCTTGTCCTGCTGTTTTCCCTGAATCTCAGAACCTACCGGCGCAGTTGTAGCATCTGCAAACCGGGGCGTAGACGAAGAGCGCTGAATTCCCGTATTCATGTATGCCTCATTGTCATAGCAGACATATACCATGTCGTGTCCCCGCTCCATGGCGCCGGAAAGGGACTGGAAGCCGATGTCATAGGTGCCGCCGTCACCGCCGAAGGTGATAAACTTAAAGTTCTCCTGTACCTTTCCCTGCTTCTTCAGTGCCTTATAGCAGGCCTCCACGCCGGAGCAGGTGGCCGCCGCATTCTCAAAGGCCGAGTGCACATAGCTCTCTGTCCATGATGTGTAGGGATACATAAAGGAGGAGACCTCCAGACAGCCCGTGGCATTGGTGATCACCGCCCGATCCTCGGGCTCCAGCGCCCGCATGACCGCCCGGCAGGTAATCCCTGCGCCGCATCCGGCGCACAGCCGATGACCGCCCACAAAGCGTTCCGGCTTTTCTAGCTCTTTCTTAAACTGATATGCCATGACTTATTCCCCCCTGACGCCCATATGCATATAAACTTCGCCAATTTCGCCGGTCTGGGCAATATGCTCCAGCCGCTGATACAGGTTTGCAAGATCCCCGGTAGACACATCCCGGCCGCCAAGGCCATAGACCACGTTGATGAGCTTGGGCCGATTTTCCAGATCATATAGGGCACTGCGGGTCTCCGCAAAGATCGGGCCGCCGCAGGCGCTGAAGCCCTCAGACTTATCCATGACCGCCACGGCCTTGCAATGGGACAGGGCCTGCGCCAGTTCCTCCGCCGGGAATGGCCGGAAGACCCGGAGCTTCACAAGCCCCACCTTCTTCCCCTGCGCACGGAGCTGATCCACCGTAGCCTTGGCCGTACCGGCAGTGGAACCAATGAGCACCAGCGCCTCTTCGGCGTCCTCCATACAGTATTCCTCAAAGAATCCGTAGGTTCTGCCGGTCATCTGTCCAAAGCGCTTGCCCTGTTCCAGAATTGCGCCTTTGGCCGCCTTCATGGCCTCGGCCTCCTGCTTTTTATGCTCAAAGTAGTAATGGGTCACATCGTAGGGGCCCACAGCCATGGTCTCCCCCGCCTTCAAAAGAGAATGCTCCGGGTGATACTCGCCCACAAAGCCCTTGACCTCTCCATCCTCCAGCAGTTCGATGTTTTCCACCGCATGGGAGGTGATAAAGCCGTCCATACAGATCATCACCGGCAGACGCACCGCCTCGGCAATGGGGAATGCCTGCACGTAGTTGTCATAGACTTCCTGATTGTTCTCCGCATAGATCTGGATCCAGCCGGCATCCCGTGCGCCCATGGCATCGGAGTGGTCGTTGTTGATGTTGATGGGGCCGGACAGAGCCCGGGTGGAAACCGCCAGCACGATCGGCAGTCGGCTGGACGCCGCCACATACAAAAGCTCATACATCAGGGCCAGTCCACAGGAAGAAGTGGCACTGATGGCCCGGCCGCCTGCGGCGGCTGCGCCGATGCAGACCGACATGGAGCTGTGCTCGGATTCCACCGTAACAAGCTCCGTATGAACCTTTCCATCTGCCACATACTGTGCAAAATACTGTGGAATCTCCGTGGAGGGCGTAATGGGGAACGCACCCATTACATCCGGGTCGATCTGCCGCATGGCAACGGCCACAGCCTCGTTGCCGGAAAGTCTGTCAAGATGCGCCATTATTCTCCCTCCCCCTGAAATTTGATTGCGTCAAAGGGACATGCGGTAATACAGATGCCGCAGCCCTTACAGTGCTGAAGGTCAAACTCCCCCCGGCGTCCATCCTTTACCGGAATGGCGCTGTCGGGACAGTAGGGCACACACAGAAGGCACTGCTTGCACTTATCCGCCAGAAATACCGGGGTCTGCGTCCGCCAATCGCCGGTGTTGAATGCCAGAGAAGTGGCAGGCTCATAGATCTCACCGCCGGGAGTCAGCTGCTGCCACGGGGAATTTTCATGAATATCCTTTGCGTAAATCATCCCTGTACCTCCTCCATGGAAATGCTCAAAACCTTCATATTGCCCGCAATGACCTGGGGCTTGGTGGCAAATTTGTGGTGGAAGGACTCCTCCATATCTGCCTTGAACTTATCCGGATCCACCACACCGCTGACCTTTACGGTAGCCGCCAGCATGGGGGTGTTTGGAAAAACCTTTCCAAGGATCTCTTTGGAAATGCCGTTTGCATCGATGGTACATACCCGACCGGCGTAGCCCCCCAGCAGCGTGCGCATCTCCTCCGGAGTCTTCTTTGTATTGATGATGATGGCTCCGCTCTCCTTGAGGCCCGCAGTAACATCTACACATGCAATGAGCCCCTCGTCTACCACAACCACATAGTCCGGCTCGTAGATATTGGAGTGGATGTTGCACCGCTGGGTGCTGATGCGGTTATAGGCCGTGATGGGAGCGCCGCTGCGCTCCGGGCCGTATTCCGGGAATCCCTGTACATATTTCCCGGAGGAAAACGCTGCGTCTGCCAGCAGCAGGCATGCGGTTTTTGCGCCCTGCCCGCCGCGGCCATGCCAGCGGATCTCCACCATATCCTGATCGTTCATGTAATAACCTCCCTGTTTTTTGATGCAGCCGGAGATAACAAAACGGCCTTCGTCCGTAAAGGGACGAAAGCCGCAACAGCTTCGCTATACCACCCGTTACTGCATACCAGCATATGCATCCCCAAATAACGGCAGGGTACCGGCAGCGCCTACTATCAGTTTGGGCTGCTGTTCAGAAGTGATTTTCAGACCGCCGCTACTGTCACCGGGCTCACACCCTCCCCGGCTCGCTTTGGAGTTTGCCTGCGTCCTACTGTCTTCGTCATCACATTTATAAAGTGTTTGATTGCTCATTTATCATAGTCATCCCGAGCCGTTTTGTCAATATCAAATCTGCATCTTCTATTCCAACCTTTTCCCAGTTTTTATGACGGTTTTTGTATAAGTTGCGCAAGGGTTTGTTCTCGTCCAAAGGACATTCGTATGCCCCCGAAGCCCCAGATGAATTTCTTTCACGCTCCCCCGTCATTGCAAGCTTTCTGTCATACGGGTCTAAAAAATATTTTTGCATTTTTCTCACAAAACCCCTTGACAGTTTTTCATTTATGTTGTATATTGTAGACACAAAGAAGAAAGGAATGATTCCAATGAAGTAATCCAGCACGACAGCTCAGCGAGAGATTCTGTCGGAAGTTTTGCAAGTGTGCTGTGTGTAATCTTGCATCATTTATTTTCATGCGTTTGAAACCCCGCCTACATATGTTTGATCCGGGATTTCCGGTTGAAAATAGATATTTCAAGATCAGGAGGTACATTCCGATGTACTGATATGTACATTCATCCATTCACTTTCTTTGGAGGCTTGGGACCCATGCACATTTACATCTGATCCACGCAGTGGATTCACCCATTTATGACAGAACCCCGCATGGCAATCGCTGTCCGGGTAAACAAAATTGGAGGTAAATTCCCATGTACTGATCCGCCAATCGTCCAGCCAACATTTGCGATGGAGGCTTGATTCCCATGAAAACTGAAGCGGAGATTCCGCCAAACTAGTTACATTTTCATTTTATCTTGGAGGACAATCCCGTGAACAGATGAAGCTGGCAACGACGCCGCAGTACATCATGTAAACAATAATTTCTAACAATCGGATAGAAAGGATGAGAGGGGTATGAGTGATCCCACTCAGCAGTAGCTTCCGTGTATGGTGAAGGATGATGCCGTACACGGAAGCTTTTTCTCTCTATGTCAAAAGACCTGACACCGCCCATGCTTCTTTGGCCGTGTCAGGTCTTTCTTTATTTCAGTGTCGCTGAGGCCAGCGGGATATACTGTACGCCGTCTCCCCTCTGGCGGGACTCCAACAGCACGATTTGATCTGTGACAACCGGAACCGGTTCCGGTTCCGGTGAAAAAAATTTCTCCCGCAAAATGCCACGGCGGATCAGCGTAATATGCGGCACAAATTCCCGTTGTTCGACCGGGAAACCTGCATATTCCAAATGCCGCTTCAAATCCTCTGCCAGCCTTACCGCCCCCGGACAGCAGCCGGTGGTATACCAGAGCTTTTCTTCTCCCCGCCCGGGAAAACAGCCATAGCGGCACAGGTTCATGGAAAAAGGATGTTCGAGTTCAGCACAGCGCTCCATGATCCCCTGCAGCCGTGGGAGCTCCTTCTCCGATATTTCCCCCAGAAATTGCAGGGTCATGTGAAGATTTTCCCTTGGCGTAGGCTTTCCATGCTCCATCCCCATCATCAGAGCCCGCTGCTGCCGCTGCAGTGACTCCTGTTCCCGCTGAGATAGGGTAAGTGCGTAGAACAGCCTCACAGGATACCTCCCGTTTTCAGGTGTTCCAGCTGCTCCCATGTCATGCTCCACTTCCAGTTGCCTGTGGGTACACCGGGCACATTGATTCGTGCCTCGTCCCCCAGCCCCAGCACATCCTGCACCGGAAGGATCACCGCAGCAGCCGGGGACTCCAGCAGCGCATTCAGAATATCTTTTGCGCTTCTGTCGTCACCGCTTTCTTCCAAAAAGCCCCGCAGGGTCTGATTATCATGGGTTCCACTGAAAAATACCCGCCGGGCCGCCTCTTCGGGCGTCATTTCCGCCATTTCTTCTGCGTTAAACTGCCATACATTCATGCCCGCAAGACCCGTATGTCGCAGCAGCACCGTCACCTGACTGTCCAGCGCACCCAAGTCCTCTGCAAGAATCGGCAGACGCCCCAGCTGTCTTGCCAACGCCCGGAACAAGTCCACCCCCGGCCCCTTCATCCAGTAGCCGGATTTTGCTGTCTGTCCGGCCGGAATGGCATAATAGGCCGCAAAGCCCCGAAAATGGTCCATTCGCACAAAGTCGAACTGCGTCAGGGCTCGCCGTACCCGCCGGATCCACCACCGATAGCCATCCCGCTTCATCGCCTCCCAGTCATAAAGGGGATTCCCCCAGTCCTGCCCCTCCGGCGTAAAGTAGTCCGGCGGGCACCCAGCCCGCAGAGTGGGATAACCGTTTTCATCCAGCTGGAACTGCTCCCGATTGGCCCAGACGTCCGCACCGTCCACTGCCGCATAGATCGGCAGATCCCCGATCAGTGTGATTCCCAGCTCCCCGGCCCTTTTTTTTATCAGGCTCCACTGGTAGAAAAAGGCATACTGCTCTTTTTTTAATTCTTCCAGCCGTTCTGCATAGGTGCGCTTTACCGCTTCAAGGTTTTTGCGGTCCCGTTGGTCCTCCGGCCAACTCTGCCATGGCGCTCCGCCGTTTATCCGGCGCAGCAGCACAAAGAGCACATAATCCTCTAACCAAAAGCTGTTTTCCCGGCAGAAGTCCTCGTACCCCGCCATATCCACCGGTGTATCCGGATCAATAAAGCGGGGATCTCCGGCGAAAATGCCCCGGCTGGAATAGGGCGAATCCCCGTCCCCCGCCGGGCACAGCGGCAGCAGCATCCAGCTCCGGTAGCCGGCCCCATGAATGGCCTCCATGAAGTCATAGGCCGCCTTTCCCATTTTTCCACCCGGCAGAGAAAACATCGGGCAAAGGATTCCCTTTCCCTGTGGCCGTTTTGCCGTCGCCGGTAATGGTGAAAAGCCTTCTTCTGTTCCCTCCCGATACAATATCACACCGGAATATGGGGCAAGCTCCAGCTGTTCTCCCTGTACGGTCCGGCCGGTCAGCAGTTCCAGCCACTGCTTCCCCGCTCCCGGCATGGAAATTCTCTTCGTTTGGGCACTTCGGTTTACATAAATCTCAGCAGTGGAATCTGCGCTTCTGCGCTCCACATGAAAGACTTCCGTGCTGGGCGCACTGTATCGGGCAGCGCCTTCTGTTAGGACCGGGTATTCCTTCCGCAGGGCTGACAGCATCCGTACATGATATTGGAGCTGACCATTCTCACGCCCCCACGGAAATGTCCCCCGGTTAAAGGGGTCCGCATAGCCCTCCATCCCCGCTTCGTCTCCATAGTATACGCAGGGAACACCGGGCACTGTGAACAGTAATATATCCAGCAGCTTCAGCCGCCGAAGGGCCATGGCTCTCTGCTGCTCCGGCAGCCGGTAGTTCTCCCGCTCCGCCTCACTGAGTCCCTCCGGCGCTTCGCCAAGCACCGTGAGGATTCTGGGGGTGTCATGGGTTCCGATCAGATTCATCGCCCCGGCCAGCGCCTCCGGGGGATAGTTTTCCCGGATGGATTCCATGTCTTCCGCAAGGTCTTCTGCGGAACGTCTGCCCAGAATAAACGCCACCGCACCGTCCCGGAAGGGATAGTGCATGGTACAGTCCAGCTCTCTGCCCAGCAGATATTCCCGCAGGTGGTCATAGCTGATTTTATGGCTGGCATCCTCCCAGACCTCTCCCATCAGCAGCGCATCGGCTTTTTCCGCCTTGCAGGCACTGCGAACCGCCGCAATAAACGAATCCGGCAGCTCGTCGGCCACATCCAGCCGCCAGCCGGAAGCACCCAGCCGCAGCCATTTGCGGATCACGCCCTGCTCTCCGCATATAAATTCCCGATATCCCGGGTCGTTTTCTTCTACGTCCGGCAGGGAATCCACGCCCCACCAGCATTCATAGCCCGCAGGATGCTGGTCACCAAAGCGGTACCAGCTGTCATAGGGGCTTCCGGCTTTGTCATAGGCCCCCGGCTCCGGGTAATTTCCATATCGGTTAAAATAAACGCTGTCGTCTCCGGTATGGCTGAACACACCGTCCAGAATGATGCGAATCCCCATCGTCTTAGCCTGTGCGCAAAGCGCCTGAAAATCCGCCTCCGTACCGAATCCCGGGTCAATGGTCATGTAATCTGCCGTGTCATATTTATGGTTGCTGGAAGCCAGAAATACGGGATTGAGGTAAATCGTCCCGACGCCCATGGATTTGAGGTAGGGCAGTTTTTCCGTGATCCCCTGTAAGCTTCCGCCAAAGAAAGGCCAGCGGGTCACCCGGAGCTTTTCATCCCGGCAGTAAAACGGGGTATCATCCCAATCCTGCATCACGATGCGCTTTGTTCCCTTCCACCCCTCAGGATGCGCCGCACGATCCTGACACGAAAGCCAATCTGCCCCACGATGGAACCGATCCGGAAAAATCTGATAGACAACAGAATTGCGGTACCAATCCGGCAGCTTTTGCTCCTGATATACCGTCACCTGCCATGACTCCGGATTTTCTGTAATTTTGCCGGCACCTCCGGTATCCCGTCCAAAGCATACGGTATTCCCCGAAAGCTCCACCAGAAAATAGTACCACAGCAGCCCCGGCTGTTTCGGCGTCAGAATCTCCGCCTCATATTGCCCCTCGGCGGTGCGCTTCATCGGCACAAGGGTCTCCTGCCCGGTCCACAGCCGCAGAAAAACCCGCTCCGGTTCCGCTATTTTCACGTCCAGCCGCAGCCGCAGTGCCGTCCCAACGGGCACCGCCCCGTAAGGGCTCCGGTACTCGGTCGCTCGGGAATTATGATACAGTTCCATAGTTACCTCCGTGGAATTACACAAGCATAGAAAGCGGAGGAAGGCGCCATCTGCGTCCTTCCCCCGCCTTTTGAGGGACTCAGCCCAAAATTTTACGATAGATGTCCATGTACTGCCGGGCACTGGCCTTCCAGCCAAAATCCTGCTCCATGGCCTGCTTTTGCAGCTGGTGCCATGCGTCCGGATGGCCATGGTAGACATCCAGCGCCGTCAGCACGCAGTTCTTGAGTTCCTCCCCGTTGGGATTGCAGAAGGAAAAGCCCGTTCCCGCTCCGGTATACTGATTATAGGGGATCACGCTGTCCTTCAGGCCACCGGTCTCCCGCACCACCGGCAGGGTTCCATAGCCCATAGCGATCATCTGACTGAGGCCGCAGGGCTCAAAGAGTGAGGGCATCAGCAGCAGGTCCCCTGCTGCATACATCCGGCAGGAAAGTGGCTCGTCAAAGGTGCAGCGGAATGCAACCTTCTCCGGGAAGGCCGCAGCATAATTCCCCAGCAGCCGCTGATATCGATCTTCTCCCGTCCCCAGCACCGCCAGCTGGAGCTCCTGATGGACAAGGCCTTCCATTGCCCAGGCCAGCAGATCCATGCCCTTTTGATCCGTGAGCCGGGAGATCAGAACCAGCAGCGGTGTATCAGGCCGCTCCGGCAGCCCCAGCTCCCGTTGAAGCTCCGCCTTGCACTCTGCCTTGCCTGCCATATGATCTGCGGAGAACGGATGTGTCGCCTTCTCCGGCGAGAACTTGTCCGTGTCAATTCCATTGAGGATCCCTGTCAGCCGATCCCAATGCTGGCTCAGCACGCCGTCAAGCCCCTCGCCATACTGCCATGTGCAGATTTCTCCGGCATAGGTTGGGCTTACGGTGGTGATGTAGTCGGCATAGTAGAGACCGCCCTGCAGGAAATTGATGGCATCCTGCTTCCAGCGCAGCTGATCCGCTGCATTTTTGCAGTCGTGGAGCGCCAGAATATCTCCCAGCGCATATTCCCCGCAGATGCCCTGAAACTTCAGATTGTGGATGGTCAGCACGGTACGGATCTTCTGATACTGCTCGATCTGCCGGTACTGCTCATGCAGAAACACCGGCACAAGGGCCGTATGCCAGTCGTTGCAGTGGATCACATCCGGGAAGAAGCCATCCAGATGCATCAGGCACTCCAAAATTGCCTTGGAGAAAAAGGCCACCCGTTCGCAGTCATCTCCATAGCCATAGGCCGCATCCCGGAAGAAATAGAATTCATTGTCCACAAAGTAATACTGAATCTTCCCCAGCTTTAATGTCTCAATGCCGCAGTACTGATTTCGCCAGCCCAATGGCACCGTAAATACCGCCAATTGCTTCATTTTATCCCGATATTCCTGCGGAATCTGCCGCAGCTTAGGGAGGATCACACGGATCTCGCAATTCCGCCCCTTCAGAGCACTGGGCAGGCTGCCTGCCACATCCCCAAGGCCGCCGGTTTTGATAAAAGGCGCCGCCTCAAAGGCTGCAAATAGTACATTGATCTTTTCCGCCACAAAGTCCGCCTCCTTACAGCTCCTGCTTTTTGCCGATGACAAAGGGTTTGTTTTTGCTGCCGGACAGCTTGACATCCGGGCTGACCTTGACATTCTTATCGCAGATCACATTCTCCACCACAGCGCCCGGCCCAATGGTGCAGTGCTGCATCAGCACAGAGTTGCGCACCACTGCGCCCTTGCCGATCTGGACGCTTCGGAACAGAATGGAATTCTCCACCGTCCCCTCCAGAATACAGCTGGCCGCCACCAGTGAATTCTTCACGTTGGCCCCGGGCAGATACTTGGCCGGAGGCGAATCCTGCGTTTTGGTCAGCACAGGGCGATCCTCAGCAAACAGCTCCGCCTGTACCTCCGGCCGCAGCAAATCCAGCGAGACATGCATATAGTCCTCAGCATTGTCCACCGCATGCTCGTACCCCGTGTAGCACCAGGAATCCACCTGAATCTGGCTTAGATTGGTAGACAGAATGTCCATGATGTCAATATATCCAAGGTTCTGATAGCACTCGATAAAGTCCAGCACCAGCTTCCGGTTAATGAGCATGCAGTCCAGAAAGCAGTTTGCCTCGCCGGTGGCAGACTCCTTAATTCCCGTTACATTTCCGGTGCTCCCAAGATCCAGGAACAGGCCGTGGGCAGTATCCCCGGAACGCACTTTCTTGTAGATCAGCGTCACCGGCGCACCGGATCTCTCATGCTGGTCAATGGCCGGCTGGAAATCCATATTATATACCCGGTTTGCCGCACAAAACAGCACCACGTCCTCATCGGCCCGCAGGAAGAACTCCCGGTTGAGGATCACGTCCCGAAGGCTGAACCGGGCATGGAGATCCTTGAGTCCATGCACTGCGCCGGGCAGCATAAACATGCCTCCCTGCTTTTTGCTGAGGCCCCACTCTCTGCCCATATTCAAATGATCTGCCAACGAACGGTAATTCGACGGGGTGATCACTCCCACTGTGCCAATGCCGGAATTGGCCATAGATGACAGGGTGAAGTCGATCAGTCGGTAACGGCCTCCAAAGGGGATCGATGCCACCGGCCGATCCTCAATGAGCTTTCCGTAGTGCTCGCCGGTATAGTTGGTGGAGATTAGTCCAATTACACTGCTCATATTCCTGCCTCCTTACCCGTTGGTGAGATCATCCCCCAGCAGGGTGATCGTTCCATTTTCCTCATCTACGCCAAAGGTAGTACCCGCCAGAATGGTTGCCCGCTCTGAAACAATGGCCCGGTACACCCGTGCGTCGGGCTCCACCACGGCGCCGTTGAGCAGGATCGAATCCTTTACCACAGCACCTTCTCCAATGGTCACATTGGAACCAAGCACGCTGTGTTGCACCGAGCCCATGATCTTACAGCCGTTGCTGACAATCGAGCGCTGTATGTCCCCCTTGGGGCCCACAAAATGCGGCGGATAGATATTGGAGTTGGAATAGATCCTGACGCTGCCATAGAGATCCAGCGGCGGCTTGTCCTCCAGCAGCTCCATATTGGCGCTGTAATAGCTGTCGATGGTCCCAACATCCTTCCAGTAGCCGGAAAACTCATAGGCAAAGAGCCGTTTCCCCGCTGCCAGCATCTCCGGAATGATGTTCTTTCCGAAGTCATGCTCAGAAGTCTTGTCCTCGTGATCCGCCAGCAGGCAGGCGCGCAGCACCGACCATGAGAAAATATAGATGCCCATAGAGGCCAGATTGCTGACCGGGTCCTTGGGCTTCTCCTGAAAATTCACGATTTTCCCCTGCTCATCGGTTTCCATAATACCAAACCGACTGGCTTCCTCCCAAGGCACTGTCATCACCGAAACTGTAAGATCCGCCTGATTGCTCTGATGGGCCGCCAGCATTTTGCTGTAGTCCATGGTATAGAGATGATCCCCGGAGAGAATCAGCACATAATCAGGGCTGTAGGAGTCAATAAAATCGATATTATGATAAATGGCGTCTGCCGTCCCCATATACCAGGAGCCGCCGTTCTCCGTCTCATAGGGCGGAAGCACGTGAACGCCGCCGTCTGAGCAGTCAAGGTCCCACGCCTCGCCATTGCCCAGATAGGCGTTTAGTACTGTAGGCTTATACTGGGTAAGGACGCCTACCGTATCGATACCGGAGGAAACACAGTTGGAAAGGCTGAAATCAATAATGCGATATTTGCCGCCAAAGGAAACGGCGGGTTTTGCGTTTTTCTTGGTCAATGCCTTCAGACGGCTTCCCTGACCGCCTGCCAAAAGCATTGCAATGCACTTTTTCTTTCGCATGGGGACCCTCCTTCTTAAAAATGTGCCAGAATTTATATACACCCGATCCGGCTGTGCCGGGCCGCTAATGCTTATTTCAGTTCGTTGCAGGGGGCGTGCCAAATATCTTCGCAGTACTGACGGATGGTACGATCAGAGCTGAAGTCTCCCGCCATGGCGATGTTGGTCAGGGACATTCTGCCCCACGCAGCCGTATCCTGATACTTCTTCCCCAACGCCTGCCATGTCTTAAAGTAGGAGTCAAAGTCCTTCAGCACGAAATACTCGTCATTCCCCTTCAGCAGCGCATCATAAATGCCATAGAAATTCGTGCCCATGGGCAGGAACGTACCGTCCACCAGCTGATTGCAGATCTTCTCCAGCCGGGGATCTCCATGGCATGCGTCATAGGCGATGTAGCCCCCATGAAGATAGTAGTTCATGACCTCATCGGCATTCAGTCCGAAGATCGCAATATTCTCCGGCCCCACCAACTTGGAGATCTCCACATTGGCGCCGTCCAGCGTACCAAGGGTCACCGCACCATTGAACATAAATTTCATATTGCCGGTGCCGCTGGCCTCCTTGCCCGCCGTGGAGATCTGCTCCGAGATATCCGCCGCAGGATAGATGAGCTGTGCCGAGGAAACATTAAAGTTTTCAAGGAAGATCACCTTGAGCTTCTTGCTGACCACGGGATCCGCATTGACAAGATCTGCGATGGAGCAGATATACTTGATGGTCTCCTTGGCAAAGGCATAGCCTGCCGCCGCCTTTCCTGCAAACAGGAAGGTATGGGGCACAATGTCCGCATCAGGACTCTCCTTCAGCAGATTATAGAGGTGCATCACCTTAAACGCTGCCAGCAGCTGGCGCTTATAGGCATGGATCCGCTTTACCTGCACGTCAAACACCGAGTCCGGATCCACGGCGATCTCCATGGTCTTGGCAATATAATTGCTCAGGCGCACCTTGTTCTCCCGCTTGCTCTCCCGCAGGGCCTGCAAAAATGCCGGATCATCCCGATAGGGCAGCAGCTTTTGAATGTGGGCCGCATTGTCCAGCCATTCCGGCCCAATGGCATCGGTGATCAGGCGCCGCAGGCTGGGGTTCGCCTCCGCGAGAAAGCGCCGATGGGACACGCCATTGGTCTTATTGTTGAACTTCTCGGGGTTCATTGCGTAAAAGTCCTTCAGCACCGAGGTTTTGAGGATCTCCGTATGGAGCTCTGCCACACCGTTGACGCTGTAGGAGCCGATGATAGACAGATTCGCCATATGCACCTGACCGTCCCAGAGAATGGCCGTATTTCTCAGCCGCTCCTGCCAGTCCGGCTGGGTTCGGTCGAAGGCCGCACAGTACCGGCGGTCGATCTCCTCAATGATCTGATAGACCCGGGGCAGCAGAGACCGCATCAGCTCAATGGACCACTTCTCCAGTGCCTCCGGCATGATGGTGTGGTTGGTATAAGAGAGCGTTCTGGTGGTAATATCCCATGCCTCACCCCATTCCAGCCCCTCTTCATCCAGAAGGATGCGCATGAGCTCCGGCACGCAGAGGGCCGGATGGGTATCGTTGGTGTGGATGCTGATCTTATCCGGGAAGATGGCCCAGTTGGGGCCATAGTTCTTTTTGAAGTTCTTTACAATATCCACCACACCTGCGGACACAAAGAAATATTCCTGCTTCAGCCGCAGGGCCTTGCCCGCCTCTGTGCTGTCATCGGGATAAAGGATGCAGGTAATGGCCTCAATCTCATTGCGCTCCCGCATGGCCCCGGAGTAGTCCCCATGGTTAAACGCCGCCAGATCCAGCCGTGTCACCACAGGCTCGGCACTCCACAGCCGCAGGATATTGACCGTCTCTCCGCCGTAGCCCACAATGGGCACATCGTAGGGCACCGCCAGCACCGTTGTAGCGCCCCGGGTCACACAGTGGAGCTTTCCATCGGCTGTTGGGATCTGCTCCACATGGCCGCCAAACTGCACCGGAACGGCATCCTCCGGGCGCTTGACCTCCCATGGATAGCCGTTTTCCAGCCAGCTGTCCGGCTCTTCGGTCTGATACCCACTGACGATCTTCTGCCGAAACAGGCCGAAGCGATAGCGAATGCCCATGCCCACACCGGGGACGCCCAAATGGGCCATAGAATCCAGAAAACAGGCCGCCAAGCGGCCAAGGCCGCCGTTGCCCAATCCCGGATCCTGCTCGCAGGCACACAGCTCATCCAGATCGATGCCAAGATCGCTGAGCCCCTCCCGAACAACGTCCTCCACCTGCAGATTGATCAGGTAGTTTTTCAGCAGACGGCCAATGAGGAACTCCATGGAAAAATAATGGACCTTCTTCTGCTGGAGCCGAATATGCCGCTGGGAGGTCTGGGTCCGTACCTTACTGACCGAGCCGGCCAGCAGATACGCCAGCACCTCATACTGCTCAAAGGTCGTGCATTCCTCTATGGACTTCGCCAGTGTCTCTTGTGCTTTGACGCCGTAGGCGATCTTAAATTCTTCTTTTCCTGCGAACATTTCATCGCTCCTAACTGTTATTTTGAATTGGTGCGCTTTCTGGGTATCTTTTGCAGCAAAATCCCGCCAATGGGCGGCACCTGCACCCGAACCGACCATTTTTCCCCATGACACGGCACAGGTTCTGCCTTCAGAATGCCCGGGCTTCCCTTTCCGCTGCCGCCAAACTCCGTTTCGTCAGAGGAGAGCAGCTGCCGGTAATAGCCCGCATAGGGAACGCCGACGCGAAAATCCGAATAGACCTCCGGCTGGAAGTTCAGCAGTACGGTAACCGCCTTTGTCTTTTCCTTCCCGGTCCTGCGGAACAACAGAATGCTCTGGGCACTGTCATCAGCGTCCAGCCAGTGGAAGCCCTCCCAGCTGTGGTCATCCTGCCACAGGGCCGGGGTCTCCTGATAGAGACGATTCAGTTGCCGCACATAGTGCTGATGCTGTCGATGGGCCGGATAGTCCAGAAGGAACCACTCAAGGCTCTCATATTCCCGCCATTCAATAAACGGGCCGTATTCGGTAGACATAAAGCTGAGCTTTCCGCCGGGATGGGTGATCTGGTACAGCGCCAGCAGCCTGAGCCCCGCAAACTGCCGCCAATAGTCTCCGGGCATCCGCCCCATAAGGCTCAGCTTCCCGTGTACCACCTCGTCGTGGCTCAGGGGCAGAATAAAGTGCTCCGAAAAATTGTATGCCATGGAAAACGTCAGCTTATTATGATGGTAGGATCGGAAGGGAAAATCCGTCTTGCAATATTCCAGCGTATCGTTCATCCAGCCCATATCCCACTTGTAGTCAAAGCCCAGGCCGCCGCTCGCCGTATTCCCGGTCACATGGGGCCATGCGGAGCTCTCCTCCGCCACGGTAATGGCGCCGGGCGCATAGGTATGCACCGCATCATTCAGCTGCCGCAAAAAGCTTACCGCATGGGGGTTTTCCTCTCCGCCCTGCGCATTATATGTCTTCTCCGCCCAGTCCGGCAGTCCGAAATTCAGATACAGCATGCTGGTTACGCCGTCCACCCGGATTCCATCCGCATGGAAGCAGGTCAGCCAATACAAAGCCGAGCTGATCAGGAAGCCCCGCACCTCACTGCGGGAAAAATCAAATTTATAGGTTCCCCACTCCGGATGATCCGCCCCTTCATAGAGCATCTTCCCGTTAAATCGTCCCAAGCCATGGGCGTCCCGGCAAAAGTGCCCGGGAACCCAGTCGAGAATAACACCCAGCCCGTTTTGATGGGCCTGATCCACAAAGTACATAAAGTCCTCCGGGGCCCCATACCGGCTGGTGGGCGCAAAGAACCCCGTCACCTGATAGCCCCAGGAGCCGTCAAAGGGGTGCTCCATTACCGGAAGCAGCTCCAGATGGGTATAGCCCATTTCCTTTGCGTAGGGAATCAGGTCATCCGCCAGCTGCCGATAGGTCAGGAAGGGGTAGTCCGGATCCTCGGGATGCTCCTGCTGCTTCCATGAACCCAGATGCACCTCATAAATATTCATGGGCCGGGCAGTTTTGGTGCTGCGCCGAATGGCCTGATACCTTCCGTCATGCCATGTATACCCGTCCAGCTGTGCAATCCTCGATGCCGTTCCAGGGCGAACCTCCGCCCAGAACGCATAGGGATCCGCCTTATCAAAGGTCTCTCCCTCCCAGGTGGTGATCCGGTATTTGTACAAATCCCCCGCCTTTGCCTCAGGCACAATGCCGCAGTATACGCCAGTCGTACCCTGCTGGGTCAGGTATTGAGGCGTCCAGTTGTTAAAGCTGCCCACTACGCCTACCGACTGCACCTCCGGGCACCAGACGGTAAAGCGCACGCCCCCCTCCACCGGGTGGGCGCCAAAAATCCGATAGCTGTGATAATACTGCCCCTGATTAAACAGATACAGCTTTTCTTCCGTTACATTTGCGTCAGTGATGTCCATACCGCAACCTCATCTTTCCGGGGCCGGGCCCCTGTGCTGCCGCAAAACAGATCATGGGAATCCCTGTGTGCAATGGGCGTCATCGCCCCCCAGAGCTTCCAAAGTATCCAAATATCCAATTCTATTTTAATGGCCCCGTCTCCGTCTGTCAAGCAATTGACAAGCCCTTTATAATGACAATGGAACAGATTTCATCAGGAGGTACTTGATATGATATTTTCCCAGCAGATGGATTTTACCAACGAGACAAATCAGTTTATGCGCCACTGCGGCATCCGCATTACAACGCTGGAGCCTCAGCGCTGCCAAGCCCAGCTTTCTGTGGAGCACTACTGCAAAAACACCGGAGATACCGTCCATGGCGGCCTGCTCTACACCATGGCAGACTGCGTAGTATCCGCCTACGCCCGGGCCATTGGCAACCGCCCCGTGACCCTCAGCGGAGACTTCCACTATCTCTCCAACGTCACCTCCGGTGTCATCACCGCCACCGCCGAGCCTGTTCACACCGGAAAAACCGTACAGGTATTTCATGTGACGCTGACCGCCGGGGAAAAGCTGCTGGCCACCGGCACATTTTCCTGCTTTGACCGGGGCCCTGCTGAGCCCCAGCATTAAAAGTACAGCCACCGGCTTGCGCCGGTGGCTGTACTGCTTATTCCCTATTGTTCCGTGACAGATTTCTTTTTCCCGGGCAGCTGGACCCAGATGATCGCCGCAAACATAATAAGGCACCCCAGCAGCTCAACGCCGCTCATGGCCTCCTTGAGGATCATCCAGCCAAAGATCAGACTGAAGACTGATTCAAGGCTCATCAGCAAAGACGCCACCGTAGGCTGGGTATCCTTCTGGGCAACAATCTGGAGGGTATATCCCACGCCGCTGGACAGAATACCGGCATAGCAGATGGGCAGCGCTGCCGCCTTGATGCTCTCCCAGCTGGGCGTTTCAAATGCCAGCATACAAATTCCCGCAAGAGCTCCACAGACAAGGAACTGGATACAGCTCATTTTCACACCGTCTACCCGGCCGGAAAAATGGTCGATCGCCAGAATATGCCCGGTAAAGCCCAGAGCGCATAGCATCTCGATCAGGTCTCCACGGCTGAGGTTCTCAAAGCCGCTGGGATACAGGCACAGAAGGTACATTCCCGCCAGTGCCACGAGAACAGCCCCCCAGACCTTTTTTCCGGGACGCCTTCCAAAGAACAGGCCGCAAATGGGAACCAGCACCATATACATGGCCGTGATAAACCCGGCTTTTCCCGCCGTGGTGTACTGGATTCCGATCTGCTGAAGGCTGCTGGCCACAAACAGTACCGCACCGCAGCAAACGCCGCCCAGTAGCAGTGTATGTTTCTTTTTCTCCTGCGCTGCCTGCTGCTTTTGGCCCCAGTTCATCACCGCAATTACCGGCAGCAGTACAACGCCGCCCAGTACGGAACGGGCAAACAGAAAGGTAAACGGCCCAATATAGTCCATACTGACGCTCTGCGCCACGAAGGCCGCACCCCAGATCATAGCCGTCAGCAGGAGCAGCAGATTTGCTCGAAGTTCTTTCACTTTTTTCTCCATCCAATTACTTGATTTACCAGCTTGCTGTACAGGCACCCAGCCAAAATCCCCAGCAGCGCCATAACGATCCACATGCCCCAGCCCTGAAGGCCCAGATACAGCGCCACGGAGTACACCATCAGGTGCCACAGATAGATTTCAAAGCTCTTGCCGCCCAGAAAGCTCAGGCCCCGATTGATCCAGCAGGTGACCGCCCGCTTTTCATGCTTTTCCAGACACCATGTGGTGAAATACAGGCAGCCCGGGGTGCTCAGCAAAAACGGATGCCACCAGAAGCCATAGCGGCTGAGAGAATTGGGGTGGCATTTCACCAGATAAAAGAGCCCCGCCATGCTCGCCACCATCAGGAGGCCGGAGACCGTCAGGTGCCTCCGGGAGGGCGTATGCCCCAGTGCAGCCTCCCGCCCCAGATACATTCCAAGAAAATATACCGGAAAACGGCTGACACCGATCATCAGGCTGCTGCCAATGGCACCGGCTTCCATCAAAAACAACAGAGGGATCACCCACAGTGATTTCTTTTCATAGGTGACGATCACATGGTAAAACAGCGGCGAAATCAGGTACATTCCAATGATCGTTGGAATGTACCAGTTGAACTGTCCGCCCTGCTGGGCCCACCAGCCAAAGGTGGTCAGGTTGCCCAGCGCCTGAAACCGGTTCATCCAGCCCACCGCCAGACTGAAGGCGCAGTAGATCAGGATAAAGGGAAGATAGGACGGCAGCAGCCGACTCATTCTCCGCTGAAAAAAGCGCAGCGGATCATCGTTTTTACTGAGGGAGTGGTAGATTCCAAACCCGGACAGGAATACAAAGATATCCACAGAGCCCACCGTGTACCACATGGTGATATTCAGCTGGGTATAGTCCTTGAGGCCGCTGTGATAATAGAAAAAGTGGCCATAGACCACGATCAGAATGGCAATGCCCATAAGTGCCGACTTATAGCGGCTGATGCGCTGATATGCATTCATCGGTTCAACCTCCTTACATTCCCCGTCATTATACCAGATTCGCCGGGAAATTCATATTGCTTTTTCCTCGCAAAGCAAAAAAAGAAGAGCCTGAATGTTTCAGACTCTTCCCTTTCCGTTAAGCAGCAGATTTTTCCCGCTTGTGTGCCTTCCACTTGGCAGTTGCCCAGTAGACGACCTGATGGTAGACGATGCCGATACCGGTACCGATCGCAGCGATCAGGATCCACTTGGGCCACCCCTGAACCTTCAAGGCAAGGCAGAGCTCATAGAAGGCCAGATGGCACAGGTAAATCTCAAAGGAACGACTGCCCAAGAAGCCCCACATGCGGTTCAGTCCTCTTCCCAGCGCATTTCCCTCCTGCCACTCCATGATCTTGGTAAGACCAAAGGCAGTGGCCGGTGTGGAGAAGAAGAACAGGATCCAGTACATGCCATAGAACCACAGGTACTGTCTTGCAATCAGGAAGAAATAGGGCACCAGCGCCATGGCGATCAGTGCCACCACCGTCCAGACCCACACCTGCTTCCGGGTCACCGTTCTGCCCTCATAGAACCGGGCGCCAAAGTACATGCCCAGAAAATAGGTTGGAAACCGGGTCACAGCCATCAAAAGATTAGAGCCCCAACCCGCCATGATCACAATAAACAGCGCCGGAAATACCAATACGCTTTTCTTTCCCATCCGCTCGATACAGTCAAAAAACAGTGGGGACAGCAGATACAGCACCAAAATCGCCGGCACATACCAGTTAAACTGCTGTTTTTGCTGGAACCACCAGCCCAGTCCGGTCAGATTGCCCAGCGCCTGTCCTACGGTCATGTCCCGCATCAGCATTCCCGCCGCACACCACGCCAACATCACCGGAAGGAAGGACGGGAGCAGCCGCGCAAGCCGCCGCTGGTAGAACGTGTAAGAATCCCGGTTCTTTTTCAGAGAATGGTAGATCCCAAATCCGGAGATAAACATAAACATCTCCACAGAACCCAAGGTATACCAAATCGTAAAGTTCAGATCCTCATAATTTTTCAGCCAGCTGTGGTAGTAAAGCAGGTGGCCGTAGACCACCACCATCACCGCCATACCCATAAGCTGGGATTTGTAGCGGCTGATCCGCTGATACCCATCCATAAAAATCACCTCTGGAAATTTCTCCAGAGGTGATTATAGCAGAATTATGAAGTTTTTGCAACGGGAATGTGTGCGTTTTGTGAAGGCTCCGTTTTAATCCTCGTGGTTATTGCAGAATGCCTTGCGATAGGCTGTGGGTGTGATTCCCTCATAGCGCTTGAACACCCGTGCCAGTGTCCATCCGGAATAGTAGCCCACCTTTGCTGCGATCTCCGAAATGCCAAGATCCGTCTCATTGAGCAGCTTTTTCGCTTCCGTCAGTCGGGTCGTGTGCAGATAGTCCAGCAGGTTCATGCCGGTATTCTCCTTAAACATGCGGCTGAGATAGCTCCGGGACTTTCCAAGGCAGTCACAGATCATCTCCACCGAAAGATCAGGCTCCATATATTTCTTGCTGATCAGGTGGATCACCTTACCGGTGGTGCCCGTATAATCTGTAGGTGCCACGTTGAAATGACTGTCCAGCTTCCCAAAGATCCGATTCAAGGATTTTTCCACCTGTTCCATGGTGTCGCACTGATCCAGATGTATCACATCATCGCCCAACTTCCGGCCATCCTCGCCCAGCCCGTTCATGGGCGTAGCCAATACATTGGCCGTGGTGTGGAGACGCATATTCAGGAACATTTTCACCCGGTCGAGATCCGGCTTTCCGTCCCCCATATACAGGGCATGCACCCGATCCAGCGTCAGCTCCAGCGCCGTCTGGAAGTCCTGTGTCACCAGCGCATTGAGATACTGCTTTTCAATGGACGGCTCCGGCCGGCGGTTGCCCGTGATCTTTCCGCCCTCTGCCCGGACGCACACATCGTCCACATAGACCGTATTCAAGTCCCCGGACACAATCTCCGTCTCCCGGAATGCATCATGGAGCGAATAGAGCCCCTCGCACATTCCGCTGACACACACACGCAGGGAAAGGCAGAAATTATCCTTAATAAACTTTACTGCATCCCGGCAGATGGCCGCCACCTCTGTGGAGATCTCCATTTCGTCCTCCGCAGCAAAATTCAAAAGAAATGCATAGCGGTCATCCAGATTGGCCGGGTAGCAGCCATAGTGTTCTCCCAGCAGCTCTGAGAAAATGGAAGATACGATCAGACCCACCTGACCGCCGTCCCGGATATCGCTGGCATAGTCTGCAAAGGAATTCTCATTTCCGGCCGGACGAACCAGCACCACCATAAACTGCTTCTCCGTAAAGTGCAGTTCAAACATGTTCAGCTTCCGTTCCAATGCTTCAGACTGCACCAGATGCCCCCGCAGCAGCTTTTCTACCATCAGCTCCTGTGCCTGATACGTGCGGTGACGGTATTTGCGCTCAAGATCCTGATAGCTGTCCTTCATTACGGAAGGCGCTCCCGGCTCCGGCCGGGGCGGTGCGTCATGACCGGGCCGTATCGGCGACGGTGCCTGCGGCTTTTCTGACGGTGCGGAAAACAGAGATTCAAATCGGACAACTTCCTGCGCCATAATGGAAACCCTCCTGATTGCAGAAACAGACGCCGCCGCCTCTGCAACCTACAAAATGTATTGTTTCCATTATAGCACAAATGAGCAAAAAGTAAAGGAAAACTCCGATTTTGCCCCCATCTGGTAAAAAAACAGTCGAATTTTCCCTCTTTTCATCTGTCCCGGAATGATGTACAATATGTTTGGAGGTGTCAAAATGAAACTCTTGCTCCATATCTGTTGTGCCCCATGCAGCCTTATGTGTATCGAAACGCTGCGCGGGGAGGGCCTCGACCCCGAAGGCTTCTGGTATAACCCCAACATTCATCCTTTTACGGAATATCGCTCTCGACGGAACTGTCTCCGGGACTATTCTCAGGAGATCGGCCTGAAGCTGATTGAGAAAAACGATTATGCCCTTCGGCCCTTTATTCGGGAGGTAGCCGCAGACATAGACGGCCGCTGCACAAAGTGCTATGAGATGCGTCTGGGGGAAACCGCCCGCTTTGCTGCCGAGAATGGCTATGACGCTTTTACTTCCTCTCTGTTCATCAGTCCCTATCAGCGTCATGAGGTCATGCACGAGATTGCTGAGGACGCAGCAAGCCGATTCGGCGTCAAGTTCCTGTATCGGGACTTCCGCCCCTACTTTAAGGAGGGGCAGACCAAGGCACGGGAAAAAGGATTTTATATGCAGAAATACTGCGGCTGCATCTTTTCCGAAGAGGAGCGATATCTGAAAGCCAAGAAGATCATTCGCTGAACACTCCATTCTGGCACACACTATGAAAATTGAACAGTGCGTTTTCCCTCTCAGCGTGCTATAATGTGCACATATATTCTGGCATTTTCACTGGCACAAAGGAGGATTTTTATGAAGGACGCGATGATCGTCATTGCCAAGTTCAATCAGCTTCAGAATCAGAAGCTCTTTGCCCTGCTGGATGGTCTCACCGATCAGCAGCGGAAAGCTGACGTAAAAACAAACTACACGCTGGGCTCCATTCACGGTGCGCTGGATCGCATGGCCGGCACCCTTTCCATGAGCCTCGGCATGCTGTCCGAGGATGGCCCCGGCGGCCCGGGTGGCCCCGGCGGCCCGGGTGGCCCCGGCGGCCCGGGTGGCCCGGGTGGTCCCGGTGGCCCGGGTGGCCCCGGCGGCCCGGGTGGCCCGGGTGGTCCCGGCGGCCCGGGTGGTTCCGACGCCGGCCCTGCCAAGTATGACATTGAGGACTACGAAGTGCTAAAGAAAAAGGTTCTGGAAACCGATGCCGCATATGTCGCCGGATTTGAAGCAATCAGCGAAGAAAAATGCGTTGCAGGCCCCGGCGTTCCTCTATACGACATGATCATGAAGGGCATGTTTATCGCAAACTTTGTACGCGGCGCCATCTGCCAGGTTCTCAAAGCAGAGTATGGCATTCCCAGCGATCTGATTTCCGGCGCACTGCTGTCCTGATCCAAATTCTTGCTTATCAACCTACATAGGAGGCTTCTCTAAATGATTGCTGCGCTTTCTCAGGGCACCCTTCAGCGGTTGCCGCAATATCTTATTATGCTGAAATCCGAAGCTCAGGAGGGACATACTGCCGTAACCGCCGATGACATTGGGCAGGTGGTAAAGGTCGGCCCCAGTCAGGTGCGCCATGATCTCAGCAGCTGCGGAGCCAACCGTGCCCCCGGAGAGAGCTATGACGTCAAAGAGCTCATGGGACAGATCGAGCATGCTCTGGGCTATGACGATATCTCAAACGCCGTGATCGTCGGCGCAGGCCAGCTGGGCCGCGCCCTTCTGAGTTACAACAACTACTCGGAATATGGCGTCGATGTAATCGCCGCCTTTGATGCAGACGAATCGCTGGTAGGCCGGGAGGTTGCCGGTCGCCCCATTCTCTCCATTAAGCGTATGAGCAGCCTATGTCGGAGGATGAAGGTTCATATCGGCATCATCACCGTTCCGGCCCCCTATGCGCAGGAGGTCTGTGACAAGCTTCTGGAGGGCGGTATTCAGGCCATCTGGAATTTTGCACCGGTTCATCTGAAGGTTCCGGACAATGTGATCGTGAAGAATGAGATCATTGCCGTATCGCTGGGTGAGCTATCTCGGCAGCTTCAGGAACAGCGCAAGAACAGCTAAACGCAGCTTAAAATCCGCCGCTGTAGATATCAGCGGCGGATTTTTGTATCATTTGTTGCGTTTTCCTGTATCATGTTGTAGAATAGCAACAAAAAACGGAGGATCATCATGGAACCAGAACTTTTTTCTCAGGCCGGAATGGAGGCATCCTGCCGAAAATTCAGTGACCGGCTGAATGCGGAAACCGATCAGCGGGGCCCCAGCTTCAATGTATTTATGCAAAACCGTTATGAGTCATGCTGCTTTGAAAAAAAAACGCTGCTGCTCTCCTTCCCGGTGGAGGAGACTATGCGCAATCCCATGGGCGTCATGCACGGCGGTGCAGTGGCCGGTGCGCTGGATATTACCATGGGCAGCTTGACCTTCTACTGCTCCGGCGAGTTTGTCACGCCAACCATCAACATCAACGTATCCTATGAACGTCCCATCGCCACCGGCAAGCGGCTGTTTGTGGAGGCCACCTGTCTTTCCTGCGGCAAAACCATGGCCTATGCCTCTGCCCGCGGCTGGATGGAGGGGGCCCCGGAAAAGACCGTATGCAGTGCCGTGGGCACCTATTACACTGCCAGCGGCGTGCGCTGAGCCCTCAACACAGGCAAAATACCGTACAGCTTTTCTTGAAGCTGCACGATATTTTTTACATTTTATTCTCCGTCCGTGGGAACACTGCGGTACTTGCTGTAGGCCACAACGATCCGGCGGCCCGGCTCTGTACCGGTAGAGTAGGTGGTCACATCGGGATAGTCCTGGAGAGCCGCATGGATCACATGCCGCTCATAGGCATTCATGGGCTCCAGCGTAATGTTCCGGCGGGAACGGGATACCTTGCCTGCCACTTTGTTGGCCAGACGAATCAGGGATTCCTCCCGCTTCTTCCGGTAGTTCTCCGCATCCACATTAATGCGGACACGCTTGCCCTGCCCATGGTTGACCGCATAGTTTGTGATATGCTGAATGGCATCCAACGTATCGCCCCGGCGGCCAATGAGCATGCCCAGAGAGCTTCCCTGAAGCTCTACGGAATAGGTGTCATCCCCGGACTTGGTCGCCACGGGGATCGCATCGGATCCCATATGCTCCATCAGGCCCTTCATAAAGGTCTCGATCCGCTCTTCGACGGAGCCTTCCGGTGCGGGGGTATGGGGTACCGGCTGAGGCTTGGGCATTTCCGGCTGCGGCTTGGGTGCGGCCTTGGGCTGCGGCTTGGGCAACTCGGTCTTAGGGGCCTTGGGCTGAGCCTTAGGCGCTTCGGCCTTAGGCTGCGGCACAGGCTCCGGCTTCTTTTCCGGCACCGGGTCGGGCACCTCATAGGTGAGCTTTACCTTTGCAGGAACCGCACCAATTCCGAAGAATCCGGGACGGGGCTGCTCCAATACTTCTACAGAGACGCTGTCCCGGTCCATCTGGAGCTTTGTAAGGCCTGCCTGAATGGCCAGATCCAGGGTCTTGCCGGTAGCTTCAATTGATTTGAACATAGATATGCGCTCCTTTATGTGAGACTGTCAAAGGGCAGTCACTTGGAATCGGCAGAATCATCGGCCTGCTGCGTTTCCTCCACAGTCTCGGTCTCGGTGTTCTGTTTCTCCTCTGCGTGCTTCCCATAGCGGTTGGGATCATAAGCCCGGCCCCGGCTATAGGGACGATTGGGATCTCCGGACAGGCCGCCCTTGGCGAGCTCCTTTTCCAGAGCCTTCTGGCGAATATCTTCCTTCTGCTCTTCCGTGAGTTTTCCCAAACCGGCAAACTCGGTATTTTCCGCAGCCTTCAGCTGCTTCTTTACCTTCCGGCGGCTGGTATTGGGGTTGGCAACACCATCGGGATTTGCTGCCCGGCGTTCCGCCCGGCGCACTTCCTTTTCTGCCTCAATGGCAGCCTCTTCCGCAGCCTTTTCCCGCTTGATGGCATCCTCCGCATCATAGACCTTCCGATAGTGCAGGGTCAGCAGCCCGTCAAACAGCGTGCTGAATACAGCCTGTGCGATCCAGTATACGCACATGGAGGCCGGCATGGAGAAGCCGATCCACAGGGAGAAGATGGGCATGATGATGAGCATGGTCTTCATGCTCTGGTTCACTGCGGCAGCAGCGTCTGCGTCCTTCTCGCCCTTGTCATCGGTCGCTACAGATCCGTTAAGGGCCTGAGAGATCTTGGAGGACAGGAAGTTGGACAGTGCAGACAGAATGGGAATGATCCACAGGCCAAAGCCAACCAGCGTATAGGGGCCCTGCAGGATCCAGCGCCAGGAGGGGATCTGTGCCAGATTGATGCCGAGGAACGTAAAATCGATGTCCATGATATTGGGCACGATGGTACGGATGGCATCGATATTCTGGTGCACATGCTGTGCCAGAACGATCTCCTGATAAGCCTTGTTGGTAGTCGTCAGATCAACGCCCATGCCGGTAAGCAGGTCAGAGATCTGTGTGATCTGATCCGCAGACAGCTGCATGAGATAGGTCATGGGCTGACGGATAACATAATACAGCGCCATCAGCAGGATCAGAGGCAGCAGCGACCACAGGCATCCGCCGGTGGGGCTGACATTTTCCTTTTTATAGAGGTTGGACACCTCCTGCTGATATTTGAGCTTGTCGTCCCCATACTTTTTCTCCAGTTCCTTGAGCTTGGGCCCAAGGCGGGAGGTCTTCATCATGCTCTTCTTGCTTTTGGCATTGAAGGGCAGAAGGATCAGCTTTGTGATCAGGGAAAACAGGATCAGCGCCACACCATAGTTGCCGAACACCTGATACAGTGTGCGCAGCAGCCAGGCAAAGGGGATGAGGATAATTTTCATTCGTTACCTCCGGTCGTAACATGCTCTCCGGCGCCTAGGGCACCGGGTCAAAGTAGTCCCCTTTGTAAAAAGGGTTACACCGAAGAAGCCGCTTCACTGTCAAAAATCCGCCCTTCACTGCGCCGTATTTTTCAATGGCCTCCAGGGCATATGCGGAGCAGGTGGGCGTAAAGCGGCAGCGGGGCGGGAACATCGGGGAGATCCTATTCCGGTAAAACCGGATCAGAAACAGCATCAGCCGCTTCATGGGTCGTCTCCTTTCTGATGAGCCCCAGCTTTTCCATTTGTTTTGCCAGACACTGAGCGATCTCCTGATAGTCGGCATCTACCGCCCTGTGCCGCGCCACCACGACAATGTCGTAGCCCAGCACATAGCGCTCCTCCGACAGGCGGTAGGCCTCCCGGATGCGGCGGCGAATACGGTTGCGTACCACGGCATGGCCAAGCTTTGTTCCAGCAGTCAGGCCAAGACGATTGTATGGCAGGCCGTTTTTGCGGCAATAGACCACAAGACACCGACCGGAAGAGAACTTCCCCTTCTGGTACAGCCGGCGGAACAGATGATTCTGTTTAAGGGAACGTGTGGAAACCATGGTACTGCCCTTCCATCAAAATGAGATCACGCCATAAACGTATGGGGCGAACAGATTGCTCCATTCACCCCAAATTTATCGGCATCAACGGTGTAAGGACGGGCGAATCAGTAGCTGAGTCTGTTTCTGCCCTTGCTGCGGCGACGGGAAAGGACCTTGCGGCCGTTTCTGGTAGCCATTCTCTTTCTGAAGCCATGAACTTTCTGGCCATGGAGCTTCTTGGGCTGATAGGTACGCTTCGTCATTTGTATACACCTCCTGAATTATTATGCTCGACAGCAGTAATTGCTGCAGCTTGCCATAGTTATGCCGTCCCGTGGACAGGCACCGACTATTATACAGGAAAGGCTGGCAAATTGTCAACCTTTTGTAACGATTTTTCCGCACAAATCTGCAAAATTTCTCAGCCGGGCCGATGGGATTCCTGTCCTGCCAGAATACAGTTGATGGTCAGCAGTACCCCCAGCGCAGCCAGCTCCGCCGTCCGGTCATAAAATTCCATGGCATACATCTGGCCCTTGGTCCCCTGCACCGGCCGGTTTGCCGCTACCACAGAGTTCTGCCACGTGAGTTCATAGTCACATACCCCCATGGCGCCTCCTACCTCCCAGTCCAGCGTTTCCACCGTATACTTGGGACGCAGGAATGTGAGATCCTTTACAATGCTGCCCACGGGCTTTCCATACACCTCAATATCGTATTGGGGAAACATGGATGGTACCCGCTGATGGATATAAATCGCCTCCCTGCCCGCCAGATCATGAACGTGCAGACGCTTCCCAAGCGAGTAGGCATCCCCGTGCACCGTATAGCGCGTATGCCCGCCCTTATCCCACAGCGGCATGGTCTGCCCCCAGAAAAACCCCTTCTGCTGCATAAATAGCTTCATTTTTGCACGTCCTTTCTTCTATCTGATTGTGGTGAGATCCACGCCGGAAAATAGCAAAGAGGTGCCTCTGAATGCTCAGAGACACCTCTTTGTGTCATTACAATATAAAACCTTCAGTCCAGGATCCGAATGGATGTGATCTTTGGCTGGTTCCACCAGGAAACCGTCCCATTGTCATCCTCCACCGGCGTATCCTTGCAGATGGCATCTACGATCTCCATTCCCGATGTTACATGGCCAAAGCCCGCATACTGCCCATCTAAGAATGTGGAATCCGACTGCACAATAAAGAATTGGCTGCTGGCGCTGTCATAATCATTGGAGCGTGCCATAGACACCGTTCCACGAACATGGGAGATATTGTTTTCCACACCATTCTGAGCAAACTCACCCTTTATGGTCTGCTCTGCGCCCCCGGAGCCGTCTCCCTTGGGATCGCCCCCCTGGATCATAAAGCCGTCCATAATCCGGTGAAAGGTCAGGCCGTCGTAAAACCCGTCCTTTGCCAGCTTGCAGAAATTCTCCACCGTGATCGGTGCGGTATCTGCGTCCAGCTCCATGGCAATGGTGCCATAGCCCTCCACCTGAATCTCTGCATGATGGAGGCCCGCCTGATAGCCGCTACTGCCGCAGCCAGCCAGCATCATCAGCACAGCCAGTGCCATCATTAACACCGTCAGCCGTTTCATAATGCCTCCCACCGGCGCAGCACCGCCTTTTTTGATGGTGCAATTATACCAGCAAAAAGCGGCGCTGTCAAACTGTCCAACCGCCAAAAATCGGCTGATTCCTGCGGCTGTTTTGCATCAGCATGACAAAATGCAGACATTCCGGCGTACCCGCTATTTCTCCGCCACTTGCTCCATGGGGCCGACCTTCACGCCGCCCCCCATCATGCAGCCAAGCACATGCCCGTTTTCCCCTCGGGTCGCCGCGATGATCTCGCCGCCGGGCTCCTGAAACCGCCACTGTCCGGCGCCGCCGCACTGCTGCGCCAAATACCATGCGCAGGCAACGCTGCCGGAGCCGCAGGAGGACTCCCACACCGTAGAATCCGTGGAGCGAACATATACCACCGGCGTCAGCAGCTGCCCCCGACAGAACATGATCCCCCACGCCCCCTGCTGAACCGCATTCAGGCCGGATCTTGCCGCCTCTACAAATTTGGTGTCAGGCTCTATGTCCATTGCAAGGAGATGGCAAATCCCCTCACACAGCACCAGCGGGTACTTTTCCCCTCCAATTTCCAGCCAGTCAATACCCAACGGCAGCGGCATTTCCGCAAAGGCTGTGCCGTGCGTCAAATCCACATTGACCGGCACCGGCCCGGATGTGCCGGATATCTCCGTGCTGACCATTCCGCTTTTTCCATGCTCCATGGCCCAGAGATATCCATAGGAACGCACCGCATTTCCGCAGAACTCGCCGCCCATCATCTCCAGTCGGCACTCGCCGCCCAGCTTCGGAGGCACCGCAAAGCCCACCTGCTCTGCCCGCCCCTCCCGGAGTATCTTCTGCGCCAACGGCGCCCGCTGTTCCGGCATGACCGGATTCAAAACCACTGCGGTTATGTTTCCCGCAGGGTCGAGATATCGGATCGGTACGCTCATCCCTGTGCAAACCGTGCGAGGAACTGGCGGGTACGTTCCTCCTTGGGATGTTCAATGACCTCTCTGGGATCACCCTGCTCCACAATATAGCCGCCGTCCATAAAGATCACCCGGTCCGCCACATCTCGTGCAAAGCCCATCTCATGGGTCACGATCACCATGGTCATCTTTTCCTGTGCCAGCTGGCGGATCACCTTCAGGATCTCGCCGGTGAGCTCCGGATCCAGCGCCGAGGTAGGTTCGTCAAAAAACAGAATGGATGGATTCATGGCCAGTGCCCGGGCAATGGCCACCCGCTGCTGCTGACCTCCGGAGAGCTGACAGGGATAGCTGTTCTCCTTGCCGGTGAGCCCCATCTTTTCCAGCAGTTCCTTCGCCTTGGCAACCGCCTCCTGCTTTGACTTCTTCTGTACATGAATGGGCGCATCAATGATATTTTTCATGACGGAATAGTGGGGAAACAGGTTGAAGTTCTGGAATACCAGTCCAAAATACCCCTGAATCTCCCGGAGCTCCTTTTTCCCAAGATACTCCGCATGGCCGTTTACGGATTTTGCCGCCTGCTTTCCTAAATATGTAAGGTTTCCGTCATCCATGGTCTCCAGCAGAGTTGCACAGCGAAGCAGGGTGGATTTTCCGGATCCTGAGGGCCCGATAATCGCCACTACCTCACCCTCATCCACATGGAGAGAGATATCGTGGAGCACATCCGTATCTCCAAAATTCTTTTTACAGTGATCGATTTCCAGCAATTTCATAGAGGTGCCCCCTTACTGATAGTATTCAAGCTTCTGCTCGACCTTCCCCATGATGCCGGCCACCACGAGGTTGAAAATATAATAGAAGATACCCGCAATAAACAGCGGCATGATATTGGCCTGCGCCGCCGCCACCTGCTTTGCAATGGTAAACATCTCTGTGTAAGCCAGCACAAATGCAAGGGAGGTATCCTTTACCAGCGTAATGATCTCATTGGTCACCGGCGGCAGTACGCGCTTGCACATCTGCGGAAAAATGATCTTGAAGAAAGTCTGCGCCCGGTTATACCCCAGCACCCGGGCTGCCTCCCGCTGTCCCTGCGGGATTCCCTGAATGCCGGAGCGGAAGATCTCTGCGAAGTAGGCCGCATAGTTGATGGAAAAGCCCACAATGGTAGCGCCTACCCGCCATGCCGCATTGAGCCGCCATCCAAACAGGTAGTACGGGCCGTAAAACCACACGATCAATTGGAGCATCAATGGAGTTCCCCGAAGGATTGAGATAAAGAATTTAATCACCAATTGGATGGGCTTGATCCGCCCCAGCAGGCCATCTCCTCCAAGGACACGGAAGGGCGCCCAATTGTTCATACGGCCCATGGCCACCAGCAGCCCCAATGGCAATGAAAAAATCAGCGTACTGAAGAAAATCAGCATAGTCGAGCCAACGCCGCCCATAACCTGCTGCATCGTAGACAAAAAATTCAACTGTGACACCTCACTGGTAGAAATTTGGGGGGCAGCCTGCGCCGCCCCCCAAAGGCATGATTTGTTTACTTTACATATTCGCCAAGGCAAACCATATCCGGCAGGTTATAGTCAGCATACTTCGAGGCGATCTCATCAAAGGTGCCGTCCTTATACATCTCAAACAGCGTATTCTGAACCTGATCCCGCAGCTCCTCATTGCCCTTTTTGAAGCCAATGCCGTACTGCTCTGTGGACAGAGGCTCGTCCAGCTTCCGGAAGGTATCCCCTCTGGATGCCAGCTGATACTGTGCGACACCGATGTCCACCGCAATGGCATCTACGGCGCCGGATTCCAGATTCATAAATGCGGTATTATAGTCCGCAACCTGCTGGAGATCCGCAAAGGAGGCTGCCAGTGCAAGATTTTCATCGTTGTCCTCTTCCGAAGTCAGGGCCGTCAGGGCCGAAGAATCTGCCTGTGTTACGACCACCTTACCTGCAAGGTCTTCCTTGGTTTTGATGTCGGAGTCGTTCATTACAACAAACACAATGGAGTTGTCAACATAGGGAACGGAAAACGTGTAGTCATCCTCCCGGCCTGTCATGGTGAAGCCGTTCCAGATACAGTCGATGGTCCCGGAGTTCAGCTCCATGTCCTTGGAATCCCAGTCAATGGGCTGCTTGACCAGCGTCCAGCCATTGCGGTCACAGACCTCCTGCGCCAGTTCCAGATCAAAACCGGTATATTCGCCGCTCTCATCCTTATAGCCATAGGGGGGATACTCTGCGTCAAAACCAACGGTAAAGGTACGGCCCTCTGCGGTTCCATTTTCTCCAGCAGATGCTGCCGCAGTCTCCCCTGCGGTCTCCGTTGCCGTTTCAGCCGGAGCCTCAGATTTGGAAGAAGCAACAGCAGCAGAGCCGTTATCCGAGCCGCATGCTGCCACAGAAAGCATCATACCAGCTGCCATCAGCAGCGCAAGCAGTTTTTTCATAGTCAATTCTCTCCTATCGTTTCGCAGCAGGTCCGCCGCAGGTCATTAAGTAATTATTATATTAGCGAATCATTACGCTAAAGTCAAGACAAAATTTACGCTGCGGCAAAAAAGCGGCATTGTGTACAAACAACGCCGCTCTTTCGTCCTATTTATGTTGCTTTCCGGTAAAAGCACATCGAATAAAGAAAAAAGTCGGCCAGCGCACAAAGCGCCAGCCGATCTTTTCCACTATGATTACTGGAACAGCTCCAGTGCCTTCTTGGCAAACCGGGTGCCATAGGTCTGGAACAGGGGTGCAGCCTCTTCCTCGCCGCCCTTCAGGCAGATGGGGCCGAGATGGATAAAGGGCAGGCCCTGTGCAGTGCCGCTGGAATAAACCACAGTGCCCTTTACCAGCAGCTGGGTCAGAACAGACTGAATGGCGATATCGCCGCCGCCCTGCAGGAAGTTTGCGGTGGCATATGCGCCGCAGAGCTTATCCGCCAGCTTGCAGGGGCAATTGTCCAGCCATGTCTTCAGCTGATTGGCCTCAGCAGCATAGTAGTCGGGGGTACCAACGATCACAGCCGCAGAGTCATTGACAAAATTGATATTCTCCTCATGATAGGAGGTCAGCTCAGAGATGGGGAACAGACCTACTTCAATGGAGGCATCCGCCGCAGCAATGCCCTTCTTGATCTCCTCCGCCATGGCAGAGGTGCGGCCGGTGGATGTAAAGTATACAATAGAGATTTTCATATCAGTTCCTCCTTATGGTTGATCACTTATTTCCAATGAGGTTTACAATATAGTCTGCGATCTCGTCCACAGTCGCAAGCTCGCCGGTACCCTTGCCGCCGTAAGCCAGCACGCCCTCATGGGGCTCGATGAACTTATACTGTCCCAGATCCTTGAGCTTCTGCATATTGCCCTGTACGATGGGGTTGGTATACATGGCGTCATTCATAGCCGGAGCAATAACCACCGGCGCATGGGTCGCCATTACCGTGGTGGTGAGCATATCGTCCGCAATGCCGTTTGCAATCTTACCGATCACATTGGCTGTGCAGGGCGCAATCAGGAAACAATCCGCCTTCCGCGCCAGAGAAATGTGCTCTACGCTCCACACAGCAGGCTCCTTGAACATATCTCTGGTGACAATGTTCCGGGACAGGGTCCGAATGGTCTGCTCCGTGATAAAGGTTTCAGAGTTTTTTGTCATAATAACGTCCACATTTGCATGGAGATCCACCACCAGCTTGTTGAGGATCAGGCATGCCTTCCATGCAGCGATGCCGCCGGTAACGCCCATGACAATATTTTTTCCAGTAAGCATTTGTATTCATCCTTCCTGATGAAATAATTTATCTTTCTTATTATATCACAGTCTCAGGGCAATGCACAACTATTTTTCCTTAAAATCCTCATAGACGCTCCCTGCCGTCATAGAAACGCCCTTCCGCTCCGCCAATTCGCTGACTGTCACAAAGCAAAACCCTTTCTCCTGCAGCTCGTCGATCAGCCGCAGCGCCGCATCCACGGAGCTTTTCGACATATCGTGCATCAGAATCACATCACCATCCCCTGCCTCCCGGGCCATGGTGCTGAGCACCTGTCGGGCGTCATGTGTTGCCCAGTCCCGGGGATCTACAGACCACAGGATCACCCGCATTCCCTCCTGTTCTGCCTCCCGGAGCACCTTTTCATCATAGGCGCCGCCCGGCGGGCGCATCAGCACAGGCCATATCCCCGTCATCTCTTCTATCATCTGAGCAGTCCCCGCCATATCCTCCCGGAGCTGCTCCGGCGTCAGCTTCGTGAGATCCGTGTGCACCGTAGAATGCACTCCCAGCTCATGTCCCTCCTCCAGATATCGTTCCATCGCATCCGGATACTGCTCCATTCGATATCCGCAGAGGAAAAACGTTGCTTTGGCCCCACGCTCCCGCAGGCCATCCAGCAGTCTCTGAGTCAATGCCCCGGAAGGACCATCGTCAAAGGTCAGTGCCACATATCCCGCCGGTCCCTGCTCCGTCTTGTCTTCCGTCTCTGCCCATGCCCCCGCCGACAGCAGTAGCGCAAGCAGCGCCACGCACGGCAGCAGTCGTTTCGCTCTCATTGGTTTTCTCTCCTTTTTGTTGCCTCCGGGCTAGTATATGCAGCTTTTCCCCAGACATCCGACATTTTGTAATTTACGCACCAAGCTTCATTTGACTTCTATGATGAAATCCGATAGAATGGGCATACAGGAACGTAATTCTGTAAGGAGGAAATCGAATGAAATTATGTAAACGTCTATTGTGTCTGCTCCTGTCCATGGCACTTCTGCTGGGGCTTACCACCGCACCAGTTTGGGCCGATGATGCCACCCCGATCAGTGGCAGCAGCAGTATCGTAAATCCCCGCTATCCCGATGTGGGAATTCCGGAAACACCCACAGACACTGCCGCAGCGCAGTCATTTTCTGCCCGTCAGACACGCAGTGCCGGATATCTTTCCTATCGGCAGGCTGCCGAAGAAATGCGGGATCAGATGCGGGATCGCAGTGACTGCTTTACGCTTTCTGTCTATGCCCCCGGCTACGGCAGCGATTACGACTCTGCAACTACGCTTGTCTCCAATCTTTTGGATTACGCCATCAGTGAAGAGCTGGCCGTCGGTGTCAACTCCGGCGACTATCTGGCATGGAGCTGGAGCACCCTCTCCTACGAGTGGGAGGTCAACCCCTACGGTGAATACTTTGACATCACCTTCTACTTTACCTATTACACCACCTATACGCAGGAGCAGGAATTTTTAACCACGCTGACACAGGTGGTGACCGATCTGGATCTCTGGAAGGTCAGCGACTACCTGAAATATCGGGGCATCTATCAATATGTCACCGATCATGTTGACTATGACTATGCCGGGCTCGCCACCTTTGATGACGACTATACTATGGGGAATACGTACATCGATCCACTGGGCAACGACGAATGGGGCATTTATTCCGCCTACGCCGCCCTGATAGAAGGAGAAGCCGTATGCCAGGGCTATGCAACCCTGTATTATGCGCTGTGCCGCAGCATGGGCCTGCCGGTGCGGGTTATCACCAGCATCGACCACGCATGGAACATCGTAGAGCTGTCCGGTCTCTGGTACAGCCTCGATTCCACTTGGGACGGCCAGGGCTATGAAAGCTATCTGGATTACTTCCTGAAGGGCTCTGCCAATTTCACAGATCATCCTGCTTCACCGGAATATCTCACCGATGCATTTATGGCCGCCTATCCCGCCTCCGCTTGGGACTACGAACCGGTTGACAGTGACTATGAGCCGGTCTGCCAGTTCCGAGATGTTGCTCCGACCGCTTACTACTATGATGCCGTTCAGCAGATGGCTGATCTGGGGCTGTTTTCCGGTGTCAACAACTACACCTTCCGCCCCAACGGTACCATGACTCGTGCCATGCTGGTAACGGTACTGTACCGTCTGGCAGGTTCTCCCGCAACGAGCACTGCCACTCCCTTTGAAGACGTTTCCCCCAGTGCCTATTACGCCGAGGGCGTAGCCTGGGCCTATGCAATGGGCATTACCACCGGCACCAGCGCCACGCACTTTGGCCCCAGCAAGCTGCTGACCCGTCAGCAGCTCTCCACCTTCCTCTATCGCTATGCCCAGACCATGGGCTACGATGTATCCGCAAGCGACACCTTGAGCAGCTTTTCTGATACCGGTTCCATTGACAGCTACGCCGTCACTCCCTTTGCATGGGCTGTAGCCAGCGGCATTGTCAACGGCGTTGGAAATAATCAATTGAAGCCGAAAGGCAGCGCCACCCGCTGCCAGATGGCCGTCATGCTCAGCCGTTTCATCGCCTACTACGGACTGTAACCCCTCCGCAAAATCCACAAAAGGACAGCGCCAGATTTTATTCTGTGCGCTGTCCTTTTTCCGTGGGTATACCGTCTCAATTCTGCATGCGGATCTGCTGCCCTGTCACCAGCGGATACGCAATGAGCTTCTCCCCCTCCAAATTCTCCCGGTGCATATCCACACCGGTGATCTGACTGTTTTCATAGGTGGTATAGTAATAGATTCCCCGATCCGTATTGCAGCAGGAGGTATAAATGGTGATCTCGTACTTGCCATCTCCCATGTGCACACAGCCCCGCTGCTGGGCAACTGCACCAAGAATATGAAAGAACTGACTGATGCTCTCGCTTTCCGTATCACCGGATATCGAATGAAGCTTGGTAAATGCCGCCCGGACAAAGCGCGATGCCGACGAAAGGTCTCCGGGCATCCCCAGCATTCCCATGCCCCGGCTGTATGGCGCCAGTCCCAGCTCCGGTGCAAAATGATTCTCCGGCTGCTCTGTGGACAGATGCAGATAATTGCTGAGGTTGGTCATCTGATAGTCAAAGGGCGGATTATTGGTGAGGATCCCCACCGGATTCTCATAGATCTGAAGCCCGCTCTTCACCGATTCAATGGTGATCGCCTCATTTCGATCCGCAAGGATCCAGTGGAGCGGTGACACCGGGAACATCTCGCTAAATGGCGTATTTGCCAGATTGATTTCCGCAAGATGCACTTTGGCTTCCGCCACTGTGGCACACTGTCCCAGCAGCCACGGAATCAGCTCGAAGGTAGCGACATTCTCCTTTCCCGCAGCCAGCGGCTTATAATCCGCATTGCCCGGAAAATTCAGCCCCGCCATGCTCAGCCCCTTTTCATTGGTAGCCTCGTAATACAGCGGATAGTCCCCTGCCACCGTTGCCATGCCAATGATGGCATAGTGGTGCTCCATAGGGGCGGTGTGGCGGAATACGAAGGGGAAGTTTCTGGGGGTGATCACCACGGATTCTCCATAGGACACCTCATAATCCAGCGTCCGTCCAAAATAATGATCCTTTGTACAGTAGGTTGCAGCAGTACACATATGCAATTTCCTCCACGACGTATTTGGTATTCCACAGTATACCACCAGTTTTTCCAAAATACAAATCTCTGTGCAAAAAACCTCAGAGCCGCTGCCAGTGCAGCGCTCCGAGGTCTCTCACAGTTCTTTATCAGGCTTCTTCCATCACTTCCAGCTGATCGCCGGGACGCACCGTGCCGGGCACAAGGATCTTTACAAAAATCCCCTCCCGGGGCATCACGCAGTCCCCAGCTGCCTTCCGGATGGCGCAGTCGTAATGGCAGGTCTTTCCGATCTGGGTTACCTCGCCCACCGCTTCCGGGCCGATCTTCAGTCGGGTTCCCACCGGGAGCTCATAGAGCGTCAGGCCCTTTACCAGAATATTTTCCGCAAAATCACCGGGCTTCAGCTGAACCGTGATCTTCTCCTGAAGCTTGTCCACACTCTCCTGCCCCAGCAGGGAAACCTGCCGGTGCCAGTTGCCCGCATGGGCATCTCCAACAATGCCCCAGTCGGCCTTCAGCTGTGCCTCCGCAACGGGATGCTTCTGCTCTCCCTTCTTTTCACTGATACATACGGCCAGAATTTCCGCCATATTGAACACTCCTTCTACCGTGCGCTGTGCGCTGGTCTGTTTTCTGTCATTATACGCAGGAGACCCCTGATTTGTCAACCGGAGGTCTCAGCTGCGGTCACTCCAAAATGGCCCGCTTGATTTCCCATAATTCCTATAGTATATTAGTATTATTCCATTTAGGGAAGGTGATCCCGTTGAAATTATCCACCAAAGGACGCTATGCCCTGCGGCTGATGCTGGATCTTGCGCTTCAGCCCGAAGGGGTCTGTGTTCCGCTGCGCACTGTGTCCGACCGCCAGGAGATCTCTCTGAAATATCTGGAGCAGATCGTGACCCCGCTGGCCCGGCAGGGCTTTGTCCATTCCGTGCGAGGCGCACAGGGCGGCTACCAGCTCTCCCATCCGCCGGCATATTATACCGTAGGTATGATCCTTCGTACCATTGAAGGCTCTTTGGCCCCTATTGCCTGCCTCACAGATGATGCGCCCCCCTGTCCAAGGCAGGCGCTGTGTGTAACGGTGGATGTCTATCGTCGTATTGATGCCGCCATTGACAGTGTGGTGGACCATATAACCTTAGAAGATCTTTGCTGCCGCCAGCATGAAAAATGGCAGGCCGCCGGTATGGAGCCGCCGCAAAAAGAATCGCAAAGCTGAGATTTCTTTCAGCTTTGCGATATTTTTATGTTCCGGCTGCCTCCCGTACCATTCTGTGGAATTTCAGCAGATACGAGATCAGGCTCCAAATAAGCAGCCCCGTGCCAATCAGGATCAGCCCTGTAGAAATTCCGGTTGGGATATCGGAAAACAGCAAAAGCAGTGCCATCATCCCATACAGATAACAGGTGGTTATTTTCCCGCACAGCATAGCGCCGTCATTCTGACCGGCCTTTTTCACCGCATAGGCCCCAAAGATCCCCTGAAGCAGTTCCTTTCCCACCAGAACGGCAAACAGCAGCTTCATGGGCGCATAGTGCTCTGCCAGGCAGAAGGCCACCACCGCCTGCGTCAGCTTATCCGCAACGGGATCGAGGATCTTCCCCAATTCCGAGATCATGTGAAAATGCCGTGCGATCTTTCCATCGGCGCAGTCCGTGATGCCGGACAGCATCAGAATCCCCACTGCAATATGATAGTCCTGCCGGGTCTTGGCATGCAGGTAGACTGCTGCGAACACCCCTGCCAGCACCAGCCGAAATGCACTGAGCAGATTGGGAATGGTCAATATCTTTCGGCTGGATCCCTGCTGAAGCTCATCCGCCATGCGTTAATTCCTCCTGTCTGTTTTTCTGAAAGCCAACGCCGCCGTCCAATGCCGGCAGTACCCAAAAGGGCACCAGCTGCAGCTTTGTCTTCCTGACCGGCTCTGTCAGCTCCCGGTAGTGAGCGTAAAGCTGGGATCTGGTATGAATGGTTCTGGGCAGCGTGATATGGCTGGTGGACAGGCTCCCTTTGGTTTTCTGATAAAAGTAAATGGGATGCGGGAGCACCGTCACCGTCGCCGTATATTTTAGATAGGTATAGTTAAAGTAGGTATCCTCGCACCAGCTGAGATCCTCCGGGCAGGCGAGCATATGCCGCTGGATCACCGCTCTGCGATAGAGTTTGTTCCAGAGCACCCCATAATAAAAGTTTCCGGGGGCATGCATCATATGCTCTACAAACTCATTCTTTGTCATGATGCCGGATACACCAATATTGGCATGCTCATAGACCCGCTGGCCCACCACCCGGTAGAACCCCGCCGTGATCAGGTCGCTTCCGGTCTGTACCGCCGCCTTCACCAGCAGCTCGGTGGCATCTCTGGTCATCCAGTCATCACTGTCGCAAAACTGCAGGTACTCGCCTTTGGCCTGTCTCATGGCCATGTTTCGGCCTGCCGCCACCCCCTGATGGCTCTGACGCAGCAGGTGGAAGCGCGTGTCCTGCCGAACCAGCTTTTCACAAATCTCCACCGTGTCATCTGTGCTTCCGTCATCCACCACCAGCACCTCAAGCTTTTGATAGGTCTGATGCTGGATCCGGCGGAGGCATTTTTCAATGGACGCTGCCCCATTGTACACCGGAACAACCACACTGACCAGCGGTGTGCGCATTCGTCTCACTTCCCCAATACTTAATTCGATCAACAGTTTCTTTTCATTATAAAAAGATTCCCCCCGAATGTCAACGGCCCTTTCTCTGGTATTTTCTACATCATGAACAGTTTGTAAACTTCCGCCATCTGCTCTTGATTTTTTCTTCACTTGGTACTAACATTTTACGAATGAAATAATTGACACAGTAAGGATTTGATGCTAATGCGAAATATTGTCCGTTTTTTGAAGGGGCACGTTCCTGCGATTCTGCTGATCCTGATGCTGCTGGTTGCGGAGGCATGGTGTGATCTGGCCCTCCCCGGTTATACCAGTGATATCGTGGATGTCGGCATTCAGCAGGGCGGTATCGCCTCTCCGCTGCCGGAGCAGCTGCAAAGCGATTCCATGGAGCTGCTGACCCTGTTCCTATCCGACAGCGATGCCAACACCGTCCGTTCCTTTTATACCCTGAGCAGCGATGGCATATGGCAGTTGGACAGCAGCCTTTCCGGCACCCAGAAATTAGAGCTGGAAACCATCCTCATCACCCCCATGGCCCTGTGCTATACCGCAGGCCAGCAGGAAGGCAGTCAGCTGGACATGCTGCCCCAAGCCATTGCTGCCGGACAGATCACCAAGGAGCAGCTGCTTGCCATGAAGGATCAGGCGCTGTCCCAGATGGGGGACATCAGCGACTCCATGCTCAGGCAGATGGCCACTGAGTATCTGAAAGACGAATACAGTGCGCTGGGCAAGGATCTGAACGCCATTCAGACCCACTATCTGCTGATCACCGGCGGAAAAATGCTGGGGATCACCCTGCTGTCCGTGCTCTGCGTGATCGTCATCACACTGCTGGCCAGCCGTATTGCTGCCGCAGTGAGCCGGGATCTCCGGGATCAGGTGTTCCGTCAGGTGCTGAGCTTCTCCGCCGCCGAGATGGATCAGTTCTCCACTGCCTCCCTGATCACCCGCTCCACCAACGACATCCAGCAGATCCAAATGGTCATCGTCATGCTGCTGCGGATGGTGCTCTATGCCCCCATTCTGGGCATTGGCGGCATTCTCAAGGTAGCTGCCACAAAGACCGGGTTGGGCTGGATCATTGCAGTTGCCGTAGGCTGTCTTCTGGGTCTTGTTCTGATTCTGGTATCCATCGCCATGCCTAAATTCAAAAAGATGCAGACACTGGTAGATGACTTGAATCTGGTCAGCCGTGAAATTCTCACCGGAGTACCTGTTATTCGCGCCTTCTCCCGGGAGCAGCACGCCGTTGATCACTTTGACGAGGCCAATACAAATCTGAAAAACAACCAGCTGTTTGTCAACCGTGTCATGGCCATTATGTCTCCGCTGATGATGTTTATCATGTACGGCATCACCGCCATGATCGTCTGGTTCGGTGCAAAGGGCATTGATCTGGGTACCATGCAGACCGGAGACCTTACCGCCTTTATCACCTATACCATGCAGATCGTCATGTCCTTTATGATGATCACCATGGTCTCCATTATGCTGCCCCGGGCCTCTGTGGCAGCGGATCGAATCATGGAGGTACTGAATACAACATCCTCCGTGGCCGATCCCGCAGCCCCGGCATCTGTTACTCAGGTATCCGGCGAGCTGGCGTTCCACGATGTGTCCTTTACCTACCCCGGCGGAGAATCTCCGGCACTCAGTCACATCAGCTTTACCGCCCGTCCCGGAGAGACCACCGCCATCATCGGCTCCACCGGCAGCGGAAAGTCCACGCTGCTGAACCTGATCCCCCGGTTCTACGATGCATCCGAGGGCAGCATAACACTGGACGGTCAGAATATCCGCAGTATTTCCCAGCACAACCTCCGGCAGCAGCTTGGTTACGTTCCGCAAAAGGGCATCCTGTTCTCGGGGGATATCGAAAGCAACCTGAAATTCGGCGGTAAACATATCTCGGACGATGCCATGGTTTCCGCTGCCCGCATTGCACAGGCAGATGACTTCATCTCTCAAAAGGCCGAAGGCTATCATGCCCCCATTGCGCAGGGGGGCTCCAACGTCTCCGGCGGCCAGAAGCAGCGGCTTTCCATCGCCCGGGCCATTGCCGCAAGCCCGAAAATCTATCTCTTTGACGATTCCTTCTCTGCGCTGGATTATAAAACCGATGCGGCACTCCGTCAGGCGCTGGCCAAGGCCGCTGCTGATGCCACCATCGTCATCGTAGCGCAGCGCATATCCACCGTCATGAAGGCCCAGCAGATCCTTGTGCTGGACGAAGGCAGGATCGTTGGCCGGGGCACCCACGAGGAGCTGCTAAAAAACTGCCCCACCTATTTAGACATTGCAAAATCCCAGCTTTCCGCAAAGGAATTGGGACTGGAAGGAGGGCTTTCTCATGGCGAATAACCATAGGCGTGGTCCCGGCGGCAGAATGATGCCAGGTGAAAAGCCAAAGAATTTCGGCGGCACCCTGAAACAGCTGCTCCATTATATGGGCCGCTATAAAATTGGTCTGCTGTTTGTGGCGATCTTCGCCATCGGCAGTACGGTATTTAACATTCGCGGCCCCAAGGTCATGGGGCAGGCCGTTACCGAGATCTACACCGGTCTTGTAGCAAAGGTGCAGGGCACCGGCGGCATAGATTTTGATAAGATTCTCTCCATTCTGGCGCTGATGCTGGGCCTTTACGGGCTGGCAGCGCTGCTGCAATTCCTCCAGTCCTGGCTCATGACCGGTATCAGTCAAAAGATCTGCTACCGGATGCGCCGGGAAATCTCCGAGAAGATCCAGCGTCTCCCCATGGCATATTTTGAAAAGCGTACCGTTGGCGAGGTACTTTCCCGGATCACCAACGATGTGGATACACTGGGCCAGAGCATGGGCCAGAGCATCACCCAGCTCATTACCTCTGTGGCTACCATTATTGGTGTGCTCTATATGATGCTTACCATCTCCCCGCTGATGACGCTGATCGCGCTGGTCATTCTTCCGGTCTCCGCCCTGCTGGTCATGCTGATCGTCAAATTCAGCCAGAAGTATTTCAGTGCCCAGCAGCGGCTTCTCGGCGAGGTCAACGGTCAGGTGGAGGAGGTATTCTCCGGTCAGTCTGTTGTACGGGCATTCAATCAGGAAGAGACCGTACACGGCAGCTTTTCCGCAGTCAACCAGCAACTGTACACCTCCGCATGGAAATCCCAGTTTTTCTCCGGCCTGATGATGCCCATTATGACCTTTGTGGGAAATCTTGGCTATGTGGCCGTGGCGCTGTCCGGCGCCATGCTGGCCGTGAACGGCACCATTTCCGTGGGCGACATCACCGCCTTTATCTCCTACGTCAAAAACTTCACCCAGCCCATTACCCAGCTGGCACAGGTCAGCAATATGCTCCAGTCCATGGCCGCAGCCGCTGAACGGGTATTTGAATTTCTGGAGGAGCCCGAGGAGCAGGATACGGCAGACACACTGCCCTCTGCCGCAAATGTCAAGGGCGATGTCAGCTTCCGTCATGTGCAGTTTGGATACGATCCGGATAAAACCATCATTCATGACTTCAACTGTGATGTAAAAGCCGGTCAGATGGTTGCCATTGTCGGCCCCACCGGCGCAGGCAAAACCACTATGGTAAAGCTATTGATGCGCTTCTATGATGTGGACAACGGCTCCATTACCCTGGATGGCGTTGATCTCCGGGATTATACCCGTTCCGGTCTCCGGGAGGGCTTCGGCATGGTGCTGCAGGATACATGGCTTTTCCGGGGCACCATTATGGAAAACATCCGCTATGGCCGTTTGGATGCCACTGATGAAGAGGTCATCGCTGCCGCCAAAGCAGCCCATGCAGATCACTTTATCCGCACGCTCCCCGGTGGCTACCAAATGGAGCTCAACGAGGATGCCACCAACATCTCCCAGGGCCAGCGCCAGCTGCTTACCATCGCCCGGGCCCTGCTGGCAGACAACCCCATTATGATTCTGGACGAGGCCACCTCTTCGGTGGATACCCGTACCGAGCAGCTGATCCAGTCTGCCATGGAAACGCTTATGCAGGGACGCACCAGCTTTGTCATTGCGCACCGGCTCTCTACCATCCGCAGTGCCGACCTGATCCTTGTGATGAAGGACGGCGACATTGTGGAGCAGGGCGATCACGAGACGCTGCTGAAGCAGGGCGGCTTTTATGCCGAGCTGTGGAACAGTCAGTTTGCACAGGCCGGATAAATACCGTCATACAAAGCGGGAGCTGCCGCACCCTTCGTTGGTGCAGCAGCTCCCGCTATATCATTATGCAATTACTTTCTTCTCCATCCATTTCCCGCTGAGGAAACGGCCAAGATACCAGATATCCCGGTCAAACCAGTCCACAAACATGGCGACCCAGACGCCCAGCACACCGAAGCCGAAGCCCCGGATCAGGATCATACACAGCGCCACCCGGAACACCCACATGGACCCGGCCGACACGAGCATGCTGAACTTCACATCTCCCGCAGCCCGCATGCCGTTGGGCAGCGTAAAGGCCAGCGGCCAGATAAAGGGCTTTACCAAAGTAATCAGCACCATCATTTGATGTACGATCGCTGCGCTCTCTGCGCTGAGGCCCGACAGTCTGGACACCGTATCCACAGACAGAAAGATCAGCACACCGGTACCCAGTACCAGCAGCTCCGAAATTCCCGTAAACTCCAAGCTATATCGGCGCGCCTCCTGCGGCCTTCCGGCGCCCATGCACTGGCCTGCCACGGTAACAAGCCCCAGCCCCACGGCCATGGAGGGCATGCTGGTAAAATACTCCAATGTATTGATCACCGCCTGCGCTGCGATCTGTGAGGTGGGCAGCGTAGCAATGGTGCTTTGGATCACCAGCTTGCCAAACTGGAACATGCCGTTTTCCACACCGGTGGGAATACCGATCCGCAAAATGGTGCGGATCTCCCGAAAATCCGGGCGAATTTCGGCATAGTGGTTCAGCACAATGGTCTGTCCGGGCCGGCGGTGAAACCACAGGATCACCACGCATTGCAGTGCCCGGGACAGCATGGTGGAAAAGGCTGCACCAAACACGCCCCAGTGGAATACGAACATAAAGACCGCATTACCGACAATATTTAAGAGATTCCCCACCGCACTGACGATCATGGGGAGCCGGGAATTGCCCGAGGCCCGGTACAGCGCCGCACTGACGTCATAAATTCCCATGAAGGGGTAGGACAGCGCCGTCACCAGAAAGTAAATCCGTGCGGCGTCCATGACATCGGCCTCCACACTGCCAAACACCAGATTCAGGATCGGCTGCCGCAGCACCACGCAGATCACGCAGCACAGCAGGGAGATCACCGTAACCGACAGCAGCACCTGCCGTGCTGCTCCATTGGCGCCCTTCTGATCCCTTGCTCCAAGATACTGGGCACAGGTGATGGTACCGCCGGTGGCAAGTGCCGACATCATCATCAGCACCAGATTGTTGATGGAGTCCACCAGAGATACGCCGGACACCGCTGCATCTCCCACCCGGGCCACCATCATAGTATCCGCTGTTCCCATCAATGCAGTAAACAGCTGTTCAACAATCAAAGGGATCAGCAGCATTGCAATATCCCTTCTGGAAAATAGTCTGCCATTTTCCCGCTGCAAATTGTCATCTTCTTTCCAGTGCCGCAGCACCATAATTTCACGCAAAAGAAAGACACGCAAACAGGTGACCAGCCCGTCTGCGTGTCTAATCAGGAAGAAGGAGAAATGAAAAAGAATTGTTATGGCTATATAATACCGGACGGATATTAAGAAAACCACCGGTCTTCTATTTCTTTTTCATGAATTTCGAAGAAATATTTCCGTAACATCTTCTTTTCGAGCGATCTCCCCTGTTTACACGGCACGCTCCGCAATGGTTCTCAACAGCTGTGCCACCGGCCCTGCCGCCGCATTCTTCGGCAGCAGGCCGGACTGTACCAGCACCGCCGTTATCATGGTCAGGCAAAACGCAGCTGCGATTCCTCCCAGCACCGCCCCTCCCGCATGGTTCAGGGTGTGCACCACAGGAAGCCGATCCACCACATTGACCAGCAGCACCGCCAACCGCAGCACCAAAAAGATCACAAGAAACGCCAGAAGAAAAATCACCGTTCCGGCCACAGCCTGTACAATGGCACGGCTGACGGCGTGGGCTACGGATTCCGCCAGCGGCGCTGTGATGTCCTGGGCCGTATTCTTCGCCGATTCCTGTACATCCAGTCCAAATTTCCCCAGCAGATCTGCCAGATCCTTCAGCGTGATCTGCTGGCCGCCAATGGTCAGGCCCAGCTCCCCGGTCTCTTCCAGTGCGTTCTGCGTTGAATTTTCCACCTCTGTGCTGATTTGTGCCTGTATATATTCCGCCACCTTAGGCTCCATCCATTCTACCGCCTGGGGGGTAAAGGCCCGCTGTACCGCAGAGGCTCCAAAGCAGCTGATCACCAGGATCACCAGCGTACACAGCGCCATAATAATGCCCTTCCGGTAGCCGGACAAAATCGCCACCACAAAAACCAGCAGTAATATCAGATCAACCGCCATATTGCTCCTTTCCATTCCGAAGCGCTGCAACCCGTTTTTTCAACAGGTCCATCAGCTGCTGCCGCTCCGGTTGGCATGCTCCATCCAGTACCGCATCCAGCAGCTCCTGAAGAAGTCTTCCCACCTGCGGCCCTGCGGGGATTCCCATTGCCATCACATCACTGCCGTTTACCGGCAGATTGCGGATCGTAAAGCAGTGTTCCCGTTCCATGCATTCCCCAATCAGCCGGGTCATCTCCATGAGGTTGTCATAGCGCTGCCGGGTCTTAGGGGTATCTACATGGGCAAGGCAGTCACAGCGCTTTACCTCCAGCAGCAGCGGAAGCACCTCCGGGCCATACTGTGCGATCCATCGCCTTGCATTTTTCAGAGTGGCAGGTGCTTCCCGGTCGTGATCCCGCACCAGCAGGCAAACTGTTTCTCTGGTCTTTTTATCGCTGCGAAGGCGTTCAAAGATCTCCTCGGCCAATTCCATACTGCGCCGGGGATGCCCATAAAAATGCCCGACCCCCCGGTCATCCAGCGTAAAGCAGTCCGGCTTTCCCAGATCATGGAGCAGCAATGCCCAGCGAACCATTGGATCCGTTCCGCTCTTTCCCAGCGCCTCCAGCGTATGGCTCCAGACGTCCCGATTGTGGAAGGGGCTGTGCTGCCGGAAGCCCATGGCCGGTACGATCTCCGGTAAAATCCCGGTGAGAATACCGCCATACCGTTCCAGCACCTGCCGGGCATATTTCCCCACAAGAATTCCTGTCAGTTCCTTATAGATCCGTTCCCCGCTGATGCAGACAAGGAGTTGCTTCTTCCGCTCCATGGCCGCCGCTGTCTCTGCCTCAATGGAAAAGCCCAGCCGTGCGGCAAACCGCAGTCCCCGCAGGATCCGCAGTGCATCCTCTTCAAACCGCCGCTCCGGATCTCCGACACAGCGAATCAGCCGATGCTCCAGATCGTTTCTCCCGTCAAAGGGGTCCCGAATCTCTCCGTCCAATCCCACCGCCATGGCGTTGATGGTAAAATCTCTGCGCTGAAGATCCTCCCGCAAAGACCGTACAAACTGCACCTGCTCCGGTCTCCGGTGATCGAGATAGTCGCCCTCTGTCCGGAAGGTAGTGACCTCATAGGGCGTCCCCTGCAGCACCACCGTAACCGTTCCATGCTTTATGCCGGTCTCCACCACATGGAGCTCTGGAAAGCACGCCTCTGTCTGCTCCGGCCGTGCCGAGGTGCAGATATCCCAGTCTCCGGGGACCGTGCCCAGAAGCGTATCCCGAACACAGCCCCCTACGGCGTACGCCTGAAATCCGCTGTCGTTGAGCGTTTTTAGTATCTGTGCCGGCCCCGCAGGGATGTTCATGGGTACGCCTCCTTCCCTCTTTATGACTCAGTTTTTCAGGCTGTGCAGCGGAGCCGGGATTCTGCCGCCCCGGGCCACAAAGCGCTCGGCGCTCTTATCATGCACCGGCATCACCGGTGCGGAACCAAACAGACCGCCAAACTCCAGCTCATCACCAACCGTCTTCCCGATGGCCGGGATCACACGAACTGCCGTAGTCTTATTATTCACCATGCCAATAGCCGCCTCGTCCGCAATGATTGCAGAGATGGTGGAGGCAGAGGTGTCACCGGGAATGGCAATCATGTCAAGTCCCACGGAGCAGACACAGGTCATCGCCTCCAGCTTATCCAGTGTCAAGGTGCCGTCCTTGGCTGCGGCAATCATCCCTTCATCCTCTGATACAGGGATAAACGCACCGGACAGGCCGCCCACATGGCCGGAGGCCATAACGCCGCCCTTCTTTACCGCATCGTTGAGCATGGCCAGCGCCGCCGTGGTGCCATGGGTGCCGCAGACATCCACGCCGATCTCTTCCAGGATCCGTGCCACGCTGTCGCCCTTGGCCGGCGTGGGCGCCAAGGACAGATCTACAATGCCGTAGGGTACGCCCAGCCGGCGTGCTGCCTCCTGGGCCACCAGCTGCCCCATACGGGTGATCCGGAAGGCCGTCTTTTTGATGGTCTCCGCCACCACGTCAAAGGGCTGCCCCTTGACCTCCTGCAAGGCATGGTACACCACGCCGGGGCCGGAAACGCCCACGTTGATCTCACATTCCGGCTCGCCTACGCCATGGAAGGCACCCGCCATAAAGGGATTGTCCTCCACCGCATTGGCAAACACCACAAGCTTCATGCAGGCACGGCCCTCCCCCTCTGGGGAGATTTCCGCAGTCTTGCGGATGATCTTCCCCATCAGCGTTACAGCATCCATATTGATGCCCGCACGGGTAGTGGCCACATTCACGGAGGAGCAGACATTATTGGTCTCCGCCAGTGCCTGCGGAATGGACATGATCAGCCGCTGATCGCCAATGGTCATTCCCTTGTGTACCAGTGCGGAAAAGCCGCCGATGAGATTGACGCCGCAGGCTGCCGCCGCCTTGTCCATGGCCACCGCAAAGGGCACATAGTCCTCGGTCTCGCAGCTCTCCGCCACCATGGAAATAGGGGTCACGGAAATGCGCTTATTGACGATGGGAATGCCGAATTCCCGTTCAATGGCCTCGCCGGTGGGCACCAGCTGCTGGGCACAATGGGTGATCTTATCATAGATCTTCTGGGCTGTCCGCTTGGGATCCGGCCCGCAGCAATCCCGCAGGGAAATGCCCATGGTAATGGTACGAATATCCAGATGCTGGTGATCGATCATGTCCAGCGTCTGCATGATTTCATTTTGTCTGAGCATAGCGTCCCCCTCAAATCCGATGCATGGCGTTGAAAATATCCTCCCGCTGAATGCGGACGGAAAGGCCCATGCTGAGTCCCCGCTGATCCAGCGCATCCCGTACCAGCTCATAGGACTTTTCGGTGGTGGACAGATCCACCAGCATATTCATGGCAAAAAAGCCATCCATAACAGTCTGGTTGATGTCGAGAATGTTGACGCCCAGACCTGCCAGTTCCTGGCAGACTCCGGCGATGATGCCAACGGCGTCCTTGCCGGTGACGGTTACAATTGCCTTCATAATTTTTATCCTCCTAAAATGGTTTGCTATTTCAGCTCATCCAGCGTCAGCGTAAAGCTGTCGAGGAAGTTTTCAATAAAGTAGTGCACTTCCGGCATATTCATCTCATCCAATGCCTGCCGGGTCTGTCTTGCCGCCAGAATAAACTCATGATTGGACGCCTTCAGCTCCTCCAGGCATTTAATGTGGGCTGAAAGCTTATCCGCCGCCTTGACAATCCGCTCCACCTCCGGCGGCACATCCTTCAAAAGCGGCTCGTAGCTGTCCCGCAGGGCCGGAGGCAGCATGGAAAGCAGCTGTTCCGCCGCCACATTCTCCACCTTCTGATAGGCTTCCCGGATCCCCGGGCTGTAGTATTTCACCGGCGTGGGCATATCGCCGGTGATGATCTCCGGCGCATCGTGAAACAGCGCTGCTGTTGCGCAGGCCTCCGGCGAAATACGGGTGTTGCCATAGATATCTCTCGAGATCAAGCCAAGGGCATGGGCAAGCACTGCCACCATGTGGCTGTGCTCCTGAACATTTTCCGGGCAGGAATTGCGCATCAGTCCCCACCGGGTAATATAGCGCATTCTGGACAGATAGGCGTAAAAGGAGTAGCCTCCCTGCTCATCACTGAGCCGGGTACGTTCCTCCGGCAGATCCAGCCGACTCAAATCTGTATGTTCCATAGCGGTCTCCTTTCCAGACAGTACAAATTGCTTTGGCATCCCTTTTTCTACTCTAGGACAGTATTGTACCATGATTTTTTTTGATTGTAAATCGGCCCGGAACCATCTGGCGAGAAATTTTGCACCACAAATTTGTTGTAAAAACGCAGGAATACTTTGTGTATTTCAAGGTTTTTGCAGCGGATTTGTGGGATAAAAGGGCTGTCAAAGCCCGCAGACACAATTGTACGGTGTTGCCATAATACAGCGGCTCAGAATGCATATTGCATTCAAGAAAGAAATTCGCTACAATAGTACCAGAAACTAAGCGGAGGTGTGGTTATGGCTTCTGCCCGTATGACCGAGGTATATGAAAAGCTCTACAAAGCGGTCTGCAACCAGAGCACCAACAACGTAATTACCGTAGCCAACGAGATCTTCCACAAACCCATCATGTTTGTAGATGAGTATTTCCATGTGGTATCCATGCATCCTGCCGGGCCCATTGGCAGGCCCCAGTGGGACGCTATTTATGAAAACAAGGCGCTGAACCGGGAGCAAATTCTGCGGACGCTGGACGAATTTCTCTCCGGTAAGAAAGCGTTTTACAAGCCCTTCTATGCCGCCACCGGCTCCTGCGAAAAGGATCCGCTGCTGTTCGCAGAAGTGGTACAGGACAATACGGTTCACGGCCATATTATCATTTTCTGGGACGGCGATCCCCCTACCGATGAGGACTACGAGATCATCGAGCTGGTTTTGGATGCCATCCGGCTCCGAATTTCCAGCCGCATCAAGTCCATGGGCACATGGAATCTGGCGCTGTCCACCAAGCTGATGGATCTGCTGGCTCCATCTACCCCGGTGCATTTGGAGCGTCTGGCCTGCGAGGCCATCTCCGGCACCATGCAGCCGGATTACACCATCTGTGTCACCACCATTGGTGCGCTGGCCTCTCAGCGGGCCTTTGCCGAGTACGCTGTCCGTGAGCTTCAGCAGCTCTACCGGAATGTCATCTGCGTTATTTATGACAATAACATCGTCACCCTCTACGGCGGCGCCGCACCCCACGGCTCCGGCACGCCCCTTTCCAAGTCCACCATGGCAGACCGTCTTTTTGAATTCTTCGGCACCCATGATATGGTCTGCGGTCTTTCCGACAGCTTTAAGGATCCGGCTCAGACCCGCTCCCACTACCGTCAGGCCCTGCTTACGGCACGGCTTGCCTTGCAGCTGGGCCGGGACAAATCCACTACCTTCTCCGATTTAATGCCCCTTCCTATTTTTCTTTCCGTATTGGAGAAGGATACCCCGGAGACCTTTATCCATCCGGCGATTTTCCGGATGCGGGACTATGATAAAGAAAATGGCACCGCCTACGACGAGACCATGCGGATCTTCTCCTTCAATATGCACAACAAAGATCGCACCGCAGCAGCCCTGTGCATTCACCGGAATACGCTGCTGTATCGGCTGGGCCGTATCAGCGACTTATTTGATCTGCCCTATGAGCACGATCAGGTGGCGCTGAACCTTCTTTGCAGCTATCTGATTCTGGAGCTGGGGCGCTATGGCTCTCCGCAGATCATGAGCAAGCTCTCCTCCACGGAGGATACCTCCATCCCCACGCAGGAGTCCGAAACCATCTAAAGGATCTGATCTTATGTCCAACCGAGCCAAGGGTACACTGTGTATCCTGATGGCAGCGCTTTCCTTTGCCCTGATGAGCACCTTTGTCCGCCTTTCCGGCGATGTCCCCTCCATGCAGAAGGCGTTCTTCCGGAACGTTGTAGCCGCCGTGTTTACGCTGATCATCATGCTGAAAAACCACGAGCCCTTTCACCCGCCCAAGCGGAGCCACTGGGCCTATCTCATGGCCCGTGCCATATTCGGCACCGTTGGCCTTTTGTGCAATTTCTATGCTGTGGATCATCTGAATCTTTCAGATGCCTCTATGCTCAACAAAATGTCGCCTTTTTTTGCCATCCTCATCTCCTACTTTCTGCTGAAGGAAAGGCTCAATCTGGTACAGGGCATCAGCGTTGTGGCGGCCTTTCTGGGCTGCCTGCTGATCATCAAGCCCAACCCCTCCAACATGGCATTGGTGCCTTCCCTGATCGGCCTGCTGGGAGGCTTTGGCGCCGGTGTTGCCTACTCCTTTGTACGGCTAATGAGCAAAAAAGGCGTTCATTCCACGCTGATCGTATTTGTTTTTTCCACCTTTTCCTGTCTGGTCTGTTTGCCATACTTCATTGCCGTGCATGCGCCCATGACCCTCTCGCAGCTGCTCTGCCTGCTGGCCGCCGGTACCTTCGGCTGTACCGGACAGTTTGCCATCACCAGCGCCTACCGTTTCGCCCCGGCAAAGGAGATCTCTGTATATGACTATACGCAGGTGGTCTTCGCAGCCCTGCTGGGCTGGGCCATTTTTGGTCAGCTGCCGGATGTCTACAGTCTACTGGGTTACATCATTATCTGCGGCACGGGCATCTTCATGTTTCTCTATCAGAAGCACCACGACAGCCCCCTTGCGGCCTGATCCTCGCCCTTTTCTGCCCCTGTTCCTCCGGTTCAGGGGCAGTTTTTTGTAAACAAATCGAAAACATATCAGAAATCCCCGCAGATACTTGCAATGATGTGTTATAATATATTGAAAAAGTGGGGGTTTGTCCCCAAATCTCAACAGAAGGTGTTTGATTATGACAAAAATAGATATTTTCTCCGGTTTTCTGGGCGCTGGTAAGACCACGCTCATCAAAAAGCTGATTCAGGAAGTCTATACCGGTCAGAAAATCGTGCTCATCGAAAATGAGTTCGGCGAGATCGGTATCGATGGCGGCTTTCTGCAGGAGGCCGGCATTCAGATCACGGAGATGAACTCCGGCTGCATCTGCTGCTCTCTGGTGGGCGACTTTGGCGAGGCCCTGAAAAAGGTCATGGAGGAATACCATCCTGACCGTATTCTCATCGAGCCCTCCGGTGTTGGCAAGCTCAGCGATGTGGCGCAGGCCGTAGAGCGTGCCGAAACCGAGGATATGGAGATCGGCTGCATGGTAGCCGTGGCAGACGCCACCAAGTGCAAGATCTACATGAAGAACTTTGGCGAATTTTATAACAACCAGATTGAAAATGCGGGAACCATTATCCTCTCCAGAACGTCTAATATGAAAGAGGATAAGCTTCAGGCCGCTGTGTCCATGCTCCGGGAAAAGAACCCCACGGCTGTGATCGTCACCACCCCATGGGAGCAGCTCACCGGTCAGCAGCTTATGGAGGCCATGGAGCAGAAGGATTCTCTGCAGGCCGCACTGGAAGCATTGGAGGCCCACGGCGAAGCGGAGTGCGATGACCCCGACTGCTCCTGCCATCACCATCATCATGACCACGAGGAGCATGAGCATCACCACGATCACGACCACGAGGCGCACGAGCACCACCACGATCACGACCACGAGGAGCACAAGCACCATCACGAGCATGATCATGAGGAGCACGAGCATCACCACGATCACGACCATGAAGGTCACGACCATCATCACCATCATCATGCCGACGAAGTGTTTACTTCATGGGGCATGGAGACACCCAAGACCTTCACCAAAGACAAAATCGCCCAGTGTCTTTCCGCTCTCTCCGATCAGGAGACCTACGGCATCATTCTTCGGGCAAAGGGCATCGTTCCCGGCGAGGATGGTCAGTGGATTCACTTTGACTACGTTCCCGGTGAACCGGATATTCGCACCGGAGCTGCCGGTGTCATCGGCCGTCTGTGTGTCATTGGCTCCAAGATCAACGAGGCAGCCATTGCTGCTCTGTTTCAGGGCTGAGTAAAGGAGGCCCGCTCATGGCAATTCCCGTATATGTATTCACCGGTTTTCTGGACAGCGGCAAAACCCGCTTTATGCAGGGTACATTAGAGGATGACCGGTTCAACGCCGGCGAGAAGACCTTGCTTCTCGTCTGCGAAGAGGGCGAAGAGGAATACGACCCCAGCGCCTTCGCTGCCCCCAACGTCTATATTGAAACCATCGAGGATCAGGATGCCCTGGATGACAAGATGCTGGAAGCCCTGCGAAAGAAGCACCACGCCGAACGTGTCTGCGTAGAGCTCAACGGCATGAAGCTGGTCAGTGATTTTTACGCCGCCATGCCGAAAAACTGGGTGGTCTATCAGGAGATCATGTTTGCCGACGCCACCACCTTTGTGATGTACAACAACAACATGCGCTCCCTTGTGGTGGATAAGGTTGGCGGATGCGAAATGATCGTATTCAATCGTTATAACGATTCCATCGACAAAATGGAGCTCCACAAAATCGTCCGAGGCATCAATCGCCGGTGCGATATTGCCTATGAGGCGGAGGATGGCCGCGTGGAATATGACGAGATCGAGGATCCCCTTCCCTTTGATCTCAACGCTGATATCATCGAGATCAAGGATGATGATTACGGCATCTGGTACCGGGATGTCACCGAGGACATGCAGAAGTATTCCGGCAAAACCGTCCGTTTTAAGGCGCAGGTCGCTCATACCAAAAAAGTGGAAAAGGGCTGCTTTGTTCCGGGCCGGTTTATTATGACCTGCTGCGTGGAGGACATTCAGTTCATGGGCTTTGTGTGCCAGTATGATGGTGCGCAGGATTTGGCCCAGCGCAGCTGGATCACCGTGACCGCAAAGATTTCCCTGCGGTATCACAAGCTTTATAAAGAGATGGGGCCGGTGCTCACCGCAATTTCCATAGAGCCAGCCGAAAAGCCCGAACAGGACGTTGTCACCTTCTAAGGCCCCTTACGATCACACTAAAGGAGTTTTCTATGGCTAATCGAGGCGATTCCAACTACCGCCGCAGCGGTGCCTCCGGCATCTCCCCTTCGGGAGATATGGACGAAACACAGGTCTTTCGCCCTGTGCAGAGCAGCAGGCGCAGCAATCCAAACAGCAGCCGGTCGCATGTTCCACAGAACAGCAGCTATGAGAACGGCGGCAGCAGCTACTATGACGGGAACGGATATTATGACGGTTCCTATGACGATTCCTATGATAATTATCAGGACGCCGGCTACGGTAGCGGCTATCAGGGTTACGAGGATTATGCCGATGGCTATGATGGTTATGAGGATGACGGCTACGCAGACTATGAAGACGGTTACGAGCCTCCCCATCAAACGCTGGCCGCCAAGGCCTCCGGCATGGCCAATCCGGATCCCTATGACCGGCGCAGTTCCGGCTATTCCCAGTCTTCCACCCGCCGTAGCAAAAAACGCCGCAGTGCTCCCCGGGAGCGCTATGACGAGGACTATGAAGACTATGAAGAACCGGAATATCAGCCCCCCCGCCGCCGAAAAAAACGGCATCCGCTTCGGAATTTTCTGATTTTTCTATTGATACTGATTGCCATTTTTGCCGGCATCTACTTCATGCTGTTCCGGGCTCCTACAAAGTCGCAGGACGGCATTCACACCAGAAAATCCGGCTTCTACAACATTTTGCTCTGTGCCACCGACGAAGAGGGCACACGAACGGATACCATTATGATCGCTTCACTGGATCAGAAGAACGGTACCTGCGCTCTGACCAGTATTCCCCGTGATACCATTGTGGACAGCGGAGAGTCTGTTCCGAAGATCAACGGTGTCTACGGTCATGCAGGCTGTGGTGACGCCGGGGCTCAGGCTCTGATGGATCAGGTGGAGACATTGCTGGGCTTCCGTCCCGATGGCTATGCCATTATCGACTATGAGATCTTCAAGGACGTTGTAGATGCCATGGGCGGCGTTACCTTTGACGTCCCCACGGATATGGATGTGGATGGTACCACCATCTATGCCGGTGAGCAGGAGCTCAGCGGTGATTTGGCCCTGAAGGTCTGCCGCTATCGGCACGGCTATGCCATGGCGGATATTCAGCGGGAATATGTCCAGCAGACCTTTATCAAAGCCATGGTCAAGCAGTGTATGTCCCCCGGCAAGCTGCCGAAATTGCCCGCCATTTATAAGGCGGCAATGTCCAACGTCATCACGGATCTGGACGGCGCCAATATCCGCTATCTGGCCCTTCACATTTTGCTCAGCGGCATTGGCGACATTCAGCAGAACACACTGCCCGGCGAGGGTGTCAACTACAATGGTGCCTCCTGCTATGGGCTTTACGGCCAGAGTGTGGTAGATATGGTGAATCAGGTCATGAATCCCTACACAGAGGATCTGACCATTGATGATGTTCACATTCTCACGGTCTCCGGCGGTTCGCTGGTGGAGAGTACCTCTACGGGCACTGCCTTTGACGCCAGCACCTATCAGTATAACTAGAACCCATATTCGACAAAATCGGTGTGCACAAAACACGTGCACACCGATTTTTTATACATTCATCCAGCGCAGGCCCTTTGGAAAATGGTTTTTCAGCTGTCCGCCAGAGCCCTTTGCCCAGCCAAGGCTCAGCCCGTCTACCGTCACCAGCGTCCAGCCGTTCTGATTTCCGGGGAGCACCTGCCCGTTCAGATACCGGAGCACCTCCGTGCCGTCCCCGGCCAAATCCACTGTATTCTTTGCCGTGCTAAGCCACAGTGCCAGCCCATGGGCCGGTTCAAATCTTCCCTTCTTCACCTGTCCCAGCTCCAGACCGGGCCGCAGGACCTTCAGCCCCTTCAGCTCCGGCATTTCCTCCGGCGCAAGGTACAGGGAGGGCCCAAAGGAGATCAGCCGTCCTTCCGGGAGTGTGATCCCCAGTTCCTCCACAAACGCATTCAGTTCTTTGGGCACCTTCTCCGATTTGGGTGCCGGAAGCATCTCGGATTCGGCGTTGCCATCCTTCCGAAGCAGCGCCGCATAGTGTCCCTCGCCGCTGAGCAGATGGGGCCAGAGCCGGAAGGTATCTCTCAGCTCCTCCGGGCCGTCTGCTGCCCATTCCGGTCTTCCCGGGGCCAGCCATGGCATATCGGCCTTTTCCACATGAAACTCCGGGTGGCGCCGCAGGAACGCCGCAATGGCTCCCTCGTCCTCCTCCGGCGCAAACGTGCAGGTGGAGTAGCACAGAAGGCCCCCGGGGCGAAGCATCTTCGCCGCAGAATCCAATATTTCCTTCTGTCTGCCGGCGCACATGGAAACCGTATCCGGGCTCCAATCCGTCACCGCAGCGGCTTCCTTTCGGAACATTCCCTCCCCGGAACAGGGTGCATCCACCAGAATCTTATCGAAAAATCCAGGAAACCGCCCCTCCAGCTCTCTCGGGTGCATGTTCAGCACCAGTGCATTGGGGATTCCCATGCGTTCGATATTCCGAGACAGGATCTTTGCCCGCTTGGGGTTGATCTCGTTGGCCACCAGAAGCCCCTGTCCCTCCAGCATATCTCCCAACTGGGTAGACTTTCCGCCGGGGGCTGCGCAGAGATCCAACACCCGATCTCCGGGCTGCGGATTCAGCAGCTGTGCCGGGGCCATGGCCGAGGGCTCCTGCAAGTAATAGGCCCCCGCCTCATGATAGGGATGCTTCCCGGGCCGTGCCTCCGGATCATAGGCATAGCCATTTTGCACCCACGGAATGGGCGCCTTCAGAAACGGAAGCGGCTTTTGCAGCCGCTTCCGCCGGGACAGCCGCAGTCCCTTTTGCAGTGGCCGGTCATAAGCGGCCATAAACTCCCCGTATTCCTCCCCCAGCAGGGACTCCATACGGCTCAAAAATTCAGGTGGGAGCATGTTCTCTCCTTTCCCATAGAAAAAGGGCTGCCGCAAAGGACAGCCCTTATATTTACGACTTACTTCTTGCCGCCCTTCAGGGCCTTCATGCGGTCTGCATGGTTCAGGATGCGCTTGCGCATCCGCAGGGTATTCGGCGTGACCTCAAGGATCTCATCATCCGCCAGATATTCCAGGCACTGCTCCAAGCTCATCTGCTTGGGGGGAATCAGACGCAGCGCATCGTCAGAGCCGGAAGCACGGGTATTGGTCAGGTGCTTGGCCTTGCAGACGTTGACGGTAATATCCTCCATACGGGGGTTGGAGCCGATGATCATGCCCTCATAGACCGGAACACCGGCGCCAATAAACAGGGTGCCGCGCTCCTGCGCATTGTAGAGGCCATAGGTGATGGACTCACCGGTCTCAAAGGAAATCAGGCTGCCGGTGCGGCGGCGCTGAATATCGCCCTTATAGGGCTGATAGCTGTCGAACACGGAGGCCATGATGCCCTCGCCCTTGGTATCGGTCAGGAACTCATTGCGGTAGCCAAACAGGCCCCGGGAAGGAACCAGGAAGGTGATCTTCATACGGGTGGTGCCCAAAGGCGCCATTTCCAGCAAATCGCCCTTGCGGTTGCCCATCTTCTCAATGACGGAGCCTACGCAGTCAGAGGGCACGTCACAGACCAGACGCTCCATGGGCTCGCACTTAACGCCGTCGATCTCCTGATAGAGCACACGGGGAGGAGACACCTGAAACTCATAGCCCTCCCGGCGCATGGTCTCGATGAGAATGCTCAGGTGCATCTCACCACGGCCTGCCACATAGAAGGCATCGGTGGAGCCTTCGGCCTCGGTGACCCGCAGGGACACGTCCTTCAGGAGCTCCTTCTCCAGCCGCTCTCTGATCTGGCGGGAGGTCACATACTTGCCTTCCTTGCCGGCAAAGGGAGAATCGTTGATGGTAAAAGTCATTTCCATGGTGGGCTTGGAGATCTTTACGAAATCCAGCGGCTCCACATTGGAGGGCGCACAGATGGTATCCCCAATGGTGATGTTGCCAATGCCGCTCATGGCAATAATGTTGCCTGCGGTAGCCTCAGTCACCGGTACCCGGTTCAGGCCATCGAACTCATAGAGACTTACCGCTTTGAGCTTCTTGGATACCTGCTCCGGATCATGGTAGTTACATACCACGATCTCATCATTCTGATGGATCACGCCCCGTTCAATACGGCCCACTGCAATACGGCCTACAAACTCATTGTAGTCAATAGAAGAAACCAGCATCTGGAAGGGCTGATCCACGTCAGCCTCCGGTGCGGGAATATAATCCAGAATCGTGTCAAACAGGGGCTGGAGATCCGTCCCTGCCACATCCGGAGAATAGGAGGCTGTGCCCTGACGGCCGGAACAGAACAGCATGGGGCTCTCCAGCTGATCGTCGGTGGCGTCCAGATCAATGAGCAGCTCCAAAACCTCGTCCACAACCTCCAGCACACGCTGGTCCGGCCGGTCGATCTTGTTGACCACCACGATAACACGATGGCCCAGCTCCAATGCCTTGGACAGCACAAACCGGGTCTGGGGCATGGGGCCCTCTGCTGCGTCTACCAGCAGGATAACGCCGTTGACCATCTTGAGGATACGCTCTACCTCGCCGCCAAAGTCCGCATGGCCCGGGGTGTCAACGATGTTGATCTTCGTGTCCTTGTAGGTAATGGCGGTGTTCTTCGCCAGAATGGTAATGCCGCGCTCCCGCTCCAGATCGTTGGAGTCCATGACGCGATCCACGACCTCCTGATTTTCCCGATAGATGCCGCTCTGCTTGAGCATCTCGTCTACCAGTGTGGTCTTGCCGTGGTCAACGTGGGCGATAATGGCTACGTTTCTGATTTTCTCGTCTACCAAAGTTGGGTAACTCCCTTCCTAAAACGTCAATTTTCCGTTCATATTTACCGAATCACAATTATTTATTTTATCATAGTCAAAAAATAAAAGCAACCCGCAAAGCCCTTGCAATTCAGGAAAATATGGAGAAAAACAGTGGCAAAAGCCTCCGAAACATGGTACAATAAAACGAAGTCGTACCACGCATTGCGTGATGCCTCTCTTAAAACACGTAACACAGGTGAACCACATGACAGAATATCAGATGGAGTCCTATGACGTTGCCGTCATAGGCGCAGGCCACGCAGGCATTGAGGCAGCCCTTGCCGCTGCCCGGCTGGGGCTGAAAACCGTCGTTTTTACCATTAATCTGGACGCAGTGGGCAATATGCCCTGCAACCCCGCCATTGGCGGCACCGGCAAGGGACATCTGGTCCGGGAGATCGATGCGCTGGGCGGCGAAATGGGCCGGGCCGCTGACCGGGCCTGCATCCAATTCCGGCTGTTGAACCGGGGCAAAGGCCCCGCCGTCCACTCTCTCCGTGCCCAGGCTGACCGACGGAAATACCAGGAGCTTATGAAGCACACGCTGGAGCAGCAGGAGCATCTGGACCTGAAGCAGGCCATGATCACAGAGATCCGGCTGGACGAAACCGGTGCTGTCGGTGCCGTTGTGACCCAGTTGGGTGCCGTCTATCCCGCCCGTGCGGTGATTATCTGTTCCGGCACCTATCTTTCCAGCCGTGTCATCACCGGCGAATGCCATTACGCCTCAGGCCCTGACGGCATGCACGCCGCCGTGGGGCTCAGCGACAATCTTCGTGCGCTGGGCCTTTCTCTGCGGCGTTTTAAGACCGGCACACCGCCCAGAGTCAACCGCCGGAGCATCGATTTCTCCCGGATGGAGGTACAGCCCGGAGATGACGTACCGGTGCCCTTCAGCTTTACCACCACCGAGATTCCCGAGAACCGGGCCGTGTGCCATCTCACCTATACCAATGCCGAAACCCATCGGATCATCCGGGAAAATCTGCATCGAAGCCCCCTATATTCCGGAGTAATTGAAGGCATCGGCCCCCGGTATTGCCCCTCCATTGAGGATAAGATCGTCCGATTCCCGGATAAGCCCCGGCATCAGCTGTTCATTGAGCCCTGTGGACTTTCTACCGATGAGATGTACATTCAGGGCTTTTCCTCCTCCCTTCCGGAGGATGTGCAGATCCAGATGCTCCATACCATTCCCGGGTTGGAGCAGGCGGAGATGATGCGCCCGGCCTATGCCATTGAATATGACTGTGTAGATCCCACCGAACTGCTGCCCACGCTGGAAAGCAAAAAAGTCCCCGGTCTCTATGGAGCCGGACAGTTTAACGGCTCCTCCGGCTATGAGGAAGCCGCCGCTCAGGGGTTGGTGGCCGGCATCAATGCCGCCCTGAAGCTAAAGGGCGAGGCACCCATGGTGCTCCGCCGCAGTGATGCCTACATCGGCACTCTGATTGATGATCTGGTCACCAAGGGCACAGAGGAGCCCTACCGAATGATGACCTCCCGCACCGAATACCGTCTGATGCTCCGCCAGGATAATGCCGACCAGCGGCTCTCCGGCATCGGCCACCGGGTCGGCCTGATCTCCGCTGAACGTTACGCCGCCGTGCAGGAAAAATACCGTCAGGTAGAAGCGGAAGCCCGGCGATTGGAGCGCTGCGGCGTACAGGAAAGCCCCCAGCTTAACGACTATCTCACCGCACAGGGAACTGCCCCGGTGAACGGTTCCGCCCGGATGGGCGATCTGGTGCGCCGCCCGCAGCTGAGTTACTCGGGCCTCGCCCCCTTTGACCCGCAGCGCCCTGCGCTCTCTCCTGATATTCAGGAAGAGGTAGAAATACAGGTAAAATACGCCGGATACATCAAGCGCCAGCTGAAGCAGGTGGAGCAGTTCCAAAAGGAAGAAGGCCACCTGCTGCCGGAGGACATCGACTATGATGCCATCACCGGTCTGCGTCTGGAAGCCCGGCAGAAGCTTGGAAAGATCCGCCCCCTGAACATTGGGCAGGCCTCCCGGATCTCCGGTGTCAGCCCCGCTGATATCGCCGTGCTGATGGTCTATCTGGAGCTTCGAAAAAAGCAGCAGTGACTCCCAGGAAGAAGGTATCCCACTTGTTTTATGATACACACGCCCATTATGACGATGAAGCCTTTGACGAGGATCGTGACATTCTTCTGCCTCAGCTCCACCAGCAGGGGATCTCCCTCATCAACGACATCGGCTGTGATATTCCTTCCTCTCAAAAGGCCATCTCCATTGCACAGCAGTATCCCTTTGTCTATGCCGTAGTGGGCGCATGGCCCGGCAACACCGGGGACATGACCGAGGAAGACTTGGAAACCTACGGGAAGCTTGCACAGCACCCCAAGGTGGTAGCCATTGGCGAGATCGGTCTCGACTATCACTATGACGATGTGCCCCGAGACATCCAGCAGCACTGGTTTGACCGTCAAATGGCGCTGGCTGACCGGCTGGGAAAGCCGGTCGTCATCCACGAACGGGAAGCCCACGGCGATGGCATGGAGATCGTCCGAAAATGGGCCGACAACGTTCCCGGGGTATTTCACTGCTTCTCCGGCAGTGCCGAAATGGCACAGGAGCTGGTGCGGCTGGGCTGGTATGTGAGCTTTACCGGCGTTGTGACCTTTAAGAATGCCCGCCGTGCACTGGAGGCCATTGCCGCTGTGCCCATGGACCGTATTATGATTGAAACAGACTGCCCCTATCTTGCCCCGGTTCCCTACCGCGGCAAGCGGAACCACTCGGGCTATGTGCCCAAGGTGGCAGAAAAAATTGCAGAAATCAAGGGCCTGTCCACCGAAGAGGTGGCGGCCATTACCATGGAAAACGGGAAGCGTTTCTTCCGCATTCCCACCGAAAAAGGAGAATAATCATGACAAAACTGGAACTTGCCAAGATGATCGACCATACCCTGCTGAAGCCCGATGCCACAGAGGCCCAGATCCGGAAGCTCTGTGATGAGGCCAAGGCATACCACTTCTGCTCCGTCTGCGTCAACTCCGGTCGTGCGGCGCTGGCAAAGGAGTGCCTTGCAGGCTCCGATGTAAAGCTCTGCGTGGTCGTAGGCTTCCCGTTGGGCTGCACCGTGGTAAAAGCCGCCGAGGCCGGTGCTATGACTGCACTGGGCGCCGATGAGATCGACATGGTGCTGGATGTAGGTCATGCCAAAGACGGGAACTGGGACGCCGTAGAGGCTGACATCAAGGCCGTCCGAGCCGCCTGCCCCGGCAAGGTGTTAAAGGTCATTCTGGAAACCTGCCTGCTCACCGAGGATGAGATCGTCAAGGCCTGTGCGGCTTCTAAGAATGCCGGAGCGGACTTTGTAAAGACCTCCACCGGCTTCTCCTCCGGCGGTGCCAAGGCAGCGGACGTTGCCCTGATGAAAAAGTCCGCAGGCGGCTTGAAGGTCAAGGCCAGCGGCGGTATCCACAGCTATGAAGAGGCTATGGAGATGATCAAGGCCGGTGCCGACCGTATCGGCGCCAGCGCAGGCATCGCCATTGTCAGCGGATTGGAGGGATAAGCATGAAACCGGTAAAAGCAGTGATCCTTGCCGCCGGCAAGGGCACCCGGCTCCAATCCGAGCAGAACCACATGCCCAAGGTCATGCGCATGGCCACAGGCCATCCCCTGCTCCATTATGTTCTGGACGCTCTGAATTTCCTCCCCAAGGATGACACCGTTATTGTAGCCGGATATCTCCGTGAGGAAGTGATGAAGGCATTCCCTGACTATCCTTACGCCGTACAGGACCCCCAGCAGGGCACCGGCCACGCCGTGCAGTGCGCCCGGGCGTATCTCAAGGATTTTGACGGCACCGTTCTGGTATGCTGCGGCGATATGCCCCTGATCCGCAGGGAAACCTATGAGTCCCTGCTCCGTGCCCATGCGGAAAACGGCTGTACCTGCACCTTCCTCACTGGCACCAGTGATCGGGAGCTCCCCTATGGGCGGATCCTCCGGGATGAAAACGGCGAATTTATCCGGGTCGTGGAAGATAAGGACTGCACCCCGGAGCAGAAGGCCATCCGCGAGCTCAATGCAGGCGTCTACGCCTTTGATTGTCAGGAGCTTCTGGCCTGTCTGGAGCTTCTGAAAAACGACAATGCGCAGGGGGAATACTACCTGACCGATGTACCGGAGCTCATGCGCCAGCGGGGCGGTAAAATCGGCCTGTGCTGTGTAGAGCTGGGCATGCAGATCATCGGCGTCAATACGCCGCAGCAGCTTCAGGAGGTAGAAGATTACCTGCGCTGCCATTGAATCTCTGCACTTAAAACCGGTCTGCCCGTTCAATGCGGCAGACCGGTCTTTTCTTCTTATTTTCCGACATTCTTCTTGTGCTTTTTCGAAATGCGTATTATAATAATGTCTACGAAACACGGCCACCGGCCGGATATGGAGGCGGAAGCATGGAACTGTTGGAAAAACGGATTATGCAGGATGGCGAGGTCTATCCGGGCAACATTCTAAAGGTAAGCAGCTTTTTGAATCACCAGATGGATATTGACCTGCTGGACGAAATGGGTCAGGAGTGGGCCCGGCTCTTTGCCGGAGAAGGCGTCAATAAAATTCTCACCATCGAAGCCTCCGGAATCGGCATCGCCTGCATTGCCGCCCGCAGTTTCCACTGTCCCGTGGTATTTGCCAAAAAGTCCAAATCTCTGAACCTTGGCAAGGACGTATTCACTGCAAAGGTTGAGTCCTTCACCCACAAGACCATCAGTGATGTGGTCGTGGATCGGCGTTATCTGGGCCCCAACGACCGGGTATTGATCATTGACGATTTTCTTGCCAACGGCAAGGCGCTGGAAGGCCTTATGGACATTCTGGATCAGGCGGGTGCGCATCTTGTGGGTGTTGGCATCGCCATTGAGAAGGGATTTCAGGGGGCCGGCGACCGGTTCCGCCAGAAGGGCATTCATCTGGAATCTCTGGCCATCGTGGACAGCATGAACGGCGAGACCGGCGAAATCGAATTCCGCCACATCTAAATCAGATTGCAAAAATCGCGTCAGGGTTTCCTGACGCGATTTTTTCAGTTCTTTTTACGAAATACCAGAACCTTGCTGGCCACATAGTTGAGGATCACCACAATTATGTTTACCAGCAGCTTCATGAGCATCCCCGGCCATCCCAGCATTTCCACCGTTACATGCATCAGCACCAGCTCCAGCACGCCGGAGCCGAGCCTACAGCCAAAAAAGCTTCCAGCCTCCGGCAGAAGCACCTTCGGTGACCAATCGTAGCTCTCGAACACAAAGGGCTTATTGGTAAAAAAGGCAAACAGCACCGCCAGTACCCATGCGATCACCACGCTGATATCATTCCCCACGCCCCACAGGTGATAACACAAATAGTAAACCACCAGATTGACCAGCGTGGTCAGTACGCCAAAAACCAGATAGCTGATGATACTGCGGTATTTCAGGATAAGCGCTTTGATTCGGTACATAACTGCTCCTTACTGTTCCACCATCAGCTTCCGCTTTTTCCAAAGGCCGCTGAGATAGTAGAAATCGCCAATGATCACACTGACAAAGCCCGCCAGCGCATTGCCCCAGAAATATCCCCAAACGCCCATGCCGCAGGGGCCGGACAGGAGGATGCAGAGGCCGATTCGTACAATAACGCCATCCAGCAGTGCAGTGATCAGGCTGAGGCTGCCGTTTCCAATGCCGTTGATCAGTGCGATGCCGGCAGTCATGGTCGCAAAGCCAAAGAACATCACCACCATGGTGATCATATAGTGCCCCGCATTGGCAATAACATCCGCATCGCCGGTAAACAGCCGGAAGATCCCCTCCGGGAACACCAGACATACTACCGCAACCACTGCAAAGAACACCATGCAGTAGAGGTTGCCAAACCAGAACACCTGCTTTACCCGGTCATGCTTTCCTGCGCCCAGATTCTGCCCAAACATGGTGGCACTGGCTGTAGAGATGGAGTTGGTAATAATAAACATGATTGAGGTCAGCTTGTTGCCGATGCCATAGACCGAAGAATACACCAGTCCATAGGTATTGATTCCGGCAGACACATACAGCATGGAAATATTGATGGCAGAAGTCTGCACCGTCAGGGGAAGGCCCAGATAGGAAAGCGCCTTAAAGGTCTTCCCATCCACCGCAAAGCTTCGGAGCTTAAAGTCAAAGCCAAAACTCTCCCGGCGAATATAGAGGTATACCATGGAGATCAGGAAGGAGGCCGCCTGAGAGATGATGGTTGCCAGCGCTGCGCCGCCGCTCTCCATACCCATGGCACCTACAAACACCAGATCCAGAATTACATTGACGATTGCTGCGATGGCAATGAACAGGAACGGTCTGGTGGAATCTCCCATGCCTCGAAGCACCGCCGAAACCGTGTTATAGCCATAGACAAAGAACATACCGGCGCTGCAAATCACCACATAGTCCGCCGCCTGCTTCATAGCTTCCGCCGGTGTATTCAGCAGTGTCAGCAGCGGTCGATGCACCACAATGCCCAGCACCGTAAACAGAATCGAAAACAGTGCGATCACTGAAAACAGCGTACCGATGGTCCGCCGGATCCCCTCCCGATCCCGGGTGCCCACCAGCTGCGAAATAAAAATCTGGCACCCTGAGGCATAACCGATGGCAAGACAGCTGAGCAGCCATGTAATCTGACCACCAATGGATACTGCCGTAAGCCCCGCACTGCCCACGAACTGGCCTACTACCACCATGTCCACCAGATTATAGACGGTCTGGAGGGCATTGGACAGCATAAAAGGAAATGAGAATTTCAAAAGCTCCTTTCCCACACTGCCGGTGGTCAAGTCATTGATCATTGTTTTTTCCAAAACGTAAAATCCCCCGAATAATTAGATATAAAAGTATCTGATTTGCACCTTGATTATATCACAGCATAAAATCCCCTGCAAGCCAAGGATTTTTCCCAGATCCAAAGGTGTTTTGTATAAGTTCACCGAATCATTTTGTAATGGCCTCTCGGGTTTCCCAGCGGCCAGTTAAGTAGTAGATCCCCATTGCAATGGTGGTGACAAAACCGGCAAGGCCGCTGCCCAGCCAGAATCCCGTCAGTCCCATAAAATGCCCCAGCAGCATACTCAGGCCGATTCTTGCAGCTACACCGTCCAGCAGGCCAACGATCAGGTTAAAGCTGGCATAGCCCACCCCCTGCACCAGCGCAAAGGGTGCATCCATGCTGCACAGAGCCAGCAGCCAGATCACCGCATACCGGAGATAGGTGGGAGCAAGCGCCAGCACCTGCTCATCGGTGGTAAACATCCCAAAGATCTGACGGGGAAACAGCAGGTAGCAAGCGGAAAGAACCACCCACCAGATCATACAGATCACCATGCAGGCCCGGAAGGCATGCTTGACCCGATCCATCTTTCTGGCGCCAAAGCTCTGCGCGATCATAGTCGCCGTAGCCGTGGAAATGGCACCGGTGATAATATTGGCCACCATATTGAGCTTTCCGCCCACAGAGTCTACCGCAGAGGCCGCCACGTCAAAGGCATTGACCTGCGCATTGACAAAGGTGATGGAAATGGTAATCAGAAACTGCTGCACCACAGAGGGGATCCCCAGCCTGCATAGTGCCCCCAGCTGCTCTCGATCAACGGCGAAACTGCGGAGCCGAAAGTCAAACTGCACGGCCTCCTTGTGCCGGAACAGGAATGCCGCCGCACTGAAAAAGGCCACTCCCTGTGCGATCACGGTAGCCGCTGCCGCACCGGATGCGCCCCAATGAAGCGCCCCCACAAAGACCAGATCCAGCACCACATTGACCAGAGAGGCCACCGCAATGAACAGCATAGGAAGCTTGCTCTCCCCCATACCACGAAGGATGGCACACAGCGCATTATAGCCGTAAATAAAGACCATACCGCAGCTGCAAATCACCAGATAGCCAACCGCCTCGTCCCAAGCGGCCTGAGGCGTGTTCATAAGCTCCAGAATCCCGCCGTGAAACACCACCCCAACGGCGCCCACCAGAACCGCCAGCAGCAGCTCCGTGGTCAAAAGTGTTCCAATGGTACGGGATATTTTTTTACTTTTCATGCCCACCTGCTGGGAGATCACTACCTGCGCTCCATTGGAAAAGCCCATGCCCACCGCCAGAAACAGGTTGGTGAGCTGTCCGCCAATTCCCACTGCCGACAGCCCTGCCGGGCCGCCAAACTGCCCTACCACGATCATGTCCACCATGCTGTATACTGCCTGAAGCAGATTGGCCAGCATCATGGGAATCGCAAAGCGGATCAGGCTTTTCAGCACCGGCCCCTGTGACATATCATTGACTAACGTTTTCCCTTCGTTCATATACGTTCCTCCGGATTCTAATTATCCTGTCTATTCAACCACAAATTCCCGTCAAATGTCAAGGTTTCTAAGGATTTTTATAAAGAAAAACCGCTGCCGGAAAACGGCAGCGGTCAAATCTCTTAGAGTGCCTTCTTGGCAGTCTCAACCAGAGCTGCAAATGCGGTAGCATCGTTGATTGCCAGCTCGGAGAGCATCTTCCGGTTCATGGTGATGCCAGCCTTCTTCAGACCGTTCATGAAGCGGGAGTAGTTGATATCATAGGGAGCCACAGCGGCGGAAATACGGGTGATCCACAGCTTGCGGAAATCTCTCTTCTTGGCCCGGCGGTCACGGAAAGCGTAGTTGCCGGACTTCATAACGGCCTCTTTGGCCATCTTAAAATGCTTGGATTTGCTACCCCAGTAGCCCTTAGCGATCTTCAGGGTCTTGTTGCGTCTCTTGCGCGTCATCATTGCGCCTTTTACTCTAGCCATTTATGTTATCCTCCTTAGAAGTGTAGCAAGCGTTGATTATTTGTAGGGAATGAGCTCTTTGATAGCCTTAACGTTGGTCTTGTCGGCATAGCCGCCCTGACGCAGGCGACGAGTCCGCTTGGTTTCCTTCTTGGTAAGGATATGGCTCTTGAAAGCGCAGGCCTTCTTAACCTTGCCGTTCTTGGTCATCTTAAATCTTTTCTTTGCACCGGAGTGCGTCTTAATCTTGTTCGCCATAATGGTGTACTCCTTCCGTATGATAAAAAAGGGTTTTACTTACTTGACTTGGGTCCAAGGAACATGGACATATGCCGTCCGTCCAGCTTGGGAGGACGCTCGATATTGGCGGTCTCTGCACACATCTCACCAAACTGCGCCAGCAGCGTTTTGCCGATATCGGTATGCGCCATCTCACGGCCACGGAACCGAACTGTCACCTTGACGCGGTTTCCGTCCTTCAAGAACTTCAATGCGCTCTTGACTTTTACGTTAAAGTCATTGGTGTCGATGCCGGGAGACATACGGACTTCCTTGATCTCAGTCACATGCTGGTTCTTCTTGGCCTCTTTTTCCTTCTTGGTCTGCTCAAAGCGGAACTTGCCATAGTCCATGACCTTGCACACCGGAGGGGTGGCATTGGGGGAGATCTTTACCAGATCCAGTCCCAGATCGTAGGCCTTCGCAAGTGCATCTCTGGAAGACATGATGCCAAGCTGTTCGCCAGTGGGTCCAATTACACGGATTTCCTTGTCTCTGATATCCTCGTTGAGCTGATGGTCTAGTTTGCTGATATGAAACACCTCCAACAAAAAACGCGGATGCCGCACAGCACCCGCACAAACGCACAGACCCTTTTGCCTGAGTCTGCGAGATAAACCGTGTCGCTACAGCTGACGGTGAGGTGCGGTGCCGCCGCTCCTACTTCCTTTTACCGAGCTATTTTATCATGGCGCTCCATGGATGTCAAGCTTTTTTTCATAAATCTAGAGCAGCATGGGCAGGGAACCACCCCGCCCATGCTGCACGTCGAAACATTACAGCTTCAGTTCATTGTCTGCGGTGAGTCCGTCCTTTTCCAGCATGGACTCCATAACCTTCAATTCCGCAGAAATATCCAGCGCATCATCCGCAAACAGCTTATCCAGCTGTGCCTCATAGCCGTCCACGATCTTATCCATCATGGCCTCGATCTTCTGCTTGGTCTCCCGAATATTATCTCCGTCCACATCCTGCTCTTCCAGCTTTGCGTAGTTCTCCAAAATTTTCAGTGTTTTCGGCAGATAGTAGTTCATAAAGCTCTTCAGCTCTCCCGCCTTTTCCGGACGTTCCTCCAGAAGCCCGAAGATCTTTGCCGTGAGTTCTTCAATGCGGTCGATCTTCCGGGACAGCTCCGGATTATCAATATCGTCATTGATATCGCGGATCCGTTTCAGCGTGCGGCTTGCCACGGTCTCATCCTGCTCTTCACCATGCTCCGGCTTCTGCGGCTCCTCCGTCTGCGGCTCCGGCTCATCGGGAATACCGCCCTCCCAGAGCACCAGCATATTTCTGGCCGCATCAATATAGCCCTGTGCAAAATAATCCCGTTCCAGCATTTCCTCCAGATCCTGCGTGGTCTGCTTATCCGTAATGCCCATGGCCTTGGCAAGGCTGTGGATCGACACCTGATTCTTTTGCCCGATCATGGAGAGATACTTCCGGAATTTTTTCATTTTGCGTCTCCGGCTTCCAGCCACGCCCAGCAGCGTAAGTCCTGCCAAGCACAGCGCCAGCAACGGCAGCACCTGCCGCAGCAGGTAGCTGAGGCTGAAGAAATAGGTGATCTCCTCGATCAGCGTCATTACAAAAGCAAAGCCAAATGCACCGCTGAGCACACCGCCCAGAATCCGCAGCAATTTGATGTTGCCAAATCCATGTGCCTGGGCTTCCAGCTTTTCCTGGTTTTTTCCGCTCTTCTTTTCCGGCCGCTGCTTCTGCTGACGATTTCGCTCCGCCTGCGTGCGGGCACGGGTTTCTGCCGCCTCCCGCTCCACCTGCTGACGGTGCTCCATGGTCTGCTGTGCTCTTGCCTGCGTATACTCACCTCGGGCTTGAACCGCAGCTTTTTTCGCCGCGTTCGCCGCTCTGCGGAATTCCTGCTGTACCTTTTTGTCCCCGGGCCACTTGCCGAACAGCTCCAGAAACAGCAGCACCAGTCCAACAGGCCATGCCACCACAAAGCCCAGCACGATCAGGATCCAGTGCCAGCCCTTGTCATCGTTTTTCTTTCGGTTATTTCCGCCATTTCCGTTCTTCGTAACTGTGTACTGGTAGCTGTAGTGATAGCTTCCATCCGTCTCAGACCGGTTTCCATCCTCCGGCGGAACATAGCGGACGTTTCCCTCCTGATCGAATTCCCATCTTCCGCCATTCGTCTCACTCATCCGTGTATCATCCTTCCAGTTCTCTTACCAGTATATCTGCAATCCGCTCCGATGCATGTCCATCGCCATAGGGATTTGACGCCTCCGCCATGGCCGCATAGGCCCTCTCATCCTCCAGCAGTCTGCAAAAATTACTGTATATCACTTCTTCATCCGTCCCCACCAGCTTCAGCGTCCCTGCGGCAATGCCCTCAGGCCGCTCCGTAGTATCCCGCATCACCAGCACCGGCTTTCCAAGGGACGGTGCTTCCTCCTGAACACCGCCGGAATCCGTCAGGATCAGATAGCAGCGCGCCATAAAATTATGGAAATCCAGCACATCCAGCGGCTCGATCAGATGGATCCGATCGTCGCCCCCCAACTCTCGCTCAGCGATCTCGCGAACTGCCGGGTTCATGTGGATGGGATAGATCACCTTGATATCCGGATGCTCATCGCAGACCCGGCGAATGGCCCGGAACATATGGGCCATGGGCTCCCCCAGATTTTCTCGCCGGTGAGCGGTGATCAGGATCAGGCGGCTGCCTGCCGCCCATTCCAGCTCCGGGTGGGTGTAGTTTGCCCGAACCGTGGTGCGAAGAGCGTCAATACCGGTATTGCCGGTCACATAGATCTTACCGGCATCCCGCTGCTCCCGCAGCAGATTCTGCCGTGCCATTTCTGTCGGTGCAAAATTAAACTGGCTGATAATGCTGACCGCCTGCCGGTTAAATTCCTCCGGATAGGGGCTGTATAGATTATAAGTGCGAAGTCCCGCCTCCACGTGTCCCACCGGAATCTGCATATAAAAGCAGGCCAGCGCCGTGACAAAGGTGGTTGACGTATCCCCGTGCACCAGCACCACGTCCGGCTTTACCTCTTCCAGCACCGAACGGATGGAAGAAAGAATCTCCGTGGTCACATCAAACAGCGTCTGCCGCTGCTTCATGATTGCAAGATCATACTCCGGTTTTACATCAAAGGTATCGAGCACCATGTCCAGCATCTGACGATGCTGGCCGCTGACGCACACAACGGTGCGGATATCCTTCCGAGTTTTCAGTTCCTTTACCAACGGGCACATTTTTATGGCCTCCGGTCGTGTGCCAAATACCAGCATCACGGTTTTCATGGTAATCCCTCTTTTCATGACCGCTCCATTACCGGTCTATTCCAGCCGCCTCTGGGCAGCATTCTATACGTGCTTCTATTCTATCGTTTTTCCCCTGCACCGTCAACCAAAATCATGATTCAATTCTCAGGCATTCCCGCAGCGGTTTTCCACAAAAAACACCATGCCGCCAGAGCTTTACACATCGGCAGCATGGTGCTTTCCCATTTGGTTACGGATTCTTTTTCCGCACACCCAGCCGCTCCAGCCGTTTTTCCTTCAATTTTCCGATCAAAAACTCCGTCTTTTCAAACACCATCAATACCGTCCGCATGATCTGGAAGGACAGCATCATAAACACTGCCAACACCAGACCAGTCTCCAACGTGGGCGCAGTAAAGCCAAAGATGGGACTGAGCACCGTAAAGCAGATCAGCTCTGCCAGCGCCATCACGGCAATCAGCGTGCCGCGCTTCCAGTCCACAGGCTGAGATACCTGATAGAGCACCCGCAGCCCCACCACCGCCAATACCACAGCACTCATGGTATAAAGCTGCTCCGTGGGGAACCGGAATACCGCCACAAACGCCTCGATCAGCAGGATCAGGATCACATTGGTAAGTCCTCCGGGAAGCGCCTTCAGGAACACGTTGGTAATAAACTTCCCCTTGACCCGCTCATGGTTGGGCTCCAGTGCCAGGAAAAACGCCGGCGCTCCAATGGTCAGCCCGCTGATCACCGAAAGATGCAGCGGCACCAGTGGATAGGGCATATCTACAAACAGAGATACAATAGAAATCAGGAATGAGAAGATATTCTTTACAAAGAACAGGGATGCTGCCCGCTGAATGTTGTTGATGACCCGGCGGCCCTCATCTACCACCTGCGGCATGGTAGAAAAATCGGAATCCAGCAGTACCAGCTGAGCCACCTGACAGGCTGCATCGGCACCGGAGGCCATGGCAATGCCGCAGTCGGCATCCTTCAGCGCCAGCACATCGTTGACACCATCGCCGGTCATTGCCACCGTGTGTCCTGCCTTCTGCATGGCCTTGACCAGCTTTCGCTTCTGATCCGGCGTCACCCGGCCAAACACCGCATAGTGCTCTGCCGCCTCTTCAATGTCTTCATCCGTCTCCAGCGTAGAGGCATCCACATACAGATCCGCATCGGAGATCCCCGCCTGCCGTGCCACCTCCGACACCGTGACCGGATTATCGCCGGAGATGACCCGAATGGAAACGCCCTGTTGGGTGAAGTACCGGAAGGTCTCCGGCGCCTCCGGCCGGATCCGGTTGGTCAGGGGCACCAGTGCCAGCGGCGTTACTGCATCCGGCGTCAGCTTTCCCGGCTCCGGCTCTCCCCCGTAGGCCGCCAGCAGCAGAACACGATAGCCCCGGCTGCTCCAGCTCTCCACGTCCTTTCCAACCTCGTCATATCGTGCGCTCATAATAAACTCCGGCGCACCTACCAGATAATTTCCGTGCCCCTCAAACACCACACCGGTCCACTTGGTGGCCGAAGAAAACGGGATGACCTTCTTGGCATGCCACTTGGGCTCCTGACAGAATTTTTCGGCCATGGCCCGACCGGTATCGTTATCCGCCTTGGCTGCGCCATAGATCTCCGACAGGATCTCCGCCACCTGATGGTATTCCGCCGTTCCCAGAGGCACAGGATCTCCGGGCTCCATGACATTTTCCGTAATGGTACCGGTTTTATCCACGCACAGAACATCGACTCTCGCCAGATTTTCAATGCAGTTCATATCCTGCGTCAGCACATGCTTCTGCGCCAGCCGGATCACGCTGACCGCCAATGCCACACTGGTCAGCAGATACAGCCCCTCCGGGATCATACCGATCAGAGCCGCCACTGTAGCCTTGACCGATGCCTGCAATCCAAGATCCAGCACCTTAAACTGCTTAATAAACAAAACCACGCCCAGCGGGATCATGGCAATGCCGATGACCCGAATTACCTTATCCAGCGAAGCCATCATCTCGGAATTGCCGACCTTAACATCTTTTTTTGCCTCAATGGTCAGCTTGGAAGCATAGGAATCTGCGCCCACCTGCGTCAGCTGCGCCTTACAGCGGCCCGATACCACAAAACTGCCGGACAGCAGCACATCCCCCACACGCTTTACAATGGCATCCTCTTCACCGGTGATCAGGGATTCGTTCACCTGCACCTGCCCGACCCGCACCACCGCATCTGCGCAGATCTGATCACCTGCGGCAAATTCCACGATGTCATCCCGTACCAGCTGGTCAGATTCTACCATGGTACGCTTTCCGTTCCGGATCGCCGGGACCTTTCGGGCCGTCATCAGTGTCAGCTGGTCGATGGTCCGCTTGGAGCGGATCTCCTGAAAGATCCCGATGGCCGTATTGGTAATGGCGATGCCCAAAAAGAGCATATCCCCAAAGGCTCCCACCACAGCCAGACAGGACGCCAGAATGATAAAAATCAGGTTGAAATACGTCAGGCAATTGTCCCGAATGATCTGTTTTTCCGTCTTGGTAGGAGATTCCACCTGTATATTGCGGAGTCCCGCCTGTACCCGCTGCCGCACAGCCGCATCGTCCAGCCCCAGCGTATGAGGCGGATTGCAGACCGGGATCGACTGTGTGCTTTTGGCCGGCTCCGGCTTTGTCGGCGCTTTCTTTCCCATAGGGATACCGTTCCTTTCTGTTTTTCACCCCATAAGGGGCTGTTAGCAGCATGGGCGCCGCGATGCGGCGCCCACATTGACAATTGTTATGTAGAAAAATAGCTAAAGTGCATATAGTCTTTCTTGGAGTTCCAGTTGCCGCCCCAGCCAAAACCATACTTTCGGAAGGCATTTACTACATCGCCGTCTGCCGGAATGGAATAAGGATCCTCGCCCGGCCTCCAGTATGCGCCTGCAGTGGCCGTTCCGTCCAGCGTGCACTCATAGTTCTCATAGCTGTTGATATCAATGGCAAGTCCCGGCATATGCTCAGAACCCGGCTCCCAGCGGTAGCAGCCTACCTCTTTGATTGGGAACTGTTCGCTGCCATTATAGATCTCTTCAAAAATCGCCACGATCGTATCCGCCATATTAGCATTCACCGTAAGCGTCTTATAGGTCGTTATTTTTGTGGTACGGCTGCTATCCGCAAAATCCCACACCGGCACCGTGATCACCGCCATATGGGAATAGGCTTCCTCCGCCGTCTGGTAAAAGCGTCTGGGATCATCCACCACCTGACCGAATACACGAATGCACTTATCTTCATAGCTCTCCCATTCATAGGAGGTTGTGGGCTTGGCCAAACATGTGATCTCGGTATAGTCGCACAGGCCGTTCCATGTATAGCCATAGATCTCCGCAGTCCCTGCGCCAACAGCCGTCACCGTGCCGTCAATGGCAACAGCCACTACGCTGGGATCCGAGGATACCCACGTGACCGTACCGTTGCTGACATTATCCGGGCCGACCCACGCCTCAACGCCGGTCCAATCGCCCACATACAGGGTATCCGCCTGTGCCGATACATAGATGCTGTCCGGCGCTACGATCTCCCGCCCCTCATAGGGGCGCATGGCATTGGACATCCGCTGAAGCACCGTGGCGCACTGGGCTCTGGTGGCATTTCCCTTGGGATCAAACACATAGGTTCCGTCAGCTTTCCGCTTGCCGTTCATCAAGCCGGTCTTCCGCATGGTCTCCACCGCATCCACTGCATAGCTGCCAATGGAGGATGCATCCGCAAAATTTTCCACCATGCCCTCATCGCTGCCGATCAGTTCATAGTTGTAGATCGAGCAGAAGCGCACTAGAAACGTTGCCATCTGCTGCCGCGTCACCGGTGTGTCCGGCGAAAATTTTCCTCCGCCAGTCCCCTGCGCAATGCCATATCGCACCGCCCAGTTGACATAAGGCGCATAGTAGGAGCCTGCGGAGACATCTGAAAAGAGATTGTCCAAATAGACGTCCTGAAACTCCGCCGGATCTACACCGGCCATGCGTCCCAGTACAGTTACGAACATCCCTCTCGTCATGGTGCGATTTGGTGCAAACTCTGTCTCCGAAACGCCGTTAAAGATTCCCTCATCTACAGCCCAGACAATAGACGATTCCGCCCAATGTCCGCTGATATCGGTGATGCTGCCGGAGTCCGCCGCTGCGGCCTCAGGTACCATCGCCAACACCAGTGCAGCCGAAAGAATCAGTCCGGCTATTCTCTTCCGCATCCTGCCACCTCCACCAGCTAGTCTAATTGCTATCACCTGATCATTATACCATAGCGCCTGCATTTTGACCAGAGACCTTTTGTTAAGATTTTGAGAACTTCTTCTTTATTTTTTCTAAACCAGCGGATATCAAATGGGCGCTGCCGCAAACGCAGCAGCGCCCATTTATTCGTATTTCAGCATTTAGCCTTTGGATGCCTCATAGTTATCATAGGCTTCCTGATAGATATCGATGCAGTCCTGAATCCCCATGGATTCCAGATCCTGCTGGAATGCATCCCACTGGGTCTCAATGTCCAGCTCGCCGGTGATAAACTTGCCCACACGCTCTTCCGCCATGGTGTTGATATCATTGAACTTGGAGCTGTAAGCCTCGTTCTGCTCTGTGTTCAGCGTCAGCGCCGCAGGCAGCGTATACAGGTCATCCACGCAGGAGGCCCAAGTGTCAAAGGCCTCAATGACGTTGTCGCCATAGGTAAAGAAGGACTTATCAAAATCCTGAAGGGACGGCACCCCGGAGAGGGTATAGCCGGTCATCATGAACTGGAAGTTTCCGCCGTTTACTACAAAATCGGTAAACTGCGGGTTGCCGTTTTCATCGTACTCAAAGCCCTCGCCCTCAATGCCGTAGTTGCAGAGCAGCTGACCCTCCTCGGTCCAGAAGTAATCCAGCCACTGGCACGCCAGCGGAATATCCTCGCAATTGGTGGAAATACTCATGGCCCCGCTGCCGCCGGCGTTGCCGCCGGTCATCTGGGTGAAGTGGGTGGTCTTCTCAGGATTATACTCCGGAGAATAGGGATCCGTGATGCCTGCCACAGAGAACTCCGGCTCGGTGACCTGTGCCTGTGTCTCATACTGGGTAATAAAGTTGCCCTGAGAGAACCAGATACCGGAATTGCCGGACAGGATCAGGCCGTCGGTGTTGTTCTGGGAGCCATCGGAGGATGCGGTGATAAAGTCACGGGACAGCAGCCCTTCGTCGTACCACTTGTGCATCATAGCAAGGTACGCCCGGTAGCTGTCATCCTGATAGCCGTTTTTGATCACGCCGTCCACCTGATACATATTTACCGTACTGGAGCTGCCCATAGATGCCTCTGCGGCACCGGCCGTGCCGTAGCCCGCAATCAGGTTGGTCATCTGGGTCACGCCGGAGAGCAGCAGCGTATTGGAGCAGCCGTAGTTCTCCTTAAAGGCCAAAAGGACGTTTTCCCAGTCGTCATAGGTTTCCGGGACACTGAGATTCAGCGCATCCAGCCAGTCCTTCCGGATCTGTGCACCGCTGGTGGGCTTAAAGTCGTCAGAGATCGATGTGATCTCCGCCAGCTGGCCCTCAGCGTTGTATGCTTTTTCTTTATAAGCCGCATACTTGGGATCATTGAGTATGGTCATATAGTTGCCCATATATTCCTCGGCATACTCCGCCAGATCCATAATGATCTCTTCCTCAATGGCGCCGGCAGTGGAGCCGTAGTAGCTGCCCACGCCGCCCATGATATCCTTCATATCGTTGGCTGCGCAGAGCAGAGAGAACTGCTCCGCCGCATTCATCATGGATACTTCCGTAAACTCAATGTGAATGCCGGTTGCCTGCTCTGCCGCATTGAACACGGAGCAGTCCTGATAGGAATCGATCCCTACCATGCTCAGGAAGCCGGGGAATTCACACCACATGGTCAGCGTCTTCTCTCCGGGCTCGCAGAGGGGATAGCTGGCCCACTGTCCCTGATACACATAGCCCTCATCCTGCTCCGCTTCAGAAGCAGATGCCTCCTCCGCAGAGGTCTGGGTCTCCTGTGCAGGTGCCTCCGGCTGCTCCTCGGTCACAGGAGCAGCTGCGCTGGTCTCTGAGTTTTCCGGCTGTGTTCCGCTTCCGGCCGAGGCTGCAGTTCCGCCGCAGCCCGCCAGCAAGCCCATCAGCATTGCCGCAGACAACAGCGATGCAAGAATTTTCTTTTTCATTTGGTTTGCCTCCTATTTCATTCTGGTCTTCCACTTATATTATATGGAAAAACGCAAACCTCCGTCAATGCACGAACCTGCTGATTCTCTTCTTGGTTTTTGTGGATTGTAACCTGCATTTATTTATGTTCGCCCCCCATTTGTGCCCAGTTTATTTCAATAGTATTAACTGTGTGACTTTTCATCATATGCCTGTCAATCTTCCTGCCTGTCTATATTTCTTTTTTCTTCCTTACCTTTGCTGTTTCTGCCCGTCTTTTCTTGCGTGCATCTACTATTTCCTACAGAATTTAGAGGTTTTTATCCCCACAACAAAAAATTTATGCGATTTTACACGTTTTTTCCCGAAAAGGTATTGACACATCATGATCTGTATGTTAAGATGGCAGCGTGGTCAGGATGTATGTAACAAGTGATACATCTCAAACAAAGCATGGTGTGCCAGCGCCATGGACCACGTTTTCATATCTCCTTCTTTTCTTTTTGAATGGTGCGGAAGCCAGAAGCCCGCCATTCGGCACAGCTATCCGGCCCTTGCCAGGGGGCCGGTGCTGCGCGACACACCAAAAACAAACATGTCACTCCTAATGATGAATCTGAGGGGGCCGCAGGGAATTGCGGCCCCCTCACTTGTTTGGGGCGTATGTGTTTTATGCCGTGCGCCGGGGCGCAAGCTCCGCCCAATAGTAGGCCATCAGCGGGCCGGCTACTGCGCCGTAATTATTGACCCCCGTGGGCTGATTAAATTGCTTCAGATAGCCGTCATTGGCCTTCTGCGCCACTTTTTTCACAGGCTTATCAAATTGTGCATAATAGGCATTGGCCCCAGTGACATCTGCCCGGAGCTGCTCGTTCATCCCCGCCCACAAATGGCTTTGCGTCTCCCAATCCACCTTTGCTATGGCATTATAGCAGTAGATAAATGCCGAATAAAAGCCGGAATACCGATACGCTGCGCTGTCTGAATGGATGCAAGCGAGGAATGCCGTGAAATTGGCATCCGCTTCCTGCGTTACCGTAGTTCGGTGGGCGCACTCATGGCTGATGGTAAAGGGCAGTGACACATCCGGCGTATTGACGTCAATGCCCATCTCTCCGGTGTAGGCTGTAAAGATCCCGGTCAGTCCGCACAGATCCATCAGCCTGGAAAACGCCAGTCCTTTGGGCCGCACCGGCAGGATGTCAAAGCGCCCTCCGTAGGTATCGGTCAGGTATTCATAGCCGCTGTCCACCTGCGCCGCCAATTCTGCAAACGCACCGAAATCCGTCACTCCGTCTGCATCTCTGGGGCTGGCAGACGCAAATTCATTGGCCATTTCCAGATAATAAAATGCCGCCTCCGCTGCCTCATCCTCCGTAAACTCCGTCCGGGTATAGTCCGTTGTGCCGGTAAAGGTGGGCGCAAACTGATCCGCCCCCCACAGCGCCACAAAGAGGAACAGGATCACAGAAGCCGTCAGCGCCGCCGTTCGGAGCAGTCCCCGGATGCTCGCCCTTTTGCTCAGCACTTTAATGATCCATCCCAGCGCCAGCCAGATCAGCCCGAGGCCGCCCCACTCCAGCAGGGAGAACGGGAGCCAATCAGTCAGGTGTCCCCAGCACCTCAGTGCCCGCCAGCTTACGTTTTGATACCACGGAAACATCGCCCCGGGGCAGTATTTTGCCAGCCCGTAGATCAGCGCCGTCAAGCCCAGCAGGCTCCCCGCTGCTGCAAGCCGCACGCTCCGCATCTTTTTCTTTTTCACACTGCGTCCCCCCGGTCTATATCTTTCCCACATTATAGCATACTTTTGGCCGGTATGGGATATCCGAATGACCATTGTGGATTTCCCTCTAAAAAGTGCACAAATCTGCCCAACAAAAGGGCGGAAGAATGATAATACCGCTTAAATTTTCAAAACGTCCCGCTGTCTCCTTGACAATCCCCCTGCAAAAATGGTATAGTGGCGCTGTGATATGAAACATGCAATGATAGGGAATAGTATCTGCCCCTGAACGTCCTTTAGAGAGAAGATGGCCGGTGAAAATCTTCGGGCGCAGGCAGAAAAGGCCCCCTTGAGCTGCGGCCCCAACGAGAGATCCAGTAGGCGCCGCCGGAAGCCTCCGTTACAGGCGCTGAGTGCGGATGAAAGATTCCGAATTTAGGTGGTACCACGGACATTGTTCGCCCTAAGCATTTGCTTGGGGCGATTTTATTTTGGTCACATGAAAGGAGCTTTCCCATGAAAAATACCGAAAAGACCATGGACAAAATTGTAGCCCTCTGCAAAAACCGCGGTTTTGTATTCCCCGGCAGCGAGATCTACGGCGGCCTTGCCAACACCTGGGACTACGGCCCGCTGGGTGCTGAGCTGAAAAACAACATCAAGCGCGCATGGTGGAAGAAATTCGTCCAGGAGAATCCCTATAACGTCGGTCTGGACGCCGCCATTCTTATGAATCCCCAGACTTGGGTCGCCTCCGGTCATCTGGGCGGCTTCTCCGACCCGCTGATGGATTGCCGTGAGTGTCATGAGCGCTTCCGTGCCGATAAGCTCATCGAGGACTGGACGCAGGAAAACGGCGTTGAGCTGGATAAGCCCATCGATGCCTTCTCTCAGGCGGAGATGAAGGAATATATCGAGGAGCACAACATCCCCTGCCCCACCTGCGGCAAGCACAACTTCACCGATATTCGTCAGTTCAACCTGATGTTCAAGACCTTCCAGGGCGTCACCGAGGACGCAAAGAACACCGTATATCTCCGTCCCGAAACCGCCCAGGGCATCTTCGTAAACTTCGTCAACGTGCAGCGTACCACCCGGAAGAAGCTCCCCTTCGGCATTGGCCAGATCGGCAAGTCCTTCCGGAATGAGATCACCCCGGGCAACTTTATTTTCCGTGTCCGTGAGTTCGAGCAGATGGAGCTGGAGTTCTTCTGCGAGCCCGGCACCGATCTGGAGTGGTTCAACTACTGGCGCAGCTTCTGCCGTGACTGGCTGCTGTCTCTGGGCATTCAGGAGGAAAACCTGCGGCTCCGGGATCACGACCCCGAGGAGCTGTGCTTCTACTCCAAGGCCACCACGGACTTCGAGTATCTCTTCCCCTTCGGCTGGGGCGAGCTGTGGGGCGTTGCAGACCGTACCGATTACGATTTGACGCAGCACCAGAACACCTCCGGCCGTGACCTCACCTACTACGATCAGGAGAAGAACACCCGGTATATTCCCTATGTCATCGAGCCTTCTCTGGGCGTTGAGCGTTCCGTTCTGGCCTTCCTTGTAAACGCCTATGATGAAGAGGTCGTTGGGCAGGACAAGAAGGGCAACGATGATATCCGTGTGGTCATGCACTTCCACCCCGCTCTGGCTCCCTTCAAGTGCGCCGTTCTGCCCCTGTCCAAAAAGCTGGGTGACAAGGCCACTGAGATCTACAACGAGCTGTCTAAGCAGTTTATGTGCGACTACGACGAGACCGGTTCCATCGGCAAGCGCTACCGCCGGGAAGACGAGATCGGCACCCCCTTCTGCATCACAGTAGATTTCCAGACCGTAGGCGACGAAAACACCCCTGCCGACAATTGTGTCACCGTCCGTGAGCGTGACTCCATGGAACAGGTTCGTATGCCCATCGATCAGGTTGCCGCTTATATCGCAGAGAAAATTCAGTTCTAAGGCTATACCGCATAATTCGGCAAGGAGATTTGGCGAGGAATTTTTCATCACAAATTTGTTGTGAAAATGCAGGAATACTTTGTGTATTTCAAATTTTCACAGCGGGTTTGTGAGGGAAAAGAACCGTCAAAGCCCGCAGACGCAATTGTGCGGTGTTGCCCCAAGTTCATCCGTCCGGATGTTGTTTGAAAGAGAGGATATTATGGATCAAAATCATAAGATGGCACTGGCCACGGCTACCCGTGCCCGCCTGCTGGCGCTCCAGTGTGTTCATGATGCCGCTTCGGGTCATCCTGGCGGCTCCATGAGCTGCATGGATCTGCTGACTGTACTGTATTTCGGCGTAATGCGCATTGACCCCAATGCGCCCCACGCCCCCAACCGTGACCGCTTTGTGCTCTCCAAGGGCCACTGCACTCCGGCTCTGTACTCCGTGCTGGCCCTCCGCGGCTTCTTCCCGCTGGATGACCTGCACAAGTTCCGTTCCATTGACGACCACTATTCCGGCCACCCGGACATGGTACACGTCAAGGGTGTAGACATGTCCACCGGATCCCTGGGGCAGGGTATCTCCGCCGCCGTCGGCATGGCACTGGCCGGAAAGATGGACGGTAAGAGCTACCGTGTCTACACCATTCTCGGTGACGGCGAGATCGAAGAGGGCCAGACTTGGGAGGCTGCCATGTCCGCCGCCAAATATAAGCTGGACAACCTCTGTGCCATCGTGGACGTAAATGGCCTTCAGATCGACGGCAAGACCGCTGACGTAATGCCCTCCGAGCCTCTGGACAAGAAATATGAGGCATTTGGCTGGCACGTCATCAAAATCGACGGCCACGACTTTGACCAGATCAACGCCGCCTTCCGGGAGGCCGAGAGCACCAAGGGGCAGCCCACCGTGATTCTCGCAAAAACCGTAAAGGGCAAGGGCATCTCCTACATGGAGAACAATGCCGGCTGGCACGGCAAGGCACCCGATGACGCCCAGTATGAGCAGGGCGTTGCAGAACTCACCGCTATTTTGAATGAACTGGAGGAGGCATAATTATGAAGATCGCTACACGTGCCGCCTATGGCGAGGCCCTTGCAGAGCTGGCCGAGGCTTATCCCCAGCTGGTGGTTCTGGATGCCGATCTGTCCGGCTCCACGATGACAAAGACCTTTGCCGCCAAGTATCCCGAGCGTTTCTTTGACATGGGCATTGCAGAGGGCAACATGGCCGGCGTTGCCGCCGGTCTGGCCACCTGCGGCAAGATTCCCTTTATCAACTCCTTCGCCATGTTCTCTGCCGGTCGCGCATGGGAGCAGGTGCGCAACTCCATCGCCTACCCCGGCCTGAACGTCAAGGTCATCGGCTCCCACGGCGGTCTCAGCGTTGGTGAAGACGGCGCTACCCATCAGTGCATCGAGGACTATGCCATCATGCGGGCCATCCCCGGCATGCTGGTGCTCTCCCCCTGTGACGGCCCTGAGATGAAGCTGGCTGTCAAGGCTCTGCTGGACTACAACGGTCCCGCCTATATGCGTCTTGGCCGTCTTGCCGTGGAGTCTGTCACCGATACCATTCCCGGCTACAGCTTCCAGCTGGGCAAGGGCAGTGTGCTCCGGGACGGCACAGATGCCACCCTCATCGCCACCGGCATGATGGTCCAGTGCGCCTACGAGGCCGCCGAAGCGCTCGCTTCCGAGGGCATTTCCCTCCGGGTCATTGACATGCACACCATCAAGCCCATTGACCGTGAGCTGGTGCTGAAGGCCGCAAAGGAGACCGGCTGCATCATCACCTCCGAAGAGGCCAACATCATCGGCGGACTTGGCTCTGCCGTTGCCGAGGTCGTCTCCGAGGGCTGCCCCGTTCCCGTGGTGCGCCATGGCGTCAACGATGAATTTGGCCGCTCCGGCAAGGCACAGGCCGTGCTGGACGCCTATCACCTCAACGCAGCAGGCATTGCGGAAAAGGTTCGCTATGCCCTGACACTGAAAAAGTAAGATGGATACCACATCCATGAAGCAGGCTCTGACCGCAGGCCTGCCACAGCTGTCCCGCAATCTCTCCGATGCGCAGCTGAATACCCTTTGCCAGTTTGGAGACGAGCTTCTGTCCAAGAATCAGGTCATGAATCTCACCGCCATCACGGAGCCCCAGCAGGTAGCACAGCTTCATTTTCTCGACTGCATCGCACTGCTGGGTGCGGCAAATTTCTACGGGAAGTCTGTGATCGACGTAGGTTGCGGTGCCGGGTTTCCCGGTGTCCCGCTGAAGGTTGCAGAGCCATCGATCCAGCTGACCCTGCTGGACAGCCTAAAAAAACGTATGGATTGGCTCGGTCAGGTACTGCCCCAGCTGGAAATCGAGGCGCAATGCGTTTCTGCACGGGCAGAGGAGTATGCGCTGGAGCATCGGGAGCAGTATGACATTGCCGTATCCCGGGCGGTTGCCAGACTCACCATGCTTGCCGAGCTGTGCCTGCCGCTGGTGCGAGTAGGCGGACAGTTTATCGCCATGAAATCCGCCGACAGCGATGAGGAGATCTCACAGGCAGCCCACGCCATCTCCCTGCTGGGCGGCAAGGTCACACGGATCTGGGACTATGCTGTTCCGGGGACCGATGCTGTTCATCGTGCCGTGGTGATCTCCAAGGTCAAAGCTACGCCGAAGCCCTATCCACGGCGCTTTGCCAAGATCAAGCAGCAGCCGCTGTAATCAAGACTGTATCATTAGGGGCCTGTTGTGTTAAGACGCAGCAGGCCTTTTTCTTGTCCCCGGCAAATATCCGCAGATATGGCTGCATATACTAGCAGCGCAGCGGCACAGGTTCCCTTCTGTTTTTCTTAGTGTTTTCACAGGATTTCTCATGGTAAGTGTAATTGCCCCCGCAGGCTCCCGCACTTTCGCCACAAAAGCCGCTATTCCTGAAAAGAATTTGTTGAAATTTGCTGAAATACTGCTATAATGGTATCATGTCATCATGAAAGGAGATTTGTCCATGGGGGAAGTGCTTGTGGTTACGTCGGGCAAGGGCGGCACCGGAAAAACCACCCTCTGTGCCGGACTGGCCTCCTGTCTTGCTGCTATGGGTCAGCGCGTGCTGGCCATTGACTGTGACATTGGTCTGAGCAATCTGGACATTGCCCTTGGCATGACAGACTGCGCCACCGTGAGCTTTCTGGACGTTATGATGGAGAATCAATATCTCTCCGATGCTCCGGCCCACCCGGTGATCCCCAACCTTCATATGCTGACTGCTCCCAGTAAAACCCGTGCGGGACTGGTAGACGATATTATTTTCGGACGGCTCATCGAAGAAGCCGCCGAAACCTTTGACTGGGTGCTGCTGGATGCGCCTGCCGGAATCGGCTTTGGATTTGAACTGGCCTCCAGCTACGCAACTCGTGCCGTCATTGTTTCCACCCCGGACCCCGGTGCCCTGCGAGACGGCCAGCATACGGCTTCTCTGCTGTTGGAAAAGGGCATTGAACCGGTGGAATTGGTGGTAAACCGCGTATCCCGGCGATTGCTGGGGTCACTCCGTTCCAATGTAGACGATATTATGGACTCCATCGGTCTGCCCCTTTTGGGCCTGATCCCCGAGGATCAGGCAGTTCCTGTGGCAGCTGCGCACAACAGCGCACTGGTACTTCGGAGCCGAAAGGGCGCCGCAGTCGCCTGCCTGCACATTTCACGGCGGCTTTTGGGGATGGAAGCTCCTCTTATGCATATGCGATTTTGATTTCAATAATCAGAGCTGGAGGCGATTGACATGAACATTGCAATTATGGCCCACGATAAAAAGAAGGAACTGATGGTTCAGTTCTGCATTGCCTATAAGGGAATTCTGGAAAAGCATTCTCTGTCTGCAACCAACACCACCGGACGTTTGGTGGCTGAGGCCACCGGGCTTCCCATTACCCTTTATCTCTCCCGTGCTCAGGGCGGGCAGCAGCAGGTTGGTGCCCGAATTGCCTACAACGAAATCGATCTGGTGCTGTTTTTCACCGATCCCGGCTGTAATGACCCGGTTCAGGAGCAAAATCTGCTTCAGATCGAGCGGCTTTGCGATATGCACAATGTTCCCTTTGCCACAAATCTGGCCACTGCGGAAATGCTGACGCTGGGCCTTGCCCGGGGTGACCTTGACTGGCGTGAGGGCAACGGAAAGTCTGCGCCGCTCTACGATTTCTGATTACCGCAAAAGCGCCGGGATTCCGGCGCTTTTCCTTTGGGGAGGCACCATGTACTACGTCTATATACTCGCCTGCGGTGACGGTTCTCTCTACACCGGTATTGCCGCCAACGTTCAGCAGCGGCTCCGGGCCCACCAGTCTGGAAAGGGTGCCAAATACACCCGCAGTCATCTCCCAGTCACGCTGGTCTATACAGAGCCCCAGCCGGACCGCTCTTCCGCGCTGAGCCGGGAATATGCTATCAAGCAGCTGAGCCATCAGCAAAAGCTCCAATTGATTCAGCGATCCGCAGACAGCAAAAATACTCCGCAGCTTCCATAACAGGAAACTGCGGAGCGCTTTTTATGTTTCAAAGGGATCAGCCATCGATCTGAAGGATATAACCGCGCTTTCCGGAATACTCCGAGACCGCGTTGGCCGTATCGTTGTAATACCAGTAGCCATCCACGCAGAACATCGCCAGATAGTACTCGTCGCCGCCGCTGGGCTCACCGGGATACCAGTAGCAGTAGTTCATGATCTCACCGTTCATCCAGTAGGCATTGGTCCACCATTCGTCTACATTATCCACATAGGCGTCCAACCACAGGAACACCATGCCGCTGTCAGAGCCCAGCTTTCCGCAGAGATTAAACACTTCTTCAGAATCAGTAATGGCCACATGGCCGCCTCTTGCTGCCGCATCCTCCTGTGCTTCCCACCATGAATAATCACCAATAATCAACTCGTAGGTACTGCCATTGAGGGTTGCTGTTGTAACCGGCTCCGGAGTTGGTTCCGGAGAAGGTGTGGGGCTGGGCGTAGGCGTAGGCGTCGGCGTGGGCGTTGGGGTCGGTGTGGGGGTTGGCGTGGGGGTCGGGGTCGGCTTAGGCTTAGGCGTAGGCGTTGGGGTCGGCTTGGGCGTAGGCGTCGGCGTGGGCGTCGGGGTCGGCGTTGCCACGACCTCTTCCTTTTCCTGCACCGTTGCAGTTACCGTTGGAGACGGAGAAGGTGGTGCGATCTCCGGGCTGGGGGATGCATTGACCACCGCCGTGGGCGAAGGCGACGCAGAAGCCTGTGCACCCTGCTGAAGGCTGGCCAGCCCCGCAATGGCTGCGGAATTGCTGGGGTCCAGCTTTTCGAGGACAGTATCGTAGTATTCCTTCGCCTTTACATAGTCGCTCTCCGCTTTGGACTCATCGCCAAGCTTCAGGTATGCGTCCATGGCAGATTTTTTCAGTGTGCTCTCATTGAGTGCCTGATAGCCACGCAGATAGGCATCCGCCGCCTTTTCCGGTTCTTCATTGCCGTTATAGGCTTCGCCAAGAAGCTCATAGGTCTCCTGGGTTGCATTGCCGTCTGCCACGATCTTTTCCAGCTGAGAAATGGCCTCCTCATAATTCTTCTGATCCACTTCCTGCTGTGCCAAGGTCATTGGGTCGTTGTCCTTTTTGTCGGAGCCAACGATGCCAAGCTTAAACGCCATTACAACGCCTGCGGCGATCACCGCCACCAGCAGTACTGCGGCAACAATCGTTACGATCAAGCCCTTTCTGGGGCCATTGTTATCATCGTTCAAGGGATTTCGGCGAACACCGGGGTTGGATGCGGCCTCCGCCTGCGTACCTCTGCCACGGCTGAACTCCGGCACAGCATCCCGCTCTTCCTCCGGCTGCTCCCAGCCATCGTCGCCGATATCGGAGCCGCTGTCATAGTCTCCGTTGTCCCCATCCATCTGAGAGACCGGACGGGGCTGCCGCCGTGCATCGTCGCTGCCTCCCTGATCCGGGCCGGGATAGAGATTGACATTGGGCGCAACGCCGCCGTCCTGCGGCGCATTGACCGTCGAATAGGACATGGTGTCGTCCATATTGGCCCCATTCGGTGCGCCGCCTTGGTTCTGAAATCTCTCATATGCTACGAAATCAGAGGATTCAGTGGTAAAAGGCGTTCCGCAGGTAGGGCAAAACTTTGCCGCTACGGATACAGACTGGCCGCACTGGGGGCATATTTTATAAACAGAGGATTCCTCAGCCATACATTTCATTCCTTTCTGCAAATCATTCTCCTTCCATGGCATATAAATCCATGGTATATGGTTCATTATATCATAGTTTTCCTGCTTTGTGTGATAGAACCGTGAATTTTGTCAAAACTTACATGATATTTTCTAAAAAATTTCGGAATATCGATGCAAAACCGAAAAGAAAATTTGTTTTCCTGTAGAAAAACGCCGTCTTTTGGAGTATACTGTAGGAACAGTGGACACCACGCAATGGAGGTTTTCGATGGGAAAACGTTTTTTTATTTCAGCATTTCTAATCATTGTAATCATTGCGCTGATTGCGGTAGGCGCTGCCTTTTTCTTTGATGGCCGCTACAGCACCCTCGCTGCATCTCAGGCCGAGCAATCCGCCGAAGCCACACAAGACATTGATCAAATGGCCGCAGAGGCAGGCGCCGTGCTGGAAGGTCAGGCTGTACCGGATACGTCCCCAGCGGTAATCGCATCCCCTACGCCCTATGCCCCCTCCGACAGCACAGCGCCGGCAGATACCGGCTCCGATGCAGAGGAAGCTGCCCCAGTGGTTTCCGCCGAGCCTGACGCTCCTGCAGAAGACCCCAACACCGCCCGTGCCGAAACCATTTTGTCCGGCATGAGCCTTGAGGATAAGATCTGTCAGATGCTCTTTGTCACCCCCGAAGCGCTGACCGGCTACACCAAAGTCACGCAAAGCGGTGATGTGACCCGTGAAGCCCTGTCCCAGTGGCCGGTGGGCGGCATCATTTATTTCGGCTCCAATCTGGTCACTGTTGACCAGACCACCAGCATGATCTCAGATATCCAATCCTACGCACAAGAGCTTACCGGGCGGCGGCTGTTTATCGGTGTTGACGAAGAAGGCGGAAGTGTAGCCCGGGCCGCAGACGCCCTTGGTACAACGCAGTTTGATGACATGGCCGTCTACGGTGAAGCCGGTGATACGGAGGCCACTTACAATATTGGCGCAACGCAGGCCAGCGATTTGACCGCATTGGGCTTTAACGTCAATTTCTCCCCTGTGGCAGATGTACTCACCAACGAGGAAAACACCGTGGTAAAGAGCCGCAGCTTTGGCTCTGACCCGGATCTGGTTTCCAGCATGGTCACACAGGTGGTAAAGGGACTCACCGATGGCGGCATGCTCTGTGCGCCCAAGCATTTCCCCGGCCACGGCAGCACCGGCGGCGATACCCACGATGGCTTTGCCGCCTCTGACCGGACCTTAGAGGAACTGGAGGCCTGCGACTTCAAGCCCTTTGAGGCCGCCATCGAAGCCGGAGCACCCATGATCATGGTAGGCCATATGACCATGACCGCCATTGATCCGGACAACCCCGCCTCCCTCTCCAAGACCATTGTGACGGATCTTCTGCGGAACCAGCTGGGATATAACGGCATTATCATCACCGATGCGCTCAATATGGGCGCCATCTCCCAGAACTATACGGGTGCCGAGTGTGCGGTCAAGGCCATCTCCGCCGGATGCGATATGCTGCTGTGCGTCGGCAACATTTCCTCTGTGGTCAGCGCAGTTTCTGAGGCAGTTGCAGACGGAACGATCCCGGAATCTCAGATCAACGACAGTGTGACTCGTATTTTAACCGCAAAGCTTCAATACGGCATTATTTCGGAATGAATATCATAGCGGCAAAAAGTGCTGGGCAAAGGCCCAGCACTTTTTTAATTGAAAACAAAAACTTTTTCAAAAAAGTTCAGAAAAGTTGTGACTAACCTCTTTACAAAGGCCATTCTGCGTGCTATAATGCAAGCATAAACAATAACAATTATCGTTATCATGAAAGGAGCTGGTTTGATTCGTGATTCAGCGGTTCAGCAAAAAGCGTCAGGCAATTTATGATTGTCTCCGCAGCACCACTTCTCATCCCACCGCCGATTGGATCTATCACCAACTCCACCCCGACTTCCCCGATCTTAGTCTTGGAACCGTTTATCGGAACCTGAGCCAGTTAAAGAATGCGGGTCTGATCCAGTCGGTGGGCGTAGTGGCCGGACAGGAACGGTTTGACGCAAATATTTCCCCGCATACCCATTTGATCTGCAAGGGCTGCGGTACTGTGCGGGATCTATTTGAGATCACACTTCCTGATGAGATCATGCAGGCTGCGCAAGCTGCCAGCGGCTATGTGATCAACGGCGTCAGTCTCCGGTTCACGGGGCTATGCCCCAAATGTCGGAAAGAATCCATTTCGTAAGTACACCGGGGTTTTCCCCATCACCAATTTACAAACAATTTTATGGAGGTAACAATTATGGCTAAGTATGTTTGCACTGTTTGCGGTTATGTTTACGAGGGCGAGTCCCTGCCCGCTGATTTCAAATGTCCCCTCTGCGGCGTTGGCGCCGACAAGTTCAAGAAGCTCGAGGGCGAGCTGACGCTGGCCGCTGAGCATGAGTACGGCGTATACGACAGCACCGTTAAGAACAACGCCGCTGTTTCCGACGAAGACAAGGCATATATCCTCGAGCAGCTGAAGGCCAACTTCACCGGCGAGTGCTCCGAAGTGGGTATGTATCTGTGCATGGCCCGTATCGCTCATCGTGAGGGCTATCCCGAGATCGGCCTGTACTGGGAGAAGGCCGCATATGAAGAGGCAGAGCACGCCGCAAAGTTTGCCGAGCTGCTGGGCACCGAGCTGGAGCCCAACATGACCGCTTCCACCGAGAAGAATCTGGCTTGGCGTGTGGATTGCGAGTACGGTGCCACCGAGGGCAAGGTGGAGCTGGCTACCGTAGCAAAGAAGAACGGTCTGGATGCAATCCATGATACCGTCCATGAGATGGCTCGTGACGAAGCCCGTCACGGCAAGGCACTGGCTGGCCTGCTCAAGAGATATTTTGGCAAGTAATTTGCCGTAAAATAGGGTATTTTGAAGGGGAAGCGGAACAAAATCCGCTTCCCCTTCTTTTGTTTTATTCCTGCAAGATTCCTTTCACATTTTGACATTTCGACTTGCATTAGTTCATTTTTTGCAAGTCTTCCATCTTTTTATGCAAAAAAGGTGAAATAAACCATGCACAGTTTCTTGTAAACTTCCGCAGATAATGCTATAATGGCAAAGCGTCACGCAAGGAAGCGGAGGCAAGTGCCTGCCTCCGCAAAAAAGAAGGAGAGATTAATTTGAACAAGAAAAAGCTGCCTCTTGCATTCTGGATCTTCGTTGGTCTGTGTGTGGGCATCGTGGCCGGTCTGATCCTGATGGCTGTGCCCAACGGTGCTGATATTGCCGACGGCTACATCAAGCCCTTCGGCACCATCTTCCTGAACCTGCTGAAATTCGTCGTCGTTCCCATCGTGCTGTTCTCCATTGCCGCCGGTGTCATCTCCATGGGAGATATCAAAAAGGTCGGCTCTGTGGGCGGCAAGACCATTGTATACTATATGTGCACCACCGCCTTCGCCATTGCATTGGCTCTGATTCTGGCCAGCGCTGCGCAGGCTCTGCATCTGTTTACTCCGCTGGCCACCTCCGGCCTCGAATATACACCACCGGAGAGTCAGAGCATTATGGACACCATCGTTGCCATCTTCCCCTCCAATGCCGTTGCGCCGCTGGTGAACGCCACCATGCTTCAGGTCATTGTCATTGCGCTGTTCATTGGCTTTGGCATCCTGCTGGCCGGTGAGAAGGGCAAGCTGGCCGGAAACGTTGTGGAAAGCTTCAATGAAGTATTTCAGCGGATCATGGATCTGATCATCAAGCTGTCCCCCATCGGCGTTGCCTGCCTGATCTGCCCGGTGATCGTCACCAATGGCCCCAGCGTGCTGGGCAAGCTGGCCATGGTGCTTCTGGTGGCCTACATTGGCTACATCGTTCACGCCGCACTGGTATATTCCACTACCGTTGCAACACTGGGCAAGGTCTCCCCGCTGGCCTTCTTCAAGGGTATGGCCCCCGCCATTATGATGGCCTTCTCCTCCGCCTCCTCCGTGGGCACCCTGCCCTTTACCATGGAGTGCTCTGAGAATCTGGGCGCAAAGCGTGAGATCTCTTCCTTTGTCCTCCCGCTGGGCGCAACCATCAACATGGACGGCACCGCCATTTATCAGGGCGTCTGCGCCGTGTTTATCGCCGCCTGCTATGGCATCCATCTGGATCTGGGCAATATGATCACCATCATCTTTACCGCTACGCTGGCTTCCATCGGCACCGCCGGTGTCCCCGGCGCCGGCATGGTAATGCTGGCCATGGTGCTTCAGAGCGTCAACATTCCCGTGGAGGGCATTGCGCTGGTTGCCGGTATCGACCGTATCTTCGACATGGGTCGTACCACCGTCAACATCACCGGTGACGCCGCCTGTGCCGTCATCGTCTCCAAGCTGGAAGAGCGCAAGGCCGCACGTCAGGCCAAGAAAGCAAATAACTGATTCACACACAAAGCGCAGCCCCGGAGCACTTCGCTCCGAGGCTGCGCTTTTATTTATCGCCTGCGAAATACCACCGCCGAAATGGCCGAAGCTGCCGGAACCGTCAGCACCACGCCGCCGGTGGAGGCAATGCCCTGTGCCAGCTCCATGGCTGCCGTATCTGTCCGTATGTTATGCCTTTATATTCTGGACGCCGCATCATAGGCCGACCGGGTAGCCCCCCGGACATTCTTCGCCACCACGCAGTCCCCCACCGGCTCAAAGAACAGGCTGAGGCCCCGGAACTGCTCCGCCTGAGCAGCTCTGGCCCGCATACCTGCCGCCAGCACCACTGTATCCGCCGGGATCAGCGCATGGTTTCCATAGCTGTCAGCCACCTCCATGCCTTCTGTGGTGATTCCGGTACACTTCACGCCGCAGTAATAGGTCACATATTCATTCATATGCTCTACCAGCGCCTGCCGGGGAATCGAATAGTCCTCCTGCGCCACCGCACGGCTCATTTCGACCAGCGTCACGTTTTTATGGAGATGCATGGAAAGATACAGGGCCGTCTCACAGCCCACAAGGCCGCCGCCCAGTACCGCAATATTCTCGCCCATCTCCTCCCCCACAAGGCCCTTATGATAGCACTGCTCTGCCGTGATCACATGCTCGCCGTCTACGCCGGGAATGGGCGGGATCACCGCATCTGCACCTACCGCAGCGATGACTGCATCCGGCGCCATGGCCTCCACCATATCCGGTGCTGCCTCAGTAGAAAGCTTCACCGTGACCCCCAGCTTATCCAGCATATGGATCTGATAGTCCATAAAGTTCTCCAGCACCTTCTTAAATTCCACCTGCCGTGAGAAGATCAGCTTGCCGCCCAAGTGATCCTCCTTCTCAAAGAGCGTCACCTGATGTCCCCGCTGCGCCGCCACCATAGCGGCCTCCATCCCGGCCGGGCCGCCGCCGATGACTACTACATTTTTCTTCGACTTGGGCGGCTCCTCCAGCAGCTTGAGGCGGTATTCCCGGCCCACTGTGGGATTCACCGAGCAGGCAAAGGCCGTATTCCGGCCATAGTCCAAACAGTGGAAGCAGCGGATACAGGGGATGATCTCATCCTCCTTCCCATGCAGCGCCTTGTCCGGGGCAAAGGCATCGGATATGGTTCCTCTTGCCATAGCAACCAGATCTGCACCGCCGGTGGCAATGGTCTCCTCCATCAGTGCAGGCTGCTGGAAGGCCCCAAGCGTCAGCACCGGGATGCGGATTTCTCCGCTCTCCTTCACCGCTCTTGCCAGATAGGCGTTGCAGCCCGCAGGCAGGAAGTTGTTTGGATGCATGATATGCTCCGTCTCGCTGTAAAAGCTTCCGCAGGAGATATGGGCAATATCGATCTTGTCCTGCACCAGCTTCAGAAACGCCACACAGTCCTCGGGCGTAAAGCCGCCTTCCGTGAGCTCGCTGCCGGAGATCCGGTACTCGATCAGCAATCTACGCCCCACCCGCTGTCGGATGGCATCCAGAATCATAATCGGGAATTTGGCACGGTTTTCGAGGCTGCCGCCAAACTCGTCCTTCCGGGTATTGAACTTGGGGGAGAGCATCTGGGACAGCACCAGCCCATGGCCTCCATGGATCAGGATCATATCAAAGCCGCAGTCCAACGCTGCCTCTGCCGCATCGGCATAGCTCTCTGCGATCCGTTCCATCACCGGACGGGTCAGCTTGGGATAACGCTTCCCATGGCCGTTGACCGTATAGGATACCAGATTGTTGTTTTCATCATAGCCGTGGTATTCAAAGGCCAGCAGCTCCAGCGAGATTTTTGCCCCATAGTAGTGCACCGCATCGGTGAGCTGCCGCCACATCCGGTGGTTTTTCTGGGGAAAAATGTTCTCATGGGCATGGACATCATCGTTGGGGCGATAGATATCCATGTTCTGGGCAGAGAAGGTGATATTTGCGCTGCCGCCCTTGGCCTTATTGGCATAATAGGCAATGACCGCCTCGTTGGGGTACTCCTCCAATCCGGCCAGCAGATGTGTTCCTGCCGGCGCAGACCAGATACGGTTCTTGAAGGTAACGCCTCCAATGGTAATGGGCGAAAACAGATGGGGATACTTCAGTTCCATAGGACTGCCTCCATTTTTCTTTTTTCTTATCATAGCACACCCGGCGGACAGGGACAAGCCCCGCCCGCCGGAATTGGTTTACATAATTTACAGCAGCATTGCCTTGGAGAATGCATCCCGCATACCACGCTGAATGTTGCCGTCCCGGTTCGCATCACCGATCACAAAGAATTTGGGCACGATCCCTGCAAAGCGCAGCGCCTCGTCCACATTGGGGTTCATGCCGCCGGAGATGATCACGCTGTCTCCGGATACGGTCTTCTCCTGACCGTCCTGCACATAGGTCACGGTGTTTCCCTCCACCTTGACCGTAGTCGCACTCAGGATGCCCTTGATACCCTCGTATTTCTCCCATGCAGGCGCCATATGGGTTCTGCCGTCAGGCTCCGTCTTGATCCATGCCATGGTGATGTAGTGGAGGTGGCTGGCATCCTTGGCCAGCTCGTCCTGCCGGGTCAGCAGCGTTACATCATGGCCGTTTTCTGCCAGATACATGGCCGTCTCAATGGCCGTCTCACTGCCGCCGATGCAGACCACATGGTGTCCCAGCTCCTGCTCATGGCCGTATACGTCAAGGCAGACCTTGTACTCCGGCTTAACATTGCCCTCGGCATCCCGGAGGCCATCGATCTTCGGCACGTTGGGCGTGGCACCCGTGGCCGCCAGTACCGCGTCAAAGCCGCCGGCACTGAGCTTCTGAGGTGTTGCCTCGGTGTTCATCAGTACTTTAACGCCCACCTGTCCCATCCGGCGGATCAGATATGCCTTAAAGTTCTTCAGCGGCCACTTAAAGCTGGAATAGTCGCTGTGGATCAGCTGTCCGCCCAGATAATCCGTCTTTTCAAACAGGGTCACATCATGGCCCCGCTCTGCCGCCACAATGGCTGCCTTCATACCCACCGGGCCGCCGCCAATGACTGCGACCTTCTTTGGTGCAGTCTCCTGATCCACCATCTTCCCAACCTTATGGGCAATGCCCTGTACCGGGTTCACAGAGCAGAAGGTCATATAGGGCGCCGACATCGTGCCATGACACTTATTGCACCACAGGCAGGGCACAACATCCTCGCCCCGGCCCTCATAGAGCTTCTTCCCGTATTCGGGATCACACATAAAGGCACGGGCCATACCGATCATGTCGCACTTGCCCTCTTTAATATAGGTGTTGATCTCATCGGGATCCTGGAAGCCGCCCACAGGCTCCGTAAGGATCTTACATCCTGCCGCCTTAATGGCCTCAGAATAGCGAATGGTCTCATGCTCGCCCTTCTGGAAGGTAAAGCCCGTGGGGTGAGACTTGGTCATATCGCATTCCCGCAGCTGAAGAATGTCTGCCACATCCTCCATGCATTTGGCAAATTCGATGGTATCCTCCAGCGTATAGCCCTTGGCTCCGCCCACATAGCCGTTGGGCTGCTCGCCGGCCACGCAGAGCTCCACAATAAAGCTCTTGCCAAAGCGCTTTTTCACTGCCGCCAAGGTCTCATGAAGGAACCGGACCCGATTCTCCATGGGGCCGCCATACTCATCGGTACGGAGATTGGGGTACAGCAGCATCTCCACCCGCATGGCAACGCCGTCATAACCAAAATCCTTAAACAGCTGGAGCTTCTGCAGGAAGGTCTCGATGACCTCCGGCATCATCTCCTTGGGCAGCATCTTTACCGGCTTCCCCGCCATGCCCGGAGGGCCAAAGGCTTTACCGTCAAAGGAATAGCCATCGGGATACTTGATATCCGTATTCACCAGCAGCTTGGAGCCATAGAAATGGACGTCATCCGCCATCTGCGTAAAATAGTTGTAGGTACCGGGATCTGTATAGTCAAAGTTCTGCATCCGCTTGGCATCCTCTACCGGTGCGGAGCGCTGGTTGGGATTGGACCACTCTGCCAGCGTAATAATGGCTGCGCCGTTCCGGGCCAGTCCGCCCATAAAGGTCATAAAGCTGTCTGCGGGATAGGTCTCAGGGCCCTGCAGAAAGTGGGGCGACGCATTGGGGTACATCGTGCGGTTTTTGATTACAGCGTCCCCGATCCGAATGGGGCTCAGCAGTGCGTCATAGCGGTAGCTCATATAAAATCTCCTTTCTTTTTCAAAAGGCGGAGCGCCGCGGTGCGGCACTCCGCCAAAATTAACTTTACGCCACAGTCATTACGATCTTGCCGGCATAGGTGCCGGGAACGATTGCAGTCTCCTTGCCGTCTACGGTCATGGTGAGGGTATGACCCTCAGCTGCCTCGACCTTTGCGCCCTCAGCAATGGTCAGTCCGCTGAGATAACAGGTCTTGTCTACGATCCACTTGGAAGCGGCATCAAATTCAGCCTTGGTGCCCTTATCCTTCTCCACGGGCTCCAGCGTATCGTCAACCAGACCAATGAGCCACCACTTGCTCTCTTCCGGCTCGCCCTGCGTATGAGTAGCCTTGCCGGTGGAAATGGCGCCGGTCAGGGTGCAGCCCGCAAAGGTCAGAACCATCTCATGATCCTCTGCCTGTGCATTGATGATATCACCATTCAAGTTGCAGCCTGTGAAGTGGACCTCCACCTCGTCATGGGCAGGGCCCATATCCGGCATTGCAGGCATGCCCGCTCCGGGGCCGCCAGGGCCGCCGGGACCTCCGGGACCACCATGGCCGCCAGGACCTCCGGGACCACCAGGGCCGCCAGGGCCACCCGGGCCGCCAGGGCCGCCTGCGGGCATGGGCCCCATATTGGGGTCATCGTTGGGGAATGCCTCCAGAAGCACGCCGATCTTACTGTTCAGCTCGGCATCCGAAATATTCATGGTAACACCACGGCCCTTTACCTGAAGGACGGCACGCTCCGTATTGAAAACAGTCCCCTTATCCACAGTCAGTGTACCCTGACCATTGCCTCCGTGGCACATAACGCCAACCTTTTTGGAATTTACGGTACAGCCGGTAAAGGTTGCGTTGCCCTCCATGCACATGATCACAGGATAGTTCCCCATATTCAGGGTGCAGCCCGTAAACTGATCCAGACAGTTACCGATGGAATAAGCGCCATAGCCGGTGTTTTCAGACTCCAGCAGGCAGTCATTCAGATACAGCCGTGCTTTCTTGGTTGCGTCCGTGGACATGCAGCCCCAGTTTTCGCACTTAATATGGCAGCGGTTATAGGTAGCCGTGGCAGAGTCCACCAGATTGGTGGCACGAACGCGGCCGGTCAGGCCCAGCATCCACGGCACCTTGGTCATTCCGGATACATTGTTGGGCTTCGTGCCGTCCTTTACAAACAGCTCGGAGTCATTGACCTCCAGTGTTGCCTCTTCCCGGCCCACCACGGTAACACGGATGGAACCCACGGAGCTGATCTTTGCCCGGTTGACGGTAACATGAGAGGCGCCTGCGGCAGTGATGCCGGCACCATGGCCCACAAAGTCATTGCCGCCGTTGCCGTTCAGGATCATATTGGCATCGTTGATGGTAACAACGCTGTTGCCGTCTACATATACGCCGCCGAAGTTATCCGCCTGAGAATCCACCTTCAGGCCGTCTACGGTAGTATCGGTGACCGTACCGGCCAGTACCGCAGCGGCAACCGACTTCTCCGGCACGTACTTGCCGTCAGAGATTACCACCGCATTGGCCATCTCAAAGTGATCGACCTTGCCATGGTTCTCATAGTCTACCTGCACTGCATCGGATACGGTCAATACCACATTGCCGGTATAGGTGCCCGGCTGGATCTGCCGGTTGACACCGTCTACAGTCAGCGTCAGGCATTTGCCTGCGGGCGCGGAAAGGACAGCATCGGGGGCGATGGTCAGAGAAGCCAGCTTCTCTGTTGCCTCAGCCACATAACTGCCGCTAATGGTTTTTTCATTCATAGGAAACTCTCCTTTTGGCGCAAAGCGCCGGGACTCGATCGCATAACGGCCAGCTTTTCCCGTTCCCGCTGGCCCGCTGTATCTGATAAAAAGTATAGATGTCGCAACATCCACTGTCAAGGGATGTAGACAAATGCAACGAAATGGGCAAAATGCGGCGCATTTCTGCGCCGCATTGATTGCCGTGAACCCTCTGATCTTTTTAATTTTCTCAGCCGTCCAGATAATCCAGCAGCTGTGCCTGCCTTGCATGAACCTGATCCACCCCGGACTGCCACATGGCACGGATCTTTTCCAGATTCTTCTCCGTTCTGGAAAAGCCCTCGGTGTTATAGGGGAGGAAGAGGAAAATGTCCCCCTTTTTCTCCAGCTGGAACAGCTCCGCCCGTTCCTCATTGTAGATCTCTGCCCGACGCTTCAGGGCATCCACAAAATGCGGATATTTCCGGTACATGTGCCCCGCCGCCGCCAGAAGCTTTTCCTGCTTTTTTTCGTAGGCACGCTCCCGGGTTGCCACTACGATCACCTTGTCGCAGCCGGCCTCGATGACCCGGCGATAGGGAATGGGATCCACCACGCCGCCATCCATACACTTTACGCCCTCCGCCTCAATGATGGGGAACAGCATGGGAAGGGCGCAGGTGGCCCGCAGCGCCATAAATTTGTCATCCCGCTTGGGTACCGTCAGATAAGCCGCCCTGCCGGTATCCACATCCGTTACCACGGCCTCTACCGTACCGGAATAGGCCGCAAACGTTTCATAGTCAAAGGGAATAAGCCGGTTTGGGATCTCATCATAGACAAAGTCCAGATTGAAATAACAGTTGTTCAGGGGGTTGAGCATATGACTGGAGCCCATATAGCGGTCATCATTCACATAGTTCTCCAGAATCCTCAGATTTCTCCCCCGCTGCCGGGACAGATAGCTGACGCCATAGGCAATGCCCGCCGATACGCCCGTTACATGATCCGCCATTATGTCAAGGTCCAGCAGGCCGTCGCAGACGCCTGCGGAAAAAATCGTTCGATTTGCGCCGCCTTCCAGTGCAAGTCCCAGTTTCATATGCTTTGCCGTCCTTTCCTTCGCTGTGTTCCTGCATTTATCTGCATCTATTATATTTATTATACTACCGCTGACACAAAATCGGTAATATTTTTTGTGAGAAGGTATATTCTTCCATTTTTGTGTTCATAATAGCCTCGGAGGTGCAGAAAATGCAAAATGAAAACAACAAAAAACGCTTTGCTGGCAAGGGCTACTACATAGCCCTGATCGCCTGCATCGCAGCAGTCGGAATTTCAGGCTATGTATTTGTACAGACCGCACGGGACTCGGCCATGGAAACCAGCGCAGCAGCGTCTATCTCCCCCGCTGCCAGCGCCGAGGTCTCCGCAGCTCCCAGCGCATCCTCGTCTCCGGCCCCTTCTCAGGCCGCCGACAGCATGGAGGATTCCTATGAATCTGCCATGGGTCAGGAAACCGCAGCATCCAACGTCCAGTGGCCCCTAAGCGGTCAGGTGCTCTCCTCGTTCAGTCGGGACACCCTGACCTACAGTGAAACCATGGCAGACTGGCGTACCCATGAGGGCTTGGACATTGCCGCCGATCCGGGCGCTCCCGTGATGGCCGCCGATGACGGAACCGTCACCGCAGTCTATGACGATGACTATCTGGGAACGGTTGTGGTAGTATCCCACGATGCGGATATCTCCACCCGCTACGCCAGCCTCATGGCGGATCCCGATGTTCAGGTCGGAGATGTTGTTTCCGCCGGTGATGTCATCGGCAGAGTGGGCAATACCGCCCTTCTGGAAACAAAAGAGCCCTCCCATCTGCATTTTGAGGTATTCCAAAACGGAATCCCCGCAGATCCCATGGACTATCTTCCCTCTGCATCCTGAATCCGAAAATGCCGCAGCCCGGGGACCAGCCGGCTGCGGCATTTTCCATAAAAGAGAGAGAAAATGAAAGCCAGTACATTTGTACTGTAGGCTCATCATATCAGTCTTTTTTGTGTGTTCCTTGAACGAAATGTGGCGGATTTGTAAATAAAGTCCCATACAGAATGCGCCTGCTTGCTCCGGCCGTGATTTCTTCCAAAAGTCATTGACACTTCTACGATTTGATGCCATAATGAAAGGAACATTTTGATGGAAAGTGGGTATATCCTCCATGCGAATCTGTATCAAAGTAGGGACCTCTACGCTGGCACATCCCTCCGGGCACCTGAACATCCGTCAGGTAGAAAATCTGTGCAAGGTCATCAGCGATCTGAAAAATGCCGGGAATCAGGTTGTTCTGGTATCCTCCGGCGCCATTGGAATGGGCGTTGGGAAGCTGGGCCTCAAGCAGCGCCCCAGCGATATGCCCACCAAGCAGGCCGCAGCCGCCGTTGGCCAATGTGAGCTGATGTACGTCTACGACAAGGCCTTCGGTGCCTACAACCACACCGTTGCCCAGATTTTGCTGACCGGAGATGATTTTGACCACCCGGAGCGTCTCGGCAAGTTCCGCAACACGCTGTTCCGCCTGTTGGAGCTGGATGCACTGCCCATCATCAACGAAAACGATACCATCGTCACCGATGAGATCAGCATTGGTGACAACGATACACTGGCCGCCCTTGTGGCCGTCAATGCGGGGGCTGAACTGCTGGTTCTGCTCAGCGATATCGACGGTCTCTATACCGCTGACCCGAGGAAGCACCCGGAGGCCCGCCTGATTCATCAGGTACCGGAGATCACACCGGAAATTCTGGCACTGGCCGAAGGGAAGGGTTCCGAACTGGCAACCGGCGGCATGAGCACAAAGCTCTCCGCCGCTCAGATTGCCACGGCACAGGGCTGCGACATGATCATTACAAACGGAAAGAACCCGCAGGTTCTCTATGACATTCTGGACGGCACGCCCGTCGGCACCCGTTTTTTGAAGAAAGGAGCAGCGAAATGACGACACAAGAACTGCTGAGCGCCGCAAAGTCCGGAGTTCCCGTCCTGTCCCGGGCCACGGAAGCCCAAAAAAACAGTGCGCTCCGCTCCATGGCCAACGCCTTGGAAGCCCGGGCCGATGCCATCCTTGCAGCAAACAAGCTGGATCTGGAAGCTGCAAGGGGCCACATCTCCACGGTGATGCTGGATCGGCTGGCCCTGAGTCCCCAGCGGATCTCTGACATGGCCGATGGGATCCGTCAGGTGGCCGCACTGCCCGACCCCGTAGGCAAGGTACTCCGCCGGGTCGAGCGTCCCAACGGGCTTATCATTGAAAAAACCGCTGTCCCCATGGGAGTCGTGGCCATCATCTATGAGAGCAGGCCCAACGTCACCTCTGACGCCGCCGCTCTGGCGCTGAAAAGCGGCAATGTCTGTGTGCTCCGAGGCGGCAAGGAGGCATTTCGCTCTGCTTCTGCCATTACAGCCGCCATGCAGGCGGGACTAAATGCCGCCGGGCTTCCCGAAACGCTCATCAATCTGGTAGAGGACACCAGCCGTCAGAGCGCAAAAGAGCTTATGGAGGCTGTAGGCTATATCGATCTGCTGATTCCCCGGGGCGGGGCAGGGCTGATCCGTGCCGTCACCGAAAACGCCAAGGTTCCGTGCATCCAGACCGGTACCGGCATCTGCCACATCTATGTGGATAAATCCGCCGATCCCGCCATGGCGCTCAATATTATCGAAAACGCCAAGACCAGCCGTCCCTCTGTGTGCAATGCAGAGGAGGTCTGCCTTGTGCATCGGGATATCGCAAAAGCCTTTCTTCCCATGCTTCAGCAGCGGTTGGTGGCCCAGCGTACTACCGCAGGAAAGCCTCCGGTGACGCTGATTGCCGATCCGGACGCCAATGCAATTCTAAACGCCACGCCCGCAGGGGTACAGGATTTCGACACGGAGTTCTTGGACTATGTGCTGGCTGTGGGTCTGGTAGACAGCGTCGATGCCGCCATCGAGCATATTGCACAGCATTCCACTGGCCATTCCGAGGCCATCATCACCGAAGACCCCGATGCAGCAGCGCTGTTCTGCCGGTGCGTGGACAGCGCCGCCGTCTATGTCAATGCCTCCACCCGTTTTACCGACGGCGGAGAATTCGGACTGGGCTGTGAAATGGGCATTTCCACGCAAAAGCTCCACGCCAGAGGCCCCATGGGTCTGGAAGAGCTTTGTACCTATAAATACATCATTCACGGAAACGGTCAGATTCGCTGACTTCGTTTCCATAACAAAAAGAGATGCCGCTCATCGCAGCATCTCTTTTTGTTATTTTCCGGGCGGAGGTCCGGGCGGCATCTCCATTTTCTCTTCTCCAAACTGCCAGTCATACCAGCGTTTCAGAAGCACGTAGGACATTCGGGTCCCTACAAACAGGAACACCTCCTGCCGCTGCTCCATGGTCATGGGCTCCGTTTCGCTGTACGCCCAGCGGAGATTCCGTGCGGTCAGCTCCAGAATCGGCTTCACCTTGGGCCAGAACTCCATGATATCCTTATAATCCGGCTGACCCGCAAACATATAATCGTAAAAGCCGGTGAGCACATGCCCCGGGATCACATCGGTAAGCAGCGGGATCAGAAGTTCCCCCCGCTCTGTCTGACTGAGCGGATGGTCTTGGTCAAAGCACTGTTCCAGCACCGGGAATACCTTGCTCTGGAGCGCCTGCACACTGGAATCCATAAATTCCTCATAGGATTTCGGCGGCTGGGCCTCCCAAAGCCATCCCGTAAAATTAGCCAGCATCATGTGGGGGTACATGGTAAAAATTCCTTGGCAATAGGCTTTTTTCTCCGCCGGTGTGGGGTATTTCTCTCCGGAGATATACCCACGGATATCCGGTCCGGTCATTAAAATGTGGCCCCACATATCCTGTGCAATGTAGTCGCGAACGCTTTTCATCCTGCACCTCCTGGGGGTGTATTTTAGTAGCTCCAGGTCTTATCCAGAGATTCAAAAGGCTCCGGCAGTCTGGGAGTCTCCGTGGGGATCCGGGTAGGCTTATAGTCGGTATAGCGGCCGGGCTCGTCCTTTTCCACCGTCACCGCTCCGCCCATGGCCGGGGACTTTCCGCGCTTGCCATCGGGATCATCGGGATCCACTTCCTTCTTCTCCTCAGGCGGGGGGCCCATAGGCTTCTTGGGCTCGGTCCAGCAGCCATCGTCTGCACCGCAGACCATGTCCATGCCGATCAGCAGACGCAGGAAGCGCCACTCTCCATCCTCATAGATGAAATCACCGCCGTATTTCTCCCACATCCATGTTACATTGGCCGTTCCATTGACATAATCATGCCGCAGTGCAAAGCCCGGAGTATACCATACGCCCTTGGCGCTCATACCATCGGCAGACACTTCAATGATTGGGGAGGCCAGCGTATGCACCGGCATCTCCGCCAGCGCACGGCCATCAATGTCCTTCAGCGCTTCTTCCATCTCCGGATGTGCCTTGATGATCTTGCTTTTCAGCCATTCTGCGTCTGTATACTTGTTGTCACCGGCGTACATGGGCATCAGCTTATGCATGCCCTGCCAGCGGCCAAAGTTCTGGCTCCAGATGATCTCATCGCCTCTGGTTTTGCTCCAGCAGTTGAGCAATTCCTCACGGTTCTGGTCCGCCGCATGATAATAAGCATGGAGACTCATGAGGTTTTCAATGGCGCCTACCGCTTCGATCCGGTGCGCTCTCAGTTCCAGTTCAGTCATCGCTTATTCCCCCTCCTTCATAAACGGTTCAGGCCCATAGCTGATCTCCGGCGTCCAGGTCTCATAGGGAACCGGAAAATGCGGGTAGCTGCTCCAGCCGTATTTGGACGTATAGAGGCCCGGAATCCGCATGACCCCGTACTGAGGCGGGCGCTCCGGCATGGGCCCACGCTCTGGCTCCGAGTAGGGCTGTCCAGCCTGCCAGCTGAAGTCTGTTCCCACGAAGAAATGCCAGATCTTCCATTCGCCGTCTTCCTTGATGAAGTCAATGGCGTAGCGCTCATACATCCACTGGCCGTCCAGCGGCGCATCGTCAGGATCCATGGGGCCGCCATGGCCGCAGATATAGCCCGGGGTATACCACATGGCCTGTGCGGTCTGCCCGTCACCGGCAATCTCGATCAGCGGCGTGGTCAGTGTATGGACCTGTGTCTCGCCGGGCTTCATGCCGTGGCCCACATGGGGCGCCGCATAGAAGCTCCATACCACATCCCGTCCGATCTGGAAGCCGCCGGAGTTGCCCCAGCTCACATTGGGCGCCTTATGGGCCCACAGGGTTTCCATCTCGATATCGTGGCGATTGGCCGCATGATAGAAGGCATGCCGGGCCATGACGTTTTTGATCTGGATCATATCATAGGCACGCTGGATCTTTTCCTCCGGCGTAAATTCCCGAATATTCTTTGCCATGATCTGCACCTCCTTAATAGCTGAACGTGTTGGCAAAGGTGTCATAGGGCTCCGGCAGCCTCGGCGCCACCATAGAGATAAAGTCCTCGCCATAGCCTGTATACTGATGCTCCTTGACCGTAGGCTCCGGGATCTCTACCCCCTCATGGGGATACATGGTATCCCTGCCCCAGTTGCCGCCTACCGGGCACTGGATGTCGGTAAACATGGTCATATGCCAGATCTTCCACGCACCGTCTTCCTTGATAAAGTCCACGGCACAGCGTCCAAAATTCCATGCAGCCTTGGGGCCGGTGGAATAGACCTCCGTGGTGGAGCCATAGACGTACCACATTCCCTTGGCAGTCTGCCCATCAAAGGCCACCTCGATCAGAGGTGTGGTAAAGTTCAGGACCGTGTTGGAGCCCACCGCCCAGATCTCTTCATCGGATTTGCCGCCCAACTCTTCGGGGAACAGCTTCCGCATGACCTCGTTGGCCCAGCGTGTCTGCGCCTCATTGTAGTCTACAAAGAAGCCCTTGACCGCTTCATAGCCCACATACTTTCCCTCATTTAATGTGATCGTCGGCTCATTCTTCGACCAGTTCTCAAACTGACGCTTGTGCTGCTTGTAGCAGTTCAGGAACGTGAATGCCCCCATGATATTCGCAATGGCGGTGGTGTCCTCTACCACATCGGCCATATGAAGAACGGAAAGGGGCGGATGCTTATACATAGAATCTCCTCCTGTCTTGTGGCTAAAAGTTTTCTGATTTCAGTGTACCCCAGCTCGGTATTTTTCACAAGTATCACATTCCCACCTGATGGTTCACTTTCTTTCCGGCACGGATTTTCCATGATATATCCCACCGTTTTCCCACCGTTTTCCCACCCTTTACCGCCGCCAATATTTTCATTTTTCTCTGGACATGACCGCACAATTCTGTTATACTATGTTTGCAAATGTGAAGATTCTGTAAATTTTATATTTAGAATGCATGAATTTTCACAATTTCCGCCTATGGAAGGAGAAGAAACAATGAAACATCTGAAACAAACGCTGGCAATGCTGCTGGCCATGGCACTGATGTTGGCCGCTTTTGCCGGCTGTGGCAGCACTGCCGCATCCTCCGCCGCACAGCCCGCAAGTGAGGCTCCGGCAGAGAACACCGAGCAGGCTGCACCTGAGGCTCCCGCTGCTCCTGCAGCCGATTCCGCTGCGGAGCCTGCCAGCACCCCTGAGGACGCTGCTCCCGCAGAAGAGGACATCCCCGATCTCCAGCTTCCGCTGACCGATGGTGCCACCCTCAGCTACTGGCAGACCAAGCCCGGCGGAGCTGTGGCCAACATGGCGCCCAACGGCTACTTTGACTACCCCCATTTCCAGGAAGCTGCCCGGCTCACCGGCGTAACGCTGGACTTTATCCAGTCCGACTTCATGGTTGCCAACGAGCAGTTCAACCTGATGATCGCCTCTCAGGACTATCCCGATATCTTCGGCAACTTTAACAGTCTGTATTCTGACGGCGATGACAACGGCATTGAAGAAGAGATCATTCTCGCTCTGGAGGATTATGAGGATCTCTTCCCCCACTATCAGAAGTATCGTACCTCCACCAAGTTCCTGGAGACCGCTACCTCCACAGCCGAAGGCCATATCTCCGGCTTCTATGAGCTCATGAGCGACTTTATCGGCCCCTTCTTCGGCATGATGGGCCGTGGTGACTGGATCGAGGCTCTGGGTATGGATGTTCCCGAGACCTATGACGAGCTCCACGAGCTGCTGATGGCCATGAAGAACCAGTACGGCTGCACCACCGCCATCTATCTGGACTCCGCCGCCGTTGGCAACGACAACTTCCTTGCCGCCGGTTACGGCGCTCCCTGCATGCTGGCCACCAACGCCAAGGAGAGTTACTGGATGGTGCAGGACGGCACCGTTATGGACGGTATCACCAACGAGGGCTACAAGGAGTATCTGACCATGCTCCACCAGTGGTATGAAGACGGCCTCATCTCCCGCGACTTTGCCAACGCCCCCGGCGCTATGGATCCCTCCGGCATGAGCGAGATCACCTCCGGCAACTGCGGCGTATTCTTCAACGGCGCACCTATGATGAGCATGTATTCCGCCATGTCCGATGACCCCAACCTGCGTCTTATTGGTCTGCCCGACCCCGTAAAGACCAAGGGCGAGAAGACTCATGTAGACACCACCGAGTATGACTTCGGCATAGAGCGTATGAGCATCTCCACCAAGTGCTCCGATCCTGAGCTGGCCATCCAGTACTGCGACTTCTGGTTCACCGATCAGGGCATTCAGCTGGCCAACTACGGCGTAGAGGGCCTGTCCTGCGAAGTGGTAGACGGCAAGCCCCAGTTCACCGATACCGTACTGAACAACCCCGATCTGGCTGCCGGTGATGCCATTTCCTTCTACACCGGACGGAACAACACCCCCTCCTGGTCCTCCAACTCCAAGCTGCTGGTTTCCTTCAGCGAGGATGAGGCAGGCGCCTTTGACGTATGGTCTGCAAGCCGTGACAACCGGGATGCCTACCCCTATGTGGCGCAGCTGACCATCGATGAGAACTATGAGATCAGCAAGCTGGCCGCAGACTATGAGTCCTATGCGCTGGAGTGCCGTGACAAGTTCATCACCGGCGATATGGATATCGAAAAGGAATATGATTCCTATGTGGAAAAGGTCCGCACCATGGGCCTGACCCGTGCACTGGAGATCAAGCAGGAGGCTTACGACCGCTACATGGCAGAATAAGCCCCAGAGCATTCCATGATTTATTGACATGCCACTCCTTTCTTATCCCCCTATACTCGCCCCGGCCACCCATTCGGGTGGTCGGGGTATTTTTTATTGATTTGATAGACGCAAAACCTTTTATAAGTCCTCACAAATGTTTAT
>CAUHNW010000008.1:0-122876 GCA_959607825.1 uncultured Oscillospiraceae bacterium | reverse complement strand
GCTATGTGCTGGTGGCCGTCGTCTCCTTTGCAGCGGCGGCAGCGATCACCGCGCTATGCTTCCGGCTCAGAATCAGAGAAAAACAGAAAAAAGGCGCGGCGAACAAGCACGCCCGACACGAACAGGAGGAGAAAAGCCAATGAAGAAACGAATACTCAGTATCCTGCTCCTATGCAGCATGGTGCTGACCATGCTGCCCGCGCCTGCCTTTGCGGCAGACGAAGAAACTTACGCGCTTCCGCCAGACACGGGCGGCCTGTGCGAACACCACCCGGAGCATGACGAGACCTGCGGCTATACGCCGCAGACAGAGGATGCCGCGGGGACACCCTGCGGTCATGTGTGCGAAATCTGTGAATCCGGAGACGGCGGCGCTGCCCCGGCTGACTCGACAGGGACATCCGGCGCTGCGATGCCAAGGACTCTGACCGGGGCAGTCCGTCCCGCTGCCACCCAATTTACCTATACACTGCATTACGATGCCAACGGCGGCAGCGGCGCACCGCCAAGCCAGAGCGAGACCAGCTCGAATTTATCTGTATGGATCCCCATATCAGAAAAAATTCCAACCCGTGACGGATATACCTTCAAGGGTTGGGCGGAGAGTCCGAATGAGAAGCCGAAATATCTTCGTGAAGAGGGCTATTATTGGAATTACCTGATGGTACACCCGTCTTTGAACGAAACCATCTACGCCATATGGGAGGTGCACGATCACAACTGGGGCGAATGGATCTCCAACGGCAACGGAACGCACACACGCACCTGCGCCACGGACAGCAGCCATACCGAAACAGGCAACTGCTCCGGCGGCAAGGCCACCGGCACGGAGAAAGCCATTTGCGAAACCTGTCATACGGCCTACGGAGAGCTTTTGCAGCTCACCAAAACGGTCATCACCACCCCGCCCACGCTGCCCTCTGAGGGGTATGTCGGCGATCAGTACCTTGATGAGGATCTCAAAGGCGGCGAAGCAAAGGTCGAGGGGACGGACATCGTTGTTCCCGGTTCGTTCCGCTTCAAGCACAATTGGGGCGGCGCAGTAGGCCCGGGCGAAAACCGCATGGAAATCCTCTTTACTCCCGACGATACGGAGACATACGCCACGGCGGAATGTATCGTCACCGTGACGGGGCTTAAGCACACGATCACAAGCGTCACAGACGAAGTCCTCCCCGACGTGCCGTTGGGTACGGCGTTTGAGTATCTGGGGCTTCCTTTCGACGTCGATGTAATAACCAACACCGGCGCGACCTTCCATGTCCCCGTGACATGGGACGGCTCCTCCTATGACCCGAACGCTCTTGGCGAGCAGATCATTACCGGCCATCTGGATGTTGAATGGAGCATCTACGAGGATGAGCTGGAGCCGACAAGCACGGTCAAGGCCATCGCCAGAATCACGCTCATTGGCGACGGGGCCATTGTGCCCACGATTGAGCCGCCCACCTACTCCAGGCAGATATACAGCGGCGATTTTTGCCAGCTTGCCTTTTCCGACGAGTATCTTTCCGGCGGAAAAGCCACGGCAGATGGCGAAACGGTTGACGGCGTGTTCACTCTGAACGAGGAGCAGGAAAAATACGGCTACTGGAACAGAGGCGGCGGGCTTGTTCAGGTGGGGTTGCTGGCGCTCAAGGTCACCTTCACCCCCTATGACCGGATGAGGTTCAGCACGGCGGAATGTACCGTCAACGTGGACGTCATTCCCCGCAAATTCAGGCATGCCAACACATCGTATATTGACAATAAAAAGATTGGAACAGCCTTTGAGGATCTCGGTCTGCCGAACGCGTTCTATTTCTTCGCGGAGGCCGATGAACCAAACCACGAGGGAAGCGGGCTGAACGCCAATGTGCCCGGCATCATCAAGTGGGACGATTCAAACTACGACCCCAATTCTTATGAGGAGCAGACCATCTACGGTGAGGTCAACCGCGCCGAATTTGAGAAGTATTACATCGTACCCGAGGGTGCCGACCTCAGAGGCGTGGTAAAGATCACGCTGCAGGCCGACCCGGTGGAGACGGAGATCACGCAGCCGCCCGTATTCCGGTGGAAAAACGGCGATTTTACGCTGCCCGACAATACCATGTTCGTGAATCGGATCTTCGAGATGGGAGCCACAGGCGAGGAAAGCGCCAATCTTGCGGACGGTGTGGCAAAGATCAAGGGGACGGATACCGTTGTACCCGGCACCTTCTCCCTCAAGGAGGGTACGCCCGGATGGTTTGACGAGCTGGGCGAGAATGTTGTGACGGTGGTATTCACGCCGACTGACCAGCACGGCTACAGGAAGGCGGAGACAACGATCAAGGTCAACGTCATCAAAAATACCTTCAAGCGTTGCGAGGAGCCGGATCCCATTACGGAGAAGAAACTCGGTACGACCTTTGCAGGGCTTAACCTGCCGGAAATTGTGGTCGTCGAGGCCATCGACGGTCTCAGGGTTGGCATGAAGGTTTCGTGGGAGGAATCGTCCTATGACGCGCAGTCCACGGCTTGGCAGACCATCCCCGGTACGCTGGTATTCGACGCTAACGACGAGCACAGGTATCAGCAGCCGGAGCCTGCGGTAACAGCCGCGATCCGGGTGAAGCTCCTAGGTTCGGAGGATGCGCCGGCGATTACTACCACGACGCTGCCCGGCGGCACGGTCGGCACGCCGTACTACCATCAGCTTCAGGCAACTGGGGGAGGCTTCATTCTGTGGGAGCTTTTCAGTGGCGAGCTGCCCGATGGCTTGACGCTGAAACAAACCACCGGCGAGATCAGCGGCACGCCCACTGCGGAACAGACCGCCCAATTTACCGTTCGAGCTCTCAACAGCGTGGGCAACGATAAGAAGGAGCTGTCTATTACGATAACCAACGCCCCCGCAGCCGAGCACACCGTAACCGTCACCAATGACGGCAACGGCACCGGTGCCGCAACTCCTTCCACCGCTGCCGCCGGTACGACGATCACCCTGACCGCTACGCCCAACAAGGACTACCACTTTAAGGAGTGGCAGGTCATCAGAGGCAATGTGACTATCAAGGACGATAAGTTCACCATGCCGGACGGCGAGGTGGAGATCAAGACAATCTTCGAGGAGGACGCGCCTCCCGTGCCCACCGATCCCGCAAAGCCCAGCATCAGCGTCATCGGAACCTATACTTACAATGGCTCCGAGCATATCGCAACCGTGAGCGGCTATGATCCCGCCACAATGGACATCTCCGGCAACACCGCCACGGACGCGGGCGATTACACCGTTCGCGTCACATCCAAGACCGGCAAATGGGCGGACGGCAGCACTGAGGCCGTGACCGCAGCGTGGAGCATCGGCAAAGCCACGCAGGAAGCGCCTAACGGCTTGATCGGTGTCGCGCCCACTACCAAGGGCGGCAGCGACGGCAAGATCACCGGCACAGATGATACGATGGAGTACCGCGCGGCAGGCGAAACCGTCTATACGCCCTGCACCGGCAGCGAGATCACCGGCCTTTCCGCCGGAACGTATGATGTGCGCTATCGGGCGTCTAAAAACCTCAAAGCCGGCGGCGACGCGAAGGTTCTTGTCGGCAAGAGCGAACCGCCCCAGCCCACGGAGTTTACCGTCACCTTTGACGCAAACGGCGGCCGCGGCAGCATGGAACCTGAGACTGTCGAAGAGGGCACCAGCTACCTTCTTCCCGAATGCGCCTTCACCGCGCCCGAGGGCAAGGAATTCGACGCGTGGAAAATTGACGGCGCACGATATGACGTGGGCGATCCCTACCTCATAAATGCAAATACCACGGCTACGGCGCTCTGGAAGGACATTGACAACAATCCCGGCCAGCTCTACAGCATCACAATCCTTACCAGCGAGGGCGGAAGCATCACCGCAAGCCACACCTCTGCGGAGGCTGACACACAGATTTTCCTGACTGTCGCGCCGAATAGCGGCTACCTTCTCGAGCAGTGTAAGGCCATAGAGCCGAGAGACCTGATTGTCGGCCCCATCGATACGAACGTCTATATGTTCTACATGCCCGAAAGCAATGTTGTGCTTCAGCCTGTTTTTGTGAAGTACCAGACCACCGAGTTCATCGTCACCTTTGACGGCAACGGCGGTACGCCCTCTGTCGGCAGCATGACCACCACCAACCAGAAGCTGACCTCTCTGCCCAGCGCCTCCCGAAGCGGCAGTTACAGCTTCGACGGCTGGTACACCGAAAAGAGCGGCGGCACAAAGATCACGACGGATACCGTATTCTCTGCAAAGACCACCGTCTACGCCCACTGGACGTATACCGGCGGTGGAGGCAGCAGCGGCTACAGCTACTACACCATCAAGGCAACTGCCGGGGCTGGCGGCTCCATTTCTCCCTCCGGCAATGTCAGCGTCCGCGAGGGCCGGGATCAGACCTTTACCATCACCCCAGACAAGGGCTATGCTGTCGCCAACGTCAAGATCGACGGCAAGAGCATCGGCGCGGTGAAGTCCTACACCTTTGAGAATGTCAGCAGAACCCATACCATCGAGGTCATCTTTATGAAAGCCAACGGCAACCCCCAGACCGGCGTGTTTGTGGATGTAGCCACCGGCAGCTATTATGAGGACGCTGTGGATTGGGCAGTGGAAAACGGCATTACCAAGGGAACCGATGATACCCATTTCTCCCCGGATAGCATCTGCACCCGTGCGCAGGCCGTGACCTTCCTGTGGCGCACCGCTGGAAGCCCCGCCCCTAAAACCAGCACCATGCCCTTCACCGACGTTCCTGTGGGCAGCTACTACTACGATGCTGTGCTGTGGGCGGTAGAAAACGGCATCACCAAGGGCACCAGCGACACCACATTCAGCCCCAACATGACCTGCTCCCGCGCCCAGAGCGTCACGTTCCTGTGGCGTTCCGAGAAGTCCCCGGCAGCGGGTACGGCCAATCCCTTTGCCGATGTGAAGTCCACCGCCTACTATGCTGATGCGGTACTGTGGGCGGTCAAGGAGAACATCATCAAGGGAACCACCAACACCACATTCAGCCCCAATGCGGATTGCACCAGAGCGCAGATCGTGACCTTCCTCTGGCGCTGCAAGAAGTGACCGGCTGACATACGGCTAAACATCAAAGCCGCTGGCATGACCCCATAAGCGAACATCGGACAGCGCAGCGGACGGGCATCTCGCCCTGAAGCTGCGCTGTTCTCTTTTCGCTACAAGAAACAAATCAATGACATTTTGAGCTGCGCCGCTATCCCAGCGCGGCAAGGAGACAGCATTATGAAAAGAATCACAAGAATCATTCGTCCGATCATCTGCATGGCCGTCCTTCTCTTTGCTATGACCACGGCAGTCATGGGCTGCTATCAGAAAGAGACGGAGCCTATCGACATTCCCGGCAGAACGCCTTCCGGCACATCTGCGCCTCAGCCATCAGCGACTCCCGCGGGCGAAGTTATCCCCTCGGTGGACAGGCAGGCAGAGTTGGCGGAAGCCAGAGCGAAGAATCCCGACACCGTGGCATGGCTGTATATCCCCGGCGCAGAGGTGGACGACCCTGTGATGCAGGCGGAGGACAACGGCTATTACCTGAAGCTGGACGAAAACGGCGAGTACGCCATGTGGGGCTGCTATTACGCCCATTGTGAAAACCAAATCGGCGGCAGGGACAAGCTGGACAAAAACACCACTATTTTCGATCACTCCGCCAGTAACTGTGACCCGAACGGTGTGCGGTTCACCAAGCTCTACCGCTATATGGATGCAGACTTCGCAAAGGAGCATCCGTATATTTCGGTGCAAAGCAATATGATACTCACAACGGTAGCTTGAATGTGCGGTATGCTTTACTTCGTTCTTCATTTGTCAATTACCTCCTGTTAGTTCTTCGTGATGCGGCTTCAAACCATCACGATTCTAACATGGAGGTTTTTGTTTTTACTGCAAGTCCTTTTGCTTACCGCTAGTAGAACTAGGGGGTTCTTTGTCACTAAAGTACCAATGCCCCTTGGGCCGAGAGCTTCAGCCCGGCCCCACTTCATCGATTCATGCAAAATATGAATCGATACCAAAAGATTGTGGAGAAACCGCGATTTCTCTTTTGCCCCTTTCCCGGTTATACTGAAATCAGCAGTTAGAAAGGAGCGCCTACTACGATGACGGATTTTGAGAAATTATATCAGGAAAAGAAGCACACCATCCCGGAGATCCTCGCCTCCATCCACTCCGGCGATGTGATTTTCACCACCAACAACTATTCGGAGCCCGGGGAGATTCTCTCCCACCTCCACGAGATCGCCCCCCATGTGGAAAACGTAAAGGTCTGGAAGGGCCGCAGTGGTCTGTATCCCTTTATGGTAGACCCAGCTATGCGCGGTCACATTGAAATGTACAACTACTTCTTTGGCCCCACCTTCTATAAGAACTCTCTGCCCATGGGACTGGTGGAGTATGTTCCATCTGATCTGCAGAGCTACTATACCGTAGCCGTATCCGGGCATCCCTCCAATGTTGCCATTGCCGCAGTCACACCCATGGATGAAAACGGAGATTTCCATGTTCCCATGAACCATGCTGCCGATGGCCTTGGTATGCTGGCCGCCGTGGAGCAGCACCAGCGGATCATTCTGGAGGTAAACCCGAACCTCAAGCATATGCACGGAGCCGCCGCCATCAACATCCGGGACGTGGACATGCTGGTGGAGGTGAACCGTCCCCAGTATGTCATCCCCAATATGGAATCCACCGAAACCGAGAAGAAAATCGGCGAAGCAGTTGCTTCTCTGGTTCACGACGGTGACACCATTCAGCTGGGTATCGGCGGCATTCCCAACGCCGTAGGCTCCTTCCTGACAAATAAGCAGGATTTGGGTATTCACTCCGAGATGTTCACCTCCTGCATGATGGACCTCATCAACGCAGGCGTGATTACCGGAAAGAAGAAGACCTTCGACAGGGGGCTCCATGTCTGCGCCTTTGCCGAAGGCGTACCGGAGCTCTATGATTTTCTCTCCGCTCGTGAGGACTGCATTCTCCGCACCGGACGGGATGTGGTAGATCCCTTCCAGATTGCCAAGCAGGACAACATGGTTTCCATCAATACGCTGGTAGAGATGGATCTCACCGGTCAGGTCTGCGCCGAATCCATCGGCCCCAAGCAGATTTCCGGCTCCGGCGGCGCCTTCTGCTTTGCCTATGGCACCTATCGCAGTAAGGGCGGCAGAAGTATTCTTGCATTTCCTGCCCGCAGCGGCAAGGGACACAGCAAGATCAAAGCCACGCTGACCCCCGGTGCTGTGGTCACCACGCCACGAAATTATGTGGATTATATCGTCACGGAGTTCGGCATTGCCCAGCTCAAGGGCAAGACCATTCGGGAGCGTGCCCAGCAGCTCATTTCCATTGCCCATCCCGATGATCGGGCGAAGCTTCGTCGACAGGCAAAAATGCTCCATTATATTTAAGGCAGCACCGCACAATTGCGTCTGCGGGCTTTGGCGGTTCTTTTTCTCCACAAATCCGCTGCGAAAACCTTGAAATACACAAAGTATTCCGGCGGTTTTGCAACAAATTTGTGACGTAAAATCCCTTGCCAAATCTCCTTGCCGAATTATGCGGTATTGCCTTAATCGTTTTTCGATGGCAATCGCCATTGATGATATATATTTCCCCCAAAAAAGGGTGGCTGCAACGGAAAGATTGCAGCCGCCCTTTCAGCGCTATGTGATTTCGTTCATTTGCCGCAGTCTCTCCCGCAGCTCCGGGAGAAGCGGATTGGTCTGATTTTTGCTCCAGATCATGGACAGCGTGAGCTTTGCATGATCGCTGGGCAGGTGCAGGGTCTGAAGCGCCGGGTTATGGAGCTTCGCCACCACCGATTCCGGCAGGATTGCCGCACTTTCCCCGGTTTCCACGGTCATGGTCATATCCTCCAGACTTTCGCAGAAGCGGATCTGGGGTTCCAGCCGCAGGTCGCTGAGCATGTGGATGATGTGATAAAGCCCCTGTGGCTCCTTATCCACCAAAATCAAGCCCCGGTTCATAATCACATGGGCATGGTCACCGGCATGATGGGCGTTTTCACTGCGGAATACCAGTACCATTTCCTCCTGCCCATAGGCTTCCTGCTGGAAGTCGCTTTTCTGCTCCAGCTCCCGATCCAGCACCAGCGCACAATCCAGGGTGCCATCGGACAGCCCCTTCATGAGCTCTTGATAGTCCCGATTCCGCAGCAGCACCCGAAGCCCCGGATAGCTCCGCCGCATTTCATAAATTGTACCCAGAAATCGATGTCTCCGCACCGGATTTGCCAGCGCCCGGGCATCTACGCCAATGGTCAAAGATAGGGCCTGCGCCTCCTCCGCCACCTGATTCCGCACCTCCGGCAGCATCTTTTCCCACCGGGAGATCAGCTCCTTGGCGCCTTTCTGGAGGGCTTTTCCGGCCTCGGTGAGCTCCACCTGCCGGGTGCTCCGGCGCAGAAGCGGCAGCCCCACCTCTTTCTCCAAGTCCATGATTTGACGGGAAAGGGCAGATTGAGAGAGATACACGCTCTCCGCCGCCCGGCTGAAATTGAGGGTGTCTGCCACCGCAATAAAGTAACGAAGCTGTCTGATTTCCATTTGCATCTCCTCCGTCATAAGTACGATAGCAGTTCATTATAGGTAGGATAAGAATGCTCCTTCCGCACTGCTATACAATAGCTGCTCAGGTATTTCAGAAATGCCTCGCAGACAGGCGTATGACGTTCATCCCGCAGACAGGTCAAATAGATCCTCCTTCTGCACTTCCCCTGCTCAATCGGAATCCACTGCACGCCTCGGATCCGAATCTCTGGTGTTTTCAGCCAAAGATTCACCACACATTCCGGCACAAAGCTGATGCCAAAGTTATTATAAACCTTTACTGCGATGGAATCCGAATCCCCGACCTGCTGCACTCTGCTGTATGCCGTACCGCTTCCCGAAAAGAACTGTCGCATCAAAATCCCGATACTAAAGTCCTCTGACGTTGTGACCAGCGATACTCCCTGTAAGTCCCGCATATACACCTCTGATTTTTTAGAAAAAGCAGAAGTCGGCCCTACCAGCAGCAGCATAGGCTCATCCAATATCTGTACGGACTCCACCACCGCTGAACTGAGATCGTTCAGTGTCAGTGCAAAATCATAGGTATGGCTGCACAGCTTATCTACGATCCCATGCACCGTTGTATTATCGGAAACCACGTCAATGGATTGATCCAGCTGCCGATACAGCGCAATGAGTTCATTACTGAAATCGATGACCTCCGAGCCAAAGCACACTGCATTTCTGCTATAGGCCCTCAGTCGTTTCATGGTATCCAACAGCATGTCCGATTCATCCAGGATGGCGGCGGCTTTTTTCACAAAAACCGAGCCAGCCTCCGTAAGCTTGAGATATCGCCCGTCCCGGACAAAAAGCTTTACCCCCAGTTCCTCCTCCAGCCGTTTGCAGGACAGGCTCAGTGCAGACTGGGAAACGTGCAGTGTTTCCGCTGCTTTTGTCATGCTGCCAAGCCCCGCAATGGCAGTCACATAGCGCATCTGTAACAGGTCCATTGTTCCTCCCTCATCTATTAGCATTTGTAATCTATTACATAAATATTATATATTAGACAATCGATTATTTCAAGTGTATGATAGGCATGCAATAGTGAATTTACAACAAGAAATCCGACAGGTTCCACGATATTTTCGCTAGAATCACAACCTTTTCGGATTCCTTCCACTTATTGCAAAAACTAATAGAAGGGATGACCCAAATGAAAAAGAAATTGTTTGCTATGCTGCTGGCCGCCTCTATGGTATTCTCCATGGCCGCCTGCGGCAGCGGCAGCAGCTCCGCCGCCTCCAGTGCCGGAAGCACAGGCGCTCCCGCCGCCCCCGCTTCCAACGCTGCCTCCGCGGAGAACACGACCACCTCATCCGGCGACAACGTTCTGAAAATCGGCGCACTCATCAACACCACCGGATGGTTCGCCTCCATCGACTACAACAACCAGATTGAGATGGAAACCCTGTGCAAGTATTACAACGATCAGGGCGGCATCGACATCGGCGGAACAAAATATCAGCTGGAGCTGGTGGTTGAGGACGGCGGCTCCGATGCCGAGGGTATCCGCTCCGCAGCCCAGCGTCTTGTCGATCAGGGCATTCAATACGTCATCGAGACCAATGACTTCTGGGTAGAAGGTGCCATCGACATCTTTGAGAATGCCGGCGTTATGAATATCATGGCACAGAACAACATGAACCACAACGTCATGAACGCAGACATCAAGTACTCCTACTCCTTCTCTGATGCCTGTACCTCCCAGTACTCCACTGCACTGGACGTTATTAAGGATCAGTATCCCGAAGTAAAGTCCGTTGTATACTGCTGTGACGACAACGGCGTAAACAAGGAGCAGGCCGCTCTGATAGAAGATGCATGCAAGCGCGTGGGCCTTGAGTACAACGATGCCTTCATCGTCTATGACGGTGAGACCACCGACTTCTCCTCCATTGCACTGAAGGTCATAAACTCCGGCGCTGACGCCTTCATCGGCAACGGCACTCCCGATAACATTGCCGGCCTTCTGAAGGAAGTCCGCTCTGCCGGCTCCGACATGCTATGCGCAGCCGTTATTACCCTGAGCCCCGGCGCTCTGATCGCCGGCTCCGGCCTCAATGACCTCTCCGGCGCATTCACCTTCGGCTCTGATATCGCCACCCCCGAGCACAACACCGATACCTTTAACGAACTCTATAAGCTTTTTGTCGACACCTACGGACAGGACAACGCTGCCGCATGGAACGGCGCCTGCATGGACAACCTCTACAACCTGCTTCAGCTGATGCAGGGCGCAGGCTCCACCGATGTAGAAGCGGTCCGCAGCTACTTCGACTCCATCGACTCCATTGAGACTCTGTTCGGCACCGGCGTAAAATGCGGTGAAGAGACCTTTGGCGTTGCCCATCTGATCGCCCATCCCAGCCATGCACTGAAAGCCGAAAACGGCCAGATCGTCTACATGGGCACCTATGACTGCGTAGCTCCTTAACATCTACCGGGTACAAGGTGCGTTTCGCCGCACCTTGTACCTTGTTTTCTCTTTGGTATTCTCCATCCTGTAAAGAGGTGAAATGAATGGGACTGCTCCCTAATATCATTGTCAATACATTGGTGCTGGCATCTATGTATATTCTGGCGTCGCTGGGCTTTGCTTTCATCTTTAATATGCTGGGTTCCGTGAACCTGGCCCATGGCGCTTTTTATATGCTGGCTGCCTACATCACCTATTATCTCTGCGCCAAGGCGGGACTGAACAACTGGCTGGCGATGCTGCTGTCCGCAGTCATTTTGGCTGCGCTGGGCATTGCCATGGAGCGCTTTGTTTTCCGCCCCTTCCAAAAGGAATTTGACCGCGTGGTCATGGTATCCGTTGCCATCATGACCATGCTACAGCAATTGGCGGTTCAGGTCTCCGGCTCTCAGACCATCTCCATCCCCGCCTATGGCAACGGCTCCATCAATCTTGGCTTTATGCTGCTGACCAATGAAAAGCTCATCACCTTTGCAATCGGCGCAGTACTGCTGCTCATTACGCTGTTTATCGTCTATCGGACCAAGCTGGGCATGCAGATGGAAGCCATCTCTCAGGATCGTCTCGGTGCGGCTCTGCAGGGCATTCAGGTCAACAAGGTTGCCATGCTGGTCTGCGGCATGGGCTTTGCTCTGGCCGCAGTGGCGGGCTCCATGATGGGCGCCTACCAGCAGGTCAGCTCCAACATGGGGGATAACATCAACGTGCGGATTCTGATGCTGGTCATGCTGGCCGGCGCAGGCTCCATGAACGGTATTATCATCACAGGTTTCCTGATGGCGCTGCTGGACTCTGTCTGCCCCATCATCTGGGACAGCTATACGGCCTCCGCCATTGCCTGTTCCGTGGTTGTTATTCTGCTGCTGATCCGGCCGAAGGGCTTCTTCGGTCATGACGTTTGAGGAGGTGCCTTTATGAAAAATCTCAATGCAAAAAAGGCGCTGCCCTACGCCCTGCTTCTGGTAGTTGCGCTGGTTGCTCCGATCTTCCTGCATACTAGCTACTGGGTCGGCATCCTCATTATGGTGCTCTATCGGGTGGTTGGCTCTGTCTCTCTGCGGACCATCTCCCTGTCCGGTGCGCTGACCTTCGCCCATGGTGCTTTCATTGCGGTGGGCGCATACTGCGGCGGCATTCTGGCACGGAGTCTGTCCCTGCCTCCGGTGATCACCATTCTGGCTGGCGGCCTGTTTGCCATGCTGGTCTCGGTTTTGACCGGCCTTCCCTTTGTACGGCTCAAGGGCATGTACTATTCCATGGCCTCCATGTTCCTTGGTGTCACCATCAACTACATCATCAAGGCACTGAAGATCACCGGCGGCTACCACGGCCTGACCCGGATTCCAAAGCTGCTGCAGAGCGACATTGCCTGCTACTATGTGTTCCTGGCCATCACCGTCATTCTGCTGCTGATCCTCTATCGGTTTGAATTCTCCCGGATCGGCACGACACTCCGTGCTCTGGCCCAGTCTCAGGACGTTGCTTCTTCCATCGGCATCAACGCAACCTTCTATCGGCTGCTGGCTGTGGGCATGGGCAGCTTCTGTGCAGGCATCGCCGGTGCGGCCTATGGCCTCTATTCCACCGTACTTTCCCCCACCAACTATGACATGACCTTCTCCCTCTGGCTGCTCATGTATATGCTCATCGGCGGCGAAGACTACTTCATCGGCCCCATCATCGGTGCGATCATCTTTGTACTGATTCCCGAGCTGGGCCGTGGACTCAGCGCCTATGCGCCGTTCCTGACGGGCATCTGCACACTGATCGTAGCCTATCTGCTGCCCGGCGGTCTGGCAGGCATCCCTGCGCTGATCCGGAATCGCAGAGAGCAGAAGGCAAAGGAAGCTGCAAACGAAGGGAGGGACCAGAATGCATCTGCTTGAAACATCCGGTCTCACAAAGAGATTTGGCGGTCTGACCGTTATGAATGATCTGGACTTCTCTCTGGAAGAGGGTGAGATCAAGGGTTTTCTTGGCCCCAACGGTGCCGGAAAATCTACATTCTTTAATCTGATCACCGGCGTGCTTACGCCGTCCTCCGGCCATATTTTCTATGCCGGTAAGGAAATCACCAAGGCAAAACCCCATCAGGTCGCAAAAATGGGAATTGGCCGTACCTTCCAGCTTAACCCGCTGTTCGGTGACTTTACGGTTTTTGAAAATGTCACAGCGGCCTATCATCTGCGCCCTCACTCCACGGTACCGCAGGTCTTCTTCAACACAAAGACCTACCGTACCAATGAAGAATACATCCGCAAATCTGCCGATGAAATTCTGGAATTTCTCGGTCTTTCCCATGTGCGCAATGAGCTGGCAAAGAACCTTCCCCACGGCTACCAGAAGATCCTTGGCGTTGCCCGTGCACTGGCCACAAAACCGAAGCTTCTGCTGCTGGACGAGCCGCTGGGCGGCATGAACCCTGAGGAGATTGCCTTCTCAATTGACGCAATTTCGAAGATGCGGGATACGGGGATCACGGTGCTTGTCGTTGAGCACAATATGCAGATCCTTGACATTCTAGACAGCGTCACCGTCATCAGCTTTGGCGAAAAAATCTTCGAAGGAACCCCGGAGGGGATGCGGCAGGATCCCACTGTCATTAAAACGTACTTTGGAGGTACCGTATGAGCAATATTCTGGAAGTACAGGGGCTGAAGGTCATGTATGGAAAGTCCATTGCCATCCATGACATCAACATCTCCGTTCCCGCCGGCGGTATTGTCACGCTGATTGGCTCCAACGGCGCAGGAAAGTCCACCACCCTAAACGCCTGCCTCGGCACCGTTCCCGCAACAGAGGGAAAAATACTTTTCGATGGCGAAGATATCACCCACGCCTCCACCGCCGAGCGTGTCCGCCGAGGGCTGGTTCTGGCACCTGAGGGACGCCATCTGTTCCCCTATCTGACCGTGCAGAAAAACCTGCTTCTGGGTGCAACCCAGCGGAAAGATAAAGATGGCATTCAGAAGGATATGGAATTCTGCTTTGAACTGTTCCCGATCCTTAAGGATCGGCTGAAGCAGAAGGCCGGCACCATGTCCGGCGGCCAGCAGCAGATGCTCGCCATTGCTCGGGGCATCATGGCCAACCCCAAGCTGTTGTGTTTGGACGAGCCCTCTCTTGGTCTCGCCCCTGCGGTAATCGACGACATCGGCAATAAGATCAAGGAAATCAACCAGAGCAAGGGCACCTCCATTCTGCTGGTCGAGCAGAACGTCCATCTGGCCTTTGGTGCGGCAGATTACTGCTATACCCTTCAGGTGGGTGAGCTGGTTGCCGAAGGCACCGTGGCTGATATCCGCAATAACGATGTTGTGAAAAAAGCCTACTTCGGCGGGTAAGCGGCTTATCCCTCCGCTTACTCCACTCCGGCCCGCTGCCACTACGGCAGCGGGCCTTTGTTTCATCGTGCGTTTTAGGGAAATATGTCCCGTTAAAAGCTAAAATAGCGGGAGAAATCACAGAAATTTGTGATTTCTCCCGCTAAAATGTTAATAAAAAGATCTGTTTTGCAGTAGGCGCTTCCCGCTTTAATTGTTGTTTCCCGTGGGAATATAGGGACGAATGGCGTTTGCAACATTATAGATGGGCATGGTTTGGAGCCAGATCCTGCCCGGGCCGGTGAGCGTGGTATTAAACAGACCTTCTCCGCCCAGCAGCTTGTTTTTCAGTCCGGCCATCTGCTGGATGTCCATGGTCACAGTTGGCTCAAAGCCCGCCACATTGCCGGTATCCACAATGATTTGCTGCCCGGCTTTTAAGTCGTATTCCACCAGTTCACCGTCAATTTCCGCAAAGGCAATGCCATGACCAGAGAGCTTCTGCATGATAAAGCCTTCGCCGCCAAAGAAACCTGCCCCCAGCTTTTTGCTGAAATGAACGGACAGCGAGACGCCGGATTCTGAGGCAAGGAATGCACTTTTTTGTAAGATCATTTCCCTGCCCGGTGCAATCTCCAGAGGCATGATCTTGCCCGGAAAGCAGGAGCCAAATGCGATCATGCCGTTTCCCTGGGCCGTGTAGATATTCTGGAACATGCTCTCCCCGGAAAACGCCTTGGAAAACATCCTGCCCAAACCGCCGCCGCTGGTCTGCATCTGCATATTGGGGCTCATCCATACCATGGCACCCTTTTCGGTTATCATTTTTTCACCATTTTCCAGCTGGCAGATCACCACCGGGAATGGGGTACCCTTGATTTCGTATTTCATAATAACTCCTCCTTTTCCGCTGCAAATCACTACGAATCCATACTAGCATCTGACGTTCGGGGTGTCAAGGGAAAGCACAGCGGGAAACGATTCAGGATGGAGTATTTACGATCCCCAGAAACAGAGGAAGGCCGTCCCGGGTAGTGATGGCAACGACAAAGGGGCGATTCAGAATAAAGTCTGTCTCTTCCTCCGGCGGCATTGCAGCGCCTTTCTCCATTGCGACTGTAAAGGCTGCCGCTGTAGCGCCCTCCTCATCAATGGTCATTCGGGCTGCGTGCTGAATGGAGGACAGAACAGTATCGCCATCGGAAAGCGCAGAAAAATCCGCAGTTTCCGGTGAAAACGCATTGGTAATCCCCAGTGATTTCAGCGTGTCGGAAAGTTCATGCTTCGATGCAATATCGAACTTGGGGACAGCGGCATTCACCGTTAAAAATTTACTTTGGATACCGGAATTATCTCCGGCAAACAGCGTCATAAGGCTGGGATCCCGGAGCAGTGCGGCGGGTGCAGTGTCCTCATCCGGCAGCAGGAACCACATACTGCAGCCGTTGTCAAAGCCCCGGGAGATCCCTGTGAAGCTTTCTCCCTGATAATAGGTCTGACTGCTGCTGGCATGCATAAAATCACAGGTCATGTCGCCATCTTTGGCATGAAAAATATCCGGGGAGGTTTGGGCGGGCGAGAATTCTTCACTCCAGCCGCTGCGGAAGTAGACGGTGTTGACCAGTGCGGCGGTGGTGCCGGGATCCATGGACAGCTGAGAAGCCTGCTCCTCCAGCAGGTTTCCGGTCTGGTCGTTGACCCACTGCTGAAGCATGCCGTCATAGGCAGGGTCCCCCATGGTCCCCTGAAAGACTGCGGCATAGTAGTTCTTTGCAAGGCTGTCTAGGGTGTCCGAATGGTAATCGAGGCCATCGCTGAGCCATAGAGAATCTGCCAGCAGAATATTGGAGACGCCATCGTCACAGTAATTGGCGTTCCAAAGTGCGGAAACCTCTTTCCGAAGCGTATCAAGGCAATCCATCCCCAGCAGGGAAAGAATTTGCGCCTGTGTTTCCCCACCGGCTGTCTCAGCCAGCATGCCAAGGGCAATATAGATACTCAACGGAGAATAAACCTGATTTTCGCTGCTGTCAGGGAAAAGCGCCGGCACAATAGCATCCAAATATGGCGTCAGACAGTCGGCGTAGCCTGTCGGCTGCCGCCACTGTTCCATCTGATCGTCCAGCCATGCGGCATAGGCACTGTCATAGGCGCTGTAGCTCTTTTCCGTATCGTCCGAAGGATCCGGACGCTGCGCCATAGCCGGGTAGGCAGGGTCGGCAAGCTGTAGTGGGGCCGCATTGGCTGCACCGGGCCCCTCTGTGTATTCCGGAGCTGCACCGCAGCCGGAAAGCAGCAGTGATGCGGAAAGCACAAGGGCAAGGATACGTTTCATCTTAATTCCTCCAGTCTTTTGGTGTGATATTCCATTGGACGAAAGAAAAATGAAAAAGTTCCGAAAAAGCGGCGGTACATATCATTCGTACCGCCGCTTTGTGCAAAAATCATTTTTCGGGCACATGGGTATATCCATATGCCTTCCTTTGCGCAGCCTGTTTGCCGCTTTCTACAGCGCGCCGTAAAATATCAAGGTCGGGCTGTACGTTGTCCATGCAGACAAGTTCTCCGGTTTCCTGCTGCATTTCATAGTTATCCAGAACGTTCCGTGCAGTGGAGACTCGGCACTGCATGGAGGTATGGCAATGGGCAGTAAACATCTGAAGCAGTGCAAACCATGAACTTCCATGCTTCCCTGCCATAAGGAACAACAGCTCACGCTTTTCCTTGGGCGAGGCCTGACGAATCAAATGGATCAATGCATCTTCAATTTCTGCGTCTGATTTGTCAGGAGAAAAGTCCGAAAAGAGCGTTGGATAGACAAATTCCAAATAATAGGGCATAGGATTTAAGCCCAGCAGCCGAAACCATTCAGACCCCTGAAACAAATCCGGAGCACTGATGCCCTTTTCCCAGTTCTGAATGGTCTTCTTTGACACACCCAGACCAATTGCCATTTCTTCTTGAGACAACCCAGCATCAGCTCTGGACTTCCACCAGATCCTTGAGAACCTGGAAACGCGCGCGATACGAGAGTCATCTGCCATATTTGTGCACCTCCGAAAATAGGATCCCACGACAGAACGAAAAAAAGTTCTCCTTTTTTTGCAATTCTGGCGCAAAATATTTCTCCCCAAAAACGAAAAAAAACGGTGTGCCATAAGGCACTCCTAAAAACAGCAAAATCGGGGTTCAAAAAGGTTCACCAAAAAATGATGAAAATCGGGTACTGTCGAATCCTGACAAATACTGAACGTTCCAGTATAATCAATACCATCGTTCGGGGGAAATAGCGAGAAACCAATTTTATTTTATCAAAGACAGTCCGTTCTGTCAATCACTTTACTGTATGAAATCGCTAAAAAGAAGGAGAAGCTTAAGAGACTATGGACACAGACGAATTAACAGGGCTCTTTCAGGAGCTTGGGGTAGAACCTTTTTATGAGGGCGTATGCTATACCTGCTATGCGGTGAAACTGATCCGCGAAAATCCGGATCGGAGGCTCATGCCAGACCGATGGATCTATCCGGCAGTTGCACGGATGTACGAGACCAACATATTTCAGGTGATCCGCCGCATCCGCGGTATTATGAATCACGTCAAAGCCAATTCCCCTGAGCTTTTTGCCGAGATCACAAAACGATGGAAAAAAGAAAATGTCAGTGTGTCTGTCTGGCTTACAGCCCTATACCTCTATAGCCATGTGAGCACAGCAGCAGCTTGAAAGAAAGGAGAATGTACAAATGACATACCAGATACTTGGACAATGGACCAGATGCTTTACGGAGATCCCCGGCCTTCAGCAGGCGCATGAGATCTCCTACAGCGCAGGATGGAGCGACAGCGGAATGCAGATCCGCATCACACTTTCCATGCAGGGAATGCGCAGGGGCAGGATCCTGCAATGCTATGAGATGACAACAAGCCGTGCAACGGAGCTGGCACAATATCTCTATGAGAACGGAATTGAACCGGATAGTGCTTTGGACATTCTGGCAGATTTTCAGGTGCTTTATCGGGAATATGAAACTTTTATTGCAGCAAGCTGAATAGATTTCCCCCCGGACAGATCTATCAGCCTCTGTTTTTTACAAAAACCATGCAAAAGTGCTGGGTTTTCCACCGAATTTATGATATAATAGGCGGCATACTAACGCTTTATTGTGGAAAAGGAGGGCACAAGGAAGTATGGTTGAGATCATTAGAGAAATCAATCAGGTGGTGAACAACTTTATCTGGGGCGTTCCCGCCATGATCTGCATTATCGGTGTGGGCCTGCTGCTGAGCGTGCGCACACGTTTTATTCAGATTCGTAAATTCCCCTATGCAATCAAAACAACAGTCGGACGGATGTTCCGCAAGAAGGACGCCTCGGATGGTGCCATGACACCCTTTCAGGCGGTGTGTACAGCGCTGGCCGGTACGGTAGGAACCGGAAATATTGCCGGTGTTGCGGGTGCCATTGCCATTGGAGGCCCCGGTGCGGTATTCTGGATGTGGTGCTCTGCCATCCTTGGCATGTGCACAAAGTTCTCGGAAGTAACACTGGCAGTTCATTTCCGGGAGCGGAACCAGAATGGCGATCTGGTGGGCGGCCCCATGTACTACATTAAAAACGGGCTGGGGAAAAAGTGGCAGTGGCTGGCAATGCTTTATGCGCTCTTTGGCGTTCTGACGGTATTTGGCACCGGCAACGCCACCCAGGTCAATACCATTACCGCAGCCATTGATACACCGCTCCTCTCCTATGGGATCGTGGGCAGCGGTGCGATCTCCACAGTGAATCTCATCATTGGTATTGTAGTGGCCATGCTGGTGGCCATGGTACTGCTGGGCGGTATTAAGCGGATCGGCAGCGTATCGGAAAAGCTGGTTCCGTTTATGGCACTGTTCTATGTGATTCTTGCACTGGGCGTGGTCGTAATCAACTACCAGCGGGTCCCCGGCGTGTTTGCTGCCATTATCGGCGGTGCCTTTGATCCAAAGGCATTTACCGGCGGCGTAGTCGGCACGATGTTTATGAGCCTGAAGAAAGGCGTATCCCGCGGAATCTTCTCCAATGAAGCGGGACTTGGTACCGGTTCCATTGCCCATGCCTGTGCCGATACCCAGAAGCCTGTCAAGCAGGGGCTTTTCGGCATCTTCGAGGTATTTGCAGACACCATCGTGATCTGCACGCTGACAGCACTGGTGATCCTGTGCAGCGGTACTACGGTGAGCTATGGAGAAGCCGCCGGTGCAGAACTGACCATTTCCGGATTCACCTCCACTTATGGCGGATGGTCATCCATTTTTACGGCGCTGGCCCTTTGCTGCTTTGCGTTTTCCACCATTATCGGCTGGGGCCTCTACGGTTCCCGCTGCATTGAATATCTGTTTTCCAATGGCCAGGTGGTTCGGCCATTTCTGGTCGTCTATTCCTTTGTGTCCATTTTGGGCGCAAAGGTAGATCTGGGTCTGCTGTGGGATATTGCCGATACCTTCAACGGTCTGATGGCGATCCCCAACCTGATTGCACTGCTGCTGCTGTCCGGCACGGTGGTAAAGCTGGTAAAGGAATACTTCTCACAAGAAGGAGCACGGCTCCCGGAATAATCGCAAATACAGATAAAAATGGCGTTCCCTTTCCGATGGGAACGCCATTTTTTCACGTTATCAGCTGAGATCCCGGAGCCAGTCCGGGGTATCGGCCCAGGACTTTCCGTAGCAGGTATAGCCTTCGGGCTGGGTGAGCATGGGGAAATCCGTGCCGAATTCCTGATTCATAATGGTGCGAAGGGTGTTGATGCCGGACAGCCCCTCAATATCCAAACGCTTTCCGCCAAGATAGACGCAATTGAGGGCATTTTGCATATACGGGGTTTCCAGCACCGGATCATAGTCCGGGCCGCCGTTGTAGATGAGCATCTGTCCGGGGTAACGAGCTCCATGATCGGACTGGATGAAAATCAGACTGTTGGGGTCTTTTTCAAGAATGTTGGAAACGGAGGTTTCCAGCACCGTGTTCAGGTATGTAAGCTGATCCAGGTAGATCGATTTGTCCGCAAAGTCCGGCGCCCTGGGGGTGATATTCCCCTGGGCATCGAATATAAAGGGATAATGGGGGCATTGTACATAAGAGATGGTCATGGTAGGCTGCTTCTCCACATAGTCTGTGCAGGATTCCATCAAGGAGAACAGGTGCTTCAGCTGATGTCCCTGCTCCCACTCGTTTTCAATACCAAGGAACCGATCCATGTGGGCACGGAGATAGGGAATTTGCGCCAAAACACTGTTTCGGAAAATGTACTTGGAAATGCTGTCCGGGAACTGCTGGGGCGATAGCACCCGACAACCGGATGAACCCAAAAAATCCAGATGGTTGATAAGGTTGACCTGATATCCATTGTGCCGGAACATTTCCACCATGTTGCTGTGATCCATATAGGCGCGCTTGTTTTCCGACTTGTCATCCACCATATAATCCATGTTCAGAAGGTTGGGCATGATGGAGACGGTCCAGATGGATTCCGTATTTTTTGTGGTACCGGAAATGTTAAATTCCTTGTCGTTCAAAAAGGAGAGAAATTCGTGATTATCAAAATCGTAGTACCGTTGGAGATTTTCCGAGCCTCCGTATTCGTCCACAAGAAAGTAATATACGTTTGGCTTTTCCCCCTGAAATTCCACCGTCTCCGGTGCAATGCTGCTGGAAACCTTATGGAAGGCGATCTGTTTCCACAGGGTCGGTGCAGCGGGAATGATCTGCACAATGGTCAGTACCCCAAAGAGCACCGCCAGCACCTGACAGAGCTCCAGTGCGGGGACATTTTTCTTTCGGATCAGCATAAGCAGGGCCAGCAGAATCACAGCCAGTGCAATCAGCCCATAGCGATCCCGCATCCACGGGAACACCCGCTTCAGCAGGGCACCCACCAGCCCGCCGTTGACCACGGCAACCATGGCAATACTGGCAAAGAGCCCGGCCTTTGGAACGCTGCGGAATATGACGATACCGAGCAGTAAGATGACAACTCCGATTGCCCCGAATAGTCCCAGCATGGGGAGCATATCTCCCGGCAGCGCTTCTTCCGCATTGCGGAAGTATTGAAAGGCGCAGGGATACAGGCATACCAGTACCAGAGCCAGAAGCGGGAAAATGATTTTTTTTGCTTTCATAGGATGCTGTGCCTCCAAGCTTCAATGTAAGTAGTAGCATATCACATTTTCTACGCATTATCTACATTAAATCTACACAAAATGAAAACCATCGGCACGGCAGCAGAAAACTTCCCCTTGACGGAACATATCGGATGCTGTAATATAATATCAAAAATTGTGTGACAGGAGCGCAATCATGAGTTTTGTAGTATTTGCCGATTCGGGCTGTAATCTTCCCCAGCGAAAGCTGAAGGAGCTGGATATTCAGGTGGTTCCCTTCGCCTATGAGCTGGATGGGGAACTGATCACCTGTCCCAAGTATCCCGACGGCTTTGACGGAAAAAGCTATTATGACCGGCTGCGGCAGGGCGCCGTGGTAAAGACCTCACTGATCAATTCAGAGGGCTTCTATCAGGCATTCCGCCCCTATGTGGAGGCAGGGAAAGACATCCTGTATGTAGGGATCTCCTCCGGCATCAGCGGCACGGTGGGTGCCGCAAATCTGGCAGGCCGGCAGCTGATGGAGGAATTTCCGGAGCGCAGTGTGCTGGTGGTGGACTCCATGGGTGCGGGTCTTGGCACCGGCATACTCACCTGTAAGGCAGCGGATTACCGAAACGAGGGCATGCACGCAGCAGAGGCGGCAGAGCTTTTGAACGTAGACCGGATGGGACTGTGTGAATATTTCACGGTAGATGATCTGATGTTCCTGCGCCGTACCGGGCGGGTCTCCGGTGTATCTGCGGTTTTGGGCTCTATGCTCCAGATCAAGCCTATGCTTCGGGGCGATGAGGACGGAAAAATCGTGGTGTGCGGAAAAATCCGTGGCAGGAAGCGCGCCATTTCCGAATTGGCCGCCATGTATGAGAAAAAAGTGAAGGATCCGGAGCATCAGCGGGTAGCGATCTCCCACGGAGACTGTCTGGAGGAAGCACAGCAGCTGGCAGAACGGATTCGTGCCATTGCACCGCCCAAGGAGCTGATTCTCTCTATGCACGAACCCCTGACGGGAGCCCATGTGGGCCCGGGAATGCTGGCAGTATTCTTCTTTGGAGCAGGCAGATAAATAAATGATCGGGTGTCCGGAGCAGCTGCTCCGGACATTTTCGTTCACAAAAATATCGGATTTGGACGCTTTACGTCTTAGGGGGAATTTGCTATAATACAGTCAATGTGAAACTGCCCTGAGCAGGCAATGAATATCCGGCCCCCGTTGCCGGAAGAAAGAGGTATTTCTATGCGTATGCGCAAAAAGCCCAATCTGGGCCCCAGAATGGAGGCATGCTCCGATATCTGGATCCGCAACCCGAAGGAGCTCCGGGGAAAATGGCGGGAACTGTACCCGGAGGCCCGGGAGCTTCGGCTGGAGGTTGGCTGCGGCAAGGGGAAGTTTACGGCGGAGACTGCTGCGGCCGAGCCGGATATTCTGCTGATCGCCATGGAGCGAGTACCGGAGGCCATGGTAATGGCCATGGAAAAGGTCAAAAACTTGGGCCTGAAAAACGTATTTTTTATCGGCGAGGATGTTGCCCGTGTGGCAGAGTTGTTCGCCCCCGGTGAGGTAGATCTCCTGTATATCAATTTCTGCGATCCGTGGCCTCACAAAAAGCATGCCCCCCGGCGGCTGACCCATCAGGGCTTTCTGGATCTGTATAAGAAGATTTTGAAGCCCGGTGCGGCCATTCACTTTAAGACGGACAATGCGATGCTGTTTGACTTTTCACTGGAACAGTTTCAGCTGGCCGGTTATGCTCTTTCAAACGTGACCCACGATCTCCATAAGGACGGCCCAGTGGGCATCATGACGGGATACGAAGAAAAATTCTATGGGCTGGGCACACCCATTTGCCGGTGTGAGGCAGTCTATCAGGAGGCGAATGGCGCATGAACAGCAGTGTGAAGATCCTGATTGCAGATGATGAAGAGCGTTGGCGCCGACTTGTGGGGGATTTCCTTCGCAATGAGGGATATAAAACGGTAGAGGCAGCCAATGGGCAGGAGGCTGTGGAGCTGATTCGGCAGGACAGCGATATTTCTATGGCCATTCTCGATATTATGATGCCTGTGATGGATGGCATTCAGGCCTGCCAGACCATCCGGGGCTTCAGCCAGATCCCGATCATCATGCTGACCGCAAAGAGTGATGAGGACAGCGAGGTCATGGGCTTTGTCTGCGGCGCAGACGAATATATCTCCAAGCCTGTCAAGTTCCCGGTATTTATTGCCCGGGTCAAAGCGCTGCTGAAGCGCTCCGTGTCGCTCCGCTCTCAGGTGGAGGTGGCAGGGATCTGCATTGATCCCGATGCGCATACCGTCACCGTGGATGGAGAAGAAGTTGCGCTGACCCCCAGAGAGTTTGAACTGCTGCTCTACGTGGCACAGAATAAGAACATTGCCCTGTCTCGGCAGCAGATTCTGTCGGCTGTGTGGAATTTCGACTACTATGGCGATGCCCGGACGGTAGATACCCATGTAAAGAATCTCCGCATGAAGCTGGGAACCCATGGTGCAGCCCTGAAGACCGTCAGAGGCCGGGGCTATAAGCTGGAAGGCTGATGAAGGGGAAGTTTCAAGGCTCCCTGCGGAATAAGCTGATCCTGCTCTCCGTAGGGGTGCTGGCACTGTACTATGTGCTGGTAAGCCTGTTCAGTATTGTATTTATGGAGCCCTACTATCTCCACAAGGTGGAGCAGTCGCTGGTAGATGCCTACAGCACGATCCGTCAGGAGGGAACGGTAGACCTTCACACAATTTCCGGGCTGGAGGAAAAAAACCTCACCTTTGTGGTGGCAGACCGTGAGACTCTTGAGGTCGTATATAACAGCCAGATGTCGGATAAGTTTCTCAATGACATGGTGCAGCATATGCTGCCCTACATTCGGGATCACGCAGGCGCAACGGATACCGGATACAACATCAACGCCGATGAGCTTTATCAGCACACTGCCGCCGGCGCAACGGTATCCCGAGAGCGCCGAGTGACGCTGGGCGGTGTCACAGACCAGTATGTGCTGGATATTTCCACCTCCTATGCATCCATCGCCCAAGCCACCACCATTTCCGTACAGTTTTCATTGGTGGTCGGGCTGCTGGTGATGATTATGGCTGTGGTAGCGTTTTCCAGAATGTCTGCCATGGTAACGGAACCCATGACACAGATCACCAGTATTGCCAATCAGATCGCCCATCTGGATTTTTCCCAAAAATGCCAATCGGATCTTGGGGGCGAGATTGGTGTAATGGCCAACAGCGTCAATACCATGTCGGACTTCATGCAGGACTATATTGGCAAGCTCCAAACAGCAAACGAGCAGCTGAAAAAGGATATTCAGCTGCAGCAGGAGCAGGAGGAGGCCAGAAAGAATCTGGTATCCAATCTCTCCCACGATTTGAAAACACCCATTGGCCTGATCTCCGGCTATGCCGATGGACTTCGCTCCGGCATGGCCCGAACCGATGCCGAGGTGAAGGAATACTGCGATGTGATCTGTGACGAGTCTGACCGGATGATGTCCATGATCCTCCGTATGATGGAGCTGTTTCGGCTGGAGAGCGGTACCGTGGAGATGGTCCGCGAGGAATTTGATCTTGCGGATCTTCTGGACTATGTGACGGAGATCTTCACCATTGAGATTGAACGGGAAAAAATTGATTTTCAAAAGGACTATTCCTGCGGTCTCTATATTATTGCGGATTATTTCTGCGTTGAGCAGGTGGTCACCAACTATGTGCAAAATGCGGTGTCCCATATGGGTCAAGGTAAAAAGCTGTGGCTAAAGGTGCAGGAGCAGCCGGAGCATTACCGGGTAATGGTCTTTAACTCCGCAGAGCCGATCCCGCAGGAGGAACAGGGACGGATTTGGGACAGCTTTTATCGGCTGGATAAGTCCCGCACACGGAGCCGGAGAGAATCCGGTCTTGGGCTCAGTATTGTCCGCAGCAACATGGAACTGATGGGCGGCGGCTATGGCGTAGAGAACACCGAGGGCGGCGTGATCTTCTGGGCGGAGTTCCCCAAGAGTCCGGAACCCGAAACAGAAGCCATATAAAAATATCCTACAGCGAAGTGGCTGTAGGATATTTTTTACATCAGAGGCAGTCGGAAGACCTTGCCGGGCAGTATGGGTGTACATGCGTATTTACCGCAGGTACAGCAATACCTTTTTCAGCCGGGGCAGCGGCAGCAGGCAAAACAGTCCGCAGACCAGCAGGGAGCCGCCAAGGCTGACACAAAACCGCAGCAGTGTCTTCAGAACGATATTGCAGGCGTAGAACCATGGTGTCTCGGCACAAAACAGATTAAACAGCTGCAAAAATATATTGTGGAGCAGGTAGACCGAAAAACTCACCTTGGAGAGCCACATCAGTGCCTTACAGGATTTCGTAATTCGACGAAGCAACTCAAAGAGAAGCAGTGCACACAGAAAAATCAGCGGAGAGGAATACCACAGGATTCCGTCTGCACCGGAGAGATTCCATGTATGAAAATAATATTCCAAACCTACGCACAGTCCGCAGAACAACACGGCAAGCAGGGCCGCCGCCACCGAGGGCAGTTTCCGCAGCGAGGTGTTGAAATGCGCAACCGCATACCCGGCCAAGAGATATAGTCCATAGGTGCCCCCAAGAAAAGAGACGTCATACCATGGATAAATATAATAGGCATCCGGAAAAACCTGTTCCGGGAAGAGGTTCCAGAGCGGGAAAACAAAAAAAGCCAGAAACGCCGTGACCAAAACAGGCATCAACTGTTTCAGAGAAAAGCCGGAGACTGCTGCGGAGAGGAACGGAACGCAAAGATACACGCCGAGGATCATGTAGAGGTACCATACATGGTTAAAAGAGGTGCGTTCCATCATCAGCATCTGACGGATCAGAAATTCAAGGTCCAAATAGTCCCCAAACATAACATGGCTCAGAATACTGTAAACGAGGATCCAAATTTCACTGGTCAGCAGCAGGGGCAGCAGGGAACGCCGATAGAATTTCAGCGGTTCATGCTTTTTCCCCAACAGTAAGGCACCGGAAAGCATCAGGAAAAACGGAACCCCCAAGCGGCCAATAAAATAGGCAACCGTTTGGAACAGCCACGAGGAAAAGCAGGCGTCCAAAGAACCTGTCAGAACATAATAGTAGTTGGATTCAACGCTGTGTGTCAGAACCACACAGAGGATCGCCAGCGCACGGGCGTTGTCCATCCAGCCAATTCTCTTTTCCCCCATATTGCCTCCTTCGTAAAGCGGTTCTTTCCGGAGCAGCTCCCATACAAGCTCTGCAGGTCACAGGATCATGCATATCATCAAAAGCCTTGAAAGGCGAACTTTCAAGGCCAAACGGATTTGCGCAGCAGATATTATTATAGCAGAGATGATAGGAATTTCAACAAAAAGTGAAGATATGGTGAAGAATATGTGAAGCCCGCAACAATCAGGGGCTGCTGAACCAGAAATAGCAGCAGTCCCGCTTTATTTTTCAGGCATAAGCTCGCACCAAACCACACAGCAAAAACGAGATTTGGAAACCCACTTGGGCCCCAAATCTCGTTCTTTTTTCGGGTCATGTATTTAATTACGCCGGGATCAGTACATTCCACAGCCCCGTGGAGGTCAGGAACAGGATCAGCATCACCACAGGCACCACATATCGGATCATCACCCGGTACATACCGGCCCGGCGGAAGTGCTCGCCGTTTTTCTCCACCTCAGAGATGATCCATTCGGGGCCTACCATCCAGCCGATGAGAATGCTGGTGAGCAGGCTGATAAAGGGCATCAGGAAGCTGTTGCTGATATAATCCATCACATCCAGCAGCTGTGCCGTGGCACCATTGGGTAGAGGCAGCTCAAAATAAAGTACGTTATAGCCAAGGCAGATCAGCACCGCTGTCACCAGCGAATAAATGCCGATCATGGCACACATCTTCTTCCGGCTCTGATGAAAGATCTCCATGCAATTAGCCACCAGCGTCTCCATCACAGAGACACAGCTGGTCAGCGCCGCAAATCCAAGGGCCAGGAAAAACGCAATGCCCACAAAGCGTCCAATCCCGCCCATGGCAGCAAACACCTTGGGCAGACTGATAAAGGTCAGGCTGGGGCCGCTGGCCATACCATCGGTGCCCAGGAACACATAGACCGCCGGGATGATCATCATTCCGGCCAGGATTGCCACACCGGTATCGAAAATCTCAATCTGATTGTTGGCCTTGTTCAGATCCACATCGTCCTTCACATAGCTGCCATAGGTGATCATGATTCCCATGCTGACGCTCAGGGAGAAGAACAGCTGACTCATGGCGTCCAATACTACATTTAAAAATTTACTGACCGTCATACCGGTAAAGTCCGGCTTTAAGTATACGACCAGTCCCTGAAGGCCCGTGCGGGTCACACCGTCCTCTCCGGTATGGCTGAGGGTCAGGGAAAAAATCGTGATGGCAATGATTAGCAGCAGGAGCCCCGGCATGATAAATTTGGAATACTTCTCAATTCCCTTTTCCACACCGCAGTAGACCACCCAAGCCGTCAGCGCCAAAAACAGCAGCATAAACACGATCGGCGATACACGGGAGGTAATGAAGCTTGTAAAGAATCCGTCCTCCGCCGCCTGTGTTCCCCCGGAGGTCAGATACAGGGCAAAATATTTGGTAATCCAGCCGCCGATGACAGAATAATAGGTCATGATCAGTGCCGGGACCAGAAATGTCAGATAGCCAAGGAATTTCCAGCCCTTCTTCAGGGTTCCGAAGGCATTGAGGGCATTCTGCTTGGTCTTTCTGCCAATGGCAACATCCGTGGTCAGCAGCACAAATCCGAAGGTCAGCACCAGCACCAGATAAACCACCAGAAACAGTCCGCCGCCATCCTTGGCGCAGAGATAGGGAAAGCGCCAGATGTTTCCAACGCCTACTGCGCTTCCAGCCGCCGCCAGCACAAACCCCAGCGATCCGCTGAAGCCGCCTTTTTTGTTTTTCATCTTCTCTTTTCACTCCCACTTCATTTTTACCGGATTATTGTATCAAAATGAAAGGGATCCTGCACGGTGTCAGAATTTCGTATAAAGAAATTTTTCCTTCAAAAATTTCTTTATACGATATCTTTTCCTGTTTTTCTGTGTTATAATGCATTTGCTCCAGCATTACTGGAGAAAACAGATATTTTAAGGAAACAACATTATGGAACAGATCAATCGCTATGTGGGCAGTCAGATCCGGAAATACCGAAAAAGCTGCAATTGGACCATTCAGCAGCTGGCAGATGCCATTCACAAAAGCCGTGCCACTGTATGCAAATATGAACGCGGCGAGATCTCCATCGACATTGCCGCCCTCTACGAGATCAGTCAGGTGCTTCAGATCTCTCTGGGGCAGCTCACTGATTATCGCCCTCTGCCGGAATCCTCCACAGCGCTGCCCTTTGCCCCCAGCACCATCAGCCCCTTTTTCCGGGCACGCCAGCTCTATTTCTACTTCTATGATGGTCGATACGGGCGGCTCAAGGACGGGATCATCCACATTCAGGAAAAGACCGATCAGCCTGGATCCTTCGAGGCCACCTTCACCATCTCCTCCGTGTCGGAGAGTGGCCGCAGCAGTGAGGCTTATTACACAGGCAACGTCCTCTACAGCGATATGCTCATTCGTTTTACCTTTGTGAATCAATATAACCCCTTGGAGGAAGACCTGCTGTACATCTTCAATCCGCTGGAAAAGCGGGACTACAGCGATGGGCTTCTCTGCGGCATTTCCAGTGCCGACCTGATGCCCTGTGCTTTCCGTTGTCTTGTCACCCTTCAGCCGCAGGAATTGGACGAGGCCCTCCGGCAGCGGCTGCTGCTCTCTCCCCAGGAGCTCCGTCGCTGGGCCAAAGAGAATATGCTTTTGGTAGATAATCGGGGCAGCCGTTAAGGCTGCCCCATTCCCAATTATATATCATACATATCCGTAGAGTCCCCGGACCGATACCTCCCCGGAATATACCACCCCGGTCTCCCCGCTGTCATAATGAACTATGAGACCGCCGTTTTCATCAATTCCAGTGGCGAGTCCTGTCCGCCGGCTGTCGCCTCGGATCACCTGCACCTGCCGTCCAACAGTGATGCAATCCTTCCGATACCGCTCCAGCCATGCCTGCTTTCCCGAAATGATCTCCTCTGCCACATGCCCAAGACTTTTTGTAAGCTCCGCCGCCAGCAGGCAGCGGTCCACAGGATGCCCAAGCTCCAGTGCCAGACTGGTGGCCATGGGCTGCACGGACTCCGGGAAATCAGTCAGCTGATGATTGCAGTTGATACCAATCCCGGTCACCAGATATTGCAAGGTACCGCTCTCCCACTCTGCGCTCATTTCCGTCAGGATGCCCACCAGCTTTTTTTCGTTCAGAATAATATCATTGGTCCACTTGATCCCGGGCCGGACACCTGCCGCCGCTTCAATGGCATCGCAGACTGCCACCGCCACCATGGCCGTCAGATGGCTGGCCTCTGCCGGTGCGCAATCCGGGCGCAGCAGCAGGGAATAATACAGTCCTACCCCCTTGGGGGATGCAAAGCTCCTCCCCTGCCGTCCTCTGCCGCCGGTCTGCTCATCGGCAATGGCGATGGTACCGTGGGGTGCCCCCTGTCCCGCCAGAAGCTTCAGATAGTTGTTGGTGGAATCCACGCTGTCCAGTACGATCATATGCTGCCGAAACGGATGATCCCCCAGCAGCTCCAGAATGCGCTCCTGTTCCAACGGTTCCGGCTGCGCCGAAAGTCGGTAGCCCAGTCTGGTAGACGCCTCGATCACATAGCCTCGCTGCCGAAGCTTTGCAATCTGCTTCCACACTGCCGCCCGTGTGATCCCCAGCCGCTGGCTCATGGCCTCCCCGGAGATATATCCTTTCCCCGCCTCCATCAGCAGAGATAATACGCTTGTCTGCTCCATTGTCAACCTCACCTCGGTTGACATTTTATCATACCCCCGGACAAGACGCAATACGTCATTCGCCGCCAAAAATTTTTCAGACTGTAAAGGTTTTTCTCTTGACATCTTCCCCATGATGCGTTATAATCTCGTCTGTTAAGTAGAAAGCCTTTACATCCCCTCAGGAGGGATTCGATTGGAACTGAGTACCCTGAACAGAACCCTTCTGTTTGATACCTACGGCGATATGCTCACCGATAAGCAGCGGCTATGCTTTGACCTCCGCTACAATCAGGATCTTTCTCTGGGTGAGATTGCCGAGCTGGAAGGCATCAGCCGACAGGCTGTCCGGGACAATATCGTCCGCACCGAAGCACTGCTTCAGGATATGGAGCAGAAAATCGGCGCCGTAGACCGGATGCTCCGGCTGGAAGCTGCGGAACAGCAGCTTTTAGCAGCTGCCCATGAGGCTGCCGCCTTGGGCGATGCCGGTAAGGCAGTTGCCCACCGTATCGAATCTGCACTTGCCTCTATAAAGGAGTGATCCCGTGGCATTTGAAGGATTAACCGAAAAGCTCTCCGCTGCGTTCAAAAAGCTCCGCAGCAAGGGCCGACTGACAGAAGCAGACGTAAAAGATGCCATGCGGGAGATCCGTCTGGCGCTGCTGGAAGCCGACGTCAGCTATAAAGTGGTCAAGGATTTCGTAAAAAAGGTCACAGAGCGTGCCATTGGCAGTGATGTATTGGAAAGCCTGACCCCCGCTCAGATGATTGTAAAAATCGTCAATGAAGAGCTGGTTGCCCTTATGGGCAGTGAAAACTCCAAAATTTCCATTGCCTCCAAGCCTCCCACCATCGTAATGCTGGTGGGCCTTCAGGGCGCCGGTAAAACCACCAACGGTGCAAAGCTCGCCGGTCTCATGAAAAAAGACGGCAAGAAGCCCCTGCTGGTAGCCTGTGACGTCTATCGTCCCGCCGCCATTAAGCAGTTGGAGGTCGTCGGCGGTCAGCTTGGCATCCCCGTCTTTCAGATGGGCACGGCAAATCCTGTGGATATTGCCCGGGCCGCAGTGGAGCATGCAAAAAAAGAAGGCTTTGACATGGTGTTCCTCGACACCGCAGGCCGTCTGCATGTGGACGAGGCCCTGATGGAAGAGCTCTCCAACATCAAGGAAGCCGTCCATCCCGATGAAATTCTCCTTGTGGTAGATGCCATGACCGGTCAGGACGCCGTCAATGCCGCCACCGCATTCAATAACCAGCTGGACATCGACGGCGTAATGCTTACCAAGCTGGACGGCGACGCCAGAGGCGGCGCTGCCCTCTCTGTCAAAGCCGTCACCGGAAAGCCCATTAAGTTTGTGGGCACCGGCGAAAAGCTGGATCAGATCGAGCCCTTCCACCCCTCCCGCATGGCCTCCCGGATTCTGGGCATGGGCGATGTGCTGACGCTCATCGAGAAGGCAGAAGCCGCCATGGATCAGAAAAAGGCTCAGGAGCTGGAGCAGCGGCTTCGGAAGAACAAGTTCACCCTTCAGGATTTCTATGACCAGCTGGTACAGCTCAAGTCCATGGGCTCCATTACGGATATTCTCGGCATGATGCCCGGCATGAATGCCGGTGCCCTCAAGAATGTTCAGGTGGATGAAAAAGCCCTGAGCCGCACCGAGGCCATTATCCTTTCCATGACCCCCTATGAGCGGGAAAATCCCAGCGTCATCAATCACAGCCGCAAGCAGCGGATTGCCGCAGGCGCCGGTGTTCAGGTACAGCAGATCAATGCACTGCTTAAGCAGTTTGAGGACATGCAAAAGCTGATGCGGCAGTTTACCGGCCCCGGGGCCAGCAAGAAGATGAAACGCCTGCAAAAGCAGAGCGGCATGGGCTCCATGGGTTCCATGGGCGGCCGCAGGGGCTTCGGTGGTTTTGGACGCCGCTGATCCCAATTCCTATGGTTCGTAACCAGCACATTGCTTTACGATAGATTTGAGAGAAAAAGATTACGGAGGTGAAATACCCATGGTTAAAATCAGACTTCGCAGAATGGGCGCCAAGAAGGCTCCTTTCTACAGAATCGTTGTTGCTGACTCCCGCAGCCCCCGCGATGGCCGCTGCATCGAGGAGATTGGTACCTACAATCCCCTGACCGATCCTGCCACCGTCACCATCGACGCAGAGAAGGCTCAGCAGTGGATCAAGAACGGCGCTCAGCCCACCGACACTGTGCGCGCTCTTCTCAAGAAGAACGGCGTACTCTAATTCGGAGGTACGAACATGAAAGAGCTGCTGCTTTATATGGCGCAAAATCTGGTGGATCACCCGGAAGCAGTTACTGTTACAGAGCTGGAGGGTGAGGAAACCACATTGGAGCTGCGGGTCGCCCCGGAGGATATGGGCAAGGTCATTGGCCGTCAGGGCCGGATTGCAAAAGAGATCCGTACCATTGTCAAGTCCGTGGCACAGCGCAGAGGCCAGCGTGTCAATGTGGAGATCATTGGCTAATAGAAACATGCGGTATGGGAACATATCGCATGTTTTTTGTTTGTTTTTGCCCCTTGCGTTTTCCATATGGTAACGTATAATAAAACCATAAACGGACGGCATATCTTTTGAAATGCCGCACAATAAATGGCAGAGTAGAGATCTGCGGGTTACGTGTCCAGAGGACGGGGAGTTGTCTCTGGAACGAAAAAAGCCTGCTTTTGCCGTGCAGATCTCGCATCCCGCTGCTGCATACCGGATGTTACCTCCTCTATGTGGCTGAGAATTTGCCATAACAGGAGGTTTTTTTATGGAAAACAGCATTTTTTCTCCCAGCTATTGGAGCGCTGCATGGAAGGAGGTCAAGGATCTCCGACGGTTGACTTTTGCAGCCCTGATCTGTGCCCTGAGCATTGTGGTGGGAGGCTTCTTCATCACCGTAGGCGATAATCTCCGGGTCTATTTCACCTATTTTATCACCTCCGTGGGCTGTGCGGTTTACGGCCCCATTCTGGGGCTTATGGTGGCCGCCGTTACGGATACCCTGAATTATGTACTTTTCCCCTCCGGTGCCTATTTCCCGGGCTATCTGCTCAGTGAAATGGCCGGTGCTCTGATTTACAGTCTTTTTCTCTATCGGAAAAAGATTACGGTACTGCGGCTGTTCGGCGCAAAGTTTTGTGTCAACTATCTGGTCAATGTGGGGCTGGGCTGTCTGTGGAGCCAGATTCTCTACGGAAAGGGCTATCTCTACTATATGGTAAAGAGCCTGATTAAAAACTCCATGCTTCTGCCGTTGGAGGTCATGACCATGGCCGCACTGTTCTCTGTATTAGTCCCCACCTTTTCCCGGTTGGGCCTTCTTCCGGGCCACAGCCGGAAGGAGCTGCAAAAGCTCCACTTTACCGCTGCCGCTTTCCCGGTCATGGGTATCAGTGCACTCTTGGCCGGTCTTTGCAGCTATTACTACAGCACAACCCAGCAAACTGGTACCATGGTATTTCTTGTTTTGACCGTATGCCTCGCCCTGCTGGGCACCGGTCTGCTGATCGCCGGTGGGATCTACAACCATCGGCACGCAGAGGCTTAAGCGCAGCCCATCAAGCTCCCTTTTTCTCCACCGATTTTCCAAAGTGTGTAAAAGTGTCCCCCTGTACCGGCTTACCGTACAGGGGGACCCGTATATTTACGCTTCTACTTTTCTGCCATAGACCAGATTGGGGAAGCCCTTGCCGCCGCCAACCGAGATCATGCCTTCAATGTAGCCGTCCTTGTCCACTCTGGCCCATACCTCCCAGCAGCCGGGGCCTGCGGGGTACTCCACTTTGAAGAACTCGTCTCCGGTGTAATAGCCAAAATTGATCGGCGTACCGTCTGCGGTACCCTTCAGGGTGCCGTCCGGCTGAGGCTCAAAATCAAACAGGATCTCTCCCTCAAAGAAATGCTCCGGAGGCGTGCCGTGATCCTTCAGCTCCACATGAGGCTTCTCCACTACGGGAGGAGGGCCGCCAGCCGGGCCGCCGGGGCCACCGGGGCCACCTTCCGGTCCGCCGGTGGGAGGTCCTCCCTGAAAATCCGGCCCGTGCACCAGTGTGGGATCCGGCAGCCATTTCTTAATAAAATATTTCCCTGAGATTGCCATAATGTCATAGCTCCTTCCTTATAATCGATGGTATTATGGTATCGTACTGAAAGAAATTTGTACATAGCTTTTCCAGTGTGCTTTTGTGCTTTTCCGTGTGACTTTTTGACACCGCAATGGATTTACGGGCTATTTGTTGATTTTGTGAAGAATTTCTGGACATTTTGTAGCCGGACAGATATAATGGTGGGAGCGGTTTGCCGCACAATGGAAGGATGTGAGCACATGGTCAAATTTCATACGGAATCCCTGCTGTCCCGGCTGTTTTTATTGCTGTCCGGTGTTGCCTGTACCGTTCTTCTTATAATGACAGAATCCAAATTGAGCTTTGCCGTAACCGGCCTGCTCGCTGTCCTGCTGCTGTCTATTTTCATTTTCCGCACCGGCTTTTTGAGCAGACTGTTTGTCGAAACCCATTGGGGAATCTGTCTTACCGCCGGGATTCTGGCGCTTGCCGAGGTATATCGGGCAAAATCCACCTTTTATACCACCTGCGGCGGATGGCTCTGGAAGCTCTTCGGATTTCTACACCTGCCGGGAGGACTGATTCGGTTTATCCCATGGCTGCTGGCACTGATGGCACTGCCGATGCTGTTTGGCTATTTATGCTGGTTTGTCCGTTTTTTCTGGAAGCATACGGTGGATTTCTGGAACACCTCAGATTTTTGCGAGCGGATGTATCTGCTCAGTGCCGGCATCATCTTTGCCATTTTGATCTTCATTACCTATTCGTGCACCCAGGCTTTTTACGGTGCCCATGTCAACGGCGCATGGTACAACTTTGATCTGATCTACTCTGCCGACTCCGGCTATCTGGTACATACCGATGTCTTCCGCAATATCGGTGCTGACCAAAATGACCTGCGTCAGCCGCTGTTCGGCGTATTTGCCATGCCTTTCGCACAGGCTGCATGGTTGATTTCAAAGATTTTATTCTTCCTCCCCAACGGCTATGTTATCGTGCTGCAGGTCATGGAGATGCTGCTGTTTCTGGTATCCACCGTGCTCATCGCCCGGATGCTGGGGCTGACGGGATATCGGAAGGCCCTGTTTCTGGGGATTCTCTGTGTCAGTTACCCTGTTCTGATTTTCTCGCTGACCGCCGAGCAGTATCTGTTTGCCGTATTCTATCTGGTGCTCATGATCTATCTCATGGACGATCCTTTGGGCGGAAGCCTTGGCTATGTGGCCGCCACCGGCTCCATGCTGACCTCCGGCATTTTCTTTCCGCTGATCACATGGGATCGGAGCTTCCGGAAGTTTGTTCGGAATACCATGAAGCTCTGCGGCATATTCTTTGCTGTTATGATACTCTCCGGTCGTCTCACTACATTTCTGGATATTCCCAGCTATATTGAGGGTTACGGCTACTATACCGGCGCAGATGTGCCTCTTACTTCCAAGCTCATGCAGTATGTAAACTTTGCAGGTTCCACGCTGGCCGCTCCCGCCTCTCACGTGGATTTTGAATCCTACCGCCATGTATCCTGGCAGATGATGCCAGTGACCCGTTGGCGTCTGACCGGCTTTTTGATGCTGGCCGCCGCAGCTGGCGGTATTGCCGTGAAGCCAAAGGCCCGCTTTACCAAAATCTGCGGCGCATGGATTGCGTTTTCCTTCCTTCTGCTGGGCATCGTTGGATGGGGCACCATTGATAACGGTCTGATGCTCTACAGTCTCTATTTCGGCTGGGCATTCATCGCCATGGCCTTCCAGCTGGGGGACTTTCTGCTGTCCCGCTGGCCCGTTGTGGAAATTGCCGCCGTATTGCTTCTGATGCTGTTTGTGGGGCTCAAGAACGTCACTGCACTCAAAGCCGCACTGGTATTTGCCACGCAGTTTTTCCCTGCATTGAGGTGATCCCATGAAAGATTATATTCGCCTTGCTCGTCCCGCCCACTGGATGAAGAACATACTGGTTCTGCTTCCGCTGCTCTGCAGCGGCCATCTGCTGGAGCCTTGGCGGCTTTGGAGCGCTCTGTGGGGTCTCGCGGCATTCTCCCTTACCGCCTCAGGTATTTACGTCATCAACGACATCCGGGACCGTGAAAAGGATCGATGCAGCACCACCAAGTGTCATCGTCCCATCGCCGCCGGGAAAATCTCCGTTCCTCATGCCATCATCTACGCTGTCTTTCTTCTGGCGCTGGCACTGCTGTGCGGCTATATGGCCTCGGGTCTTTCCCCTGCGGGACTCGGTCTGCTGGGGGCCTACTTCCTCATGAATCTCGGCTACAGTCTTGGTCTGAAAAATGTTCCGCTGGTGGACATCGCCATTCTGGCCCTCGGCTTTCTCCTGCGAATGCTCTACGGCAGCGCCGTTACCTCCATTGAGCCCAGCAAATGGCTGTGCCTCACCGTCATTTCGGTTTCCTTCTACATGGGCCTCGGCAAACGGCGGGGCGAGCTTCTCTCGCAAAAGGGTGCAACCCGTGCGGTACTAAAATACTACAACCAGAGCTTTCTGGATAAGAACATGTACATGTGCATTGCGCTTGCGGTAGTATTCTACTCACTCTGGACCGTGGATGACCTGACTGTGCTTCGGGTGGGCTCCGAAAACCTCATCTGGACTGTCCCGCTGGTGATTCTGATCTGCCTGAAATACAGTCTCGACGTAGAAGGCCAGTCCGATGGAGATCCGGTAGAGGTACTGCTCCACGACCGGGTGCTGCTGCTGTTGGGTGCATTGCTGGCAGTTCTGATCTTCTCGGTCATCTATCTATAGGAAAAATCGGCGTACTGCATGGGCTTGCAGCGCGCCGATTTTATATTATTCAATTTTCTTGGCAGCCTCTGTGGGATCCGCTCCAGACTCCAGCACCGATTTCAGTGCCGCAGCACCGGTATCCAGCCGCTGCCGTGTGCAGCCATATCCACCACTGGTTCCGCCGATCCACGCCACCAGCTCGGTGATCTCTGCCTCCGTAAAAGGTGAGACCTGCAACGCCTGTCCACCTACCCAGACCACCGGATCCTGCTCTACCGTATTCCCGTTTTCATCCTGATAGGTGACCTTTTTCGTGGCTTCCTGTGCCAGATCCATAAATTCCTGCTGAAGCACCGGGAATCCCATGTTCTGGGCACCGAGAAAATCACCGCTGTCCATGAGGATCTCCTTGAGGAACTCCCACGCGGCATCCTTTCGCCCGCTTTTCTCCGGTATCCCCAAATAAGCAGGGAAGTAAAGCTCTGTACCATTGCCGGACTCTGTGGGATAGCCCTTAAAGACCATGCTTTCCCCCACCTGCGCCTGCAGCTGGCGCAGGCCCATAAAGTCTCTCAGCTCTGTCTGCGCAAGCAGCAGCGTTCCTGTGCCTACCTGCGTCTCCGCACTGTCTGTGCTGGCATTTGCTGCAAGGGCATAAAGTGCGCTGTCCTCCACAGGGATCTGACTGCACGCTTTCAGCAGCGCACTCAGCCCCTCCGCACCGCCGGAGTATCCGGGCAGCAGGGCCGCAAGGGTATCATAGCTGTTGCACATTTTCAGCACCGCAATATCCGAATGCGCCGCAACAGTCTCCTGAAATTGCTGCGGCGTCCAGCCCTCTTCTGTCCCCGCCAGAGTGCTGCTGGCTACCAGCGTCTCCAGATAAAAGCTCATGGGCAGCCGATCCGCCTCTGTGGCGCTGACCACGCCCTCCAGCAGGGTATCCTTCCCCACTTCCTCGTCATAGTACTTTGTCAGATCCGTCAGCGCAGCGCCATCCATCACATCACGGTTTCCCACCACCAAATCCAGATCCTCCGCATCCCTCACCAGCCGACTGTCCCCATCGCCGTAAAGGCTGTAGTCCACCAGATGGATGTGTGTGGATTCCTGCGAACGGTTATAGTCCACTGCCAGTGCCATGATCCGTGCCGTCAAGGCCGTATCGACACTGCCGCTGACACCGATATCGATGGTCTCCCGCTGGGGCAGCTTGGAGGCCTCCACCCGTTTCAGGGCTCCCAGCTTCATGCCGTTTTCGCTGCTGGTCACATACCAGATTTTCTCCGCATCGGCGGCAACACAGTCAATCAAGATGCCTGGATATACCCCGGAATCCACCCAGTTCAGAAGGATCTCCATTTCATTATTGTCTGTGTTCATGGCATAGAGGTTCCCGCCCCCGGACAGCAAAGCCATGTATCCACTGTAGGCAATAAACTGACTGTCCGCCTCCGTCAGATCCTTACCGATGGATTCTGTGTTCAGCAGCCGTACCGCATGACCTGAGCCTGCCGTTGAGCTGGTCAAAACAATCTGACCATTTTCCAGTGCGGCCAGTCGGGTTCCCATGCCATCGGACAGCTTCAGACTGGATACATTTTTCCCGTTGCTGTTGTACACCAGGATTTGCTCTGCGCACAGCACATAAAGATACCCTTCTCCATCCAGTGCCATATCCATCGGATAGGTCTGCCCCAGCGTGATATCTTCGATCTCCGTGGGCTCTCCCTGCGCATCCAGCTGCCGCAGCAACACTCCGTCTTTCTGCTCGATACAGTACCACAGGCTGTCTGTTCCGCCGCAGGCTCCCAGCAGACTGCCTTCGATGGACGAAAGCGCTGCTGTTTCACCACTCTCCAATGCTTCAGCCTGACAGCTTCCATCCTCCTTCTGTGTCACCAGCCACGGCGCACCTCCAAGGAGCACCAGCTTTTCAAAGGTCACATTCTGAAGCTCCTGCTCCGAATCCGTATAGCCGTAACCGGTCTGTTCCACCGGAGACGCAGTGGTCTGAGGTGCTGCCACAGCTGCCGATGCGGTAGGCACCGCCGCTGCGGTCTGAGTAGCTTCCGGCACACCGCTGTCACCCCCCAGGGAGCAGCCTGTCAGCAGCATGGCAATGGTCACCGCCAAGGACAGGCCCCGGCGCAAATGTAATTGTTTCATAAGTTCCTCCAATAAGAAAGCAGCCGGAACCCGAAGGCCCGGCTGACTGTCACTTCCGGTTGTTTTTTTCATAGATGCGCCGCAGCCCCTTCAGCAGCAGCATAGGGTCTTGGATCATGGTGCTCTGGCAGCAGGGAACGATGATATCTGCCATAGGCCCCGTCACCACTACTGTACATATTGCGCCCATCTGCCGCTCCAGACGCTGTACCATGCCGTCCAGCATGGAAGCAATGCCGTATACCACCCCGGACTTCATACAGTCCACCGTATTCCGTCCAATGAGCTCTTTGGGCGCTTCAATAGTGATCTGTGGCAGCTGATCGCAGGATTCCGCCAATGCCCGTGCTGAAATACTGACGCCCGGGGCAATGATAGAACCTACAAAGGCCTTTTTGGCATTTACCGCCAACAGCGTAGTGGCTGTATCCAGATCAATGACGATCAGAGGCGCAGGGTACTCCGCAATGGCAGCCACCGCATTCACCACCAGATCACTGCCCAGAGACGCAGGATTATCGCTGAGGATGTTGAGCCCCGTTTTTACTCCCGGGCCCACCAGCAGCGGCTCCTTTCCCAGCATCAGCCGCAGTGCCGCCACAATCTCCCGGATCAGCGCCGGAACCACCGATGCCACAATACTGCCGGTGATTCCGCTCCGGTCAATGCCGTGCATATCGAGAATACTCTTAAAGCTGATGGCGTACTCATCGCCGGTTTTATTCCGATCTGCTGCGATCCGCGAGGTAAACAGCAATTTCTCTCCGTCAAAGCACCCCATCACCAGATTGGTATTCTCTACACTCAGGGCAAGAATCATCTTTCGGCACATCCTTTCGCCATTATTTTACCTGAATCCGTGAAAATAATCAAGTGTACCGGGCGCATTCTCCCTTCCGGGCTGCAGTTCCAAACAGTTTTATCTTGTATTTCAGCGTAAAAATGATATGATAGAGGGTGAAAATTTGGGTCAATCCCGCTCCCCAATTGAAGGAGGAACACAAATATGCTCGCAAAAAAGAACGTGCTGCTGGGCGTCACCGGCGGCATCGCTGCCTATAAGATTCCCAACCTATGTTCCCTGCTGGTAAAGCACGGATTCGATGTAGAAACCATTCTCACCGCCAACGCACAGAAGATCGTATCCCCCATTCCATTTGAAAGCCTCTCTGGTCACCGGTGTCACTGCGACACCTTTGACCCCATGGATACCGCCAAAGTAGAGCACATTGCGCTGGCAAACAAAGCTGACCTGCTGGTCATTGCCCCGGCGTCTGCCAACATCATCGCCAAGCTCCGCTGGGGACTGGCAGATGATATGCTCTCCACTACGGCGCTGGCCTGCACCTGCCCCAAGCTGCTGGTGCCCGCCATGAATACCAATATGTATGAAAATCCCGCCACGCAGGAGAATCTTGCCGTACTGCGGCAACGGGGCTTTTATGTGATGGAGCCGCTGTCGGGACATCTCGCCTGCGGCGCTGAGGGCAAGGGAAAAATGCCCGAGCCTGCGGACATCTATGACGAGATTGAGGCACTTTTGGCCTGTGAAAAGGATCTTCGTGGGCTTCGTGTTCTGGTCACCGCCGGGCCCACTCAGGAGCCGCTGGACCCTGTTCGTTATCTCACCAACCACTCCAGCGGAAAAATGGGCTATGCCGTTGCCCATGCAGCAATGCTTCGTGGTGCCGATGTCACACTGGTCTCCGGCCCCACCGCCCTGAAATATCCCCCCCGGGTCAAAACCATTCCGGTGGTCACCGCTCAAGATATGTATGAGGCTGTTACGCTGGAGGCTCCCCTTGCAGATATCATCATCAAGGCCGCAGCCGTGGCGGACTACACGCCCCAGACGGTTGCCGACAATAAGATCAAAAAATCCGACAGCGACCTCTCCATCCCTTTGCGCCGCACGCAGGATATTCTGGGCTTTCTGGGGGCCCATCGCCGCCCGGGACAGTTCCTCTGCGGCTTTTCCATGGAAACGGAGCATATGCTGGAAAACAGCCGTAGGAAGCTGGAAAAGAAGAATCTTGATATGATCGTGGCCAATAACGTAAAGGACGCCGGCGCAGGCTTTCAGGGCAACACCAACGTTATCACCATGATCACCCGGGATCATGTGGTGCAGCTTCCGCTGATGGACAAGGAAGAAGCCGCCCACGCCATTCTCACAGAAATTCTCTCCCGCCGCTAACTCAGCGCTGCGGTAACAGTCGACACCTCGTAGGCGGTACGCTCCTCAGGCCCTTCCTCGGTCTGCTTCACATAGCATCGGCTCTGGAGCCGCCCCTCTACGGTCAGCACAGTGCCCACAGGGCATTCCGCCCCCATCCGTGCTACACTGCCCCACAGGATACAGGGCACATAGTCCCGCCTGCGGTATCTTCGGCTCACTGCCAGCATCAGGTCGGTGATTTCACGGCCCAACGGGGTATGCCGGTATACCGGCTCCCGGCAGACCGTTCCTGTCAGCCGCACACGGTTTTCCGGGGGTCCCTCGCAGCAGCGCACCTGCTCGGCATAAACCGAGATCACCAGTCTTCTCCCCTGTCCGCTGTGGTTGTTGAAGGTGCGAATCTGTCCCTCCACCTCTACCATGGGGCCATCCAGAAGCTCCAGATTTTCTGTGAGCCCGTGCTCGGTCAGGATATTCAGATGATCGTAGGTGCCGGACAGCCGCTGTACCGACAGCACCATCCGGTCAAACTGTTTGCCGTGATTTTCATGGGAATATACCGGAGCCTCTAACAGTACGCCCCGCAGCAGCACCTGATTGGCCGGCGCTGTATACAGTCTGTTCTCCTCCATCTGTTCCACCTCTTCCTCGTGATGAAACACTATATTCAGGAATTCCTACACCTATACCTCATTCTCCACTCTGTTCCATAAGGAGGCATTTTTATGCAGTATACCCGTTTGTTTACCCCCATCCGCATCGGCTCCATGGAGCTGAAAAACCGGATTGTTATGCCCGCCATGCATCATCTTTATACGGAAAACGGCTATGCCACCCCCCGATTCTGCGAATACTATTACCAGCGGGTAGAGGGTGGCGCAGGCCTCATTATTGTCGGCTCCTGTCGCTTTGACGGTTATGGTGCCAAAGCAAACTCCATGTCACTGGCAGATGATTCTACCATTCCCGGCTGGCAGGAATTCACCCGGGGCGTTCATGACCGGGGCGGCAAGGTGGCCGTACAGCTCTACCACGCCGGACGGTATATGCCAAAAGCCGACGTCCCCTGCGGCGGCGATGCGCTGTCTCCCTCTGCCACTTTTGCCTCCTACACCCGTGAAACTGCGCCGGAAATGACCCGGCAGCAGATCTTTGACCTGCTGGAGGACTATGCCGCAGGCGCACGCAGAGCGGTGGAAGCCGGTTTTGATGCAGTGGAGATCAGCGCCTCCTCCGGCTATCTGCTCTGTCAGTTTCTCTCTCCCCTGACCAACCACCGCACCGACGAATTCGGCGGTAGCTTTGAAAACCGCTGCCGCTTCCCGCTGATGGTCATTGAAAAGGTCAAGTCCGTACTGGGATGTCAGGTTCCCCTGATTCTCCGGCTGGGTGCCGATGATTTTGTCCCCGGCTCCAACACGCTGGAGGATGCCATGGCCTTTGCGCCGCTGGCAGAGGCAAAGGGTGTTGACCTTTTTAACGTTACGGGTGGCTGGCATGAGACCAAGGTGCCCCAGCTCACCGGCGATCTGCCCCGGGGCGGCCTGTCTTATCTGGGCAAGGGCATCCGCTCTGTGGTCTCCGTCCCGGTGATGATGTGCAACCGAGTCTCCGATCCCACCACGGCCGAAAAGCTCCTTGCACTGGGCCGGGCCGATCTTGTGGGCTTCGGCCGTCCCCTGATTGCGGATCCTCAGCTGCCCAACAAAGCAAGAGAAAACCGTGCCCATGAGATCCGCCCCTGCATGGCCTGCAATCAGGGATGCCTCGCCAACACGTTCTTTGACCGCCCCATCACCTGTCTGGTCAACGGGATCTGTGGCCGGGAGCTTCAGTACCCGGTGGTACCTGCCGCCCAGCCCAAAAAGGTTCTGGTCATCGGCGGCGGCCCTGCCGGCTGCGAAGCAGCCCTGCGTGCCGCTTCCCGTGGGCATCACGTGACACTGATGGAGCAGGCACAGGAATTGGGCGGCCAGCTTCGTCAGGTGGTTCAGGTTCCTGCACGGCAGGAATTCAAGGAGCTTCTTGCCTATTACCGCAGGAATCTCCCCCGTGCCGGTGTAAACGTACTGCTGGGGCGCACAGCGGCTCCTGAAGACGCCAAGGCATATGACAAGGTGATCGTGGCCACCGGTGGAGTGCCCAATGTTACAAAGCTTCCCACCGCCCCGGATGCTATTCCCGTATACACCAGCCGTCAGGTACTCTCCGGCGATGTGATGCCCGGGAAAAATGTTGTAGTCATTGGCGGCAGCTACATCGGCTGCTTTACTGCCCAGTATCTATCCCGGGAAGGTGCCATGAGCGCCGATGAGCTGTTCTTTTCCGTCACACAAAACGCAGATACCACAGATCACATTCTCTCACGGCTCAACCATTCTGACCGAAGTGTTGTTCTTCTGGAGCAGGGGAAAAAGGTCGGCTTCGGCTTTGAGTCCGGCACCAGCTGGCCGGTACTGGGAGATCTCGGGCGGCTGGGTGTCCCCTTCCTGAAAAACACGCTGGTCACTGCCATCACCGTTGAAGGCGTAGATGCCGTAGAAACCAAAAAGGATGGAACCCAGATTTCCCACCACTACCCTGCCGACTGCGTAGTAGCAGCCTCTGGTGTTCACAGTGATGAAACGCTTTATGAGGCCATTCTGGCCCAGGGCTGTGATGCGGTTGCCATCGGCAACTGCCACCAGCTCGGAAAGGCCATCAACGCGATTCAAGCCGGTGCAGAGGTCGGTCTGACCATCTGAGCATATTTTCAAACAGGACGGAAACGGTGCTCTCTGTGAAGTGCCTCCGTCCTGTTTTGTGCTTCGTTCTTCCGTCCGACAGGAAACCTTTTGATTCTTTACAGAATCAAAAAACTGTAGTATACTTTCCCCATAACAACCGCAAGGAGGTGTTCCTATGGTATGCCCTAACTGTGGTACGCAGCTGGAGGAATTCGACACATTCTGCCCCGGCTGCGGCAAGCAGATTGAAAAAGATCAGGACGGCACGCTTCACGCTGTCGATACGGCCGCCCCGGCTCCTGAATCCCCTGCTCCAAAAAAGGTTGCCAAGCGTCTCTATCCTCCGGAGCCTCAGGATGACGATCCCGCTTCCGATGCTACCGGATCGGAGCCCACAGAGTCTTCCACAGCAGACCATGCAGCTTCCACTCCACCGGATACCTCCGCAGAAGCTTCCCAGCCCGAAGCCCTGCCGAAGCCTGCATCCCGTACCGCAAAAGCCTCAAAACCCAAAGCCCCCAAATGGATGGTGGCACTGACCATTGTTTTGGCGATCGCAGCAGCAGCGGCCATCGGCGGTTTTCTCTATGTGATGATGCATACCGATCAGCTCCGTGTACAAGCCCAAAAGGCACAGATGGAAAAGGCCGCCGCAGAGGCCACATTATCCGATACCACAGCGCAGCTGGATGCGCTTCAGGAAAAATACCAGTCGGAAAAGGACAATGGTGATGCGCTGTCCAGCGAGGTGGACAGTCTAAACGGTCAAATTCGTGATATGAAATCCAGCGTCAGCCAGGCAGAATACGACAAAACCGCCGCACAGAAGGAGCTGGAAACCGCAAAAGAACAGCTTCAAACCCTCTCCGATTCTGTGACGGACCTTACTCAGCAGCTGGAAGATGCCAACACTGAGCTGGAAACTGCAAAATCTCAGCAGCAGTCCCTGCAGGATGCCAATGACTCTCTCACCCAAGAGAACGCCGCCTACGCAGATAAGATCGGCTTCTATGATACCTATGTAGTATTTGTCATGCTGGGCAGCGAAAACAAGTATTATCACAAATACGACTGCAAGAACTTCGATAAGCGCAATTTTGTTGCCTACAGCACCAAGCTGGCAGAAGCCAATGGCTATTCTCCCTGCCCCATCTGCTGCGGCTCCACTTGATTTATCGCACAAAACACGGCGGAACAACAGCAACAGGTCTGTTGTTCCGCCGTGTCTATTTATTTCCCGCTTATATTGCCTGATCCAGATAATTCTTTGCGCTGTCCGCAGCAAAATAACCGGAGTTTACCGCCCATGTGAGCTCCGTCAGGGGGCCCAGCACGCCTCTGGTATACCATGTGGAAGCCGCATCACCTACTGCATAGAGGCCGGGGATCACAGAGCCGTCCTCCCGGATCACCTCCACATCCTCATTGGTCATAACACCGCCAAAGGCGCCCTCCGCAAACCGCTGACCGAGGAACGCATAGAAGGGGCCGCCTTCCACCGGCTCTGCCGGCGGTGGGGGCGGAAGGCCGGGGCCATCCTCTCCATGATCCACATCCTCATTGTGGAACGATGGGTCACTTTCGTCTTCGTCCTTGGGTGCAAAGGGCATCATTGGCATTTTCGGCTCCTTCAGCGAGTCGTTATAGGCCTGAACGCTGGCCTTGAATATCGCCGGATCCATGCCGAGCTTCTCCGCAAGTTCTTCCAGCGTTTCTCCGCAGTATGCAGGGCCCTGACTGCGGAGCTCAAAATCGATCTCCGCCCGATAGTCCTCATAGGTCATGCCCTTGTTGCCCTCTCTGGGATGCGCCACAGAGTCTCTGAGATTCTTTTCTACCGTTTTTTCCGGCACAATGTACCACACCGCATGCTCCGGCAGACTGTCCAGGAAGGAAGTATCCCCCATGGGGCCCATGGGCATCTCCAGCAGATTCCCTCGGAAATCCACCATCATGGCCCCAAATCCGGCCATTCCGCAGCCCGATGCCGTATACGGATGGTGCACAGGGCCGAACTTATTGAGCTTGGTTTTTTTCATGTTGCACCATGCTCCCAGAGGCTTGGACAGCGTCATGCCATCGCCGGAGCATGTGACCGGTGAAAAGCGGTGTACCGGGATGCCGCCGTCAAAGAAGTTCGGCTCAAATTCCCGAAGCTTTTCATCGTTTCCGGAAAATCCGCCGGTGGCCAGCACCACAGCCCCTGCGTGTACCATCAGGATACCGCCCGGATTCTTGGCTACAACCCCGTTTACATTGCCATTCTCATCCGTCAGCAGCTCTACCGCCTCATGCTGGGTGTAGATCTCTACCCCCAGTTTTGGCGCAACCTGAAGCATTTTTCGAATCAGATAGGTGCCGGCCCAGCCGGGGCCAATGGCCGGATCGTGACACTTCAGATTTTCAAACTTCCGATCCGGATAGTCGATGCCCAGTGCTCCCATGGGTCCCCGTCCAATGGCAAAGCACTCCCGGGCTTCCTTTTCATCGAAATCCACCAACCACTCAAAAAAGCGTCCGGTATTCCGCAGAACCTTTTCCACCAGCGAATCCGGCAGGCAGCCCTGTGCTTCCTTAATGCAGTATTTCAGAAGCTTTTCCGTCTGATCCGGGATCCCGGCCTCCTGATGCCAGCGATTGTAGCCGGTAAACCAGTTGTGGGCCAGCGTTGTAGAGCCGCCGCACTTCTTTGCCTTTTCCAGAACGATCACCTTTTTCCCGGTCAGCTGTGCAAACCGGATTGCGGCCACCAAACCGCCGCCGCCTGCGCCGATGACGCAGAGATCACAGCGTTTCTCCTCCGGTGCATGGGGCACAGGCTCCACCTTTTCCGCCGCCTGATCCTCGATGATGCTCTGGGGACAGAGCTCCGCACAGGTACCGCAGGAAATACAGACCTCCGGATCGATCCAATACTGGCTGCCATGAAAGGTGATGGCCTCCACGGGACAGTTGGTTGCGCAGGTGTGGCAGCAGACACACCTGTCTATAATTTTATATGCCATATTCTTTCCTCCGTGTATCTCAGCCGCTTTCTGCAGCAGATTCAATAATAAAGGCATTATAAAGTGTGTTGCTGGAATAGAGTCAAGTATTTGCTGAATCTGTGTCCTCCAGCGCAATATGTACTTGAAGCTCCACAATGTCGCTGATCCGGGAGATGGAAGAAAAACTGGGCTCCGGGGCCATTTCCAGTATTTTATCATCACTGTAGAACCGATGCTGTTCGATAAATCTGCAAAGTCTCTGGTAGGCGTCTTCCGGGCGGAGCTGGGAGCGGGAAAACCGGATCACCGCATAAAATCCCTCCGGGAACTGCTGGGCATTCTCCGGGGAATGTGCAATCCCATAGGGGCCCGGGTCCAGCAGCACGTCCGTATACTGAAGCGTTCCGCTGCTTCTGAAATCCTTCATGCTTACCGCTGCGCCAAAGCTATAGCTGGTTTGGATCGGCGGCAGGGTTCCCAGCAGTTCCTTTCGATATTCCATCAGGTGCAGTCCAAAGTCCGGGTCTGACACGCTAAGGGGCTGAATGGATCGCAGGAGCAGCTGTCTCGGCGGCGAAAGCCACTCTATCCGCAGCTGATTCAGCGGCATTTGCCGCGCATCACGCATGGAAAGCAGCGCTCCGATGGTATCCCGCAGCTTCTGGATCTCGTCCATTTGCGTCTTCAGCTGCTGATCCCGGAGCCGCAGTACATCCTCAAGCTCCTTTCCTGCCCGGAACTGATCCATGGCCTCCTGAATCTCCGGCAGCGAGAATTGAAGCCGCCGCAGAAATAAAATGTATTCCAAGTGCCGAAGCTGTTCCAGTGAATAATACCGGTATCCGGTATCCGGATTAATGACCTCCGGCCGGAACAGACCGATCTTATCATAGTGGCGCAGTGTCTGAACGGTAATTCCATAAAGGCTGGCCACCTTACCGATCATCAGCTGAATATGGTTTTCCGGCGGACGATCGATTACCGGATGCTCGTTGCTGAAATCATGCATTGTCTTTTCCCCTCATTCCAGATGCAAAACGCACGCAAAACTCTCTCCTATAGGATAGGGTTTTTTTGAGAAAATGCAAGCAACAACTGCCCATCCACCCCGACAATTGTATAATTTAGTCAAAATTTTATCTAATTTTTGTATGTTCTGTCATTCAGCTTTCCCTTGACCATGCAACAAGGTCAGGCTGTAAAGTAACCGCACAAGCATTTCAACTGAATGAAGGAGGAACCACATTATGAAAAAGCGATTGCTTGCAGCGCTGATGGCAGTCAGCATGCTTCTATGTCTGGCCGCCTGCGGCAACAGCAGCAGCTCAGTCCCTGCCGCTTCCGCCGACAGTGCCCCGGCCCAGTCCGCACCTGCGGCAGAGGAAGCCGCTCCGGCTGTGCCTGACGCACAGAGCGCCGCTGAAGAAGCCGAGGCTTCCGCAGTAGCCCCTGTTGCAGTCGAAATTCCCGATCCCGTTCTGCCCCTGTCTGACGGCAGTGAGACCTTTGAGGTTTGGATGGGTATTTCTCCGGCAGCTATGAACTATATCTCCACCCTTGCCGACAATGCCACCTATCAGGAGCTGATGAAGCGCACCGGCGTCAACCTGAGCTTTATCCACTTTCATCCCGACACCCAGACGGAGCAGTTCAATCTGATCTGTGCTTCCGGCGATTATCCCGATGTGATGAACGGCGTTGTAAACCAGTATACCGGCGGTGCCGATAAGGGCATCGAAGACGGCGTGTTCATTGACCTTCTGGATTATCTGGAAGAATACGCTCCCCACTATTACAACATCATCTCCACCGATCCGGAACTCTATGAGGATGTAACGACCCCCGAGGGTGCTGTGGCAGGCTTCTACAGCGTTTATGCGGAAGCACGGCTCAACGATATGGGCTATGTGATCCGTCAGGACTGGCTGGACAGCCTCGGCCTCAGCAAGCCCACCACCCTGGATGAGCTTCACGATGTACTTTCTGCCTTCCGGCAGGATAAGGGCGCTACCGATGCCCTGTTTGTCCCGGCCACCGGTGTTTCGGACTACTTTGCCGCCGCTTACGGTGTTGGCAGCGGTATGTATCTGGACGGCGACACCATCAAGTATGGTCCTCTGGAGGCAGACTACAAGGAATACCTGCAAATGATGAACCAGTGGTATACCGAGGGCCTTCTCTATCACGATTTCCCGTTCTACAGCGAGCAGCTTGCCTTCCGTGACATGGATAAAATCGGCTCCGGTGCAGTGGCCTGCTTCTATAGTGAGACCGGCGACATGGCTTCCTTTAAGGACTTCTCCAGCGATGAGGACTTCCTTCTGACCGCCATGGCGCCTGTTTCCAAGGAAAAAGGCGACACCATCTACATGTCCGATAAGAAGCCCTCCCGTGCCGATGATGTCCGCTGGGCTGTTACCACCGGCTGTGAGGACCCCGAGCTTCTGATTTCCTTTATCGACTACCTCTATACCGATGAGGGCGCACTGCTCTGCAACTACGGCATTGAAGGCGAGACCTTTGAGTATGACGCTGACGGCGTACCCCACTTCTCTGATCTCATTAACAACAATCCCACTTACGACTACCGGACTGCGATTTTCATCTATGTAATGGATTCCGGCCCCACCGTAGTGGATCCCATGCGCGGCACCGGCAACTATACACAGGAGCAGCTGGATTCCTGGGATCAGTGGCGTGACGCCGATCTCGACTACAGTCACGTGATTCCCAACAAGGTAGTTCTGGAAGCCGAGGATGCGGAATATAACAGCGTAAAGAGTGACATCGAGACCTTCCTTGACGAGATGACCGTCAAATACATCACCGGCGAGGTCAGCTTTGACAGCTATGACACCGACTTTGTTGAAGCCCTGAAGGGCATGAACGCAGAGCGTATGGTAGAGCTGTATCAGACTGCCTATGACAACTATGCCGCTTAATTTTCCAGCATAACCGAAGCACCCGGAGGAACATGTTTGAAGTTCCTCCGGGTGTTTTTTTACGTCAGCGCTCTATTGCAGCAAAGGTTTTCGCCACACCATCTGATCGACCACATGGGTATAGCTCTGAATGATCCCGGCCACCCTGCCGGATACCTGTTCATCCAGATAATCCGGCACCGGCGTTCCGTATTCCCCCCTGCTCTGGCGCTGCACTGCCATATCCACTGCGCCCAGCAGAGACTCCGGATCAATGCCCGCCAGCAGGAAGCAGCCCCGTTCCATGGCCTCCTGACGCTCGGTAGAGGTACGGATACATACCGCCGGGAACGGATGCCCTACCGAGTTGAAAAAGCTGCTCTCCTCCGGCAGCGTCCCACTGTCCGACACAACGGCAAATGCATGCATCTGCAAACAGTTGTAGTCATGAAAGCCCAGTGGCGCATGGCAGATCACATTTGGCTCCAGCGGGAAGCCTGACTGCTCCAGCCGCTTCCGGCTTCTGGGATGGCAGGAATACAAAACCGGCATCTGATAGCGCTGTGCCATTTCATTGATGGCGGTGAACAGCAAGCGGAAGTTTTCCTCCGTGTCTATGTTCTCTTCCCGATGAGCCGACAGCAGGATGTATTGTCCCGGCAAAAGATCCAGCCGCTCATGGATATCACTTTCTTCTATTGCAGAAAGGTTTTTATGGAGCACCTCTGCCATGGGCGATCCCACCACAAAGGTACGTTCTCCGGGCATTCCGCCCTGTAAAAGCCATCTTCTGGCCTGCTCCGAGTAGCAGAGATTCACGTCGCTGATGACGTCCACCAGCCGCCGATTTGTCTCTTCCGGCAGGCACTCGTCCTTGCATCGGTTCCCCGCTTCCATATGGAAGATGGGGATATGGAGCCTTTTGGCGCCGATCACAGAAAGACAGGAATTTGTATCCCCCAGCACCAGCACCGCATCCGGTTTTTCCCGGCACATGAGCTGATAGCTTTTGGCAATGATATTCCCCATGGTCTGGCCCAGATCCTCTGCCGCTGCATTCAGATAGACATCCGGCGCTCTAAGCTGCAAATCCCGAAAAAATACGCCGCTGAGGCTGTCATCATAATTCTGCCCCGTATGCACCAGCAGCTGGTCAAAATACACATCGCAGCACTTGATGATCTCCGAGAGCCGGATGATCTCCGGGCGGGTCCCTACGATCGTCATGAGCCTGAGTCGTTTCACAGCGTCACCTCCTGCCAATAGGTATCCGGCCGCTGTGGATCAAATATCTCGCTGGCCCAGATCAGCGTAAGGAGCGGCTCCGTACTGCTGAGATTCGTCAGCTCATGGGTATACCCCGGCAGCATATACACTGCCGTCGGATTCTCACCGCTGACGGCAATCTCCGTAATTGCCTCTTCTCCGAGCTTCCGCTGCCGGATCATCCCAAGGCCGGACAGCACCACAAAGATCTCCCATTTGCTGTTGTGATAGTGCTGCCCTCTTGTGACCCCCGGTTCCGCCCGATTCACCGAGACCTGACCGCAGCGGCGGTTTTTCAGCAGCTCCGTAAAGCTGCCCCGACTGTCCCGATGCACCACCAGCGGGCAGGCCGCTCTGGCCATGGGCAGATAGGACAGATAGGTGGCATAGAGCTTTTTTTCAAAGCTCCCCTCCGGCATATCCGGGAGCATCAGGGTCTCCGGCTGCCGTGAAAAGGCAGTCAGAAGCGCTGCAATTTCTCCCAACGTCCTGTAAACGCTCCCAGGGGCATAGCAGTATCCCGCCTGATCTCGGCTGGGTCTGCCCCCCAAGGCCCGCAGAAGCTCCTCCATCAGGTCGTCAATGTACAGCAGCTCCAGCTTCTTCTCGGAATCGTCCACTCGAATGGGCAGCCCCCGGCTGATCCGCTGACAGAATGTCGCCACGACGGAGTTATACTCCGGCCTGCTCCACTTCCCGAACAAATTACACAGCCGGTAGATCATCACCTGTGCTCCGGTCTCCCGGCCATATTCTTCTGTCAGCCGCTCTGCCCGACGCTTGGAGGCGCCATAGGCTCCGCCGCCGTTCTCCGCCGCATGGATTGAGGAGGCCAGCATCACTGGAGGCGGGTTGGCCGCACTTTTCAGGGCATTGAGGAGCGTTGCCGTAAATCCGACGTTTTCCCTTTCATAGTCTCCGGAATCCTCCGGACGGTTCACGCCCGCCAGATGGAAAACAAAGTCTGCCCGACCGCAGTATTCGTGCCATATGTTCTCAGGCGTTGCTCTGGTCCATTCCATTACTTCGTCAATGTACAGGCTCGTATGTACAGAGTCATGGCCGCTGCATATTTCCCGCAGACGCAGGACAAGATTTTTTCCCACAAATCCCCCTGCTCCGGTGATCAGCACCTTCATTTGAATACTCCTTTCTGCTCTTTCGCAGTAATGGGCTGGCGCACGCCAGCCCATTACCACGCCTTTTATGGAATCATTTGTCCCTCATCGTCAAAGGTATAGGTTCCGGCGGCCATCAGGCCGTTTGTTTTGCTGACATAGTATTTCTGACCATGGATCACACGGAATTGGCTGTTTACATAATAGTAATTTTCATCCAGTCGGATCAGTCCCGCATAGGTCTTCATGCCATTCACATAATAATACCAATCCGCTTCCGTCTCCCGTACGATTCCGTTTTTCGTGGTATCCGGCACTACCATTCTGCCCTCGTCATCAAAGGAATATCTCCCCTGAGGCATCAGTCCGTTCGTCTTCGACACATAATAGCTCTGGCCATGAATTACCTGCGCATCGCTCTTTACATAGTAATAGCTGCCGTCCAGTTGGATCAGTCCTGCGTAGGTCTTTACGCCGCTTACATAGTAATACCAGATGTCGCCATCCTTTACGATGCCATTGCAGGTATCGTCAGGCAGGATCAGCCGTCCCTCCGCATCAAATTCATAGGTTCTGCGTGCCAAAAGTCCGTTGTCCTTGCTGATATAGTAACTTCTTCCATGGATCACCTGATACTGGCTGTTCACATAATAATAGCTGCCGTCCAGCTGGATCAGCCCTGCATAGGACTTCACGCCGTTTACATAGTAATACCAGATGTCACCGTCCTTGACGATGCCGTTCAGGGTGGGATCCGCCCGCAGCATTTTTCCGTCCGCACCGAAGGTATAGGTTCCCGCCGGCAGCAGACCATTGGTCTTACTGACCGTGTAATCCCGGCCCTTGATCACCTTGCAGGCGCTGTTCACATAATAGTATTCTCCGTCCAGCCGGATCAGTCCGCCATAGGTCTTTGCGCCCTTCACATAGTAAAGGGTATCCGCTCCCACATCCGTGAATCCGTCAAACAGCTGAAGTCTGCCGGTTTCGTCAAAGGTATACCTTCCTGTGGTAAACTTTCCTTCTCCCCACATGGCCGGGTAGGGCACGTCATTGGGTTTCGATACATAATAGTCTCCCGTTACAGCGCCGCTTCCCGCCGCAAAGTATCCCGATGGGAAGTAGTAGTATTCCCCGTCCAGTTCTACAAGGCCCGGGTGCCATAGAATCTGCCCCTTTTGGATCCAAAGGGTCTGGTCATTTTCCGGGCTGGCGGCATCTCCGCCTTCCACCTTTGTACCGGCCGCTGCGATATAAAAGCCGCTGTAGGTGCTGCAAAAAACACCATTTCCATCAAACAGGAAATAACCCCGCTGATCATAGCCCCGTACGGCATAGTCGGTATTGTGCTCCAGATCCCATGCATCCGGGCCATAGCCCTCCGGATAAGGAAGAAAATAGATGCCGTCTATGGCCGCAGCCCCGGTCTCCGGATCCAAATAAAAGGTGTTTCCATCGATCTCCGTCCAGCCAGTTTTCTGAAGGGCTCCGTCCCGGTAATAATTCCAGCTCTCATCTTCATTCCGGAACCAGCCGTCCTCATGCCGCCACTGGGCATAAAGGCAAAGATCCGTTTCCAGCTCCGCCACTGCGCCTCCATCGGCATAGGATATGCCGCTTCCATCCGCCATGGTGTTCCAGCCCATAAAGGCGTGATTCTGTCTGGTAAACTCATTGCGGCAAAGGGCCGTATCCACGCCGTTCTCCACGGTCTGGGCCTCCATGGTGCCCTCGCCGCCGTTGGGGTCAAAGGTCACGGTATGGAATACCCGAGCGGTACTGCTGTATGTTGCCTGATAAACTGCATCCTCCGTCACCGTGGTCAATTCCGGCTCCCAGCCGGTAAAGGTATATCGATACTGGGCGTCCGGGGCCTTCTCCGTACTGCCAGAATAGCTGGGCATTGTACCTTTTTCCACAGTCTGCGTGGTCTCTCTGCCGTCTACGATCCATGTGATCACCGCACCGGTTTTAGGGATCACCTCTCCCTGCCGGAGAAGCGTTTCGCAGACTGTGCAGTAGGTATCACCGGTATAGCCGTCCTCGTCAAGTCCGGCCTCCTTGGCCCCCCGAATTTCCTCCACATGTCCTGTCGCCGGGATCACAATCTGCGCTGTGATCACCTGACCGCAAATATCACAGTGCTGCCCCTCCGTTTTTCCGGATTCCGTGCAGGTGGGAGATACTGCCGGATCCGACACAATGCGGTGGCCTGTAGCGGGCAATTCTTCCTGCTCTATCAGGACTTGACCGCAGACCTCACAGTGCTGTCCCTCCGTCCTTCCGGATTCCGTGCAGGTGGGAGATACCGCCGGGTCGATCACCGCACTATGGCCAGTGGCAGGCAGCTCACCCAAGCCCGAGAGCACTGCGCCGCATACACTGCATCTGCTTCCGGCCTCGTGACCGGGCTGCGTACAGGTAGGCTCTGCCGCTTCCACATCCTCCGGTGTATGTCCCGTGGCCGCAACAGCCTCCGTCCGAATCTCACCGCAGGCAGCGCAGGTATACGTCATGACGCCGTCCTCGGTGCAATTGGGTGCATCCGTCATCGTACCCGCATCCCAGCTGTGGCCCAATGCGGGAATGTCCTCCTGCGCAATCAGTACTTGGCCGCAGACGGAACAGTACTTTCCCTCCGTCTTTCCCGGTACCGTGCAGGTAGGCGCAACCGCTGCGCTGGCAGTCTCTGTATGTCCCTTAGCCGGAATTACCGTTCCGGCTTCCAGCATCTCGCCGCACACGGTGCAGCAGGTATCACCGGAATATCCATCCTCCGTGCAGGATGCGTCCTGCTGATCTCTCAGTTCCGTCTTGATATGCTGGCATTGCCACTGTGCATACAGGGTGATATTCTCGCTGAGATTTACTGCTGCCCCATCATCATAGGCCACGCCACTTCCATCTGCCTCGGTGTTCCAGCCCGTAAATGCATAGCCCTCCCGGACAAATGCATTGGCATTCAGCGCCGTATCGCTCCCCGGTGCCATGGTCTGAGCTTCCATATTTCCATCGCCGCCGTTGGGATCAAAGGTCACCGTGACCTCCGCCGCCGTGCCGCCGATCCATACACCGTCTTTGTAGAGGATCTCGTCTCCCGCTGCCGCATGCGCCGTTTCCGTATAGGTGCCATCGGCATTTTGCAGCTTCGCCGGAGTAATGGGGATCTCATGAGCGGTAACTGCCGAGCCGCTTTGTGTATATTGATAAGTAACGGTCTCAGTTCCCGGATCGCTTTCCAGCCGGAATACACCGGTACCGGCAGCAGAGCCGATCGCCGCACCGCTCTCGGTGGTATAGATGCTGCCTGCCGCTGTCAGTATGCCGTCCACATTCACCGCAGCATCCAGAAGATCCTTTTCCTCGGTTCGCTGATATGTTTTGCCGGGAGCATAGCCCACGGACTTAAATTTTAAGCTGTAGGTATCGCAGTAGCCGCCCCACTGGTCGGCATCGTACAAATAGACGCTGTTTCCGGCAGAAACCCGGAGCTCCGCTCCCTTCGCAATATTGGCCTGAACCCCCGGCAGCAGCGCCGCAGTCTGGTTCACCGTCAGCAGGCTGTTACCCGTTAAATTCACCACCATATTGTTTGTGATGGGAAGCACGTAATTTCTGGAGCTTACAGACGAACCCGCCAGCTTGAGGTTCAGATTGTTCACCTCTGCAGAACCGTCAACCGTGTAAATGATCCGATCCCTTGTACCGTCATAGGCTTTGGTCAGGCTCCCGGAGACGATCTTGAACATTCCCTCGTCCCCAATAAACGTAATAGCCGAGGGATTGATCCGGCTGCTGGCATAAACTGCGGCATATACAATTTCCTTTGCCCCCTGCTGCAAGGTCATAGGGGACTCCACATTCTGCACATCGTACTGGTTAAAGGGGAACACCTTATTTCCGATGCCCATGGTGGCCGTGCCGCCCCGGAAGTCCAGGATCTGGAACCACTCGTAGACCGTTCCCCCGGCTTCCACCGTGACACTGCCGCCAGACACAAAGCCCCACGCATACAGACTGCCGCCGTTCTTTACCTCGATCCGGCTGGAATCTGCCAGCTGAAGCTGTCCATAGTCCCCGGACATATAGCTGGTGGTGCCGCCGGAGGAAGCAACATATCGTCCGCCGATGCTGAGGCTGCCCTCCACCTCCAGCACTGCATCCTCTTCCAGATTCAGTGTACGGAACTCATTTTTCTTTGTTGCAGGCTGTTTGCCCGGCAGCAGAGCTGCGGGCGTTGTGGTAAACAGCGTTTTTTCCGCATCAAAGGGAACCAGCAGCGTGACCCCGGCCGGGATGGTATAAGTGCCCTTTAGGGTCGCAGACCGGCTTTGAAGCGTTATTTTTTCCACCCCGATTTGCCGGGCATAGGCAATGGCGTCATTCAGCTCCTCAAAGACCTGACCGCCGGTTTCAAATAAATTTGCCGACTCCGGCGCAAACACTGCCGTCAGGGTGCAGTCCTTCTCGGCATTATAGCTCATCTTCGGCTCGCAGCCAATATATGTCTCCGCCTTGGAATCATACCAGCCCTTGAATTGATAGCCCTCTGCCGGGGCAGCTTCCAGCTGGTAAGGCGTCAGCGCACTTTGAACATTGGAATATTCCTCGGTCACTGTCTTCCCGTCTACGGTATAGGTTCCGTTTTCTGCGGGAATAAATGTGACAGCTGCTGTGATGTCTGCTGCCAGTGTTACGTTTTTCAAGGTGATCTTCGTAGGTGCGCTTGTGCTGTTTGATTTGATATACACCTTTACCGTCTCACCGGCTGCCAGTGTTTTGGAAAAGCTGCCGCCAGCGGTTACAGCAGCGCCGTCCACCTGTGCAGTCCCCCCCTGTAAGTCCAGTTCATAGGTAAAGGACAGCTGCACCTCCAGACTGCGCCGGTTGGTAATGCTCAATGTGGATTGATAATGTGTCGTACCGCAGCCGCTGCTGCTTTGTATGGAGCCGGTAATGGTACTGCCCCCGGCAGACCATGTATCAGTCTTATCGCCGCTGTAGCTGAGCCCAATATTCGCATCGCCAAGTCCGGTCACTTCGCCGCTGGATTCTGCCGCCACGGTGATCTGCGGGAGAAATCCCACCACCATAGCCATCACCAGCGTCAGGGACAGAAATCGCTTTGCGATCCGTTTTAATTCACACACTTCTTATCTCCGCCTTTCTTCTGTTTGCTCTGAATCTCTGAATAAATGCTGATGCCCAGTCCAACAGCCAGTGCAGACCACAGATGCGCCAGGTGCAGCAGCTGGCCGCTGGAGGATGTACGAAAGAGCTCCGTGATAAAGCGGAAGCCGCCATAGGAGGCCATATACAGGGGATACAGCATCCCTCTCTGCCGCCCATTTTTGGCCTTTGGCGCCATATCTGCCAGTGCAGCAATGTAATAGAGGATCTCCAGCTGTCTTGTTGGCCAGCGAAGACCGGTACCGGGAATCGGCAGTCCGGCACAGCAGCCCTTCCAGATGCAATTGACCCGCGCACACAGGAGCGTAAAGAGCATGCAGACAGTAAACACGTCGAACACATCCGCCGCCTTTTTCTTCCCTGCACGGGCCACGGCTCCATAAAACACCGGCATCAGGAACATGCCCCCATACAGGCTCATATTCCCGCCGCTGCCTGTTTCCAAAAACGCCATGCACCGCACGGAAAGCACCCCGAATATGGTATGGAGCACTGCCAGCAGGGGCACTGTCCATCTGGAAAACCTCACCCGGTCCCGACATATCCAAAGCCAGCACAGATTGAACACCGTCCCCAGCGACAGTAGAACCAGCAGACTATGCCCCAGCAGCCAATTTTCCAGCAGCATTCCGCTTCCCCCTTTCGCTTCTCAGCTCATGTGCTCCAGCAGGTCGTTTACGCCCTCCTGCATGGCGTAGAGCTGATTCTGTTCTTCTTCGCTGAGTTCCTCGATACCGGCAAGCTCCTCCACACTGAGCTGTACATTTCGCTGGTTCCCCGTATCATCCGTAAGTATGCCTGCGCTGTCGCCTTCCTGCCCGCCAATGACGACCTGAAAGAGCCGGTATTCCTTCCCCTCCACGCTGGCCGAAAAATCAACGGTAAGCATTTCGTCCGATTTCTCCTGAGCCGTAACCAGCACATCCTTCCATCGGGCCGGATAGTAGAGCATTCCATATTCCGTCTCGACTTCCATCATGGCGTTTTCCTCTTCAGCACTCTGGGCGCTCTCCGGATTCTCCGTCTCCGCTTCCGGCCGCTGCGTTACAATTTCCTGTACAAAATCTGAATTTGCCGCCGCAGAAGCCGCAGACTCCGTCTGACCGGAGTTCAGACTGCCCTGAGCTTCTCCACCGCAGGCGGTTAAAACAGCTGTCATCCATACCGCCATGATCATTACCTTCCATTTTGTCATAAGTGTACCTCATTTCCCATTCTCCCGGTGCGGAATTTTCTCCGCACCGGGTCTCATATCTCTTACCGGATCATGCGTCCCTCCGCATCAAACTCATAGGTGCCCTGGGGAAGAAGCCCGTTGGTCTTGCTCACAAAATAGCTTCTCCCGTGTACCACCTCAAAGTTGCTGCGCACATAGTAATAAACTCCGTCCATTTCGATCAGGCCCCCATAGGTCTTCACATCGTTCACGTAGTAGTACCATGTGTCGCCCTCTTTTACGATGCCGTTTCGCCGCTCCTCCGGGGCACGTATCACCATTTTTCCATCCGCATCAAATTCATAGGTGCCTTGGGGAAGAAGCCCGTTGGTCTTGCTCACAAAATAGCTTCTCCCGTGTACCACCTCAAAGTTGCTGCGCACATAGTAATAAACTCCGTCCATTTCGATCAGGCCCCCATAGGTCTTCACATCGTTCACGTAGTAGTACCATGTGTCGCCCTCTTTTACGATGCCGTTTCGCCGCTCCTCCGGGGCACGTATCACCATTTTTCCATCCGCATCAAATTCATAGGTGCCTTGGGGAAGAAGCCCGTTGGTCTTGCTCACAAAATAGCTTCTGCCATGTACCACCTCAAAGTTGCTGCGCACATAGTAGTACGCTCCGTCCATTTCGATCAGACCCCCATAGGTCTTCACATCGTCCACGTAGTAGTACCATGTGTCGCCCTCTTTTACGATGCCGTTTTTCCGCTCACCGGGCGGCGTCACCACCAGCTTTCCATCTGCGTCAAAGTGGTACTTTCCGGCAGGCAGCAAACCATTGGTGCGGGACACATAATAGTCCCGATCTCGAATCAGCGTATAGCCGCTGTTGATATAATAGAGATCATCGTTTAACCGGAACAGGCCCGGATAGTTCTTTCGGACGCCCTGTTCAATGAGATAGGTCTTTTCCCCAACTGCCACCAGTCCGGTAAAGTCCTTCTGCCACACGCCGGTTTCATCAAAATAGTAATATTCCTCTCCGGTTCTCTGATGGTTCAGCGTCTTTGCGATTCCGGTTGCCACAGCGCAGGTGTTGGCATAGGCAAAGTACTCCTTCCCATCCACGTTAAACCACTGGTTCTGCATTTCTCTTCCGGCCCAGAAGTAGTGGATGCCTCTTTCATCCGTCTCCCAAGCGCCGTTTTTCAGAATGCAGGCTTCAAAGCCATAGGTATGGCCCCCAATGGTTTGGACGCCATCTGCCGCAGCACCGGTACCGTAGTCAAAATAGTAATAGCAGTCATTTCCCTGATCGTCCGGAATCAGCCGCCATCCCTTCATTAAAATTCCGCCAATGGCATAATAGGTGCTGCCATCCTTTTGAAACAGCCCGGTCAGCGGCCCGGTGCACATTCCGTCCTGCCCAAAATCATAATAATAGGCTTTGGTCTCATCCTGATACCCCGGCAGCAGCCATATCCCAGTCAGAGGTTGATTGTCCCGGTAGTAGCTGAGGCCGCCGTCTCTCTCCGCCCAGCCCTCCTTCACCGTGCGATCCAGTGTGTAGCTGTCGGTAAAGGTGCAGAAGGTATTGGCAAAATGACCGCCCTGTGGATGGATCACATTCTCCGGCTCCTTATAGGGATAGATCCCATAGTTCTGCTGGAAGGAGGTCTGACAGGCCATAGAGTACAGCGCATTGGCTCCCAGATAAATGTCGTAGCTGATTTCTCCGGTATTGTTCACGCTGAGGCAGTCAGACGCATCCCACAGTGCGTTATCCTTTGGTGTCAGCTGAATGCCGCTGACGATCACAATGGGATTGGCTGTCTCCTGGGGGATGGCCTCAGTCTGCTTAATCCAGCCGATGGTCAGAGTCAGGGTGTTGGTCTCCGGGTCAAGCTGGCTGCCTTCCAGCCGGAAATACTCATTGACGATTTTCAGCTGACTGGTATCCACCGTCACATTGGGATCAAAGCACAGCTTTGCCTCCACGGTGGTTTTTCCGCTGACCCGCTCTGCCAGCTGCAGCAGGATATCCCATGCCGTGACATTTTCAAGGTCTCCCCCTGCTACCATGCTCAGCAGCGGCACCAGCCGTTCCGGCACCTCGACCTTCTGCATATCCAGTGCAAAGGTGTAAGATGCTGTCATAGGCAGTCCGGGCTGGTCGATCTGATAAATGCAGCTCAGCACGCCGTCCTGACTGTCTGAAATCACCGTGGCATTGGACACCTCCCGGTTCCAAGCCAGATTGCGGTCTCCATACATGGCAGTGTCAAAATCAAACTTCGCCTCATCTTCACTGTAAAGAGCCAACACCATGGATGCGGATATGGAATAGTCTGAGGCAAGCATTGCTGTCACCTTTACATTGCGGATCCCCGCCCCGGCGCTGGCTGTAAAATCAAGCCCCTCCACTGTACCGGCAGCGCTGTTGCCCAAGGTGACCATCACATCTTCAGGGCAGAAGATCACGGGATTTCCTCCACAGGTCGCTGTCAGCGGAAGCTCCGTCTTCTGGCCATAGATCACATCCATGCGCTTGCGGGTAAACATCAGCTGATCCGGCACCACCACATGGAGCGTTTTGCTGCCAACTACATTTCCCTGATCCCACAGCTGAACTTCCACATCTCCCAGCTTTGATGCCGTAAACACCCCGTCCTCCATGCTGCCCATGGTTTCATCCGACAGGGCCCATTCCACGCCCTCCGGCATTGAAGCGGCATTTCCGTTTGCGCTGACCCCGGATGCATGGAGCGTCACGCTGGCACCTACCGTCAGATAGTCCGCCTCCGTGTCGATGCGGGCATGGTCAAAGGTATCCGTAGCCTCTGCCGTGGACACCACCAGCAGCGAAGAGCTCACCGAGCGCTCATAGCCGTCGGAGGGACGGTTTACCACAGAAACCTGATCCTCGCCCTCCTGCTTTGCCGCAAAGGTAGATGAGCCGCCGCCATCAAGATTGATGGCAGTCTCACAGCCCGCCTCTATCATGATCTGCGCCAGTTCCTCGGCACTTCCGCCCACAGAAAAAGGCTCCTGCCGGCCATCGAGCACCATCAGAACCACCTTTCCATCCGCAGTAATGCCCACGCAGGTGCGAGAGTGGCGGCTGTTATAATAGTCCGTCTGGCTGGTCACCACGGATTTCCCGTTCTGCACCAGATACGCGCTTCCGCCCACTGCCTCCCAGATCTGATCCCGGTACTGTGTATACTCCTCGGGGCCGCCGATGATGGGTGTGCCATCCTCTAAAATACCAAAAAAGTTTTCACTGCCAACGCCGTGATACTCCGTGCCCTCCATCACAAGGGCACCGCAGGGCACGCCGGTGGACATATCATAAAAATCCGCATTGATGCCAAGCACGGTACTGTAGTTTTCCACATAGTGCGCAACGTCTTCCGGATCGGTATGTTTCTTCCGGGCGGCTTCCATCTGGTCTGTCACCCGGGACATGGCCCAGCCGGATCCGTCGTTTCCATGATAGTTTGCGTAGATATGTACATCTTCCCGGCTCAGGTCAACGGTTGCCGTGTAGAACACCATCTGCTTTTCATCGGTGGTGAGCGCATAGGTGATATTCTGGTCTACTCCCGGGGCCAGCGTAGAGGATCTCTGCGAAAAAACGGTATAGTACGGATTTTCCGGTTTCTCCGGGTCTACCGGGTCTACCGGGTCTACCGGCTCTACCGGTGTCTCGCCGCTGTCATCGCCCGCAAGCCCGAACAGATAATCCGCAAAGGCATAACAGCAGGCCTGTTGCAATCTGTCATGGTTTTCAAGATCTGTGAGGCTGTAGGAGGCCTCCAGTGCCTCCAGAAGCGCATTTCCGGTGTAGAGCTCCAGTACCTTCGCCCGGATGTCCTTTTTTGTCTTTGCGCCGCCCAGACGGTTTTGGAGAAAATAGTCTGCCCGCTGTGCATCCGTTAGAGAATCCGTAAAGTAGTTCTCCATCAAGCTGCTGAGGCTCCCGCCCCCGGCAAGATAGGAATGCATGACATAGTAGGCATCCATGTCCCCATAAAGGTCGGTGGCGGTAAACGAGTGCTCCACATGGTTGAGGCCATTGTAATCGGCACCCAGATAGCGGCTCAGAATCGCCTCCGCCAAGGCATCCACGTCCGTCTCCGTCAGATCCACGCTGTCCGGAATATCCGCATTCACCGCACAGAACATCATATCTGCCGTATCTCCGGCCCAGCCGCCCAAATCTGCTCTGGCCTGCTGAACACCTTCTGTCATACCTTGCGTGGCCGCATAGCAGGCAATATCCATCGTGCCGAACATATGTCCCAGATCCACGGTGTTGCCATTCGGCAGCTGCATTTCCTCCAGATATTTCAGTCTCGATGCCCCAGTGCCGTTTTGCGCATCCTGCTCTGCCACATAGGCGGTAAAGGCGGTATTTTCCGCCCCGGCCAGTGTGGCCCATGTGCCGGAGGTATAGCGTTCTACACCGGTACGGATAAAATTGATCACCAGCGCACCGGGGTCCTGCTGCGGATCCTCCGCAGCATAATTTGCCGCATAGGTCTCCAATTCCTTTAGATGCTGCAGGAACGAATCATAGTCTGCAATTGGTTCCTGCTCTGCCGGTTCGGCTTCTTCCCCCATGCTTTGCGTCTCCGGTTCCGCCGCAGTCATTTCATCGTCCGGTTCTTCCTCCTGCGGTGCCTCCGGCGTGGGCTCTTCCGGCTCTTCCGGCGGCGTTTCTGCCGATGTTTCTGCCGGTACCTCTACCGGTGCTTCCGTGGGCAGTTCCGATGGAAATGCTTCGGGCTGGAGCACTGCATCCGATTCCGCAGCGCCGCTCTCCTGCACCTCTTCCAGCAAATCCATTTCTTCCGGCTCAGGCAGGTCCGCAGCCAACACCGCCGGTGAAATCCCTGCGATCACTGTCAGGACCAAAACCATCGCCAGACATCTTTGATACAGCTGTCTCTTCATGATTGGCTCCTTTCTGCAAATTCATATATTCCTGTCATCGCCAATTCCCTGTGCCATCTCCGGGCAATAGCCCTTCTGAAAATCAATCAGGGAAATATAGTGATGCGGAATCCGTTTTTCCGGGGGCGGCAGCTGCATATAGTCCCCATACACATGGGACAAATATGCATGCCAGCATTTCGGTGCCATGACCGTGATCCCCTCAAATTCCATTGGCACTGTCTCTTCCAGCCAGTCCTTCGGAACGCACTCTCTTCGTCCCCACGGGCTGCCGTGATTGATCCGGCGCTTTCCTTCCCGGTAGCTGGAATAAAGCCGTTCCTGTGCTTCCAGCGCCCGTTCCAGTTCCGGATAGCAGATACGGCTGAGCCCCATCAGCACCCACCGGGCCAGATTTCCTGCCGTTAACTTCCGATCCTTCGGAATAAACAGGCACTGCCGGATCCGATAGCGCAGCAGCAGCTTTTTGCGCAGGAGGCGCAGCTGTTTGATGGCCCCATCGGGATAGCAGTCAAAGGGGAATATGTCGATAAAGATCCCGTGGTGCATGGGCAGCTCCTTGCAGGTGGTCTCCACAAAGGCTGAGTCAGAATCCCGCAGCTTTGCAAACCCATGGGGATATGCCGGATCTGTCCCATGAGCCTGAATGAAAAAGTCCCGGGGCAGCAGCGCCTGCCCCTGCCTCAAAAATATCTCATAGTCCTCCCGGAGCATGCCCACATCGATATCATCATCCCACGGAATAAAGCCTCCATGCCGCACCGCCCCAAGCAGCGTACCCTGTACCACAAAATATCGAAGCCCCAGTTTGCCGCACACCTCAATAAAAGCCCGCAGCAGTGCAAGCTCCCGTTCCCGCAGGCACTGCATTTGTTTCCGGGTAAGCTCCATGGTATCTCCCTCCTATGGCCGCTTCCAATGGTATGCCTAAGATCCGGCGGATATAATCTGTGGTCAGCAGCTTTTCCTGAACTCCCTGAACATCTAACCGCTGGGTATTGTCGCTGGTGTAGGCCGCCAGCGGCTCACGCTCCGTGCCCTGTACCACATACTTGTCGTAATTCAGGTCCCGGTTATCCGCCGCCACCCGGAAGTAGCGGCCCATATCCTCACAGCGGACAGCCTCTTCTCTGGTCATCAGGGTCTCATAGCGTTTTTCCCCATGCCGGGTTCCGATGATCCGGGTTTCCGTCCTGCCCAGCAGGGCCTGCACCCCAAGGGCCAGATCTCCAATGGTGGAGGCCGGGGCCTTTTGAATAAACAGATCGCCGGGATTGGCATGGCAAAACGCAAATCGAACCAGCTCCACCGCCTCATCCAGCGTCATCAAAAATCGGGTCATGGAGGGATCTGTAATGGTAATGGGCTTTCCCGACTGGATCTGCTCCGCAAACAATGGGATCACAGACCCCCGGCTGCACATGACATTGCCATACCGGGTGCAGGAGATCACCGTGCTTCCACGCTCTGCCGCCACCCGGGCATTGGCCATGACCACCCGCTCCATCATTGCCTTGGAAATCCCCATCGCATTGATGGGATAAGCTGCCTTATCCGTGGACAGACATACCACCCGTTTCACCCCAGCTTCTATGGCCGCACGCAGCATATGGTCTGTCCCGATAATATTGGTTCGAACTGCCTCCATGGGGAAAAACTCACAGGAAGGCACCTGCTTCAGTGCTGCTGCGTGAAATACAAAATCCACCCCATGCATGGCCTCTGTGATACTGCTCTGATCCCGCACATCTCCGATGTAAAACTTCACCTTTCCCACATGCTCCGGATCGCTTTGCTGTAAGGCATGGCGCATATCGTCCTGTTTTTTCTCATCTCTGGAAAAAATGCGGATCTGCTCAATATCTGTGGCGAGAAAACGCCGCAGCACTGCGTTGCCGAAGGATCCTGTCCCGCCGGTAATCAGCAGGGTTCCGCCTGCAAATTCTGACATCTATATTTCCTCCTCTGGTTCTTGATTTTTCATTTTGCGGTGCAGCAGCTTTTTCACCGCCTGCACCGCCGGATCTCTGCACAGCAGCAGATACACGCCGTAGAGCAGGCAGCCGCCTCCGATCTGCATCAGAGTCACCGTCCACGCAGGCCGCATACCATGGGTCAGCCCCCAAAGCACACACGCCATCCCTAAGGCTCCTGCGCCATATCGCAAAACATAGCCCCCCATGGGCTTGATCTCCAGCTGTCTTCCAAGCACCGCATACTGAATTGCCATAGAACACAGTGCCGCCGCAACAGAAGCTGCCGCCGCGCCCATACAGCCCCACCGTGGGATCAGAAGGGCATTTGCCAGCCCATTGACCCCCGCTGCAACACCGTAGGCGGCCAGCAGTACCTTTGTTTGATCGGTGGCAGTAAAATACTGCTTTCCGGATACGCCTGTCAACGCATTGAGCAGCACCATGGGGGACAGCACCAGCATCACCGATGCAGTCTGCTCAAATTCTCCTCCCAGATACCACGGGATCATCTGCCGTGCCACCACAAGTATCCCCATCATCATGGGCATCGCCATGAGAATTCCATATCTCCCCGCCTCCAGCAGCAGCTTTTGCAGCTGCTCCTGCCGCCGGGCACTGTATACATTGGCAAGCCGGGGCATCATTACGGTACTGATCACAGTGATCAGGGACAGTGGAATGGAAATGATCTTTTCCGCCTGATCGTAAAAGGACACCTGCTGTGCCTCGCCAGTGATCCAGCCCAGCATGACCTTGTCCATCTGCAAATACGCCAGCGCCGCCGCCTGCGGAAGAAACAACGCCACAGCGCCCCGAAGATGGCGCTTCAGCTGTCTTGGGCATCTCACCGGTCTCCCGATGTAATGCCGCAATTGCGTGTAAATGCTGAGATTGCAGAGCAGCGCTGTCACGGCCAGCAGCAGAATATAGCGCCTCAGGTCCTCTCTGGAGCGTACCAGCAGAAAAATCCCCGCTACATTGATCAGCTTTGCCGCAAAATTTTTCAGCACGGCGGGCTTCATCTGTTCCAGCCCCACATACACCCAAGAGCAGTCCAGAAACTGTGCCAGAATATAGGGATAGTAGCACCAGAACAGCCCGCCATAGCCGTTTCCCAGCCATATTCCATAGGCCCAATATATTCCCGTTCCGATTCCGCCCAATATAGCCCGCAGCAGCAGCAGCTCCCAAAAGGTGCCGGTAAGCTGCTCTCCCTGTTCCCGGACATAGGCAATCTGGCGACTTCCATAGGCATAGAGCCCCAGCTGTGACAGCGTGATGACGATATTGCCCGAAGCGCTGATATAGCTGTATATCCCCAGATTTTCAGCACCCAGCACCCGGGATAGGTAGGGTGCCGTTACAATGGGACACAGCAGTACCAGCAGCTGATAGGCGGCATTATATAGATAATTCTTTGTTATGGTGTGCATGCCTGGGCTTCCTCGATCAGCTGCCGGAGCAGGCCGGAGGCCCGCTCCTGATAGCGGCTCCATGTATACTCCTGTGCCATGGCTCGGGCCGCACGACCCATGGGCTCGATCCGTTCCGGGTGATGGATAAACCAGCGCATACCCGCAGCAATGGCCTCGCTGGACTGTATGGGGATGATAAAGCCCTCCCTGCCCTGCTTTATGGCATCACCGACCCCGGAATTCTCCGTTACCAGCAGCGGCAGCCCACAGGCTGCCGCCTCCAAGGAGGAAAGGGACATCCCCTCCCCCAGAGACGGCATCACAAAGACATCCGCCTCCCTGAGCAGCTTAGGGATCTCCTGATGGAGTACCATCCCGGTAAACTGTACACGTCCTCCATAGGGTTCGGTGTCCCTGTCCCCAGGATTATACTTCCCTACCACCGTCAGCTGTGCCTGCTCCGGCGGTATCTCCATGATTCCGCGCAGGAGGTAGCTGATCCCCTTGAGTTCCTTTACACCGCCCACATAGATAAAGCGCACAGGGCGGCCCCGAATCTCTTTCTCATGGTCATAAGGCTTGCAGGAAAATGCGCCGGTATCCACGCCATAGGGGCAAAGACGGATCTGCTCTGCCTTTCCGCCGGAATAGAGCAGTGATGTCCGCACAAACCCGGAAGGTGCAAGCATGTAATGACTCAGTGCCAGCTCCTGCCGTGCCCGGCTCTGACAGCCGGAGTCCCAGACAATTGCCCGCTCCTGCCGGAGCCGTGCTGCAAAGTCCGGGGACAGCGCCATGTCCCGTTCATAGATCTCCTTCATGTAGAGGATGCTGGCTGCGGACACATCCATGATCCGCAGGATATTCGGCGCTTTCTTGTTGAGTATTGCAAACAGTCTTGCGGAGCAGTCGTCATAGCATACCACCGCATCCACCTTTTCCCGAATCGCATAACGGGCTACCTTTCGTGCAAACCGCTCTGCCGTATGGTACTTGATGGGCCGATACAGCGGCCGGAGAAACCGCACATGCATGGTCAGAAGCTTCAGGAGGCCTTCCAGCTCACAGAACTGCACCACCTGCTCCGGCCGAAGCACCGGTGATACCCGTCCCTGGGCCTTCTTTTTCATGGTTCCCCGCAAAAAATGCGCCGCCAATGCCGTCAGAGAGTGCTTTTTATAATAGACCGTTGTAGCATAGGCGCAGAGCATTCCACGCCCGCTCAGGGCCTCCGCCAGCCGGTAGGAGTGCTGCTGCGCCGGGTGCGCCACCAATATTTTCACACCGCCTTCTCCTTTCCCAGATGGTGCACCAGCAGCAGCGCCGGAATCCACGCAAACAGCGTAATATAGACATTTCCGCTGAAATTGCCTCTGGCCACCCATTGAAACAGCAGCGGATCTGAAACCGCATACAGGATCTCCATGATGCTGCCTTTCCCCACTGTTTCCTCCATACAATAACGCTTCAGCGTTGCCGCCCCTCTGCCGAACAGATACATCAGGATCACTACGCCTACCGGGCCAAAATTTGCGTAGCACTCTCCAATATTCGCCACTGCGGTACCGGATGCTCTGGCTTGCCGGTTCAGGGCGTGCTCGATCATATCCCGAACCGGATTATCCGGTTTTCCCTTCCACAGTGCTCTGGGTACAAACAGAATCAGCCCATAGAGGAACGTGCTGCCCAGCAGATAGGGATAATCGGATGGGTATTTCAGCACCATGGCGTAAAAGGTCCGATAGGTGCTCAGGTCACTTTCCAGCGGCGCAAGAAGCTTTTCCAGCGTAAAGCCTCCGGCCCCCCAGCCTCCCATGGCGCCCCCGGAAGCCAGCGCACCCCGGTTGGCCTGCATCCACGCAAATACCGCCAGCGCTCCAATTGCCGCCAGCAGTGTGGGCAGCAGTCTGGGCTCCCGGCCCCGCTTTCGGTAATACAGGATCACCGGTGAAAGCAGGAATACCAGCATCAGCCATCGGGCATTGCGCATGAGAATATACAGCGTGCACAGGGCTGTTGTGACGATCTTTCCAAGCCTCCCCGGCGTATATTCAAGGATCATCAGCCAAAATACCACCAATGTGATCCCGAAATTAGACAGGAACAGCAGCGCCGTATTCCCTTCGTCTGCACTCCGAATCCCTTCGGCACCAAAAGAAAAGATATACCGAAGGCTGAGTCCCTGACTGAGCATACAGCCAATACAGAGCAGAAAGGTCACGCTCCACGCTCCATAGAGCCACGGGATCATTTGGGCGTCAGGTTCCCACCCTTTTCCCGTCTGCCGCCGTTTTCCCGGGAACTGCATTCTTTGCCGGGTGTAGTAGCCAAAGAACATCATCGTATACCCAACGGCAAACAGCAGTGTGGCTTTTCCCCCGCCGGACAGCACCGGGATCCCGTGCTCCTCCATATTGCCGCTCCGAAGATCCAGCATGGGCTTGATCACAAAGATTCCTTCATAGAGGGCCGTTATCATAAAAAGCGGTTCCAGCAGGCTCAGAGAAAAGCGGAGTTTTGCATATACCAGCAATCCCATGGTCCAGAGATATGCCAGCATCAATGCAAAAAACAGGAATCGCTCCTCGCTTCCAAAGGCCCTGCTGTACTGAAACAGCAGGATCAGCCCCAGAACCAGATAGACCCCTGCCAGTTCCAACACCCCATGCCGGTTCTGCTCCGTCATCTCTGACAGCGCTCCGTCCGCCGACTCTCACAGATGGCAGTGATCCGCCGAACCAGTGCCGAAATATCCCCCTCCGGCACTACATTCTCCGCCGGGACGCTCTCCGGGCTGCCGCCCACGTCATAGGCCACCACCGGCGTTCCACAGGCTGCCGCCTCCAAGTTGACCGTAGGGTAGTTGTCCTGATGGGTAGGATTTACAAAGACGTCTGCCGCCCGGTAGAGCTGCGCCAGCTCCTGCTGATTTTTCGTTGCGGTAATCCCAATGATGCCCGAAGGCAGTCTGCGCTTCTGCTGCTTTGTGACCCCCACCAGCACCATTTGATATTGTTTCGGCAGCCTCGCCCGGAGTTCCAGCATATCCGGGAACCCTTTTGTGTTCTCCCAGCCCACGGCTACCCCCAGAATCACATAGTGATCTCCCATTGCGTTCCGCTGTCGAATGACACTTTCCCCGGGATAAAACACCCCGGGATCTACGGTATTGGGCACCACCTGTACCGGGTATTCCCGCAAAAAGCTCTCCCGGGTCAGTTTTGCAAGCCACCGGGACGGCGTAATCAAGGTCAGATTGGGAAGTCCCGTAAAGGCCGCTTTTTTTCTCCGGTAATTCCGTTGTCCCCGGGCGGGGCCCAGCGTCCGGGGATAGGCTTTTCCGTTTTTGCAGCACTCGCAGCCCGTTTTCCATTTCTCACAGCGGGCATAGGTAAAATAGGCACAGTGTCCGGTAAAGGCCCAGCAGTCATGGAGCGTCCAGTATACCTGTATCTCCGGATGCTGCCGGAGATACGAAAAGAGCAGCTCCACCTGTATGTAATAGCCATGGAGGTTGTGCAGCCAAATCACATCCGGCCCATATTCGTCCACCGCCTTTAGAAACTGTCTGGTGGCCCTTCGGGAGGAGAAGCCCTGCCGGTCAAAGCACCGGGTCATCAGCCAGTGGAGCTTTTGATCCATTCCTCCGCCAATGGGAAGCTGCTTCACTGCCGTATCCGTGACCGTCTGTCTTCCATAGGCCGCAAGGCAGGTATGCCCCTGGGCCTGAAGCTCATGGCACTGCTGTGCCACCAGCTTTCCGGTGCTTCGGAGGCCATAGACAGAATTGATAAACAGATATTTCACGGCTTTCCCGCCCTTCTTTGTACTTCCGCCTCATAAATTTTGGCGTCCACCATCATCCGGTAGCAGTAGCCCTGCAGCAGCGCATAGATCTTTCCGGGCGTTCCATCCAGAAACCCCAGCTTTCCATAGTACCGATACCAGTAATAGACCTTTGCCCGAAAAAACTTTGGAAGCCGGTAATAGAGCCGGTCCCGCAGCTGTCTGCTGCGAGCCGCCTGCCGGTATACATTGCCCTGCTCCGTCTGTGCCGAAAAGTAATCCACGACCTCTCTGTCTGCGTAGGCATTGTGCTTTTCCAAAAAGGCCGTCAGGTTTTTGCAGTCGTAGTGCAGGCAGTCATGCCGCAGAAGAATATGTCTGCCGGATCGCAGCACCACATGCTCCCCCATGGCACGATCCTCAAATCTCCCATAGGCAGGCTTAAAAACCGTCATCTTAACAAAAGGATAGGCTCCGCCGTGGGTGAGATAGCGTCCGAGAAAGTATAGCTTGTGCTTCATCAGGAAGCCGTTTACATCGTCCTCCCGGTGCGCCTGACATTCGGTCAGGATCTCCTGCCTCAAGTCCTCCGGCACCGCCTCATCCGCATCGATGCGGTAGACCCAGGTAGTCTGAATATCCGTATGATCCAGCGCCCAGTTGAACTGGTCGGCATAATGCCGGAAGGGATGGCGATATATTTCCGCCCCCAGCTGCGCCGCAAGCTCCACCGTATGGTCTTCACTTCCGCTGTCGACCACCACAATGCGCTGGGCCAGCCCGGAAAGGGATTCGATGCACCGTACAATGTTCACCGACTCATTTTTCGTAAGAATAATCGCTGTGATATCTGTGTTCACTGTCTTTCTCCACCGCCTTTCCGACCAGCCTTGCGTATTCTCCAAGACATTTTTCCCTCTGATACTTTTTCATATAGAGCCGTTGGGCCCTGCGGCCCATTTCCCTGCATAGTTCTCTCCGCCGGGCCACTTCCGCAATGGCCGCCGCCAGAGCCGTGCTGTCATGCACGGTCACAGCTCGGCCGATTTCCTCTCTCCCAATTTCCTGCATCAGATAGGAGCCCGGCTCTGTAATGGAGATCACGGGGATCCCCGCACACAAATAGCTGTAATATTTACTGGGTGCGCAGGTGCCCTTCAACCCCGGCTGCAAACTCACAAGGCCGCAGTCACTGATTTCCAGCGCATTCAAAAACTCATCACCCGTTAAAAAACGCTGCACCCGTACATTGGGCATTTTCTCCGCCCAGTCCGAGACCTGCTGATACTTTCCGCCGTGGCCCGCCAGAAAAAATAAGATATGCCTGTCCTTTTTTAGAAGCTCTGCCGCTTCCATCATGGTGTCCATGTCCTGACAGATTCCCATATTCCCAAAATACGATATTACAAAGGTTTCCCGCTCGATTCCCATAGACGCCCGGAGCTTCTCCGCCTGTGTCTGGCATCGGCTTTCCTCTTCATGGGCCCAGTTTGGGATCACCACAGCCTTCCGGGGCGTAAGCTCCGGTCTCTTTTCCAGCAGAAAATCCCGCATTTCTCCGGTCAGCGTCACCGCCACTTCCAGCTGCCGGAACAGTCTGCCATTGAGCCACCCCATGGCCTTTGCAATGATCCCACCCTTTCGGAGGCTGCCGGAGGCATAAGCCACCTCCGGGTAGACGTCATAGGATACATAGATGATCTTGACCCCGAACAGCCGCTTTGCCAGCAGTGCCGCCACTGGCAGGATCGGCGGATTGGAGTAGACGATCACCGCCCGGTATCGGCGGAATATCCCAATGTGCCGCACAACCGCCCCGGTAAAGGAGAAATAGTTGATAAGCCGGGCCAATTTTTTCCCTCGCTTCAGCTGGAGATACGGAAGCCTCCGAATCGTTACCCCTTCCCGTTCTTGCCGCAATGGCACGGTTCCCTGATCGTTATACTCCTTTGGCCGGCCGCACAGGGCCCCCACCTGAAAGCCACAGGCCGCCAGATAGCGGGCGGTATCCCATGGCAGCGTCGCCGATGAATTGTATTCCGGATAAAAGAACTGACACAGCAGGAGCACATCCCGTTTCACCCTCATCTCCACCTTCCAAATACCCGCCTTGGGCAATACACATACGGCAGCTTCGGCAATTCCCCCGCAAACAGCCTTGCGGCATTTTGCTGTAGCCGTTGGGCGGTCTCCGACCCCAAAGACCTTTCTACCTGCCCCATAGCCTGCTTCAAGTTGGGCGGCCTGCTGATCAGATGATGGGCATCGCTGGCAACCACATGGATCAGGTTCCAGCGGATCAGATTCATCAGCAGTCTGCTGTTTCTCCCGCCTTTCAGCAGGCTGCTTCCATTCACCTGCACATAGCAGCCCCAATCAATCCAGTCACAGAGCATCCATAAGCGATCTAATATGTACGGGTACCGCTCCACATGGGCGATCAGCGGCGTAATGCCCCAACCTTGGAGCTGCTTGACCGTCTCTTCAAAGTACATGGGCAGCCTCTCCCCCGGTAATTCCAGCAGCAGCACCGGCGTTCCTTCCAGACAGAGCCGTTCCACCTGTGTCCGGCACAGGTTCGGAGAAAAGGCCACTTCCGCCCCCAGCCGAAGCCGCAGCTCCTCCGGAGGGCCGCTGTGGTGATAGATCTCCCGCTGGAGCCGTTCAAAAGACGATGCTCTCCGCCGCAGGAAAACATCCAGCTTGTCCCGTTCACAGTCAAAATGACTGGTCAGCGCAACGTTCCGGACGCCGCTCCGATACTGGGCCAGCAGCAATTCCAGTGCTTCCGCCTCATTTTTCGCTCCGTCGTCTATGGCCGGGAGCAGATGACAATGGAGATCCGTCATAATAGCCTCCCTTTGTCCGGCCCCATACTACGTTTCTTCATAGCTGTAATACTGGTCGTAGGAATAGGAATAGCCGGACTGCCGTCCTGTCCGCTTGGCGTCAAACCTCGACAGGATCACACCAAAGAGTTTTACATGGACATCCGTCAGCCGACGTTTTGCCATCTGTACCATCTCGGTGGGCGCATAGTCCGCACGCACCACCAGAAATGCCCCATCTGCCATGCCGCCAATGATTGCGGCATCTGTGACAGCGCAGATCGGCGGCGTATCGATGATCACATAGTCATAGCTTTCCCGAAGCGCCCGCAGCACCGCCCCCATCAGCGTGGTCGACAGCAACTCTGCTGGATTAGGCGGGACCGTTCCCACCGGCAGCACATCCACATTCCAGCTTTCGATATGGTACAGCGCATCCCGAAGCTCACAGGCGCCCATGAGCACATCGGTGATCCCACAGCCATGCAGATGAAGCTGTGCAAATCGGTGAATGGTCGGTTTTCTGAAATCACAGTCCAGCAGTGCCACCCGTTTCCCCTCTTCCGCCAGCGTAATGGCCAAATTGGCGGAAATATTACTTTTGCTCTCCATTTGAAGTGCGCTGGTGATCACAAAACTTCCCGCCTTCTCTGTGGCTGCAATGAATTTCACATTGGTACGCAGGGATTTATAGGCCTCCCGATAGTGAAAGGGCACATTGGGGGCATTCACCGGTGTAAAATACCGTGGCTCTCTTCTCTGTTTTTTTCGACTGCTCATAGGTCCTCCACCCGAATCTCAGGGATCACGCCCAGCACCGGAAGCTCCAGATATACCTGTGCGTCCCTGTCATCCTGAATTTTTCTCACACGCAGCAAGCTGTAGAGCACAATGCCAAACACCGCCGCCATCCATCCGCCTATGGCACTGAGCAGCGTATTTTTCAGTATATTGGGCGTGACCGGCTTGCTTCCCGTCATGACCTGACTGATGACCTTGCAGGAGCCCGCTTCTACCGTTTCCACAATGACGTCCGGCGCAATGGCCGCAATGGCGCTGACAATGGCCGCCGCCTGTCCACGGCTGCTGTCTCTCACCGCAACTCGCATGATCTGGGTATCCTCCACCGCATTGACATAGACACGTTGTTCCAGCTGCTGGTAAGTGGTGGGCAGGCTCAGTCTTGTAATCACCTCATTGAGCACCGTGTTGCTCTTAATGATCACAGAATATGTAGAAACCAGATTTTGCGCAGATGTGATATTGTCGTTGGTAACAGTGCCGCCGCTGTCCTGCCGAGTGTTCACAATCATGGTAATGGCGGATTCATACTGTGGTTCCATCCAATAGCGGGAAATCAGGAACCCCGCTGTACCGGTCAGTGCCGCAGCGAGCAGCAGAACCCAAAAGTAGGTCTTGATCTGCTGGATCAGTTCCAGCAGATCAATGCCCTCCCGGGCATCCGCATAATGGTTCATAGGATCGATGCTCCTTCCATCTTTCAACTTCCACATGGGGGCATAAATGCTTCATCGCCCACATATTACCAAATTGCAGCAGAAAAAAAGGGCGAAAAAAGTCGGCCTGTAAAAAAATCGTTCCATGTCAATTGTCGGCGGAATGAAAAATGAATACGCAATAACAAGGCAAATCGCACAAACAATCGCATAATTTCTCCTCCGGCAATCCTTGTTATATCCCGAAGTCAGGCCAGCGCCGTACTCTTTCTCCACTTGAGGAATGCCCATTAGATCATCCCTTTATATTCCCAGCCAGCTGCCTTCTGATCCTGCTCAAGGACACCGGCGACATATCCAAATACGAAGCGATATGCTTATTCATCATCTGCTCCGCTGCACCGGGATGGGTTCTGCGAAACCATAGATACCGATCTTTGGCGTCGTATTCATAGCGGATCCGTTTCATTTCCCGTTGCTCCAGCCAGCACTCCGTCAGCACTTCATTTTCCATCCGCAGAATCTCCGGATATTTTTCTTCCAGCTTACGGATTGCATCAATGGGGAACGCAATAACCTCTACATTCGTCAGAGCTTCCATATCAACGGGGGCGGCTTCATCCAAAATCGCACTGGGCATAATACATCTGCCCGCTTCGGACACCACGCATTCTGTAATCTCCTTGCCCGTTGCAGTATGATAAATGCTGCGGACAAGTCCATTCGCTGCAAGGAAGGTGTACATGCAAATCGGATCTCCTGTTTTCGTAATCAGCTCCCCCTTGGCGTATGAAAAATACTTCATACAGCTAATTGCTTCTGTAATCAGCTCTTGATTATTGGTATGCAGTCGTTCTGCCAGGAACTCATTTATGATCAACACAAACATTCCTCCAGCCATATATCGGATGTAAATTTCAATGAACAGGTAATGCTATCGTTTTCCACCCCGAGACTATGATGAAAGCATGTTATCTGCAATTTCGTTTTTCACACATCATTTCAGATCCTCTCCTTTTCGAAAAGCGTATCGGTACATTCTATTAGCATGTATTCACTCGCTGATAGTGTATGTAATATTATAGCGTACATCCTTAAAATTGTAATTAACGTATGTTAATTACAGGCCCGATTTCTCAAATTTTATCTTATCTTTTTTCAATTTCGCTCCTTTCCCCGAAAAGCGGAAAAGTACATTCTCACAATATGTAATTACTCACTAAGGGTAAATAATAAATTACTTTCAGCCTGTAATAAATTACGCTCGTTTTTGGTAGCATATCAAAGAGGATGTGATATAATGCAGGAACAATACAGGGACAAATACCGCCTTTTGGGACTTCACATCGCTATGTACAGAAAAATGCGCGGTTATACACAGGAACAGTTTGCAGAAAGGATCGGGAAGAGCTGGTCCTTTGTCAGTCAGGTAGAAGCAAATAACGGTGCAAAAATTAAGGGCGTATCCCTGGACACGCTGTTTACCATATCAGAGGTGCTGGATATTCCGGTAAGCAAGCTCTTCGATGAAATATAGAGACATGATTGATCCGATATTACAATCCAGTTTTCGCAGCGATTTGTGAAATGCACGATAGCCTCTCATTTTCTTTTCTGGTCAAGTACTGAATTTTTCTTCCGCAGATGATACACCGTCCCTGACATTCAGAAAACGTAAAATGTCATCTTATCAAATTTAGAAGGATTACGATTGGAACCCCCACGGGGCACATCGTAATCCTTCTTTTTTCGGAATGGTCATCACGGCCGTACCGGATCTGAACACGGAATGACTGCCCGATTAAATGTTTTTGGGGCCAGGCTCCTCGCCTGACCCCAAAATTTATTATAGAACAAAAAAATCGGCTCCGGGGAAAATCCCCGAAGCCGATTAAAATTGTCTTATTCTGCCTGAATCAGATGCTCCCCACAGGTGGGGCACTGAAATCCCTTCACCAGAGACTGCTCGTCCACAGCGAACTGATCGCCGCACTGGGGACATTTTACCTGATAAAGAGAGCGCTCACTGTCGTCAAAATACTCATCGACGCCCATGCCTTCTTCCGGTTCTTCATCCAGATCACAGATATAATCCATCTGCTCTTCCAGCGCCGCCAGTGCATCATTCATACCGTCAGACACTTCGCTAAGCAGGGAAACCTGATGGCACAGCAGGCTGACCGTATCAGTCAGCTCGGATAGCAGCCGCTGCTTTGGATTCTTCTGATCCAGCTGAGCCTCGCTTTTGAGGCTCTGAAGATAGGCCGCCTGTTCCTCCAATGTCATCAGCCCTTTGCACGCTCCAGATACTCGCCGGTGCGGGTATCGATGACGATCTTATCGCCCTCGTTGATGAACAGAGGAACCTTGATCTCAGCGCCGGTCTCAACAGTAGCAGGCTTGGTTACGTTGGTAGCGGTGTCGCCCTTGAAGCCGGGATCGGTCTTGGTGACCTCCAGCGTAACAAAGTTGGGGGGCTCTACAGAGAACACGTTGCCGTTGTAGCTGAGGATGGTGCACTCCTCGTTCTCCTTGACGAACTTAAAGCCGTCGCTGAGCTCGGAAGCGTTGACTGCGGTCATGTCGTAGGTCTCCATGTCCATGAAGTAGTAGATGCCGCCATCGTTGTAGGAGTACTCCAGCTTCTTTCTCTCGATATAAGCGGTGGGGTACTTGGCAGTGGGGTTGAAGGTGGTCTCAGTGACAGCACCGGTCATCACGTTCTTCATCTTAACACGGACGAAGGCAGCGCCCTTACCGGGCTTTACATGCTGGAACTCCACGATCTGCATGACCTTGCCATCCATGTCGAAGGTAACGCCATTTCTAAAATCACTGGCTGAAATCATAGTTTTTCCTCCCTAAGTTTCTATATACCGCAACGGCGGCATAGTATCATGAATTATACGCTCTATTTTATCCTATTTGTGCCGTAATTTCAAGTACCGAGAACTATAAAGCGCTATCTTTTTCGTTTTTTGCGGCCCATTGCGATAAATGGCCGCTCGATCCCATAGCGGATCCGCTGAAAGGGGTTGCTGAAATGCAGGGGATAGACCAGAATGGAGGTGACGCCCGCCAGATTTCCCCCCAGAATATCCGTAAAGGTCTGATCGCCCACCATAGCTGTGTGGGCTGGTTCCTCCCCCATTTGCTCCATGGCCATGCGGATGCCCTTGGGATTGGGCTTTCCAGCGTGCCGGATCCACGGAATATTCCATTTCTCGCAGAAATCCGGCACTCTCCGGCTTTTCCGGCTATTGGAGACCACCATGATCTTGCGCCCGGCTGCCTCCATGGCCTGTTTCCATTTCAAAAAGGTATCCGTGGGCACCGACGTGGTATAGGGCACCACCGTATTGTCAAAATCCAGCAGTACAAGCCGGATGTCCCGATCTACAAACCACCGGGGCGGAAGCTCTGTGATCGTCCTTACCTCATTATCTGCAACCAGCGAAAATCCCATACACTCAGCTCATTTCGGTATATTTTTATGTTGCGGCCCATACAATGGCCGAAGCCAGATTATCTTATCAGGAGGTCATAACCTTGTCAATCACTCTTTTTACCAGTCTGACGCAGCTGCCTGCGCCCTGTCAGGCGGTAGACTGTGCCGTATCAGGCGGCACCATGGAAGCATTTCTCCACTCCGCCCTTGCCGCAGCCCAAGGTGTCCTCTGCGCCGTCATCACGCCGGTATTCATGGACTTTTCCCTGCCCTGCCCCGGCGGCATTGGACAAACACTCACCGAGCCGCAGGCTCAGCAGCTCCGGCAGGACCGCCGCCTGTTCTACAGCAATGCACTCGTGACCTCGTATTTTACCTATGAGGCACAGCATGTGCTCCACGTAGTGCTCACCGATACCGATGATACCCTCCGCAAGAAGCTCCGGCTGTGCCGGTCACTGGGGATCCCCTACGGGATCGTACCCCAATGGCTTTTACACGAAAGATAGGCAGAATGAAAGCGCCCCGCTCTGCGGGGCGCCTAAACGCAATGGAAAGAGATCAATAATACTTTCTCTTATTGTTCTTTCGGGCGGCTTCAGACTTCTGCTTACGCTTCAGGCTGGGGCTAACATAATGCTCTCTCTTCTTAACCTCAGCGATAACGCCATCCTTCGCACAGCTGCGCTTAAATCTCTTGAGCGCACTCTCCAGAGACTCATTTTCTTTTACGCGGATCTCAGACATGATTTTCCCTCCCTCCGATGCATTTCCCAAGGAAACGCTATAAGGGCCATTCGATGGCTTTTCTTATTATATGCAAGGAATGCAGAAATGTCAAGCACAAATCTGCATTTTCCTTGTCAAAATACCGAAAAGCTTACTTGATAATGAGGTTGATGAGCTTTCCGGGCACCACGATGGTCTTGCGTACCTCACCGCCGATGGCAGCAAGCTGACGCTTAACGATATCGGTCTCCAGCGCGGAAGCAATGGCCGTGTCCTTGTCCACATCTGCGGCAATCCGCATGGTGCCACGGAACTTGCCGTTGACCTGAATGGCCATATCAATCTCCGGGTCCACAGTCTTGGCGGGGTCATAGGTAGGCCACGGGGTTACGCTGCACAGGCCTTCGAAGCCATGCTGCTGCCAGATCTCTTCGCAGATATGAGGTGCGAAGGGAGAAAGCAGCGTCAGCAGGATCTTCAGCTCTGCCTTGTTGCAGCCGTTTGCGTTAAAGGTATTGACCAGACTCATGAGGGTCGCAATGGCAGTATTGGCCTTCAGGGTGTCAATATCCTCGCCCACCTTCTTAACGGCCTTGTTGATGGCGATCTCATTTTTCTTGGAGATCTCAGTCTCATTGTCGGTAACTGCCTCGCCCAGATTCCATACTTTATCCAGGAAGCGCTTGCAGCCCTTTACGGCATCGTCAGACCATGTGGCAGTCTTCTCAAAGTCTCCGATGAACAGGATATAAAGACGCATGGTATCCGCACCATAGGCCTTGATCACGTCATCGGGATTTACCACGTTGCCCAGAGATTTGGACATCTTTACCGCAGGGCGCTGGGCCTGAGAGCCATATTTCTTGATCAGCGCATCCTTTTCCTCCTGAGTCTCCACATTGCCCACATAGTGGGGATTCTTACCCAGAATCATGCCGTGGCTGGTACGCTTTGCATAGGGCTCGGCATAGGGCACAACACCGATGTCATGGAGGAAGTTATTCCAGAACCGGGAGTAGAGCAGATGCAGCGTTGTATGCTCCATACCGCCGTTATACCAGTCCACCTGACCCCAGTAGTCCAGTGCCTCCTTAGAGGCAAGCGCCTTATCGTTGTGAGGATCCATATACCGGAGGAAATACCAGCTGGAGCCTGCCCACTGGGGCATGGTATCGGTTTCCCGCTTGGCATCGCCGCCGCACTTGGGGCACTTGCAGTTGACCCAGTCGGTCATGGGTGCCAGAGGGCTCTCACCGTCATCGGTGGGCTCATAGCTCTCTACCTCGGGCAGCACCAGCGGCAGCTCGCTCTCCGGCAGAGGCACGGTGCCGCACTTGGGGCAGTGGACAATGGGAATGGGCTCGCCCCAGTAGCGCTGACGGGAGAATACCCAGTCACGGAGCTTATAGTTGACCTTCCCCTCACCGATGCCCTTGTCCTCCAGCCACTTTACCATGGCCGGAATCGCCTCATGCACGGTCATGCCGTTGAGGAAATCAGAGTTCATCAGTGTTGCGGTATCGTCCTTTGCGGTAAATGCGCCATCGGTGATATCACCGCCGGCAACCACCTGCACGATCTCGCAGCCAAACTTCTTGGCAAATTCAAAGTCACGGTCATCATGGGCAGGAACTGCCATGATTGCACCGGTACCGTAAGTGGAGAGAACATAGTCGGAAATAAAAATGGGGATATGCTTGCCGTTCACGGGGTTGATGGCATAGACCCCCTCCAGCTTGACGCCGGTCTTGTCCTTCACCAGCTCGGTGCGCTCAAAGTCGGACTTCCGGGCCGCTTCCGCCACATAGGCTTCTACCGCATCATAGTTGGTGATCTTGTCGGCCCACTCCTTTACATAGGCATGCTCGGGCGCAATAACCATATAGGTGGCGCCGAACAGGGTATCCGGCCGAGTGGTATAGATCCGCAGCTTGTGGCCCTCAGAGGTCTCAAAATCCACCTCTGCGCCGGTGGAACGGCCGATCCAGTTCCGCTGCTGGGTTTTTACACGCTCGATATAATCCACATCGTCAAGGCCGTCCAGCAGCTTCTGGGCGTACTTGGTGATCTTCAGCATCCACTGGGACTTTTCCTTCCGGACAACCGGAGAGCCGCAGCGCTCGCAGACGCCCTCGACGACCTCTTCATTGGCCAGCACGCACTTGCAGCTGGTGCACCAGTTGACCGGCATGGTTGCCTTATAGGCAAGGCCGTTCTTATAGAGCTGCAGGAAGATCCACTGAGTCCACTTATAGTAGCTGGGATCTGTGGTGTCGATGACTCGATCCCAGTCGAAGGAGTAGCCCAGCATATGGAGCTGGCGGGTAAAGTTTTCAATGTTCTGCTTGGTCACAACGGCCGGATGCACATGATTCTTGATTGCAAAGTTCTCCGTGGGCAGGCCAAAGGCATCAAAGCCGATGGGGAACAGTACGTTCTTGCCCTCCATGCGCTTTTTCCGTGCAATGGCATCCATGGCGGTATAGGGCCGGGGATGGCCTACATGAAGGCCCGCACCGGAGGGATAGGGAAACTCCACCAGCGCATAGAATTTTTCCTTGTCTGAGCCATTTTCTGCGGCAAACACCTTGCCGTCAGCCCAGACCTTCTGCCACTTTTTCTCGATGGCAGTAAAATCATATTTCATCGAACGTCACCTGAATTCCTTCCTTTATTCCGCATCCGGCCGAAGGTATTCCTCCAGCGGGATCACAGGGGCATCGCCCCAAAGCCGTTCCAGATCATAAAACTTCCGCTGCTCCTGGGTAAACACATGTACCATCACCCCGGAAAAATCCATAACGATCCAAGTATCTCCCCGGTAGCCCTCCCGGTGCCACACGGTCTCCCCGGCCTCTTCCATCTTCTTTTCCACCTCATCGCACAGGGCGCGCAGGTGCGTATCCGAGGTACCGGTAGCCAGCAGCATATACTCCGTCAGAGCAGTCACAGATTTGACCTCCAGCAGCATCAGATTCATGGCCTTTTTATCATCCAAGGCCCTGGCTGCCACAATTGCAGCCTCTTTTGATGTCAGCAACTGATTCATCCTTCCATATTTATGCTTCCGTTCCGCCGAGCTGCCGCCGGAGGTAATCTCTGGCGGCTACAGAATCCCGGCAGACGGTTTTATTTTCCCGTATCAGCTCCGCAATGCACATTTCAAAGCCCCTGAGCAGGCCCCGGTCCAGATCCGCAAATACCGCCTTGCGCAGTTCCTCCACCCCGGGAAAATTCCGGGTGGGCTCCATATAGTCGGCGATATAGACGATCTTCTCCATCAGCGCCATATCCGGCTTTCCCGTGGTATGCCAGTAGATAGCGCTGACCACCTGATCGCATTCCCCGAACAGATGCTGTGCCACACCGGCCCCGGTTTTTGCGTGGAGCAGCTTGGGATGATTTCGCTCAAAATCGCTGACTATTATATCATACTCGTCCAGTAATAGCAACTGGTCCGGGCCATCCATGGCCTTGGTGATATCATGCAGGAGACCGGCCCGCTCCGCCAGCACCGGATCCGCTCCATAGCGCTCCGCCAATGCCTTTGCCGTCTTCGCACAGCCCAGAACATGCTGGATCCGCCGGGGCTTCAGCAGTGACGTTGCCACGTCTCTCAGCTCCTCCATGGGCAGGTTCCGATAATCCCGCCCTGTGCCGTAGAGGCCATGGGTCCGGATGTATTCCAGTACGGAAGGAATGCTGTAGTGGGCGGCGCCCCCCAGCACCAGCATCCGCCGGAGCTGAGTGGAGGAGATCTCCAAGGGCTGATTATCCACCAGCTCTACCCGTGCGCCAAAGGAAGCCTCCAGATTCTTCTTCTGTGCCTCCATTTCGCCCTCTGGGTCCTCCTGCCGCCGGAAACCTACAATTACACTGTGTTGGCAGATCACTTGGGGCTCATGCCATGTGTGGAGAGACAGGAACATATCTGTTCCCATCAGCAGATACAGTGTATCATCGGGATATTGTCTTTTCAGCTCCCGCAGCGTATCCGAGGTATAGCTCTTTCCGGGTCTGCCGAACTCAATGCCGCACGCCTTCAGCCACGGCTCCGTCTCCGCAGCAAGTCTGGTCATCTCCAGCCGCTGCTCCGGCGTAGGCGAGCCTTCCGGCAGCTCTTTGTGCGGCGGCTGCCCATCGGGGATCAGCAGCACCTGATCCAGACCAAGGCTCGCCTTGGCTGCTCTGGCTGCCAATACATGCCCCAGATGGGGGGGATTAAATGTGCCGCCGTAAATACCAATCTTCGCCATATCTGTCTCCTTTCCCGTGTGGTTTCTCTTTGGTCAGCGCTTAACGTTTTCCTTCTTTGCGCTCCTTCTCCCGCTGCTTGCGGAAGTATTCGTCCTTGCGCTCCCGCTCCCGCTTTGCGGCAGCCTTGCGCTTCTGGATACCGGCCCGTACCGGATTGACCTTTTTGGCAGCCCGCTCCTTGGCCTTGGCTACAGCACGCTGCGCCTCCAGCTTTTTCGATTTCCGGTACAGGACAAATTTATAGCCTACACACTGGACACCCTCAGCGCCGGTGGCCTCACAGATCAGGTCAGAGACCTCCCGGGCGGTCATCCCGGCAGTCTCCAGCACCTTTCCCTTTACCAGCTCTCTGGATTCCAGCAGTACGTTGGCGCTTTCAATGAGCGCATCGGTCACGCCCTCTTTGCCCACCATCAGCGTCACATCCAGACCATTGGCCTGTGCCCGCAGGTCTGCTCTCTGCTTGCTTGTCAGCATCTTGTCACCTCAGTTTTTCTACAAAATTTCTCAGAGCCACCGCTCTGTGGGATATCTCATTTTTCCGCTCCGCCGTAAGCTCCGCCATGGTACATCCTTCGGAGGGGATATAGAACAGCGGGTCGTAGCCAAAGCCGCCGTCCCCCTGCTCCTGCCGAAGGATCTCTCCGGCCAGCTCCCCCCGGGCAGAAATCACGGTTCCGTCCGGGCAGGCCATGGTGATCACGGATACAAACCGTGCCCCCCGGCTTCCCTCCGGCACCTTTTCCATATTCCGGAGCAGATACCGGTTCCGGGCCTTGTCATCGGGGCAGCTTTCTCCGCCATACCGGGCAGAATGGACTCCGGGCGCTCCGTCCAGAGCATCCACCTCTACGCCGGAATCATCGGCAATGGCCGGAAGCCCCGATGCCTTCATCACAGCCTCTGCCTTGATCAGGGAGTTTTCCTCAAAGGTCTCACCGTTTTCATCCGGCTCCAAATGGAGTCCTACATCCTTCTGCCGCAGGATCTCCCAGCCAAGCGGGCTGAGGATCTGTTGCATTTCCCGGAGCTTATTGGCATTATTGCTGGCCAGGATCACCTTCATACCAGTTCCCCCAGAATTTCCTTCTGCTTCTGCTGGAGCACCTGATTGCCCTTCCGGCACAGCTCCACCAGCTGGGCAGCCTCCTCCACGGAGAAGGGACGGCCCTCACCGGTGCCCTGAAGCTCGATGATATTGCTGTTTCCGTCCATGATGCAGTTGAGATCTACATCCGCTCTGGAATCCTCATAATATTGGAGATCCAGCATGGGAACGCCGCCTACAATGCCGGCGGAAATGCCGGAGACATAGGTGGATACGGGCATCTCCTTGATGAGTCCCTTTTCCATCAGGCTCCGGAATGCCAGCACCAATGCCACAAAGCCGCCGGTCACCGAAGCAGTCCGGGTGCCGCCGTCTCCCTGCAGTACATCACAGTCTACGGTAATGCTGATCCCTTCCAGCTTAGACATATCAACCGCACTGCGAAGGGAGCGGCCAATGAGCCGCTGAATCTCTGCGCTTCTGGGGCTCAGCTTCAGCTTGGATACGTCCCGGCGGCTGCGCTCCCGGTTTGCCCGCGGCAGCATGGAATATTCCGCAGTGATCCAGCCGCCCTTCTTTACATGGTCAGGCACTCTTTCTTCCACCGATGCATTGCACAGCACCATGGTATCCCCGCAGGAGATCAGACAGCTGCCCTCGGCAAACTTGGTAAATCCAGGAACCATTTTTACGCTGCGAATTTCGTCCAGCGCTCTTCCATCTTTCCGTTTCATGATACGCTCCTTTATCTGCGCCTTAAATCAGCGCATCTACAAAGCTGCGGGCATCAAAGGGCATCAGATCCTCCATGCCCTCGCCCACGCCAATATACTTCACAGGGATCTGCAGGCTGTCCGCCACGGCAATAACAATGCCGCCCTTGGCCGTACCGTCCAGCTTGGTCAGTGCCATGCCGGTGACACCGGCGATCTCCTGGAACTGCTTGGCCTGCATGAGGCCGTTCTGGCCGGTGGTGCCGTCAATGACCAGCAGCACCTCTTTGTCCGCATTGGGAAGCTCCCGGTCAATGATCCGACTGATCTTTCCCAACTCGTTCATCAGGTTCTGCTTATTATGGAGCCGTCCCGCAGTATCGCAGAGGATCACATCGGCATTTCTGGCCTTGGCGGCAGAGATGGCATCAAATACCACCGCCGCAGGGTCTGCCCCCTCATGCTGGCGGATGATATCCACCCCGGCCCGTCCAGCCCAGATCTCCAGCTGGTCCGCCGCAGCGGCCCGGAAGGTATCTGCTGCACAGAGCAGCACCTTTTTCCCCTGTCCCTTGAGCTGGTGGGCCAGCTTTCCGATGGTGGTGGTCTTTCCCACGCCATTGACACCGATCACAAGGATCACACTGGGGTGCGTAGACATTTTCAGGGCCGTATCGCCAACATTCAGCATCTCCGCCAGAATGTCCTTCAGAGCCTCCCGAACCTCTTCGGCACTTTTCAGGTGCTCCATATTGACCTTTTCCCGGAGCCGTTCCACGGCCTTTACCGCCGTGTCCACGCCAAGATCCGCAAGGATCAGGCTCTCTTCCAGCTCGTCATAAAAATCATCATCAATGCCGTGGAACCCGGCAAAGATGCCTCCGATGGTATTCTGGAGGTTCTGGCGGGTTTTGGTAAGCCCCGCCTTGATCTTTTCAAAAAATCCCATATATCATATTCCTTTCTCTCCCGCAAGAGCTGGAGGTTTTCCAAGGCATTGCCGCGCAAATGGGCAACTATCCTAAGGCAATACCGCATAATTCGGCAAGGAGATTTGGCGAAGGATTTTACGTCACAAATTTGTTGCGAAAACACCGGAATACTTTGTGCATTTCAAGGTTTCGCAGCGGATTTGTGGAGGAAAAGAACCGCCAAAGCCCGCAGCCGTAATCGTGCGGTGTTGCCTTAAGTAATATTGAGCTCCTTCACCACCTGATTGAGATCCACCGACAGCACCTTAGATACCCCCTGCTCCTGCATGGTAACGCCATAGAGCACATCAGCAGCCTCCATGGTACCACGGCGGTGGGTGATGACAATAAACTGGGTCTTACTGCTGAGATTCCGCAGATAGGCGGCAAACCGTCCTACATTCCGGTCATCCAGCGCCGCATCGATCTCATCGAGCATACAGAAGGGCGTGGGCCGTACCTTCATAATGGCAAAATACAGTGCAATGGCCACAAAGGCCTTTTCGCCGCCGGACAGAAGCATGATGGTCTTGACCTGCTTGCCGGGGGGCTGAACCTTGATCTCAATGCCGCAGGAGAGGATATCGTTCTCGTCCTCCAACTGCAGGCTGGCCTTGCCGCCGCCGAACATCTCCGTAAAGGTCTGTCCAAAGTATTCATTGATCTTCTTGAATTCCACTGCAAAGATCTCGGTCATCTCGCCGGTGATATCTCCAACGATCTTCTGGAGCTCCTTCTGACTGTTTTCCACATCATCCCGCTGGCCTGACAGGTACTCATACCGCTCATTGACCCGCTGAAATTCCTCAATGGCACCGATATTGGGATGCCCCAGCGCATTCATCTTCCGCCGCAGCTCTCCAATGCGCTTCTGGGCCGCAGAAAGGCTTTCGATTTCCACCTTAGCCTCCTGCGCCGTGGTATTGGTCAGCTCGTAGTTGTCCCAGAGCTTGTCCAGAATCTGCTTTTCTTCCATGGCAGTGGTCGCTTTTTTCTGCTCCAAGCGGGCGCATTCCCGCTCCATATCCATGAGGTCTTTGTTCTTCTTCTGGGCGTCTTTTTCCGTCTGGGTTTTCTTTCCCTCTATTTTCAGGCGCTTTTCTCCTGCCTCCTGCAGCAGCTGCCGCTGGGTGCCGATCTGCGCTTGAAGCTGCTCCGCCTGCTGATTCTTTTCCTGAATCTCCCCGGCAAGGGCTTCATTCTCTGCACCATACTGCGCCATGAGCTGACGCCGCTTTTCCCGGTCGCCGCTGACCGCCTGCGCCAGCGCTTCCAGCTGATTTTTGCTGTCTATGGCCGTATTCTGCTCCGCTGCCAGCGCCGATATCTTCAGCTGGGTCTGGGTAATGGCCTCGCTCAGCGTTCCCGCATGGGCCATGGCCTCGTCCAGTTCCGCCTGCGCCCGGGCAAGCTGTGCTTCCAGTTCTGCCTTCTGATTCTGGCACTCTGTAACCTGCCGATTCAGGGTCTGCTCCTGATCGTTTCCGCCGGTAAGCAGCCCCTCTACGATTTCCATCTCCTGCCGGGACCCGGAGATGGTCTCCCGGAGTGTATTGAGCAGCACCGCAAAGTGCTGCTTCTGCTGCTGGAGCCGGAGCACCTGATCCTCCGCTTCCCGGAGCTGATTCTGCGCCCCGGCGATCTCCGCCTCGGCCTGAGCCGCCGCCTTTGCCGCCTCCTGAAGCTGCTCTCCGGCAGCCTTCAATTGCTGCTCCACCTGTGCCCGGCGCTGTTCCAGCCGGTTGAGCTCATTTGCCCGGGTCAGTACACCGGAAGAGCGTGAAGTCGATCCGCCAGTCATGGAGCCGCCCGCATTGAGCACCTGACCATCCAGCGTCACAATGCGGAACCGGTGGCCGTGACGGCCCGCAATGGCAATGGCCGCATCCATGTCCTCTGCAATGGCAGTACGGCCCAGCAGGTTTTCCATAATATCACGGTATTTCTCTTCAAACGTGATCAGGTCGGAGCCTAAGCCCAAAAAGCCACGCTCCCGGTCTAATCCGTTCTCCTGCAGGCGTCTCCCTCGAATGGTAGAGAGCGGCAGGAACGTAGCCCGTCCGCCGTCCCGGCGGCGGAGCAGCTGAATGGCCGCTTTGCCGTCCTGCTCGTTTTCCACCACAATGGAGCCCATGGAGGCCCCCAGTGCCGTTTCAATGGCAACCGTATATTCATCGCCTGTCCGCAGAAGCTGAGATACCGGCCCGTGAATATGACGGAGATTGCCTCTGGCCGCCTCCTGCATCACGATCCGGGTTGCCTTGGAGTATCCCTCGTAGTCCTTCTCCATCTCCCGATACATGCGGATCTTGGAATCCATGGTATCCCGCTGGATCTTCAGCTGGGAGACCTGTTCCTGAAGCTGCTGACGCTTTTTCAGCCGTCCCTGTGCCCGGAGACCATAGCCGGAGATGGCGTTTTTCAGGCCCTCCGCAGTGTCCTTCGCCGCAGAAAGCTGATCGCCGCATTCCTGCGCCTGACGCTCCGTCTCCTCCAGCTTCTCGCCGGCTTCCTGCAGGCTGCTCTGGATCTGCACCTGACGATCCGTAATGTTCTGAACGCTCTGACGGTTGGCCGTGATGGTGGTCTGCAGCTGTGCCAGCCGGGTGAGGTTTTCTCCCTGCTGTGTCTGAATCGCCGTAAGCCCTCTGGTCTTCTCCTGTACCTGCCGCTGGGCAAGGCTCAGGGCACTGGTTTTCTCCGCCGCAATGGCCTTCTGGGTCTCGGTCTCCTGATCGATCTCACGGAGCCGCAGGGCCCTCGCCGCGATCTGCGATTCCAGATCACCGCTGCGGTTTTCCTGATCGGACAGCTCGTTTTGCAGCCGCCGGATATTGGCCTCGTTTCCCTGCCGCCGGGTGGTAAGAACCGCCGCTTCGCTGCGCTTTTCCGCCAGCTGTCCCTCCAACTTGGAGATTCCGCTGCGGATGGCTTCGGCCTCCACATCCATACTCCGAAGATCCTCGGCAAGCTTTTCTGCTCTGGCGTAGAGCTCTTCAAGTCCGGTCTTTTCCTGCTCCAAAATAAACTTGGCAGATGCGTAATCCGCCTCCGCCTTTTTTGCGGTCTCGGAGAGCTTTTCCATCTGGGACAGCCAGACGGTGACTTCCAGCCCACGGAGTTCATCCCGGAAAATCAGATATTTTTTTGCCTTCTCCGCCTGCTCCCGCAGGGGCGTCACCTGAAGCTCCAGCTCAGAGATCTTGTCATTGATCCGCAGCAGATTGTCCTGGGTCTGCTGAAGCTTCCGCTCGGTCTCTTCCTTCCGGTGGCGGTACTTGGAAATACCCGCCGCCTCTTCAAAGATCTCCCGTCTGTCCGTGGACTTGGCGGAAAGGATCTCGTCAATGCGGCCCTGACCAATATTGCAGTAGCCCTCTTTGCCCAGGCCCGTATCCATAAACAGCTCATTGATATCCCGGAGCCGAGCCGACTGGCGGTTGATATAATATTCACTGTCGCCGGAGCGATAGTAGCGCCGGGTGACCATCACCTCGGCAGATTCCAGCCCGAAGATGTGCGCCGTATTGTCCAGTACCAGCGACACCTCCGCAAAGCCTACCTGTGGCCGTTTCAGGGTGCCGCCAAAGATGACGTCCTCCATCTTGCTGCCCCGGAGCGCCTTGGTGCTCATTTCTCCCATGACCCAGCGAATGGCATCGGAAATATTGGATTTGCCGCTGCCGTTGGGGCCTACAATGGCGGTGATATCGCTGCCAAAGGTCATGACGGTCTTATCCGGAAAGGATTTGAAGCCCTGAATTTCAATTGCCTTTAGATACACAGGTTCACCTCATCATAAAATTGTGTTTAACCTATACATGATAGCAGGAAATCACCCTTTTTTCAAGGAAATTTCCCACAGGGATCCTGCCTCTGGAAGAACTTTTACCGATTTCAGGCCAAATTCCCGCTGCAGGGCCAGAATATTCTCTCTCCGCTGTCCCACCATCACCGAGACCCGCTGTGGCGCCACCGAAAATATGGCCTGTCCTTCCGGTGTTTCCTGCTCCAGCAGCTTCTGCGCCCTGCGAAGATACATCCGGGACAGCACCCGTTCTCCCAGCGCCGGATCATATGCCCCGGCCACCGCCTCGCCGCCGGACAGGTCCTCTGTGGGGTTCAGTCCCACCCGGATCACCGGGATTCCTGCCCGTAAAAACAGCTCATAGAGCTCTGCACAAAGCTCCACCGCCGCTTCCACGGTCTGGGGCTGATAGATTCCTTCCCGCATCATTGCTTCCAGCTTTGTGCCCCGAAGCACCACCGTGGGATAGATCCGCACCCCATCCGGCTTCAGTGCGATCAGCTGCCGCGCCGTCTCCCGGGATTCTGCTCCGCTGTCTCCGGGCAGTCCCGTCATCATTTGCAGGATCACAGAAAACCCGTCTGCCCTCAGACATCCGCAGGCCCGGATAACGTCCGAGCGGCTATGCCCCCGCTCCGCACGCTCCAGCACCCCGTCGTCCATAGACTGGCAGCCCAGCTCCACTGTCGTCACGCCATAGGCGCTCAGACGTTCCAGTGTCACGGTATCGATGGCATCCGGCCTTGTAGACACCCGGATGCTTTCTACCTGACCACGTTTCAGGAAGGGCTGCGCCGCTCCCAGCAGCTTTTCCTGGGTCTCCGGCAGAAGGGCAGTAAAGCTCCCACCGTAAAAGGCCAGCTGACAGCCCGCTCCGGCCCACCGGAGTCCGCTTTCAATCTCCTTTGCCACCTGCTCCGCTGTCACCGGGGTATCCATACCGGTGATCTTCTTCTGATTGCAGAATACGCAGAGGCATGGACAGCCTGCATGGGGGATAAACAGCGGGATAATCCTTCTTTTCGCCATGGTCTCACCTACAAATCTGGGCGCACTGCAAATGAGGTGCCGCACAGCCGCGCCCCGTTTGCAATACGCCCTTTGTTTTATGAATTGGGATACAGTGCCGCAATGGCCGCATGGGCCGCTGCCTGCTCCGCACGCTTTTTGCTGCTGCCGGAGCCTGCGCCCACCACTTTGCCGTTGAGGCTCACTTCCACCTGAAAGCTCTTATCATGGTCGGGGCCGCTCTCCCCCACCAGCGCATAGGAGATCACCTGATCCCGGCTCCGCTGTACCAGCTCCTGAAATCTCGTCTTATAGTCATCGGTACCGGTGCACTTTCCCTCTTTCTGGAGGATAAAGCGCCCAATGATCCGAGTCGGCACTTCCATACCACCGTCTAAGTAGCTGGCTGCCAGCACCGCCTCCACGGCATCCGCCAGCATAGAGGGCCGGTGGCTGCCGCCCCCATGGCTTTCGCCGTGACCCAGCCGCAGGACGCTGCCCAGCTCCAGCCGGGTAGCAACTTCATAGAGGCTCTTTTCACACACCATCTCCGCCCGGAGCTTTGTAAGCTCTCCCTCGGGCTTATCCGGATGGGTGCGGTAGAGATGCTCTGCCACCACCAGTCCCAGAATGGCGTCTCCCAGAAACTCCAGCCGTTCATTGCTGCCCATGCCCTCTTTCTTATGCTCGTTGGCATAGGAGCTATGGGTCAGCGCATTTTGCAGCAGCTGAGGGTTTTTGAAGGTGTAGCCCAGCTTCTGCTGAAATTCTTCCAGCACTTGAATCCTTCCCTTCTCTCGCTTCCGCCGGTCAGGCCTTGGCCTTGCCCGGGGTCATTTTGTCAATGTTTTCGGCAATGGCCTGGCAAACGCCGGTCTCCGCACAGATTTTGGCCTGCCGAATGGCATTCTGCATGGCATAGGCATCCGAAGATCCATGGGCCTTTACCACGGGCTTCGTGATGCCCAGGAACATGGAGCCGCCCACCTCGCGGGAATCCAGCAGCTTTTTGAACTCATCCATGCCGCCCTTGCACAAAAGATAGCCCAGCTTGGTCGCTGCGGAGCTTTTGAACATCTCCTTGAGCTTATGGGCCATAAAGATGGCTGTGCCCTCGATGCTCTTGAGCAGGATGTTTCCGCTAAAGCCATCACAAACCACCACGTCCACCTTGCCAGTGGGCACATCCCGGGCCTCTACATTGCCTACAAAGTTGATCTCACCGGCTTCTCCCGCTTTTTTCAGCAGGGCATAGGCGTCCTTCTGAAGCTCTCGGCCCTTGGTCTCCTCTGCGCCGTTGTTCAGCAGCCCTACTCTGGGGCGTTCGATGCCAAGATAGCGCTGGGCATAAAATGCGCCCATGTAGCCAAATTGCAGAAGATATTCCGGAGTACACTCGTTATTGGCGCCAGCGTCCAGAATAACACACTTTCCGGTCTCCGTGGGGCATACCGGCGAAACCGCTGCCCGCTTGATGCCCTTGATCCGCTTTGCCACCAGAGTGGCCACGGTCAGGAGCGCACCGGTATTGCCTGCCGATACAAATGCATCCCCCTGTTCCTGCGCCAGCAGCCGTGCTCCCACTACCATGGAGGAATCACTGCCGGTATGGAGCACCGCCGTGGGATTGTCGCACATGGTAACCACCTGTGATGCAAAGGCCACCTCTACGCCGTGCGGCAGCGTATCGATGCCCTCTTCCTTCAGGCACTCCAGAATTTTTTCACTCTGGCCCACCAGAATGATCTCCACTCCATAGTCCTTTGCAGCTGCAATAGCGCCCATGACCGGAGCCTTAGGGGCGTTGTCACCACCCATTGCGTCTACGATAATCTTCATAGGATGCTCCTTTCAACCGGATTTACAGCCGGGTTCTGATCTCATCAATAGCCGCAAGCGCTCTGCGGCTTACTTCCAGATAACGGTCATGCTTTTTCCCCTTAAACTTATAGTCAAGGGGATCAATGATCCCAAAGTTGATGTTCATGGGCTGGAACTTTACCACGCTCTCATCGCTGATATAGGAGGCCAGCGCACCAATGGCGGTATAAGTCGGAAAGTCCACGGCCGGAAGTCCCAGAATGGTTCTTCCCATCTCCACCGCCGCCAGATAGCCCGAGGCGGTGGACTCGATATAGCCCTCTACTCCCGTCATCTGTCCGGCAAAGGCAATATCCGGGGCCTTTCTGGCCCGGTAATACCGGTCCAGCATTCTGGGAGAATCCAGATAGGTGTTCCGATGCATCACGCCATAGCGAAGATATTCCGCATGGGCCAGCGCAGGGATCATGGAAAACACCCGCTTCTGCTCCGGCCAGCGGAGATGGGTCTGAAATCCCACAATATTATAGACAGTACCGGAACGGTTATCCTTCCGGAGCTGCACCACCGCATAGGGCTCCTTCCCGGTTTTGGGATCCTTGAGCCCCACGGGCTTCAGCGGCCCATAGCGCAGGGTATCCTCCCCCCGGCGGGCCATGACCTCCACAGGCATGCAGCCCTCAAAGACCTTTTTATCCTCAAAGCCATGTACCGCCGCCTCTTCGGCACCGGCAAGCTCCCGGACAAAGCTCTGATACTGCTCCTTGTCCATGGCGCAGTTGATATAGTCCGCTGTCCCCTTGTCGTAGCGGGAGGCAAACCAGCAGTGCTCCATGTCCAGAGACTCAAAGCTCACCAGCGGCGCAGCCGCATCATAGAAATTGAGTCCCTGCGCACCACCAAAGAATTTGGAAATAGCCTCCGCCATGGGATCGGAAGTCAGCGGGCCTGTGGCAATGATTGCCGGTCCCGCAGGGATCTCCGTCAGCTCCTCATGTACGATTTCAATGTTCTCGTGGCCTTCCAGCGCACCTGTGATGGCAGCGGCAAAAGCCACCCGATCCACCGCCAGTGCACCGCCGGCTTCCACCCGGTTTTCCTCGGCGCATTTCATAATGAGGCTTCCCAGATGCCGGAGTTCTTCTTTCAGAAGTCCAATGGCATTGGCCAGTGAGTCTCCTCGAAGAGAGTTGGAGCAGACCAGCTCCCCAAAGAGATCAGACTGATGGGCCGGCGTTTTTTTTCCCGGCTTCATTTCCACCAGACGAACCTTCAGCCCCATATTGGCCAGCTGCCATGCGGCCTCACTGCCCGCAAGGCCCGCGCCCACAACGGTAATATCATGCTTCATCGGGCGCTTCCTCCGTTTTCTTTGTAGTCTTTTTTGCGGTGGTTTTCTTGGCAGTGGTCTTTTTTGCTGCCGTCTTTTTCGTAGCAGCCTTCTTGGCGGTGGTCTTTTTCGCTGTGGTTTTCTTGGCCGCCGTCTTCTTCGTGGGCTTCTTCCCCGTCGTCTCAGTAGCAGGCTCTGCCGCCGGAGCTGCTCCGGCGTTCTCCGTATCCTCTGTTTTCTTCTTCCGGTAGCCGCCCCGGAGCTCTTCGGGGGTAAAGTTCTCGCATTCCTCATTGATGCAGAACATCTTCTTCTGCCCCTTGCCGGACTTCTTAAACATCGTCTTGCCGCAGTAGGGGCAGTCCTCCGCAGTGGGAACCTCCCAGGACATAAAGCCGCACTCCTTGCCCTTTTCGCAGGCATAGTAGGCATAGCCCCGCTGGCTCTTCCGCTTGAGCATGCCGGAGCCGCACTTGGGGCAGCGCCCGGGCATCCGCTCGGCCAGAGGCTTCGTATTCTTACATTCCGGATAGCCGGGGCAGGCCAGGAACCGGCCGAACCGGCCGCTCTTAATGACCATGTTCCGACCGCAGACCTCACAGATCTCGTCTGTGACCTCATCGGGCACCTTGATTCGGGTATCCTTCAGAGCCTCTTCTGCCTCCTCCATTTCCTGATGGAAGCGCTTGTAGAAGTCCCGGAGCACCTGCTTCCAGTACACGTCTCCCGCCTCTACCTGATCGAGCAGGCTTTCCATATGTGCCGTAAAGGCCACGTCAATGACATCCTGAAAGCGTTCCTTCATAAGCTTTGTCACCACTTCCCCCAAGGGGGTGGGGCTCAGCCGCTTATCCTGCTTGATGACATATTCCCGATCCAGAATGGTAGACACCGTGGCCGCATAGGTGCTGGGTCGGCCCACGCCTTTTTCCTCCATGGCCTTTACCAGCGTTGCCTCGGTATACCGGGCCGGAGGCTGGGTAAAATGCTGCTGCTTTTCATGACCGGAGAGCAAAACCGTCTCTCCCTCCTGCAAATTGGGCAGCGGCGTCTGCTTTTCTTCGGTCTCATCGTCCTTGCCTTCCTCATAGACGGCAATAAAGCCGGGGAATTTCAGGCTCTGATGATTGGCACGGAAGATGTGCCCAGCCGACACGGTGTCGATAGACAGGGTGTCATAAATGGCGTTGGACATCTGCGAGGCCACAAAGCGGCTCCATACCAGCCGGTAGAGCTTATACTGCTCCGTGGTCAGGCTCCCCTTGATGGACTCCGGATCCAGATTTACGTTACTGGGACGGATGGCCTCATGGGCATCCTGTGCCGCATTTTTGGTCTTATAGCGGCGGGGCCCTTCCTTATAATAGTCCTTACCGTAGCGGTTTGTAATAAAGCTGCCCGCCGCAGCCAGTGCTTCTTCGGAAAGACGCAGGGAGTCGGTACGCATGTAGGTAATGAGACCAACGGTTCCCTCCCCTGCCACGTCAATGCCCTCATAGAGCATCTGGGCAATGGCCATGGTGCGCCGGGGCGTCATGCCCAGCTTCCGGGATGCCTCCTGCTGGAGCGTTGAAGTAATAAAGGGGGGTGCCGGGGTGCGCTTTTTCTCCGACCGCTTCACTGTGGATACCACGAAGGGGGCGTTCTCCACATCCCGCAGGATCTCATCCACCTCTTCCTGACTGTGAAGCTCCCGCTTTTTATTTTCTCCATGATAGTGGGCCGTAAACTTTCCCGGCCCCGCCATCCGCTGAAGCTCCACGTCAATAGACCAGTATTCCTGCGGCTGGAAGGCACGAATCTCTTCTTCGCGATCCACCACCAGCCGAGTGGCCACCGACTGCACACGGCCTGCGGACAGGCCCCGTCGAATCTTTTTCCACAGCAGCGGCGACAGCTGATAGCCCACAATGCGGTCCAGAATGCGCCGGGCCTGCTGGGCATCCACCAGATCCTGGTCAATGGCCCTTGGATTCTGAATACTGGTGTTTACCACATTCTTTGTGATCTCATTAAATGTAACACGATGTACCTGATTCTCGTCCAGATCCAGCAGGTATTTCAGGTGCCACGAAATTGCCTCTCCCTCACGGTCCGGGTCAGTTGCCAGATACACGCGCTGAACCTCTTCAGCGGATTTTCTGAGATCGGCAATTACGGCTTCCTTGCCCTTCAGCGGCATATACTGGGGCTCAAAATCGTTATCGATATCTACACCCATTTTGCTTTTGGGCAGGTCCCGCAGATGGCCCATGCAGGCCTTTACCTCATAATCTGGGCCCAGATATTTTCCTATGGTCTTCGCCTTTGCCGGTGACTCGACAATGACGAGATTTGATGCGTTTGCCATCGATGTTCCTCCGATGTCTAGTTAATATTGAGAGTAAAGCGCTTTCCGGGCTCCTGCGTAACATAGCCCTTGACCTCCAGCAGCGTCAGACACGCCAGCACTCTGGCCACAGGCAGACCTGTCTTTGCCACAATGTCGTCCACCTGCTGCTCCCCCGGGATCAATGCCGTAGCGATGGTTTTTTCATCCGCCGTCAGCGCAGATAATTTCTCTTGTAGGTCAATATAATTCCTCTTTGGCTCATTGTCAATTCCATTTTCCCCATTTGGTTCAGGATTTTTCGCCATTTTCACAAATTTCAGAGGATTTCGGCTCTTTTTTTGCTGTTTTGGCGCTTCCACCGGGCTGGCCACCTTCAAAAACGGCTCCTGTCGGGGCTGGACGCTCTGTCTCAATTCCAGCGGCGGCGTGCCCCGGAGCTCATGGATATGCTCTGGATACCGGGGCATATATTCCCGCATGATGTCCCAGCCGTCTGTCACCAGCATGGCGCCTTCCTGCAGGAGCTGATTGCTTCCGGCGCTGGAAGCAATGCCAATATTGCCGGGCACCGCAAATACATCTCTCCCCTGCTCCAGCGCAAGGCCCGCCGTGATCAGGCTGCCGCTCTGCTTGGCGGCCTCCACTACCAGTACGCCCAGCGCAAGCCCGCTCATGATTCGATTCCGCTGCGGAAAATTCCGTGCCATGGGCGGCGTTCCCGGCGGGTACTCACTGATGAGGCAGCCCCGGGATGCCACAGCCTGATAGACCGCTTCGGATTCTCTGGGATAAACAATGTCAAGGCCGTTGCCCAGTACCGCTGCCACCATGCCGCCAGCTTCCAGTGCACCTTCCAGTGCCTGCGAATCAATGCCCTTGGCTGCGCCGGATACCACCACGCCGCCGCAGGCGCCGATCTGGTTTCCCATACGCCGGGCCACTGCCAGACCATAGGCGCTGGCCTTTCTGGAACCAACCACCGTTACCACCGGCAGCTCGTCAAAGGGCATGAACTTTCCCCGGTAGTAGAGCACCAGCGGGGGTACATCAATGGCAAGCAGCCGCTGAGGATATGCCGTGTCCCGGCTGGTAATCACCCGGATTCCCTGATCGCTGCACATCTCCAGAATGGTCTTTGCGCCGTCCAGATCCTTCTGGCCCAGCGCTGCAACCTCTTTGTCCGTAAGTCCCTGCACCTGCTCGATGTCGGAATGCCTCGCCCGGTAGATTTCTTCCGGCGTGCCAAAATAGGAAAGTGCCAGCTGTTGTCCTCGCAGGGTCAGCCGCTTCCGGGTAGTAAGCCATATCCAGTATGGAAGCTGTGCCATGATTTTCCCTCCTTGTGTTTTACAGATCCGTCATTTGCCACAGTACGATGGCTGCCGCCACCGATGCGTTCAGCGACTCACACCGGGGGTGCATGGGGATGATCATCTGTCCGTCCGATGCTTCCAGCAGCATCCGGGACACCCCCTGTCCCTCACTGCCAATGACCACTGCCGCTTCCCGCAGATTTCGGGTCCGAATGTCCTGAGCCTGCTGGGAAAGAGCCGCCACCAGAAGCGGGATATTCTGCTGTCGGCAGACATCCACCAGCCCCTGCCGGGTCACGGTGCTGGGCGGTGTGCGGAATATTGCGCCCATGGTAGCCCGAACTGTTTTGGGATTATAGGGATCGCAGCAGCCCTCTGTCAAAAATACGGGAACGTCCAATGCATCCGCAGTTCTCAAAATCGTCCCCACATTGCCCGGGTCCTGAATGCCATCGAGGATCAGACTGCCGGGTCTCAGGCTCCGCCCACTTTGCTCCGGCAGTGCCGCAACAAACAGTGCTCCCTCCGGCGCCTCCATCTGGGAGATCTGTACCATCAGGCTTCTGGGCACCCGCACCCCACGGACATGCCGGGGGAGCTCCGGGCAATCCACACCCTCCTGCACTACCACCGCACACACCTGCTCCGGTGCCCAGCGCAGGGCCTCCCCCAGCAGCTTGGTGCCGTCTCCTACAAATAATCCCTGCTCCCGACGGTACTTTTTTGAGTTCTGAAGCCGCACGATCTTTGTGAGCAGGCTGTTCTGGCGGCTGGTGATCTCCTCCATCATAGCCGCTGAAGCCGCTGGAGATTCTGATTCTTACCCATTACCATAATGGTGTCTCCTTTTTCTATGCAATCATCGCCACCCGGTGACATTCTCGTCTGTTTCCCATCCTGACTGCGGATGGCCAGTATGCTGACCTGATGCTTCGTCCGGACATTCAGACTTTTCAGGCTTTTGCCCACCCAGGACTTCGGCACCTCAAATTCCGCAATGGCATATTCATCCGAGAATTCCATGTAGTCAAGAAAGCTTCTTGATCCAAGGCTCCGGGCCAGCCTTAAAGCCATCTCCCGCTCCGGGATCAGCACCCGGTCTGCGCCCACCCGTTCCAACGCCCGCTTGTACATCTCATTCTGGGCCTTGCAGATAATCTGCCTGCACCCAAGATCCTTGAGATTCATGGTAATGAGCACACTGGCCGCCAGATCCTCGCCAATGGCCACAATGGCGCACTGACATTCTCCTGCTCCCACGGCCCGCAGCACCTCAAGCTCCCGGGCATCTCCAATGGCCGCATGGGTACTGCGATTCGCCAGATGATTGACTGCCTCTTCATTCCGATCCACCACGATCACCTCGTGGCCCATCTCATAGAGCTCCTGAGCCGCGGCGCTGCCAAAGCGTCCAAGGCCAATGACAATAAATGATTTCATGGTTGGTCTCTCCTATCCAATGAGCACTCTGGTCTCCGGCCGCCGGATCGCATTGTCCGGCGGCAGCTTTGTCATAAAGGCAAAGCTCACCGTCATGAGCCCCACCCTGCCAAAAAACATATATACCATCAGCAGGAGCTTTGAGCCGAGGTTCAGCCCCGCTGTGATCCCCGTGGACAGTCCCACGGTGCAGATTGCGGATATGGACTCATACAGGCAGTCCCACAGCGGGATGCCGTTGGTAGCCGACAGGATCACACCTCCGGCGATGCCAAGGCCGGTCACCAGCAGTGCAATGCTGGCCGCACTTTCCATCTGATCCTGCGGAATTCTTCTTCCAAACAGCACCACCTCCCGGTGCCCCCGCATAACGCTCCAGCTCATCAGGAACAGCAGGGCAACGGACACTGTTTTGATGCCGCCTGCGGTAGAGCCGCTGGAGCCGCCCACCAGCATCAGCAGGAGAGAAACCAGCTTGCCGCTGTCTGTAAGTCCTCCCTGATCCACTGCCGCAAAGCCCGCCGTGCGGGTGGTGCAGGACTGGAAGAAGGCCGCCAGCAGCTTTTTCCCGGGGGACATGCCGCCAAGGGTCTGCGGATTGCTCCACTCCAGCGCCAGCAACACCACGGTTCCGCCCACAAGCAGCAGCGCCGTCATAAACAGCACCAGTCGTGTGTGCACGCTAAGACGCTGATTTTTCCGGTAGGAGAGGATATCATTCCATACGAAAAAGCCAAGCCCGCCAATAATCACCAGCGCCGCCAGCACCAGATTCACTGTCACATCCTCAGAAAATGCACCAATGCTTGCCCCGGGCGTAAGAAAGCCCAAAATATCGAAGCCTGCGTTGCAGTAGGCCGAAACCGCATGAAACACCCCCAGCCACAGGGCCTTCCCAACGGGATACAGCAAAGAGAACCGGACGGTCAGGATCACAGCGCCGATCCCCTCCACCAGAAACGTCCCTGCCAGCATCAGCCGCACCAGCTTCACAACGCCTTTCAGCTCACCCAGTGCCATGGCCTGCTGGATCACCAGCCGCTCCCGGATGCCGATTCGCCGCCGAAGCAGGAAGTAGAACACCGACACAAACGCCATATAGCCAAGGCCGCCAATCTGGATCAGCCCCAGCAGCACCGCCTGCCCAAACATAGACCACTGGCTGTAGGAATCCACCAGTGAAAGGCCTGTGACGCAGGTGGCCGAGGTGGCGGTAAAGGCCGCCGTCATGGCCCCGCAGCTGACCCCATTTCGTGAGGATACCGGCAGAGCCAGCAGGATGCTTCCCAGCAAAATGACGATCAGAAAAAATCCTGTCAGCACTCTTGCCGCATGGTCAGGCTTTCGCCGCCCCTGAAGCCCGTCCCGGCGTTTTTTTTGCTTCATTCTTACTTACCTTTCTTACAGTCAAGGGGACGCTGCGGCTCTGCACAGCGTCCCCTGCGTATTACGAATTGTCGCCGCTGTCTCCCGCATCAATCAGCGCCTGGGCCATGCTGACCGCCGCTTCCTTGGTATGCCGTGCGGTGGCGTTTCCACTGTCGGAAGTAAAGTCCATAATGGACAGATACATATTTTCCATTCCGCATTCCGCCAGCACAGAATTATCTTTCAGGCTCAGCCGCACCGGATCATCCGCATCACAGGGAAGCCCCATGTCTGAAAGGCTGTCGGTAAAATACTCCAGCTCCGGATTGGTATAGGCGTCCGATACATTCTCGCTCATGAGATACAATCCCACGTCCTGCTGAGACATATAGAGGTACATCCGCTCCTGGTTCTCTCGTCCCACCTCAGTGTTGCCCACATAGAGGACTGCATAGCAGATATTGACCTTTCCATTGCCGTCAATGTCACCAACAACCGGCTTCAGCACCTGATCCAGTGCATCCAGCTGGGTCTCATCAACATAGTAATCCGTTGCGATTACCACTGTGGTATCATAGCGCTCTTTCCGAAGGGAGTCCACTGTAATAAACACAATGATGCCCAGCACCACCACACCAATCAGCAGGGGCCACTTATAATGGTACCAGAATACATTGACAAACCAGTGTTGGAAGCCGCCGTTATCCTGAATGTTCTTTTTAAGCTTTGACATGTCTGCGTTCCTCCGTCAAGGGCCGTGTTCCATCAAAATTTTCACCCGATCCCCGCCAGCGCAGGGAATACACGGAACATCTTACCATAGTGCCACTAAAATTGCAAGTGTTCCCTTCCCCGCAGTTCTTCCCCTCAAAAACGGGCGCCCCAGCCATTGCCGAAGCGCCCGTCCGCATATGATAAACCATTTTCCCTCAGCTGATGCTGATATACTGGGATCCCACTATGTTCCGCCGCCCATCAAAGGTGCAGAAGTAATCCTCTACCAGGTCTCCAATGAGCGCCTTTGCCTTGGCCTCATCCCTTGGGCCGGGCTTATCCCACATGCGTGCATGAAAGAAATACGTAGCAGAAAATTTGGTTCCGTCTGCCATTTCATAGCTTCTCGCCTCCGGGATCGGCAGCTCCGTGCCATCCTCGGCGTGATTGAACATGGGCTTTTCCCCGGGCTTCAGCCCCGCAGGGCCAAATTCCTTTCCGCAGCAGGCAAAGCGTCCCACCACCGCCACGTTATTCAGCTGGAGGAACATTTTCAGGATTTCCAGCGTAGCTGTGCATTCATCGGAGCCATAGAATCCGCCGCCATAGGTGGTAAACACAATCCCCAGTGGCTGATACTGGCTCTGATAAATGGCGCCGGGATACGGCCCGCGCTCTCCGGAGCGCCGCCATTTGAGTTCCTTGGGCATTTCCTTTTCCGGTGCAGGCCCTCCGCCGGTGGGCGGCATGGAAAATTCCTTTGCACCGCTTTCCACATTGGCCCGCGTCTCTTCCTCCAGCCCGGAGTGTGCCCCAAGGCTGAACAGCTTGCTGACAATTTTCAGGGGATACCCCGCCACGATGGGGCTTCCCAGACAAATTACGTCATAATCGTCAAAGTACACCTGCGGCTGGATCTCATCTATATTCATCTTGTTCTTCAGCCGCAGCATGGTCACATCCCACTGGTACGCCTGAAATGTCTCCTGAAACCACACAGCTATTTTTTCGGTATTCTTTGTCATTGTGGCATACAGGATCAGGGCTCTTCTCTGTTTTTCCATTATTGCCTCCTATCGCATCGATATTATCTGTTTATAAACCGGTCGTAGGCCCCTTGCTTGATCTCAATACAGCGCGCAATGTTCATGGATTCAATGGTAGATACAAAGGTATCCCACTGGGCGTCAATGTCTTCGGCGCCGGTCATAAAGGAAACCGCCATATTGGAGATGTAGGTATCGATGTCATTGTAAAGCACATTATATTCGTTGTTTTCATCGCTGGTCAGATCTCCGTGATACTGCTGGCTGTTATTCCGGTTGCTGTTCCAGATGTCCGTTGCAGAAGCCTGTGCCTCAGTATCATAAATGCTGTCGTAATAGCGGGGATCCAGCGTATAGGGGGCACACCAGTTGATATAGATGGACTCTGAAATAAAGGAGCCCAGACCATCGGGGTTATTGGTGACCAGCTCCGTGAGCTTTGGTTCCCCATTGGCGTCATACTCAAACGCCTCCCCCTCAATACCGAAGTTGCAGGCAATGGATCCGTCCTCTGTGAAGAACCAGTTGATAAAGCCCAGCACGTAGGGAATCCGTTCTTCCGTAACTCCGGTGGTAACGTTCCACTTGTTGGACAGGGGATCGCTGTTGGGGGTATTGCCCATGGTAATGGTGTCGCCGCTGTTTACCGTCACGTCCGCCATGGGGACCGCCTCCCAGTTGGGATCCGATGCCCCCGCCGCACTGCCGGAGGAGAAAATGTCCACGCCAGTCATAAACACGCCTGCGGTACCGTCCTGCATCTGCGCATCATAGGAGATGCCCGCTCCCTGGGTATTGTTCAGGAAGTCCCTGGAGATCAGTCCCTCAGCATACCATTTGGAGATCATTTCACAGTACTGCCGGAAGGAATCCTCTGTATAAGCGTACTTCACCGTTCCATCCTCTACATAGTAGCCACTCTGGGTCATGCCCAAGCCGGAGCACAGAAAATCGTTGTCCAGAAAGCCTGTGGAGTACATCAGCAGCGGCTCCGGGCAGCTATAGTCATTCTTAAATACCGTCAGTACCTCATATAGCTCGTCATATGTGGAAGGAATGTCCAAACCGGATTGATCCAGCCAGTCCTTCCGAATGCCAAATCCCTGTGGCCGTCCGCCGGTGGCCCGGCCCGCAATATCCGCAATGGCTCCGGTATCCGTGGTCAGCAGCTTGCGGATCTCCTCATCATTTTGGAGAGATGCATAGTAATCCGGCATATCCGTTTCCAGATAATCCGACAGATCCATAATAATTCCGTCTTCAATGGCCGCATCCGCACTGCCATAGGCTCGGCTGGCACCTACGATCACGTCATAATCCACCGTGGTACCGGAGGCACACATCAGCTGGAACTGCTCCGACTCCACCGCAGCGGAGACTGTGGTGGTCACCATCTGAATGCCGGTAGCCTCCGCCGCCTTCCGGTAGGCAGCAGACTCCGCCACGTCCTCCATATAGGGTGCCACATGGGGCGGCAGAGAGACCCAGACTGAGATCTGCTGGCTGCCATCGGTAACCATGGGATACTGGATGGCAATCGCCGGCTCCGCCTCTACCACAGACTGCTCCGCCTGAGATGCTTCCGGCTGCTCCCCAGCTGTAGAGTTGGTCTCCTCCTGGGCTGCTGTCTGGTCAGTCACAGCAGATTCCACTCGGCTGGCGTTATCAGACGCTGCCGTAGTACCGGATGACGCTGTATTCTGTCCAGTGCCGCAGCCTGCAAACATGGAAAATACCATTGCCGCAGAAAGCATTGCAACAATTTGCTTTTTCATAATGATCCTCCTAAGTCATAGTTTGATTGGCTGCCCCAAAGCAGTTTACCCCAGAGCCATTGCGGCGGCAAAGCCGGTCAGGGTACACTCCTGAACGCTGCCGGGCGTTACGTTGTCTCCGATCACATAGATCTCCGGCGCACAGCCCTCAAATTTCCTCGCTTCCTCTGTTTGTGGCATTCGTCCGCCGGAAATCACCACGCTGTCGCAGTGGTAGACCCGCTCTTCATAGATGGGCTCCATGGGAATCTCCAGCTCCTCCGGGGGATGCGGGAAGCCCGGGGCGGGCTTTATCTGTGCTTCCATCAGCAGCTTCTGCGTATCCGGGTATTCCGGGTATCGGAAGCCCGGGATCCTCTCCACTTTGGCCTGCGGCTTCCGAAGCATTTTTCCAACAGTCTGGAACGTCAGCTTTTTCCGCTGCCCGTTGGTCTGCACGCTGGTTCGTACCGCCGTAGGGGTAATTTCTGTGGTTGCAGCAAATTCCACCACTGTAAGATTCTTTTCTTTCTGATAAGCCTGCACTTCCCCGTAGATGCAATGGGTGTTATCCGTATACACCTCCTGCCCTCTGGTCAGCAGTGTCACCTGATGACCAGCCTGAGCCAGATACAGCGCAGTCTCACAGCCCGAATGTGCACCGCCTACCACCACCACACGGTGTCCCAGCAATTGTTCTTGGCCAAATACCGCATCCACCGTCCAAAGCTTTGGGTCATCTGCGCCGGGGATCGGCAGTTTCTTTGGTACAGAACCCATCGCTAAGATCACCGCATCAAAGTGCATCCCCCGAATCATCTCCGGGGTCGCTTCCACGCCCAGATGGAGCTGGGCACCACAGGTTTCCGCCTGGTGCTCCATCCAACGGAGGTAATCATAGAGGTTCCACTTAAAATCGCAGTATTTTGAAAATTTCACCTGTCCACCAAGCGTTTCGCTCTTTTCAAACAGCTCCACCTGATGGCCCCGCTCCACCGCTGCCATGGCCGCCCGGATACCCGCAGGGCCGCCGCCAATTACTGCCACTCGTTTTTTCTCATGTGGGGCAGGAAACAGCTCCGGGAATTTCATTACACTGTAGTAGGGATTAACCGCACAGGAGGGATAGTCACACTTTCCCATGCACCGCAGGCAGGGCGTGACGTCCTCCGGGTGGCCTGCCTTCAGCTTGTCTGCAAAATGCAGGTCTGCAATATACTGCCTTGCCATAGCGATCAGATCGGTCTTTCCCTCCGCAATGGCACGCTCCATGGTATCCGGATCTCCAAATCCCCCCACCGGTGCCACCAAGCCTCGGATTCCCCGCTTCTTGAAGGCTTCCGCAAATTGAAGGTTGTAGGGGTTCTCCCGGCTGGAATTAAAGCCTGTCACATGGGTGTATGAACCATCCCAGCCCCGAATCTGGAAGATATCCACCAACCCCTCGCAGAGCTGGCAGAAATCCAGCCAATACTCCACATCATATCCGGGCTGCTCTGTGGTAGCGGAGGTCTGAATTTCGATGAGGAAATCCGTTCCGCACTTCTCCTTTACCTTCCGGAATATGGTCAGCGGAAGCCTTGCCCGCTCCGCCACGGCACTGCCGCCCCACTGGTCGGTACGCTGATTGAGCACCGGGTCAATGGCGTTGGCCAGAATGGATGCCCGATAGCTCATATAAAATACGGCCCCGTCAAAGCCCAGCTTCTTCAGTTCCTGACACTGAAACACATAATCCGAGATCATTCCCTCTATGCGCTCCGGTGAAATGGATGGCTTGTTTTTGAAATTGGGGTTATAATCTCCCTGAAAATCAAAATTCCACTCTGGCAGCTCACAGATGGAATACTCCTGTGGCTCAATGTTCATCAGCGATGCAAAGCACAAGGTATCCTCCCTGTGTACTGCCTGTATCATCTCCCGGAACCCCTGCTGGATCGCAGGATCCTCCATATCTACATTGGACATGATACTTTGTTTTCCCTCACAGTCCGGCCATGTACCCACGTTCATACATACCGTAGCCGAGCCGTTTCTTGCCACCGACACATAGTAGGCCGTGGAGCGCTGAAACTGCTTTGCCGTCCCATCCAGTCCCCCGCCGCTTTTTGCATGGGTCAGACGGCTTTTCAGTGTTCTGCCGCCAATCCGGATGGGCGAAAAAATATTGGAATAGTCCAAACGTCTTCCTCCTTTCGTTGGTTCTATTATGTAGAATTCTGTGAACCAATTCAATTTGTATTATGGTATATCGCTTTGCAATTTGGCAAAAATCGCTTTTTGCACTTTGAAAATTCTTGCGGGATTATTTCGCAGCCTGTATAATGGAATCGAAGTTGCGTAGAAAGGAGGGCTCCAGCCATGTATATCTTTCCCCAGCAGCCGAAGCCCAACGAAGCATCCGAATGGATCAGCCGTTCTCTGCGGGTTGGGGACTGTTTCGACATTCTTCTGCACAATAAATCCCAGCGATGTCGGGATGTCATTGCCATGCTGCGGCAGTATGGCATCTGTCTCAGTGACAGAGAGATTTATATTCTCGTCCAATTTGATACGGCAATGCTTTGGAATGCCGGGGCTTTTCTGGATAAAAACAATGTTCCCATATTGGATCATATCTTTCGGAGCTTCGGCAGCCAGTTTCCCATGCATCTCTTCACTTCCTCCGGCTCCCTCTATGCACTGCTCTGTTTCACGCCGCCGCTGCAAGGGCCGCTCCTGCATCGAAAACTGGAGCTGTGTGCTGACGAACTGGAAGCCAAGTTTCCACAGCGTCCCGTTCATCTGGTCGTCTCTCAGGACGAGTTTGGCGTTCAGGGAATATTTCATGCAGCAAATTCTTTGCGATTTGGCGTAGACTATCTGCGCTTTTTCCACTCCTACCCGAAGATCACATTTTTGCAGCTTGCCCGGCAGACCGCCGTAGGCGATGGGAACGCCTATTCTCACTACGCAGAGCAGGCCGCAGCTCTCTCGGAAAGCATGTCAGACTCGGACTTTGACCCACGGGCTGCCGCCGGGAAGATTCTTTCCATGTATCAGCGCTACTCTGCCTGCTCCATCGAATCGCTGCACCGTCAGATGCAGACCTTCAGCGTCAGCTTTCTCCAATACCTTGTAGACAAAGCGGTGATTGACCGGCTATTCCTGATCCAGCACAAAATCGCCGAGCGCATCATGCACGGCGATAATGAAGAAGCCTATCTTGACAATCTGTCCGAAACACTGACGCTGCTTCATCAACGGCGCCTTGAAATCATGCGGCGATATAACACCCAGCATTTAAGTCAGGTATATCACTATGTAAAGCAGAATATCAGCTCCATGGATCTCTCTGTATCAGCAATTGCCGATCAATTTCATGTGAATCGCAGTCAGCTCACCGCCCAATTCCGGGAGTATTACGGGAAATCCCTCTCCGAGTTTATTCAGGATCAACGGCTCAGCCACGCAAAGCTTTTAATGCTTTCCCACCCCAACCGCAGTCTGGAGGATATCTCCCGAGACGCCGGTTATTGCAGTCTTTCCACCATGTACCGCGCCTTTCAAAAGCATGGATTGGAATCTCCTGCCCAATACCGCATCCATCATATGGGCAGCCAAGGCGCCCCGGCCCGATGAGCGCCGTTGCAATTCAACCGAATCTATGCTATATTGATTTTTACAAACCCCACCCACAGGAGGCGTTGACATGAAGAAAGCAGCCGCAAGATACCACATTTCCGATAAACAGCATCGCAAGGTCAATTCCGAGGAAAAGCGTCTGGCGCTGATGATGCGCGCCTTGAAGGCCATTCACTCCGCCGGTTCCCCGGAGTCCATGACCCCCAAGGATCTGGAACGCCAGCGGGCTGGGCAGGAGCTTCTTGGTCGGCTGATAACTCCCATGATCGGCATGAAATGGGAGCCATTTGAACTCTCCGGCATGAAGGCTGCATGGGTACGCCCAGAATGGGGGCATGACCATCATAAGATCATTCTTTACTGCCACGGCGGCGGCTACACCAGCGGCAATCTGGGGTATTCCCGCCCGCTTGCATCCAAGCTGTCCCACACCACCGGCTGGGAAACCCTGAGCTTTGAATACCGGCTTGCCCCGGAGCATCCCTTTCCCGCCGCTGCTGATGATGCCCTTGCCGCATGGGACTATCTCATGCAGCTTGGCTATGGTGCACGGGATATCACAGTGGCAGGGGACTCCGCAGGCGGAAATATGGCGCTGGTGCTCTGCCACCGGCTAAAGGCTGCCGGTCGCATGCTGCCCGGGCGGCTGATCCTGATGTCCCCTTGGACGGATATGACCGCTTCCGGCACCTCCTATCAGGAGCGAAAGGAACTGGATCCCTCTATTACCGAGGATTATATTCACGCCGTCCGCAGCGCCTACGCCGGAGATGCGGATGTGAAGGATCCCCAGCTGTCTCCACTCTTTGGGGATTTCACCGGCTTCCCGCCCACGCTGATCCAGGTTGGCTCCAACGAGATCCTCTATTCGGATTCCGCCACACTCCGCCAGCGGATGACCGCCGCCGGCGTGGTGTGCCGGATGGAGGAATGGCAGGATATGTGGCATGTGTTCCAGATGTTCCCCATCAAAAAAGCCGCACAGGCCATGGAGCATGTTGGGCAGTTTTTGTTGGGTTGAGGCAAGGCATGAAAAAGCAGCCATGAAGCACGTTTGTGTTTCATGGCTGCTTTTTCATAAGATATGCCTTAAGTTGTTACTTTTTGCGAAAATAGGGCCAACACCAACCTATTGGTCAGTCTTGAGAACAAACTATCATATCGGATTAGTTTCTTAACCAGTTCAATTCCAATCGATAGGAGCAAACTTAACGCTGCCAATGTAATATAGCTAAGAAGTGCACTATGCGACCAGAATATCAAGCGACTACATGGCCCATACAAAAATGCATGAATCATAAACATATTTCCAGAATGCTTGCCGAGGAATTTAAGGACCCTATCAACACACTTTACATTGAAGTATTTGGCAACCAGCACAATAATCAAAAACGCCGCAATTCCTGTGACAAAGCCTCCAATCCCCCACGCATCAAACTCTGATGTTTTAACTTTGATCATCAGCAACAATACCGCCGTTACCAACATCGCAAAAGCCTCTATGATTCGAACACTTGTTTTGCTTCTTTCTTTCATTGCTCTTGTCATGAGTGCCCCATGCACGCAAGCAGCAGCAAGAACAGCAACAAGCAAGTAATTCAGATAGCTTCCACCATATTTAGAATGGATACCATCCTGCAAAAACTGTAGCAAAACAAAAGTCAGGAAAAAGCTCCCGAATCCCCACCTTTTTGTCATATGGGATAGCAAAGGAACAATGAATACAATTACCTGTGCCAGGCACATGTACCACCACACGCCAGTAAGCATCGGAGATTGAAATAAATCAGCAATGCCAAATGCATCTAGTCCCAATCGGATCGGATTATTCTCGTAAACACTCATCGGGTTTCCTCGTACAATCCAATACCCAATAAAAACAACGATATACGCCGGCCAAAAAGCTTTGAGCAGAGAAAGCCACCGTTTAACATAGAATTGTAACGTTGTTTCCCTTCCCCTTGCAGCTTCATATTGTATTGTTAGGCCGTAAACAGAAAGGAAAACAAATATCCATACGCAGACTCTTGCACCCACCGCAATTGGCTGGATCACATTCTTGGGGATTAGCCAGAACTCCATTCCATGGTTTTCAATAAAATTGGGATTGTAAAACAGATGGTGGAACATCAGCAACAGGATTCCCACCTCCTTTGCCCTTGCTGTATCCTCCTTCGTAAAGCTCATTTTCATTCCCCTCATTGTTCTGTATACTTCCATATCTGATACCCGTCAATTTCTCCGCAGGATATCAGCTGTATGTTTTTCTCATAGTGCTCCTGATAAAACTGCATAATTAAGTTCTCGGAGCCATTGCTGACAAAATAAACGTCATCCTCCAGCAGTGCTTCCATGAGGTTATCATACCCCAGTGCCGAGAGATAGTTTTGGACGCTTGGATGATACTCCGTAACACCAGCCAGAAACACCGCATTTCTCGGGAAGCAACTACGACTGCTTACAAACACACTGAAATCATAGTAAAGGGTTTGAATTGCCGTGTTAAAATCTAAGACATAGAAATCATCAGGATGTTCCCGAAGTGTTTGGAGAAAATCAGGCCGCAGCTTTCCGGGCGAAACTACAGTCGTATACTTTGCAGGATTATAATTCCATGAGTAATAATAGGTATTGTCTACCAAAGTCCGATACGCCTCGGTATCCAGCGTCTTCCATGTCTGATCCGGAAGGTACCCCGGCACCTGCATCCCGGCAATTACCACAGCCGCAGCGCAGGTCACAAGCTTCAATGCTCTCTTCCCCACCTCGGGCTGACAGAAGCAGGCGATCAATGCCGCTGCACAATAGAGGATCCCAAACTCCACCCGATAGACCCATCGGCCGATCCAGTAGAAATAAATCAGGAAGCCCATGGCCATCACCGCAGCCGCAGCAGGAACCCACAGCCGTTTCCAATTGATCACAACACAGAACAGTCCCAAGAGAATGCAGCAGCTTGTAATTGGATAATAAAGCTGCCGGGCCTTGATCATGTACAATGCCTCCAGCAATGTGGGATGCTGATCCACACGATGGGCCTCAATGATATCCAGCACCTGATCCATTTTCGCAAGACTGAACACCTCGGAATCTGCAAAATCCCAGCCGAGGATCATATTATAATCATTTTCACTGAGCCCAATGGCCTCAAAATCCGACTGACAGTCCTCATAATCCAGCCAAGTGTAGTCAAGAATTTTAGCTCTTGTTTTTGTAAACGCTCGATAATAGCTATAGTTGCTATCCGTCGTATAGGCATAATCATCAATCATTCCGCATCCAAATACGGCAACAAGCAACAATAAGCCCGGGATCCACGCCCGGAGAAAAATTTCCTTTATCTTCCACCTTTTGCGGTAAAGCGCACTTATGCTTTCACAAAGCACCTGAACCCCAGCAAATGCCACTGAAATATAAAATCCCTTTTGCCGAACCAGTGCCCCAATGAAAGCAAGTACCCCACCAATTAGGCAATATTTCCATCCTTTTTGATGAAAAAGAGCCCAAATCAGCAAAATAAGCCCACCCATGGACGCAGCCACAGCTGTCTTTGTAAACTGCGGCAGAATATAAAGATCTCTTGCTGTAAATGCAGTAAATACCAGCACAGCAAATACCGCCCCTGTCGGGCGCAGACTGTGTGTCAGCACATAAGTAATAGCCAGATAAGAGCAGAGACACAGGAGCATCTGTCCCCAAAAATACCAGCTGACGCTGGGTGCCACCCGATAAAATAGCGTCAAGAGCCAGCCAAGCAGGATATTGGAAAACATAATGTGGCTGTCGGGCTGACCTGTATAGGCACCGGAAGCCACCATTTCCATGATGAAATCGTCCGAGACCTCGTACTTGATATTGGCAAACAGTAAGATCATCACCAATAGCAGGATCTGTCCCGCCGCAAGCAGAAGGAACAGCCGTCTTGCCTGTCTATCCTCTGTGGTTCGCTCCATCCCTTTCATCTATACTCCTCCAGTTTGTGCGGATCGTCACCGATTTCCGTACATCCGCTGGTAGTAATCCTGATACTCGCCGGAAATAATGTTTTCCCACCAGTCCCGATGCGCTAAATACCACGCAATCGTCTTCTTGATACCATCCTGAAACTTCGTTTCCGGAAGCCACCCCAACTCGTTGTGGATCTTCGTGGGATCAATGGCGTAGCGCATATCATGGCCTTTACGATCTGCCACATAGGTAATCAGACTTTCCGGCTTTCCAAGCTCCTTACAAATCAGCTTGACGATATCAATGTTGCGCATCTCATTATGTCCGCCAATGTTGTAGACCTCGCCCACTCGACCCTTGTGGATGATCAAGTCAATGGCCTTGCAGTGATCCTCCACATACAGCCAGTCTCGGACATTCAGCCCCTGCCCGTATACCGGCAGCGGCTTATCTGCCAGTGCATTGGCAATCATCAGCGGGATCAGCTTTTCCGGGAAATGATACGGTCCATAGTTGTTGGAGCACCGACTGATGGTCACAGGAAGTCCGTAGGTTCTATAGTACGCCTGAACCAGCAAATCTGCCGATGCTTTGGAGCTGGAATACGGAGAACTGGTATGGATCGGCGTTTCTTCGGTGAAGAAGAGATCCGGCCGGTCCAAGGGCAGGTCGCCATACACCTCGTCCGTAGACACCTGATGATACCGTGTAATGCCATACTTCCGGCAGGCATCCATCAGCACAGCTGTGCCCAGAATGTTGGTACGCAGAAAGATTTCAGGATCCTCAATGGAGCGATCCACATGGCTCTCTGCCGCAAAATTCACAACAATGTCCGGTTTCTCCTCTTCAAAGAGTGCGTATACCGCATTACGGTCGCAGATATCCGCCTTTACAAAGCGAAAGTTCGGCCGATTCATCAGCGGCTCCAGCGTAGAAAGATTGCCCGCATAGGTCAGCTTGTCCAGACAAATCAACCGGTAATCCGGGTGCTCCTTTGCCATATGGAACAGAAAGTTGGAGCCAATAAAGCCGGCACCGCCTGTTACAATGATATTCATACACTCACCGTCCCTTTTAGATTCTGTCCCCGGACAGAACTTCTCACCTTGCCCTCTGCCACAGTACGCAGGTGCTCCCCGTAGGGTGACTTCCCATACTTTTCTGCCGAATGGAGAATTTCTTCCTTCGAGATCCACTCAAAACGGAATGCAATCTCCTCCGGTGCCGAGATCTTAACCCCCTGCCGTTTTTCGATCATACGCACAAAATCCGCAGCATCCACAAGGCTCTCCATGGTTCCGGTATCCAGCCACGCAAAGCCACGGCCAAAGAGTTCCACATCCAAGATTCCCTTGTTTAAGTACATCTCATTCAGCGTTGTGATTTCCAGCTCGCCGCGATCCGATTTTTCCACCTTCTTGGCCAGATTGGATACACCCTTGGGGTAGAAATACAGTCCGGTAATTGCATAGTTGCTCTTGGGGTTCTTGGGCTTTTCCTCTACGGAAATTACCTTACCGTCATCATCAAATTCTACAATGCCAAACCGCTCCGGATCGCTGACATAGTAGCCAAAAATCGTTGCTTCGCCCTGTTCCGCACGGCGGCCCGCATCCTGAAGGATCCCGGCAAAGCCATTTCCATAGAAAATGTTATCACCGAGAATCATGGCACAAGGCTCGTCACCAATAAACTCCTCACCGATCAAAAACGCCTGCGCAAGTCCGTCCGGCGACTCCTGTACCGCATAGCTCAGCTGAATTCCGAACTGGCTTCCGTCGCCCAGAAGGTGCTGAAATCTCGGCGTATCCTCAGGCGTAGAAATAATCAGAATATCCCGAATGCCAGCCAGCATTAATGTGGACAGGGGATAATAGATCATGGGCTTGTCATATACCGGCAGAAGCTGTTTGGATGTCACCATGGTCAGCGGGTAAAGTCTTGTACCGGCGCCACCGGCTAGAATGATTCCTTTCACTGTTTACATCCTCCGTTTTCTTTATACTCATGCATTTGCCGGCTGCTGCTCAGACGTCCGGCATTGCATACCAGTTTGGCACAACATAGAGACCATCCTCTGTTTCCAGATACAGGTTTAGAACACTCCCCTCTTCCGGCATGGGAATGCCGCGGGTAAAGGATCCGTATTCTCCGTTCATATTGTCTTCCGTAAACGATGATTGGTACTGGGTCGTATAATAGAACATCTCTGTTCCGTCCGGCCCGGTGATTCCAACGTAAATATTGGACGCAAAGGAATTGGTATCATCCGCATAGAGATAGCCATCCATATACAGCAGACCGTCTTGTTCCCATCTTGTAAGATCGTAGTGGAGGGAATCCGTTGCATCCACCGCCAGCGATGTATCCAGCTGCGGTTCACCAGTAGCGATTCGATAGATCGGATAGTGTCCCTCAATGCTCTTCACCTGATATGCATACGCATCCTGATTATAGTGAACCCGAATGTGCGTCAATACCTGATTCAAGTTTTGATTGGCCACGCAAAGCAAATATACACTGTCATTATCAATCAGATCACGATACGGATTCGTAATATCATATTGCTCCATCTTGTCTATAACGGTGGGCGTCGAAACACGCCATGTTCCTAATGCTGAGCGGTTTTTACCGCAGCCCTTCTCCGCAACATGCCAAATATCATACATTTTATCAGGGAAGTTATTCCAATTTGTAAAGCAAAGATAGAAGTGATCCATATCAGAGGACATAAGCTCATGCACTTCCGTGTCAGTCCGGTACTCTCGTTCCGCACGGTCTTGCTCCCGAAGTGCTACATGGGCAGGGACAGCGGAAATCATACACGCCCCTGCCAGCAGCACAGCGGTTTTACGTTTTGTCGGCAAAAGTGACTCAAACTCTAAGGTATAAAAAATCAAAATCGCCACAGTTGCAAAAATCACGCTGACATCTGTTCGACTCTGTAGATACCGTCCTCGGTAGAAGAAATACAACTGAATTCCCACAAATACTGCCACTTCATAAAGCAAAAGGAACAGCTTATCCCTCCGTTTGCCACAAGCACTGAGCGCTCCAGCCAGTAACGCAATACAGAGCGCCGGAAATACATTATAGGAGATTATCCCTTTTCCGATCACCGTAAAAAAGGACCGGAAGAAGGCCACATTAACCGGTTTATTTCCCTTGGCCTCCACCAGCGTTTTGATTACGTCCTTTGTGAAAAGTTCAGTATCCGCAAAATTGCTAGTGCAATACAGATTGTAATCATTCTCTGTAATGTTTAATGATTCATACAGTTCTTGATTCTCGCTATAGTCCGGAAACCCATTGGTATGATCTGCATCCTCCCGAGAATTTTGGAGGTTGTCTCGAAGATAGTTGTAATCCCAAAAATCTTCCCAGCCTTGCGAGTGTCCGTAGGTCCAGCGGTCAAAGATATATGCCCCGAAGCACATGGACAAAACCAATACAAACGGCAGACATATTTTCAGTAACTCCATCCACTGTTTTTTTCGCAATGGCTTCCATACCAAAACCAAACCTACTCCAAACAGCAGAAGCAATAGCATTTCAAAAATCCGAAAACGGTAGAGGCTTCCAAGCAACGTAAGCAGTCCGCCAATCAGATAAGTATACCATTTTCTAGATTCCGAAACCCCGTAAAACAACAGGAGCATTCCAGCTGTCACGGCTGTAGCTGCAGTCTTTGTAAATTGCAGCGAGGAAAAAAACTCATATCCAAAAAATGCAAACACAAAAGCAATTAGAATTGCCGCTTTTTTCTTGCCAAACTTTTGGAGCATCAAAAAAACAATCACTGTAAACGACGCATATATGATTACACATTGTGATAGGGCGTACCACGGCACATGTGGGAAAAGCTGAATCAAAAATCTAAGTATTTTTCCGATGATAACATTGATAAAAACCAGCTTATCTGTATACTCACCCATGTATCCATAGGCAAAGCTGGCCATGATCATATCGTCATTTGTCTCTGTGAAATGCGGAGGAAAAATGATCCATAGTGCAACTGTAGCAATGGCCGTAATCAGCATAGCAAGCACTATATTCTCTTGCGTCCCCGATATACCACGCCGGCGATCCATTTGTCCTGTTTCCTGCTTCTTTCTGAACAATGATCTAATATGCAAAGCGTTCATCCATTCACCTCAATGCTTTTGTCTATCTCTATTATCATCTTTCAAAGCGGAATAGAAAATAGGATAATACCAAGAATAATGATGCCGATTCCCTTCAGCTTTGCTTTTGTAATCTTTTCATGCAGGAAGAAATAGCTTAACACTACGACAAAAATTTGCCCCATCGACTGCCACATTGGTGAAAGTGAAAGTGGTAACTTTTTCAATGCAATCACAGAGCATACTGTTGAAACGACAAACAGGCTGTATGCAAAAATAACCGGAAAGTTCAAATAGGCTTTGTACCATGCATCGTAATACTTCGTGGCTGCCTTTTTCAGAATGATCTGGGAAATATCCGCAATCAGCACAGAACTCAGCGCAATCAAAAAATATAACCACATATCACGCATCCCCCGCAGCCATAACTTTATAGACACCATAGCAAATAACAATCGCGCCTACGATTTGATTCCACGAAATGCTCTCCTTGAACAAGAGCACACTCCACACCAAGCTCCATATCATTGCAACAGCACGATTGCTGTATGCTGTAGTGAGCGGAACTTTGCGCAGAATCATCTGCCACAAGATCGCATACACAAATAAAATGCCAATGGAGCAGCCATAAAAGAGTAAAAATTGAATTGAGATCATCGGATAGCGAGCCGCAAGCTTTTGAAACACTCCGCAGAAGGAATAGACGATCACCGCTCCTTGCATAAACCCGATCTGCTTCAATCCAGTTTTTTTCGTCTCTTTCATACCATCCATCCTTTGTTCCCGTTTATTTTTCTGCACATCTACACACCTGAATTATGCATTTTCATCGACCTGAATTTGAATTTGCTTCATCGCAACATTCAAATTTTCTTCCGCCTCTTCCAGTGTCTTGCCCGTTACAATCACATGCCCCAGTCGATCTGGGCCAACATTGAACTTTCTAACGTGATCCCCAACGCCATAGTCAAAGGAAACATCCACCAAATTGTCATTCGGTACATTCTCGTTATGAATCGCAACAATGGTACCCTCTCGGTCGCTGGTCAACAAATGGCTTGCATTCGGCAACCGCACTTCGTTTGCGGGGCTAAAGTCCACCTTTTCTCCCAGCGCAACGCGTAGGATCTTCTCATAGTAATCGTAGCCATAATAGAGGCTCACCAATTCGACCAAACAAGTAGCGCCCCCGCGTGCTCCAATTTCCAGTACATACACCTTGCCGTTGCACAACATAAAGTCAGCGTTAATGGCACAGTTGTCGATTCCCATTGCCTGTACCGCCCGCAGGGTCTGCTCTTCGATCTCGCCCTGAAGCTGCGGCAGGTCATAAGGCGCATAGTGCCCTACCGGCACACCGGTATCGCCCTTAAACACATAGTCGCCATGCGGCAGTACAAACTCCAGCTTTCCATCCTGCACAAAAGCCTGGGCACCGAACTCGTCCCCTACAAGATAGGTTTCAATCAGGTATTCCTGATGCTTTGTAACATCACAAACCGCCTGATAGGCTTTTTTAATATCTTCTGCACTGCTCACCTTGGTAATACCGCGGCTGCCGGAGGAGTCGATGGCCTTAAAGATAACCGGATAGCCCAGTTCCTCACAGATTGCCTTGATCTCATCCTGCGGCGCATCCAAGGGAACATGGCGGCACTGTGCCGTCTGAACGCCATGTTCCTGAAAAGCCTTTTTCATCAGCGACTTATCACAGGCAATCTCCGCTCCCTTTGTGGACACGCCCCGGAGGCCCATGGCATCACACACCTTGCCAATGGTAATGACAGCAACATCCGTTCCCGTTGTGCAAATACCATCGATCTTCTCTTCCCGTGCAATTTTAAGGATCGCATCAGCTGAGGTTGTGTTTTCATATACCACTTTGTCCGCATAGGAAAATCCCGGATAATTCCCAGGAATACTGGCCACAATGGTATACAGCCCCATTTCCTTCGCTTTTTTAATCAGCGGTACCTGATAAATTCCCGCTCCAAGAATCAGAATCTTTTTCATAATGCACTCGCTCCTATTTCATCCTCGCAGACGTTGGTAAGATCACGAACAACATACTGAGGAGATTTTGTCTGCCCAATAAAGAGCCGTCCAACATAACTCCCTACTACACCCAGCGACACCAGAATCACGCCGGAAAAAAAGCACATTGCGCCAATCAGGGATGTCCACCCGGTCAGGATTTCCGGATGTAGGATCTTGCGAATCAAGAGCACAAGCCCCGTGAGAAACCCGGCAACAGACAAAATACAGCCTGTAGATGTAACAATCCGCATCGGCGTCATAGAAAAACCAACAATATTGGAATACAGCTTGATGAGTTTTTTAATTGTATAAGTAGATGTGCCGTATTCCCGTTCAAAATGTTCAATGGGGACACAGGCAACGTTATCCGTAATTCGGAGGAATACCCCTTGCAGATGGACACTTGGATGTGTATATGCAATCGCATAGTCCCGCACATATCTGCGGATCATCCAGTAGCTGGACGTCTTCAGCCATTTGGGCTTGTGGATCAGCGCCCGCACCGTAAAGTGATTCAATGCACTTCCCATCCGCCGAAATAGGCTCTCTTTTTTTTCCGGATAATATCCGTAGACAATATCATATCCCTCGTCCAATTTTTCTTTGAGCCGGATGATCTGCGATGGATGCGTCTGCATATCATCGTCCATGGAAATGATATAGTCTCCGGTTGCATAGTGCAGCCCTGCCATGGTGGCATTGTGCTGCCCTGCATTTTTTCCCAGATTCACGACCTTAACATACGGCCACTTTTCCGCCATCTGGTAAAGGACACCAATGGTCTCCCCATTATCCGGCGAGCAATCATTTACCAGAACAAACTCAAAATCATCGAATCCCAGCCGATCAAATTCCTCTACCGTCAACGTCACCACTTTTTCGATGGTCTTTGCCGACTTATAGCAGGGAATTACCACACTATACCGCGCCACGTTCTTACCTCCAGAACCCTTTTACCGTTTCGATTACAGTCTCAACCTCCTGCTCCGTGAGACCGTAATACATGGGGAGTCTGGTCAGTCGGTTACTCTCCTTGGTGGTATATACGTCCTCTCCGGCAAAGCGGCCAAACTTCTGGCCTGCCTCTGCGGAATGAAGGGGCACATAGTGGAACATAGAATAAATCCCGTGTTCCTTCAGATAAGCGATCATTGCAGTACGCTCTTCCAGATCCCGAAGCTTAATCCAGAACATATGTGCATTATGGCTGCACCCTTCGGGGATATGGGCAATTTCCAGCTTTCCCTCCTGCTCCAATGAAGCAAGCCCTTCCTGATACTGCTTCCAGCAAGCAAGCCGTGCCTGATTGATTTTCTCTGCTTCCTCCAGCTGCGCCAGAAGGTACGCTGCATTCATATCAGAGGGAAGGTAGGAAGAGCCATATCCCACCCATGTATACTTATCCACCTGTCCGCGAAGAAAGCGGCTCCGATTCGTTCCCTTCTCCCGGAGGATCTCAGCGGCTTCGTTATGCTCAGGATCCCGGATCAGCACAGCGCCGCCTTCCCCCATGGAGTAGTTTTTCGTTTCATGGAAGCTGAAGCAGCCAAAATCGCCAATGGTCCCCAACGCCTTTCCGTGGTAAGTGCTCATAACGCCCTGTGCCGCATCCTCTACCACCTTCAGGTTGTGCTTTCTGGCAATTTCCATGATGGTGTCCATTTCACAGGCCACACCGGCATAATGAACCGGAACAATTACGCGCGTCTTATCCGTAATGGCAGCCTCGATCTTCGTCTCATCTATGTTCATCGTATCCGGCCGAATATCCACGAAAACAAGCTTTGCACCGGCAAGTACAAAGGCATTTGCCGTCGATGAAAAAGTAAAGCTGGGAAGGATCACCTCATCCCCGGGCTCCAGATCACACAGAAGTGCAGCCATTTCCAAGGCATGGCTTCCAGACGTTGTAAGCAATACCTTCTGGCTACCTGTCATCTCTTCCAGCAGTTGGTGGCATTTCTTTGTAAACTGCCCATCCCCGCAGATTTTGTTGGCTGCAATGGCTTCTGCGATATAGTCCTTTTCTTTTCCCACATAGGGAGGCTTGTTGAAGCTGATCATATTATATTCTCCTCCATTATTGCTCATAAACGCCGTGCCCAATCACTCGGCAACATATCGTCTGGCAAATAATTTTGAATCAAAGTCTGTTTCACAGACACTGAATTTGCAAAAAGCCGCAAAGGCACTTGTATAGTATATACCATCTCCCGATGTATTTCAACAATAACTGTCCCAATTCCATCTTTTTATTGTAGCGTTACAATTGATGCGAGACTAAGATATAGAAAAAGACGATTGAGTTCATTAGAATAAAGTTACCACACCTCAAAACTAATGAAAGGACTCAATCGTCATGGGTAGCATCACTCTTCGGGTCGATCCCCGCAAAGGGAAAAACGCTGCTGAGTTTTCCGAAATGCTCACTGCGTGGGCAGAACAGGTGGAAAAGCTTCACAATGGGGACATTAACCGGGAAGAATACGACAGGTGGCGCTATAACTACCCGAAATATGATGCAGCGTCCGGCTATGGGAAAGTTCCGCCCCAGCAGCCCAGCGATGCAATGGTCGAGGCATTCAAAGACCGGCTAAAAGACAAATAAATCGAGACAAAACAAAAAGAGCTATCTGACTTCTCTAACAGAAATCAGATAGCTCTTTATTCTTGGATAATCTAAAATGTTGTCATTTTATTGTCACGGGGCATTTCCGCAACGCAAAAGTCCAGAATTTTCAAGGATTTTTGGCCTTGCTTGAATGATTTGCAGCAGATTTCGATATGATTCCCGCCAATAATCACCCGGAAATTGACCGCCTGATTCACCTCAAAAACCATCTTGGAGGTATGACCATGAGCAAACTTATACTACTCCGCCGCCAGCTTGTCCCGGATGGATTCCGCCGCGGGCTTCTGATAGTCGCCCGGATTGATGCGCAGCCGGGAAAGCAACTCCATCTCCGCGCGCGGGATGTGGCAGTAGCCGTTCGGGTTCTTTTCGAGGTAGTTCTGGTGGTACTCCTCGGCGGGGTAGTAGTTTTTGAGTGGGCCGATCTCCACGAAGAACTTTTCACTGCGTCCCCGCTCGATCTCCGCGATGCGCTCCACCGTTTCCTTCGCGCTTTCGTTGGTGTAATAGACACCGGTCTGATACTGGCTGCCCCGGTCGTTGCCCTGCCGGTTCTCCACCTTGGGGTCGATCACATAGAAGTAGGCCAGCAGCAGGGCGTCGAGACTCACCTGTCCGGGGTCATACTCCACCCGCACGGCCTCCCGAAAGCCGATCTCGCCCTTGCAGACGGTCTTGTAATCGGCGTCCGCCTCGCAGGTGCCGTTGGCATAGCCGCTCTCGGCATCGATGACGCCGGGAATGGACTGCATCAGCTGTTCCATGCCCCAGAAGCAGCCGCCCGCCAGATATATGACATTTTCCGTGGTATCCATATACATGCTTCCTTCACCGGACATATCAGAGGGCTGTCCGGTCATTTCCTTCTCGTCCGTTTTCTGCGGCATATTTTTCTGCCCGGCAGTGCAGCCGCTCAGCAGCAGTACCGCGGTGAGCAGAAGCGGCAATACTCTCCGATACATGGTGTATCCCTCCTTTCTGAGAAGATAAATTCGTTTGTCAGCCCATATCGGCGGCAAGAGCCTGGTCGATGAGCTTTTGCAGCGTCTCCGCCTGCTTCTTTTCCGTGATGGCGCCTACGATGGGGTCACCCACGATATTGCCGCTGCGGTCAACCACATAGGTGGTGGGGTAGGCAAAAATGTTTGCAGTGAACTTTCCCGCCTCGCCGTCGGAAGCGAAATACACATTCTGGTAGGTCACGCCCTTCTTGGCCAGTACATCTTTTGCTTCGGAAATTGCCGCTTCATCGCCATCCAATGTGAAGGTGTTGACACCGATGAGTGCGCCGCCCTTCTTCGCAAGCTCCTTGTTCAGTGCGTCCAGCTCGGAAAGCTCGCCCACGCAGGGATTGCAGGTGGTGAACCAGAAATTCACCACGGTGACGGCGTTGGCGGAGAACAGCTCGTCGCTCTTCACCGTGTTGCCATCCAGGTCCTTGCCCTCAAAGGCGGGGAATTTCTGCATGCTGCCGTCATCAGGCGGCGTGGTCATGTCGCTGCCCGCGGGCACGCTCATAGCGCCATCCGTAGATTGCTGTGCCGCCTCGGGGTACTTTTCCTCCAGCGCGGTCAGCTTGTTTTCGATATTGCCGATCTCCGTGGCGGCCTCCTTCAGCCATGCAAACTCCTCGTCGCTGAACTCTTCCTTGGCGTCCTCGATGGTCTTGAGCAGGAAGTCGCCGTAGTTTTTGCCGTCCTCCTGCATGGTCATGCCCTTATCGGCCGCCATGAACACCTTCTCCCAGAGCTCGGTTTTTTCCGACAGGAGCGCGTTTTCCTGCGCCATGAGTTCATTGTACATGGCGATCGCTTCCTCGGCGTTTTTCGCTTCGCCGGTCATCTCAGTGTTATTTCCGTTCATATCCGCCGCCTTGTCGTCGTCCTTTGCGCCGCAGGCTGCAAGGGAGAGCAGCATCATCGCGCCCAGCAGCAGAGCCAAAATCTTCTTTGCGTTCATATTCGTTTCTCCTTAAGCTTTGTTGTTTTCTCGCAGCG
>CAUHNW010000007.1:0-151262 GCA_959607825.1 uncultured Oscillospiraceae bacterium | reverse complement strand
TCGCCTCCGGCATGATGGAGCCCCCTCCGGGCCTGAAGCTGGGCGGCAACTGCCGCACTCACCTCTCCATGGGCAATTCCCGGGCCTATTTCTATGACTCCAAGATTCTGGCCCACTCCTGGGCAGCCCTGTCCACCGACGGCTCCAACGGTGACCTCTATCTGGAAGCCAACAACTGCGATGTGGTCTGCGAAACCGTTGGCTACGGCACCTACGCCGACAACGGCTGCCACAACGTGCTCAACGACTGCCGGATCACTGTTGACACTCATGTTGCCATTATTGCAGGCGATGCCTGGGTCAAGTTTAGCGGCGGCACCGTCAAATCCAATCAGTATGGTGCCATGCTCCACGGCATCCGTGGTCATTATACCGAAACCACCGAGTGCCATATCACCGGCGGTACCTGGGACGTGGGAGAGGCGCTATTCTTCGTCAAGTCCGAGAACGTCTATCTGAAGCTGGATGGTGCAAAGGTCAAGACCGGAAAATATCTGGTGCATGCCATTGTCAACGATGATGATGCCGCCACCAAGGTGCCTGATGAAATGAAGCTCAAGTGCTACGGCGTCAATGCAGTCATCGCCAACGGCGACTACGCCGGAGATATCGTCAATGACGACACGGACCGCACCATGAACGTCTCTATTCTCAACGCTACGGTCAAGGGCGTTATTACCGATGCCTATATCTCTCTGGAAGGAAGCTCCTGGACCGCCACCGGCGATTCCAGCGTTTGCCTTGTAGGGGATGTAAAGGCCCAGCAGATCGACGCCCCTGCCGGTGTTGTGATCTCCGCAGCTGCCGGTGAGGGCTGCACACTCTCCGGGGAGTACTTGCTGACCTCCGGCGGCAAGCTGATCGTAAAATAACGGATCAGAGAATCCGAATAAAGAAGGAGCTGTCTCACAAAAAGGCGAGACAGCTCCTTTTGTACGGTGACGTTATGCCCCCAGCGCATTCCACCGATCCAGCTCCGCCTGCCACAGGGCAATGCAGTCATCTGCGCCCATATCCCGGATGGACTGCTGAATGGCCGGGATCTCGTCCAGAGATATTTCACCGGTGATCAGCTGCGGAATGACGGAGTCCACATAAGTAGAGAAATCCGCCGCAAGACCGGAGTAGGTCTCCGCATCTTCCTGTGTCAGCGTCAGCCCCTGCGGCAGCATGTATGCGGCATCCTTCTGGCAGGTCCAGACATTCAGCAATGCCCGGGTCTCGTAGAGCAGCAGCACTGCTTCCTTTGGGCGCACACCGCTGAGGGAGGGAGATGTATATGCCCCCAGTGCTTCCGGCGGCGTAAAACTCTGCGGGTTTTGCAGGATCAGGTCGGTAAAGGCTGGGCTCCCATTTTCGATGGTATAGCTTTCACCTTCTGTACCATAGCCGCCCAGCAGCTGCGCTTCTTCGCTGTACAGCCAATCCAGCATCTGAACCGCAAGGGCGGGTTCTGTGCAGGCAGTGCTGACGGAATAGCCGGGCCCCCAGACTATAGTGGCGGGAGCCGGCGCCAGATGGGTCATGTCGCCGGAGGCTGAGACCGGATCCATGGCCGGAGCCAGCGGGAAGCTGCACATATTGCTCAGTGTCGTATAGGCATCCAGTGGAAGGAAAAATGCGCCGCAGTCTCCGGTGCTGATGTCTCCCAGATAGCTGTTGGCGGTTGGATCAGCGGCATCTAAAAAGGCGGGTGTAATAACCCCCTCCTGATACCACTGATGAAGCATGGTCAAATAGTCCGTAAAGCCCGCTTCCAACGGTCCATAGTGTATTTCCCCATCCACCTGATAAAAGCCATTGTTGGGGGCGGTGCTGCCCAGGGAAATGCCGTAGCCGGAGCACAGATTATTGTAGTCCGTAAATCCGGTATTCAGCAGATGAAGGGGCTGCGCCGGCTGATAGGCATCTTTCATGGACAGAAGCACATGATGGAGTTCCTCATAGGTCTCCGGAGACGAGAGGTCCAGCGCATCCATCCAGTCCTGACGAAGCATGAGGCCAAAATCAGCGTAGACAGACGGCTGATCCATTAGAATCGCCATACGACAGATGCGCCCATCCGCCTCCGTAACGGCATGTACCGCATCGGGCAGACTGTTTACGGCAGAAATATAGTTTGGAGCATATTCGCTGAGCAGTGAGCCAAGTTCCTGTGCAACATCAACGTCCGCATTCAACAAATAATCCGACAGATGCAGGTAGATGTCAGAAAGCTCATCTGCGGCGATCCGCTGATTCAGGTTGGCGTAGTATTCCGCACCGGGGACGGCCTCTGCGTCAATGGTGACACCGGTGGTCTTCTCCCATGCGGCAAGAAACTGCTGGTCTCCGGCCAGATCAAAGTCGTTGTTCAGGGGGTAGGAAAGGGTCAGCACAGTGGAGGTATCCGTCAGCGGATAGGCGTTGGCCGCCGGAGCGGACTGAAATACCTCGGCTGTATGCGCCTGAGCAGAGGCTTCCTCTGCTGCCCTGTAGCTCTGCTGGGGCATGATTTCCGGTACGTCCCGGCTGCTGCCGCAGGCGCACAGCAGTCCGAAGGATAGGCATAGGGCTGTGAGTTTTCTGAGTTTCATAGAGCGCTCCTTTCTGGAGCTTCTGCCGTTGGGCAGAAGCCGGGGGATATTGCATTACGTTTCCCGTGCATATGAGAAAAGCTGCCCGATGCCGGGCAGCTTTAGTGTAAAGGGCGCATGTGTCCCCGGTGTGTTCTCCCTTATACCAGACGGATGGCTTCCGGCCCCTTAAACTCCATGGCGGACATATCCTCCAGATAAAAGCAGATGTGATGGTGCCCGGTCTCCTCGTTATAGGTCTTTTTCAGGAAGGGAGCACTTTCGTACATGGCCTTTTGCACCTCGTCCCGATCATCCATAACGGCTTTGCCACGAATGCGCACAAAGCTGCCATCCTTAAAAGCGCAGACCTCCAAATGGGGATCCTTCATCAGCTGTGCATAGGCGGCCTTGTGGGTGCCGCAGCCAAAATACAGCTTATCTTCAAAACCCATCGTAAATCCAAAGGGACGGACTCTTGGCTCGCCGTCCTCCACGGTGGCAAAGTAGAACACGCCGCCGACCTTTTCCTGAAGCTCCTGCATGGTGATCATATGTATATCTCCTTTCGGCCATCCCGGTGGACGGCTTTTTCTTTTGAATGTTATTATACCGAAATTTTAGCCATGTCGCAAGGTGTTGCAACCGGAAAGTTTTCATGATAGGATAGGAGTATCAAATCACATGAGGTGAGCAACATGAAACAGTTCAAGCGTGTTATGCTTTTTTTGCTGGATTCCGTAGGCGTTGGAGCGCTGCCCGATGCCGAACAATATGGCGACGCCGGAACGGCCACCGTACAGCATACCATAGCGGGGAATCCCGGCCTGAAGCTGCCCAATCTGGAAAAGCTGGGCCTGATGCAGATCCCCGGTCTGGAGGCCTTTTCAACCGGGGTGCAGCCCCGGGGCGTATACGGAAAGTGCCGGGAGCTTTCCAAAGGCAAGGACTCCATCGTGGGTCACTGGGAGGTGATGGGCGTCCCCACCACGATGGCCTTTGATACCTTCCCGGAGGGTTTCCCCACAGAGATCATTGATGCCTTTACAAAGCTGATCGGCAGAGGCATTTTGGGCAACGAGGTAGCCTCTGGCACAGAGATCATTGCCCGGCTGGGGGAGGAACATCAGAAGACAGGGTTCCCCATCGTATATACCTCTGCGGACAGTGTATTCCAGATTGCCGCCCATGAAGAGACGGTGCCGCTGGAGACCCTCTATCAGTGGTGTGCCCAGACCCGAACCATGCTGGACCAGCTGGGCTTTGGTGTGGGCCGTGTGATCGCCCGGCCCTTTGTGGGAACGCCGGGAAACTATGTGCGCACCGCAAACCGCCACGACTATGCAGCCTGTCCGCCGGAAAAGACGGATCTTGAGATTCTGACTGAAAACGGGATCGAAATCCACTCCATCGGCAAGCCTGTCGATATTTTCCCGGAGGCGAGTTTTACCAGCACCGTCAAAACATCGGACAACTTCGTGGGTATGGGCGAAGCGCTGCGGGCAGTCCGGGAGAAGGACGGACTCATTTTTATCAACCTTCTGGACTTTGATATGAAATGGGGCCACCGGAGAAACGTGGAGGCCTATGGTGCGGGGCTCAAGGCCGTCGATGATTATCTGCCGCTGCTGATGGAGGCCATGGACGACGACACCCTGCTGGTGATCACCGCAGACCATGGCTGCGATCCCACCCATACCGGCTCTGACCACACCCGGGAGCATATTCCGGTGCTGCTCTGGCACAGGGGCATTATCCCCGGCCCTGCGGGGATCCGTGAGACCTTTGGAGACGTAGGCGCAACCATACTCCACGCTCTGGGGGCTCCGGCGCCCAAAGTGGGAACCAGCATTCTGTGATAAAGGAAAGCATGTTCAAATCGGCGCACCCAATTTGGGTACGCCGTTTTTGCAGCGGATAGGATGTGGCTATGGAGTATGCCAAATCAGCATGGCTTATTTACACAAAAATTGATGAAAATGCTTGAAAGCACTATGGGTTCATGATACCATATAATTAGAATTATAAGCATTATAGTGCAATAAGGAGGAGATTTTTGTGCGCTATCAGAAGCTTTTGTCCCCTATTATGGTGGGTGGACAGATCATTAAAAACCGGCTGACCTATCCCAATGCATCCCCTCATTTTCTACAGGGGCCGGAGACCTATCCCGCAGAGGGCTATCGGGCATTTGCCGCCAATCTGGCAAAAAACGGCGCTGCCATCGTAAACTTTGCGGAATGGGCAGAGTATCCTCAGCAGCGTCATGGCCCCATGGACATGGATATGACCCACATGCAGGCCTTTGATATGACAGACCCTGCGGTACATAACTACGTGTCTCAGATGTGTGAGGAAGTGCACTTCTACGGTTCTAAGATCATTTTGACTACAAATATGGTATACCCGGACGGCTTCTCCCTCTACGGCGGTCGGGGCATGGGCCCCCATGGCAAGCCCACGGAAAAGCTTCCCGCAGAGCGGCTCCATGAAGTGATGGAGCTCACCGTGGCGAAGATTCGTCGGTATAAGAATCTGGGCTATGACGGCGTCAGCTTCCGGGCGGATATGCTGATGAATCCCGGCGGCAAGCGGGATGACCAGTATGATGGCGGCACAGTGGAGAACCGCACTCGGCTGTTCCATGAGGTATGTACCGCCATTCGGAAGGCCTTCGGCAAGAAATTCATCATCGAGGCAGTCCTTGCATGGGAGCAGAACAACGGCTATGGCGGCAACGCCAAGATGGGCGGCGGCTATAACGAGGATGATGCACTGGAGTTCATCCGTCTTTTTGACGATGTTGTGGACATTCTGGAAGTCCGTGAGCATGACGGCTGTGCCTCCCATCCCACGGGCTACAACTTTACACAGGGTGTTCACCCCGCAGTGGCTTTCTGTGCAAAGGTCAAAACCATGGGCTTCCATATGCTCATGAAGCCCATCGGCGGCTTTCAGGAGCCCGATGAGATGGAGCGGTATCTGGTGGAGGGCAAGTGCGATATGTTCGGCATTGCCCGAGGCTTTATGGCCGATGATGAATATGGCAAGAAGCTCTATGAGGGCCGTGGGGAAGACATTACGCCCTGCCTCAAGTGCAACAAATGCCACGGCGTCATGCTGCCGGAGCCGGATCCGTGGACTTCGGTCTGCTCTGTCAACCCGCTGATGGGATTGGGGCATAAGCTCCATCGGCTGGTGGAGAAGAGTGCCGAGCCCAAAAAGGTGGCCGTAATTGGCGGCGGTCCTGCCGGTATGCGTGCGGCGATCTATGCTGCCCAGCGGGGCCATGATGTGACCCTGTATGAGAAGTCCGGTCAGCTGGGCGGACAGCTGTTCCACAGCGACTACTTCCCCTTTAAGTGGCCCATTCAGAATTTTAAGAACTGGCTGATCCGTGAACTGGGAAAATCCGGGGTCAAGGTAGTCATGAATACGACACCTACCCGTCAGATGATTCAGGCTGGCGGCTATGATGCGGTGCTGGCGGCCACCGGCGCCAAGGTCAACATCCCCAACATTCCCGGCCTGAAGGATGAGAGCGGGAAGCTGAAGCCTCAGTATATGTCCTGTCTGGATACCTGCGGCAGAGAGCCGGAGCTGGGCAAGCACGTGGTGATCGTTGGCGGCTCCGAGGTGGGTATTGAGACAGCCATGTATCTCTGTGGTCTCGGCCATGACGTTACGGTGCTCACCCGGCAGAAGAAGCTGGCCCACAACGCCTCCGGCCTGCACTATATCACCATGGCCTTTGTAAAGGCCGGCCCCAACGGCGAGGCGAGAGAGGCCGCTGCCTGGGAGGCCTATGATAATCTCACCGGCATTACCGAGGCAGAAACCATAAAGGTAGAGGGCAACACGGTAACTTACCGCATGGCCGATGGTGAGCACACCGTTACCGGCGACAACGTGGTGATCTGCGGCGGTATGACCCCGCTGACAGCTGAGGCCTTTGACTATTCCGGCCTGACCACTGAGTTCTACGCCATTGGCGACTGCAACGGCGCAGGCAATCTGGAGGTCTGCAACCGTGAAGCTTATTCCAGAGCGATGATCCTGTAAGGAAATATGCATCCGATCCCCGGTACTCGGCCCGAGTATCGGGGATATTCTCTGCGACCCCGAATATCAAATTTTGCGTTTCCACTTGCATATATTGCACGGATAACCGGCAGTTATGGCTCATAATTTTTCGGCATTTGCCTCCACGGCGGGTAGTTCGTACAATAACAATATGAATACCCAGAAAGGAATGAAGGTAATGAAAAAGAGATTTCTGGCCATGGCCTTGTGTCTGTGCATGATCTTTGCGCTCGCTGCCTGCGGCGGCACATCGGCTTCTACCAAATCCGCCGGTGAAAGCACACAGCCTGCCGAAACAGAAGCCGCAGCACCTGAGACCTCAGAGGCACCGGTTGCCGCATCGGATAGTGCCAAGGAACCGGCCAGTCTTGCGGAGGCAGAGCCTGCAGCATCTTTAGAAGATACGGCGGAAGCCACTTCAGATACCGAGATTGTTCGTACCTATACAGAGGCGGAGCCGCTGCCTTTGGTGGATGAGCCGGTTACGCTGACGGCATGGGACTATGTAGTACCCCCTGTGATGGCAGTGATCACCGACTACGGAACCGATGGTCAGGTTTATTCGGAGCTTCAGAAGCGTACCGGTGTGACCCTGAATTTCACCACTGCCAACCTGCTGACAGCCTCCGACTCCATGAGCCTGATGGTGGCGGCCAACGAGCTGCCGGATATGATCTTCAACTTTGGTATGTTCTATACCGGCAACATGGATGATCTGGTAGACGGCGATGTGATCGTCAACTTTGAGGACTATCGGGACGTTATGCCCAACTATTTCGATATTCTGGACAACAACCCCTCCATTGCACGAGACGTCTATACAGAGTCCGGGGCTGTGGTGCTGGCAGAGAATATTCAGGACAGCCTGATCCCCTCCTCCGGCCCTGCGATCCGTCAGGACTGGCTGGATGCAGACGGTCTGGATACTCCTGTGACGGTCGATGACCTCTACAATGTGCTCAAGACGTTCCAGGCGAAGAATGATTGCGCCCATCCCTTCTGGATCGCAGCCAATGGCAACTCCACGCTGGGCAGTGCCTTCGGCATTACAGCCAATGGCGATAACAATGCGCTGGGCGGCTGGGTCTATCAGGACGATCAGATTCAGTACTGCGTACCCATGGATGGCTTCCGGGACTATATCCAGCTGATGGCCGACTGGTATCAGGAGGGCTTCATTTCTCCGGATTTCATGTCCCAGACCATGAACAACACAGCCACAGACGATGAGATCGTAGGCAACGCCTCCGGCTTCTTTACCACCTCGGTCAATGGCATCAATAATCTCTCCGGCTATGAGCCCGACAGTAATGTACAGCCGGTTCGCGCCATGGTTCTGAATGAGGGCGACCTGTGCGGCTTTGACGATGCAGGAACCTCCCGGGTTAGCAAGGGCGGTGCAGCCGTGGCAGGCACCTGTCCGGACATCGAATTGGCGCTTCGGATCATTGATTATTTCTACTCTGACGATGGTATCCTGCTGGCCAACTATGGCGTAGAAGGCGTATCCTTTGAATACAACGCAGAGGGCGAGCCTGTTTTCACCGATTTGATCACCAACAATCCCGATGGCTATGACTTTGCACTGTGCCTCATTAAGTACACCTCTTCCACGCCCTGTTCCATTTGCATCAATGAGCGCAACTATCTGGGCTATACCGATGCACAGGTGAATGCAATTGATCTGTGGCTCAGAAACACCACCAGCACACAGGCCCCCGGTGCCGTTTGGACGGTGGAAGATCAGACGGAGTACTCCGGCATTTCCTCGGATGTGGGCAGCTTTGTCAGCACCACATGCCTCCAGTTCATCACCGGCGGCAAGTCCATGGACGAATGGGACAGCTTTATTGAGGAAGTAAACAGCTCCTTTGATATTGCGCGCATGACGGAGCTGTATCAGAATGCCATTGACACCTATTTGAGCATTGGCGCGTAACGAAACTTGATATCTTGTGTGTTCTCCTCACCATAAGCAAGCAGGGGCCGGATCCAAACGGATTCGGCCCCTGCGCTGTATTGGGACGCCATATGGATACAGAGCGGTCAAACTGTGGCTTGCCCAATAGTTAGAATTCGTGATACAATAGCCGTGATAGAAACCAGACAGAACGGAGAAAGGACGATGACCATGCGCTTCCCAGAAGAAAAAATGGAGATCTTCTACCCCGGCGTTTACACCCCAGAGGAGCAGGCGGCCATAGACCGCTATAACAGAGGCGAAACGGGACGAATGTTTGGTGGAAAGGCCCCTGCAATGCCCTCCACAGACCTGTGGGTCATGCAGCTGTACGCCCGCTGCTGGGATCGGTGGAATCCACTGTTCAATGATCCCGAGTACGCCAAAAAGACGGTATGGGGGAACCTTCCGGCCATTCCCGGCTACGTATCCACAGAAACCCGGTACAATGTGCCGCCGGAGCTGGGGTATCTGATTCGGCCCGATGGAACAGCGTTCCTCGGGGATGGCTATGACCATACCGATGCGTTTTTTGCGCCGGTATTCCCCGGGGATAGCTTCCGAACAGAGGACAGCGGCTGGCAGGTGGTGGATGTAACGCCAAAGGAGGGCAGCATCAAGCGGCTGATGATCTTCATCTGCTGCACCGATGTATATAACCAGAAGGATCAGCTGGTGGCACGCTGCACCCGGCGTTGGCCGGAACAGCTGATGCGCTCCAAGGATCCGGAAATCAATGAGATTCTCGCTTCCGAAGTGCCAGGTGCGCCTCCGAAAAAAGCACCGGGCGATAAAGGCCCCGGCGATGGAAAAAAGGCACCGCCTCCTATGCCCGGCGGCGGTGGAGTCGGCGGTACAGCACGGCACAAGTCCCATTTCATGACGCCGGAGGACTATGAGGTATTCAAGGATATCTGGACCCACGAGAAGATCCGTGGAGCGCAGCCCCTCTACTGGGAGGATGTGAACATTGGCGACGAGCCAACGCCGGTGGCAGCACCCCCGCAGGTGGGCTTTGAGATCGTCCGTACCATTGCGGCATGGAATCTGCTGAAGGACAACAATGGACTTCAGGAAGTTCTGACCGGCAAGGGCGGGGATCCGCACTTCTACCGCTATAATCCGGAGACCGGTCTGTACGACAATGAGTCTGGCCACCTTGGGCTTGGAAGCATTGCCTATCTCTACAATTTCCACGCAAAGCTCATGGGAACCAGGATCCTTACCAACTGGTGCGGCGATCAGGGCTTTGTGACCCGATTAGGCTGGCGTTTCGTGAACGATGCGCCCAAGGAAGCGCAGTTCAACCACTTCCCTGCGGGCTTCTATCGTCCCACAGAGCTTTTGAAGGTGCCCTATATGAAGGACCGCTATGCCAACATTCACGGCTTTGGAGACGATGCATTCATCACCAGAGGCTATGTGTATGATAAATATATCGGCGAGGACGGAGGCCACTATGTAGATCTCATCTGCTGGTGTGAGGATCTGGACGGAAATATTGGGCAGGAGATTCCTGCCACTGTAAAGCTTCCCAGCCGGGAAGAGGAGTAATGAAAAGGGGCTGTCTCACAAGAAAGCGAGACAGCCCCTTTTCCTGCGATCATGCGGGCAATATAGCCAAACCGGGCTGCCGCAATGCGGCAGCCCGGAACCGTGTAATCTGAAATTACAGGAGGCCCATCAGGTTGAAGGCCACGATCAGGCCGGAGAACACGATGGAAACCGTGGAAACCAGCTTGATGAGGATGTTCAGAGAAGGACCGGAAGTATCCTTGAAGGGATCGCCAACGGTGTCGCCGACAACGGCTGCCTTATGCTGCTCGCTGCCCTTACCGCCGTGGTTGCCTCTCTCAATGTACTTCTTGGCGTTATCCCAAGCGCCGCCGGCGTTGGACATAAATACTGCCATAGCGAAACCGGTAACGGAAACGCCGCCCAGCAGGCCAACTACACCGGTGGGTCCGAGGATCAGGCCGGTAACAATGGGAACAATGATTGCGAGCAGTGCGGGAGCGACCATCTCATGGAGAGCGCCCTTGGTGCACATGCCAACGCATGCCTGATAGTCAGGCTTTGCCTTGCCTTCCATGATGCCGGGGATCTCCTTAAACTGACGGCGAACCTCGGTAACGATGGTCTGTGCAGCAGTCTGTACAGCACCCATGGTGAAGGCAGAGAACACGAAGGTCAACATAGCGCCGATGAACAGGCCGACCAGAACGGTGGGGCTGGTCAGAGCGAAGTTCAGGGTATCGGGGGTCTTGGTCTGAACAATGCTGACATAGGAAACCAGCAGAGCCAGAGCAGTCAGAGAAGCGGAGCCGATTGCAAAGCCCTTTCCGGTAGCGGCAGTGGTGTTGCCCAGAGAGTCCAGTGCATCGGTACGATCACGGACGAACTCGGGCAGCTCAGCCATCTCGGCAATGCCGCCGGCGTTATCGGCAACGGGGCCGTATGCGTCGGTAGCAAGGGTGATGCCCAGGGTGGAGAGCATGCCAACACCGGCGATGCCGATGCCGTACAGGCCCTGATTAAATGCGGTAGTAAAGGCGCCGGTCTCGTCCACGATGGCCAGAGAGCCGCCGGCTGCGAAATAGGAGATCAGAACTGCAGCACCAACAATGAGGATGGAGGAAGCAGTAGACTTCAGGCCCAGAGAAATACCGCCAATGATGATGGTAGCGGAACCGGTCTCGGAAGCGGCAGCCAGCTCCTGAGTGGGCTTATAGGTGTCAGAGGTGTAGTACTCGGTGAAGTAACCGATGGCACAGCCGCCCACCAGACCGCAGAGGATCGCAACAAAGATGCCCATGTTGCCCATGATTGCGTAGGTCAGAACAGCAGCGCAGATTGCAGCCAGAACAGCTGCGGAATAGGTGCCGGTACGCAGAGTCTTCAGCAGGGACTTCTGGTCTGCATCTTCCTTGGTCTTGACCATGAAAGAGCCGATCAGGGAGCAAACCATACCGGTGACAGCGATCATCAGCGGAAGCAGCATGCCCTTGAAGCCATAGCCAGCGGTAGCAGCCAGAGCAAAGGTGGCCAGAATGGAGCCAACATAGCTCTCATACAGGTCAGCGCCCATGCCGGCTACGTCGCCAACGTTGTCGCCAACGTTATCGGCAATGGTAGCGGGGTTACGGGGGTCATCCTCGGGGATACCAGCCTCAACCTTACCAACCAGGTCAGCGCCTACATCGGCAGCCTTGGTGTAGATACCGCCGCCAACGCGAGCGAACAGAGCCATGAAGGAAGCGCCCATGCCGTTCATAACCATGATGTTGCCCAGCTCAACGGGATCGGTGATGCCGAAAGCGAAGTGCAGGATGCAGAACCACATGGTAACGTCCAGCATGCCCAGACCTACCACGGTGAAGCCCATGACAGAGCCGGAGGAGAACGCAACACGCAGGCCCTTGTTCAGGCTCTCATAAGCAGCCTGAGCAGTACGCGCATTGGAGTTGGTAGCGATCTTCATGCCGATAAAGCCAGCCAGCATGGAGAACACACCACCGGTGATAAATGCGAAGGGGGTAAACTTGGACAGCATCTCGCCGCCCGTGGCAAATGCCATAATGAGAAGAATAACGAACACAACGGCAAAGACCTTGCCAACGGTCATGTACTGATGCTTCAGGTAAGCATTAGCACCGTCCCGAATGGCCTGTGCGATCTCGACCATCTTGTCGTTGCCTTCCGAGTGCTTCATAACGATGCCACGCTGAATAAATGCAAAGATCAGTGCAACCGCAGCGCCAACGAAGCCCAGCAGAAACAGGTTTTCCAACAACAAACAACTCCTTACTTTTAATATTGCCCACCTATTTTACCAGCATCTTTGTTGGATTGCAATAGTTTCCGCAGGATTTTTCTGAAAACCGGCGAACCATCCAATTCTGCCCCAAAAAGACCGATTAAAATTGCAGAATGCAGGCAAAATGCCGGGTTTCTCAATGCGCCGCAGGTTTCGCTGCATAAAATTCCGTCATTCCCATATAGATTCCCGGATGGTTTTCTCACGCTTTCCCTTGTATTTTCCATCAAAATAGCATATAGTCATTATAGCATTATATGATCTACATTTTACGCAGGAGGGATCACCGTTATGTCTGCATCCATCGAGGAAATTGCACTGACCACCGTGTCTGAACATACCGGCTTTCGTGGCCGCAAGCTGACCACCGTTGAAGCGCTTTGTCTGAAAACCCGTGGCGGCAATATCTATTTGAAACGGAGCGCCGTGGAGGGGGCCGGGAACAGCTGGCAGCTCCTCTGCCGCAGGCTCCAATCTCTGGCCGGCGAAAAAGGGATTCCCTTCTCCGATCAGCGATGAGCCATTATTTATATGATTTATAATGTATATTCAAAGCAGCTGCATGGTAATGGCCCCATGCAGCTGCTTCATTTTCATACTTGGAGTATCAAAATTTAACTCTATTTCATTTTTGATACTCCAATATTTTTTTGCGTCTTGCCGCCGCTTTTTGGAAATCATATACTTAGAAATGAAAGGGCCTGTTACCCCTTTTAGCTTGAAGAAAAGGAGAGCTGCGAATGAAAAAGAAGTTGCTTGCCACGCTTCTGGCCTCGTGCATGCTGATCGGTCTGTTTGCCGCCTGTGGCAGTCAGCCCAGCACCTTGGCATCTGCATCCGCCCCGGAGCCTTCCCAGTCTGCGGAAGCGCCCCCTGCCGATGCAGCCACCGAAGCACCGGCAGAGAATCCACCGGCAGCGGCATCCACATCGGAAGCATCCGCTGCGGAAGAGACGGTTCAGACCGCATGGCCTGCTAACCCGCTGGGGAATGTGGACCTTCCTTTGACCGATGATCCTGTTACGGTTACCATGTGGATGGGTGTCAACCCCAACGTTCTGAAAATCACAGAGGACATTGGCAACGACTGTGCCCTCTGGAATGAGCTTGCCACCCGTACTGGCGTCAGTCTGGACTTTACGGTGGTGAATCCGGATACGGAATCCGAAAAGTTTAACCTGATGGTGGCTTCCAATGATCTTTCCGACATCATTTCCAACGCCACTACCCTGTACACCAACGGCGGTGAGGCAGCCGTTGCCGATGAGATCCTCATCGATCATCTGCCCTATCTCACCGAAGAGCTGACGCCCCAGATCTGCAAGCTCATGGAAGCCTATCCCGACGCTGTGCCCGAGGCGCTCACCGAGAGCGGCTGGCTGGCCGGTATGCCCCAGCTGAGCATGCAGACCGAAACCACCCAGACCTTTGGCCCCATAATTCGGAAGGATTGGCTGGATGAGCTTGGTCTGGATGTTCCCGAAACCTATGACGAGCTCCACGATGTGCTGAAGGCATTCAAGGAGAAAAAGGGCGCTGACGCTGCGCTGGTTCTGAACTATGCCGCCACCGGCATCAACAACGGTCTGGTGCAGGGCTATGGCATCAACGGTCTGGTTGCCGATGCCGCCATGTCTGAGCCCTACTATCAGGTGGACGACACCGTTATGTACGGCCCCATTCAGCCCGAGTTTAAGGAATACCTGACCATGGTACACGACTGGTATGAAGAAGGGCTCATCTGGCAGGACTTCATGTCCTTCACAGACTTCCAGAATCCGCCCACTGATGTCATTCTGGCAGACCGCACCGGCGTATTCTATGGTGAGGTCACCTACATCGCCACGCTGGAAGACGCCTCCACCACCGAGGGCTTTGAGCTGGTGGCCATTCCCGACTTCGTTCAGAAGTCCGGCGATACCATTCCGTTCAAGGAAGAGCGTGCCTATGCAGCCTCTACCCCATGGTCCATTTCCACCCAGTGTGAATGCCCCGAACTGCTGATGCAGTGGTGCAACTATATGTACACCGACGAGGGCGCCCTGCTGTGCAACTATGGTCTTGAGGGCGAAAGCTTTGAATATGACGAGAACCACGTTCCCGTATTCACCGATCTCGTTCTGAACAACCCGGATATGTCTACCACCGTGGCGCTGTTTATGTATTGTCTGGATCGCGGCCCCTTCTACCGGGACGAGACCCGTGAGCAGTCCGGCTACACTCAGGCTCAGAAGGATGCAAGCTCTATCTGGCAGAGCAATCTGTCCGTAGGCCGTGGCATCGGCAGCACTGCGCTGAACACCGAGGAATCCTCCGAGGTCAACCAGTTCTACGGAGACATTAAGACCTACATTGAGCAGTCCGTGCTGGAATTCATCATTGGCAACCGTGATCTTACTGAGTTCGATGCATTTGTCGATCACATTGAGGGCATGGGCATTGACGAGGTCACCGCCTGCTATCAGGCCGCCTATGAGCGCTATCTCAATGGCGAAGTAGCTGCCCCCATGGGCAATCCCGGACCTCCTCCGGATGGTGCGCCTCCTCCCGGCTGATCTTTCATTGATCCATTTTGGATCCTCCTCTATAGCCCCGAATCAGGACAGGCTGATTCGGGGCTCAGTCTGTCATAATGACTTCGGACGCATTTCGATGTCCTATAGATGTCCTATATAAGTGCGAAAAAAGCACCGCAAAGCATTTCCGTCAGGCTTTGCGGTGCATTGGTTAGTTTTCCCATGCAGCAGCCGGGCCGAAAAGCCGAAGCTTTCCGGGCAGCAATTGAATGGTGATATCCCGGCTGTGGATCAGTTCTCCATCCAGATTCACCGGCTCCTTCTCCGGCGTTACGATCCTCAGGCGTTTGGTCTGATAGTGGGCAATCAGGTTCGGATAATCGGCATAGTGCCCCTTCTGATAGGCCGCAATGACCCGGGCCACCGTCAATCTCGACACCTTCTTCACCAGCAGTACATCCAGCAGCCCGTCGCTGCTGTCCGCTTCCGGCACCGGATGGAAGGATCCGCCGTACCAGCTCCCATTGCACACGCAGGCCAACGTCATGTCTTCATCCACCACCGGTCCCTCATGCAGCTCCACACGGCACGGCTTCACCACGCCCCGGATCAGGTTTACCACAACACTGGCCCAATAGGCCCGTGGCCCGGACAGCAGCGGAAGCCGCCGATACCGGTCGATCTGGGTGCCGATCCGTGCGTCAAATCCAACGGAGCAGACGTTTACTGCCACGCAGCCACTGACATCCATAAGATCCAGCCGTTTTTCTACCGTATTTTCAAACTCTTCCATCCGAAAAAATGCCTCAGGATGCGGAAACTGCTTGATAAAATCGTTCCCCGAACCAAGGGGCAGGCATGTCACCGCCACATTGGGGAATTCCATGGCTCCTGCCACCACCTCATGAAAGGTGCCATCGCCGCCGCAGGCATACAGCCGCACTTCATTCCCCGATGCCCCTGCCTTCCGGGCCAATTCCGTCAGTTCTCCGGGCGCCCGGGATATCTGTATTGTGCAGGGCTCCCCCAACGCTTTTTCAAGCTGTGCCGCAGCCCGCTGTGCCACGGGAGTCGGGTCTTCCTTTCCCGCCGCAGGATTCACCAGAAAGATATGTTCCATGGTGCCCGCTCCTTTCTTACGTCTGTTTCTGCTGCCGTCCCAGTGGGCGGTACACGGTCCAATACATGGTGCCATAGCAGGCGATTCCTCCGATCACATTGGAGATCGCCTCCGCCCAGAACACACCGTCTACACCGAAATAGGGGAGCTTCGGCAGCAGGATCGTCAGCGGAACCACAATGATCACCTTTCGGAAAATTGAGAAAAATACCGCCTGACGGCTCTTCCCCAGTGAGACAAAGGTGCTTTGCCCCGCAAATTGCAGCGCCATCATAAAGAATGTAGAAAAATACAGTCCCAGTGCAGGAACCGCCACCTTCACCAGCGCTTCCTCATTGTTAAAGATTCGGATCATGGGCCCGGGGATCAGTTTGATCATCCCCCACACAAAGAAGGCATACACCAGCGCACAGCCGGAGATAAACCGGATTCCCTGCCGAACTCTGCCCAGCTCCTTTGCGCCATAGTTAAAGCCCAGCACCGGCTCTGCAGCCCCGGTGATCCCCTGTACCGGCATGGATGCCACCTCTCGAATGGAGCTGATCACCGTCATCACACCTACATAGAGATCTCCGCCGTAAATACTCAGCACGGAATTGCATACCACCTGCACGGCGGAATTCGTAAACGCCATCACAAAGCCGGAAAAGCCAAGGCCCAGGATCCGCCCGGTGCGAGCCCGTTCCAGCCGAAGGTTCTTCCGGCGCAGCCGCAGCTGGGCCCGCTTCCCGGTGAGAAACTGCATCACCCACAGGGCAGACACCGCCTGAGAGATCACCGTTGCCGCAGCTGCACCCTTGACGCCCCAGCCCAGCACGAAGATAAACAGCGGATCCAGCAGAATATTCAGCACAGCGCCCACCAGTGTGGTCACCATTCCCGTTCTGGCAAATCCCTGGGCATTGATAAAATTGTTCATCCCCAGAGAAATCAGCACAAATACATTGCCAGCCAGATAGATCTGCCCATAGTCCATGGCATAGCCGATGGTATCTCCGCTGGCCCCGAACGCCATCAGAATTGGCCGCAGGAACATCTCCCCCACCAGCGTCAGCACTACTGCGAAAATCATCAGCAAGGTAAAGGAATTTCCCATGAGCCGTTCCGCCTCATCATAATCTCCCTTGCCCCGCTCAATGGAGCACAGCGGCCCGCCTCCCATGCCGGAAAGCCGGGCAAAGGCCATCACGATCGAAATAACCGGAAGACACAATCCAAGTCCTGTCAGTGCCAGTGCACCAGCACCGGGAATGTGTCCGATATACATGCGGTCTACAATATTATATAGAATATTGATCAGCTGAGCTAATGTAATCGGAATCGACATTCTGACAATATTTTTCCACACACTGCCCTGACTGAAATCCGTATTGGGTGCCGCTGCCACAGGGGATCGCCTCTTTACATTAAAATTACATTCCAAGATATTATAAAGAATCCAGTCAAAAAAAGCAATCTGCCCTGTTTCCTTGGACGCCAACGAGCGTGCGGGATTCATCCGCCAAATCCCGCACGCATGTCATGATTGCTTTTCCCGATAAAACGCCCCGGGTGTGGCATCCTCAAACTTCCGAAAGGCACGGTTCATGGTCAAGGCACTGCTGTAGCCGACCTGCGGCAGCGTATCCTTCACCGTGACGCCCTGCCCCAGCAGCTGCTTGGCCCGTTCAATGCGTTTTTGATGAATATATTCCAGTGGACGGATATTGCGGTACTTTTTCAGCATCCGGCTGAGATACACCGGATTGATGCCCACTGCATCCGCCACGCCTGCCACGTTGAGATTCTGATCCGAGTAGTGATGATCCATATACTCTACCGCCCGCTGCACCCACCCGGGCTCCTGCTCCTGAGACTGCTGACGCCGGATGATCTCGTCAAAGATGCTGTCCAGCTCCCGGGATATCTCCGCCAGAGAGGTGGCATGGACGATCCTTGGCCCTGCCTGAAGCTCCACCAGAAATTCCGGGGAAAAATACTCCTCCAAGCTGTCAAATACATGGAGAATATCATTGATGAGGCCATAGGCCCGGATCATGAACACCTGCACCGTCGGCTTGGCGTGACCAAACTCCGCCCCCAGCATCCGATGCACCAGCTCCCGTGCTGCCTCATAGTCTCCCTGCCGGATGTAATTGTCCAGCTCATGTTCAAACTCAAAGTGCTCGACCCGGCGTTTTTCCATATGTACTTCCGTCTTCTGATCGTAGCGAATCACGCTGGCGTCATCCTCTGCCATGATCCGGTATTGCATCAGGCTTTCTGCCTCCTGATAAGCCTCGTGTATCTGCTGATAGCCCTGATGGCACCGGCTGATGGAAAACAGCACTGCGGAGTCATAATGGCTTTCAAACAGGGATGCCGCACGCTGGGCAGCCTGTTCCACCGTGTCCATGGCCGCCTCCGTTCCCTCCGAGAGATTCACCAGCGCAGTTAATTGCCCCTGCACCGTTACCACATGGCAGATGTGCTTCTCTCCGATCAGCTCCTCCAGCACGTTTCGCACCAGAAAGCGTACATAGCGAAGGCTCTCCTGACTGATCGCCGCCTTTGGCCCCAGCAGCGCCGGGATATCCGGTTCTACCTGGATCAATATGACCGCAAACCACGGCGTTGGAAAATTAAGCTCCAGTTCCCGCAGGCTCTGCCGGTATTCCTTGCCGGTCAGCTGGTGTTTTCCCAGCAAGTCCACCAAAAATGCCTCTCTGGCAAAATTCATGGACCGCACCTTTTCCTGCTCCAGTGCTTGTTTCAATTGCGCATTTTCCTGCCGGAGCAGCTCGAGTTCCCGCTGCTGATCTGTCATTGTCTCGCCCCCGTACCCGCTCTTTTTATGTTATCATACTAAAATCAGTTTGAAATTTCAATGTTCTTTTGCTCTTTGCCCAGTTCCGATTCTTCCGCATCTTGGTAATGTGTGAAAAATCACAAATTTTTCTGTAAAATTAATCTGTTTTTTTTCATAGCCGCTATTGCCCCTATGTCGAATTTCCTGTAAAATAGCATCGTTAGCTGCTAATCCATCGGAAGAAACTGATTCTGTGGGGTAAGTAGCTATTGTTTGTTTTGCCGGGCAACCGGCTATCTATCATCATGTTTGGAGGAATAAAACATGCAGAAGAGAATCTTTGCACTGATGCTGGCCATGGCCATGGTGCTGGGTCTGTGCGCCTGCGGTCAGTCCGTTGGCGGCTCCACCACCGACACCGCTGCCAGCACGCAGACTGAGGCCACCGAGGCTCCGGCTGAGGCTGCCGGCTCCACCGATGCCGCTGCCACCACTTCCGGCGATGTTCTGAAGGTGGGCTTTGTGTACATCGGCGATGAAACCGAGGCTTACACCGCCAACTTTATTGCCGCAGAAAACGCAATTGCTGACACCTACGGCGATAAGGTCGAGTGCATCGCCAAGTACAATGTTGCCGAGGACGCTGTAGAGGATCCCGTTCGTGAGCTTTGCGATACCGGCTGCGGCATCATCTTCACCACCTCTTTCGGCTACGGTGCTACCGTAAAAGAACTTGCTGCCGAGTATCCCGACATTCAGTTCTGCCAGGCTACCTGCGCCGATGCTGCTGAGGAGCCCGTAGTTTCCAACTATCACAACTACATGGGCGAGATCTATCAGGGCCGCTATGTTGCCGGCATCGTTGCCGGTATGAAGCTGCAGGAAATGATTGACAACGGCACCATCACCGCAGATCAGGCAAAGATCGGCTATGTTGCTGCATTTGACTATGCCGAGGTTATCTCCGGCTATACCGCCTTCCTGATGGGCGTTCGCTCCATTGTCCCCGATGCAACCATGGAAGTCCAGTACGCTGGCACCTGGGGTGACTTCGACACCGAGAAGACCATGGCCACCGCTCTGATCGAGGACGGCTGCGTCATCATTTCCCAGCACTCCGACACCGAGGGCCCCGCAAAGGCCTGCGAAGATGCACACGCCAAGGGCACCGAGGTCTACTGTGTTTCCTACAATCAGGACATGACCGATGTCGCCCCCAATACCTGCCTCATCTCCTCTCGTCAGGATTATGCTCCTTACGAGGTTGCCGCTGTGCAGGCTGTTATGGACGGCACCGAGCTCCCCGTTGACCAGCATGCCGGCTTTGACGAGGGCTGGGTTGCCATGACCCCCCTGAACACCGCCATTGCCGCAGAAGGCACCCAGGAGAAGATTGACGAGGTAGAGGCTTCCTTCAAGGATCACTCCCTGAAGGCCACCGACGTATTCAAGGGCCCCTACACCGCTACCAACCCCTACACCAACGAGACCATTGATCTGACCGACGGCTTTGATGAGAACGCAACCCAGTCTGCGCCTGCCTTCGGCTATGTCATCAACGACATCATCACCATCAAGGGCAACTAAAATTCTGCATGTACAGGCGGAGCCGGAGCCTTCCGGCCCCGCCTGTGACGTGCCGTTTTTTCATTTATAGCGGGCGGAGAACAGCAAACCACATATCCTGCCGGACATCTGGTCTTTTGTTCCCTGCACACTATTCACTCTTTACACTTCGCGCGGGATCGCTCCGCGCCCAATGAAAGGATGAGGCATTTGGAAAAGGAAGTCGCCATTCGTCTGGAGCATATCACAAAGACCTTTGGTTCTGTGGTAGCGAACCGCGATGTCAGTCTGGACGTATGTCGTGGGGAGATTCTCTCCCTATTAGGAGAAAACGGCAGCGGAAAAACCACACTGATGAACATGATCTCCGGCATCTATTTCCCCGATGAGGGCCAGATCTTCGTGAACGGGAAGGCCGTCACCATCCGTTCCCCCAAGGACTCCATTGATCTTGGCATCGGCATGATCCATCAGCATTTTAAGCTGGTGGACGTACTCACCGCAGGTGAGAACATCGTACTGGGCCTTCGGGAGTCCGGGAAATTCGACAAAAAGGCCATCAACGCCCGTGTCCGGGAGATCAGCGAAAAATACGGCTTTAATATTGATCCCGACAAAAAAATCTATGACATGAGCGTTTCTGAAAAGCAGACGGTCGAGATCATCAAGGTACTCTACCGGGGTGCCGATATCCTCATTCTTGACGAACCAACTGCCGTATTGACACCGCAGGAAACCGAAAAGCTCTTTGATGTACTTCGGGCCATGCGTGCTGACGGCAAGGCCATTATCATCATTACCCACAAGCTGCAAGAGGTATTGGAGCTGTCCGACCGGGTGGCCGTTCTGCGGAAGGGCGAATACATCGGCGCCGTATCCACAAAGGATGCCACCGCCCAGTCCCTGACCGACATGATGGTGGGTCAGGCCACCGCACTGAACATTGACCGACCCGAACCCGTAGATCCTCAGATCCGGCTGGAGGTCAAGGATCTGACCGTTGTAGACGAAAACAAGGTTACGAAGCTGGATCACATTTCTTTTACCGCCAACAGCGGCGAAATCCTGGGCATTGCCGGTATCTCCGGCTGCGGCCAGAAGGAGCTTTTGGAATCCATCGCCGGGCTTCAGAAAATGGAGAGCGGTTCCATTCTCTATTATGATGACAACGGCCCTCAGGAGCTCATTGGAAAGTCCGCCATGGAGATTCGCAATCTGGGCGTCCGGCTGTCCTTTGTGCCCGAGGATCGTCTTGGCATGGGCCTTGTAGGCAACATGGACATGGCCGGAAACATGATGCTTCGCTCCTATAAGCGTGGAAAGTTCGGTCTTGCAGACCGAAAGAGTCCCGAGCAGCTGGCCCAGAAGGTCATGGACGAGCTGGAGGTCGTCACCCCCAGCATCCAGACTCCGGTTCGCCGCATGTCCGGCGGCAACGTCCAGAAGGTGCTGGTTGGCCGTGAGATTGCCTCCAACCCCAAGCTGCTGATGACCGCCTACGCCGTTCGCGGTCTGGACATCAACACATCCTATACCATTTATCATCTGCTGAACGAGCAGAAGGCCAAGGGCGTTGCCGTAATCTATGTCGGCGAGGATCTGGACGTTCTACTGGAGCTCTGTGACCGGATTCTTGTACTCTGCGGCGGCAAGGTCAGCGGCATTCTTGACGGTCGCACCGCCACCAAGGAGCAGGTTGGCATGATGATGACAAAGCTTGGAGGGGAGGAAGACGCATGAACAAGAAGGAACCTTTGATCCGTCTGGCCAAGCGGGATGATATTGGCACCGTCAAGGCGTGGATCATCCGGATCGCCTCCATTCTGGTGGCGCTGATCCTATTTGGGATTCTGATCCTCGCAGTGGGCTTTGACCCGGTGTCTGTTTACGCCGCTATGTTCAACGGTGCGCTGGGCTCCAGCCTTAATATTCAGCAGACCATTAAAATCATGATCCCTCTGCTGGGTGCTGCACTGGCCATTGCCCCCGCCTTCAAAATGAAGTTTTGGAACATCGGTGTAGAGGGGCAGGTTACCGTTGGCGGCATTTTTGCCACCTTCTTTGCCCTGAATTTCCAGAATGTATGGCCCAGCTGGGTGCTGCTTCCGGTGATGTGCATCGCAGCAGCCATTGGCGGCGGCCTCTGGGGTCTGCTGCCTGCGGCATTTCGTGCCAAGTGGGGGACCAATGAGACCCTGTTTACCCTGATGCTCAACTACATTGCCATTGGTGTTGTGAAATACCTTCAGGGCGGCCCCTGGGAAAAGGTTCCCAAGGGCACCCAGATGATCGAGCGCTTTGGTACCGCTGCCCGGCTCCCCACCGTTTGGGGCATCACCTCCGGTTGCTTTATCGTACTGGCTCTGGTCATCTTCATGTACTGCTATCTGCGCTTTACCAAGCATGGTTATCAGATTGCCGTAGTCGGCGAAAGTGAAGCCACCGCACACTATGCAGGCATTGAAGTAGGCAAGGTAATTATGCGTACCATGTTTGTCTCCGGTGCCATTGCCGGTATCGTGGGCTTTATTGTGGTTTCCGGTATCAACTACACGCTGTCGGATTCCGTGGCAGGCGGTGTCGGCTTTACGGGCATCACTGTTGCATGGCTGGCTGCACTGAACCCTCTGGGCATGGTCCTTATTTCTCTGCTGCTGGCAGTGCTCACCAAAGGTGCATCCACCATCAACACGCTGACGCACAACGCATTGCCGGAATCCATGAGCGACATGCTCACTGGTCTGATCCTCTTCTGCATGCTCTCCAGCGAGTTCTTTATCCGTTACCGGATGATCTTCCGTAAGAAAAACCACGATGGCCCCAAGGGCTCTGACGAAAAGAAGGAGGCTGCCGCATGAATTTTATCATCAACTTTTTTGTGGCTGCCGTCCTGATGGGCACCACCCTGATGTATGGCACATTGGGAGAGATCCTCACGGAAAAAGTCGGCAATATGAACCTCGGCGTGGAGGGCCTGATCTACATGGGCGGCTCCACTGGGCTCATTGCCGCATTTGTCTATGAACGTGCCGCCGGTGACGCCGCCATCCCCATGGTAGCGGTTCTGCTGGCCTTTGCCGGCGCATTTCTTGCCGCCGCTCTGGGCAGCCTGCTCTATGCGTTCCTGACGATCACGCTGCGCACCAATCAGAACGTCACCGGTCTGGCCCTGACCATCTTCGGCGTGGGCTACGGCGAGTTCTTTGGTGAGTATTTCCGCCAGATTGGAAACGGTCGTCTTCAGATCTCCGAGGCCGCAGGCGCAATTTTCTCTCAGCCGCTGCTGCCGGGCTTCCTGCGGAATATCCCCATTCTGGGCAAGATGCTGTTTTCCTACAACTTCATGATCTATCTGGTGTTGGTGATCGCCATTCTCATGGCATGGTATTTCGCCCGCACCCGCAGTGGTCTGTGCCTCCGGGCCGTGGGTGAAGATCCCGCCACCGCAGACGCTGCCGGCATCAACGTCACAAAGTACAAATATCTGGCTACCTGCCTTGGCGGCGGTATCTGCGGTCTGGGCGGCCTCTACTTTACCATGGTCTCTGCCGGCGGCAACTGGTCCACCGGTGCCATGGACGGAAAGGGCTGGCTGGCTGTCGCACTGGTCATCTTCGCCCTCTGGAAGCCGCTCCGTGCCGTCTGGGGTTCTATTCTCTTTGGCGCACTGATGATCATGTATATGCGTGTCACCCAGCTGGGCATCCCCACCGAGATTTACAAGATCCTGCCCTATATCGTCACCGTCATCGTTCTGATCTCCATTTCCATTCGTCAGAAACGGGAAAGCCAGCCCCCCGCAAGCCTCGGAAATGCCTATTTCCGGGAAGAACGATAATTACGCAAAGTTCCCTGTGTTACAGTACGCTGCAGCACAGGGAACCTTTTTTATTCCATCTCTTCCGTTTCTGTCGTCTTCCACACCTGTCCGTCTTCCAATCCGTGAAAGAACTCCACCATCGCCCGCATCAGCGGACTCTCCTTCCCCTCCGGATTCTCTGGCGGAAGCAATGCATAGAGCTCTCGGGTAAAGTGGACGCCGCCCAGATGACACAGGCGCACCTTTTCCGGGTCAGGCTTTGGCCATGTTTTTGCCGGCCAGAATGCCACGCCATCCCCCTGGGTCACCAGCTGTCGGAGCGTTTCATCGTCAGAGGTCACCGCCAGAATTTCCGCCACCAGTGGGCGGGACAGGATCTCACGCTCAATGCTCTGACGCAGGGCGCTGCCCTCTCGTGGCAGGATCAGCGGCAGCCCTTCCAATGACAGGACATCAAGCTCCTGCTGCGGCCCCATGCTCACCGGAACCGCCAGCAGGATCTCCTCCTCCAGCAGCCACACGCTGTCCTCCTCCCGGCCTGACGGCCCGGAGGAAATACTCAGGTCGCAGTCATCGATCCAGCTCTCATCGGTCAGGATTACCTCCGCCTGCGGCTCCTTTCGAAAGAAGCCATGGAGGAAGCTTCCCATAACCGCTTCGGCCGCCCCCACATTAATCCGGTATTTTCGCCGGGGCATATGCCGCGACTTTACAAATTCAGGGAGCCGCCGTACCGCCGTTAAAATTGGCCGTACCTGCTGCAGGAACTCCTCTCCGGCTGGATTCAGCACCAGATGAATCCCCTGCCGGTCAAACAGCTGTAGGTCCAGTTCCCGCTCCAACCGGAGAATGGATTTACTGACCGTAGACTGCGATACCATGGCTTCCGCCGCAGCCTTTGCAGTAGATCCATTCTCTGCCACCAGCACAAAATACTGCATCTGTGTGAGATCCATTGCATTTCCTCCCATTGCGTGTGTTTCACTGTGTATCCTATCATAATTCCATCCCATTGTCACGAAAAAGCAAAAACCGTATTTCTCGTTTCATTTTCTAACAAACAGTTGCAATTCAAAGCACCCGAGGCGTATAATACTGTTACTTTCCATTTCAGAAAAAGCGCCAGAAGATCCATTGCAATCATCGTAAGCCTGAGCGCTTGAAAGGGGCTTTGCCTGTGACTAAAGTAAAGCAGTCGCTGGATCTCACCACCTGTCCCATTACCAGCGGCCTGATCCGGTTTTCTCTTCCGTTTTTAGCATCCAGCATTCTGCAAACCATGTATTCCACTGTGGACACCATTATTGTGGGGCAGTTCTGCGGCTCCGCTGGTCTGGCGGCGGTGAACAACGTATCCTACATCTGCAACGCCGCCGGAAACATCGGTCTTGGTGCCAGTGCGGGCTCCGCCGTACTGATCGCCCAATACTGCGGGGCAAAAAATGAGGAGGGCGTCCACCGTACTGTGGGTACGGCGCTGTCCATCAGTGCAATCATGGCCGTGATTCTCTCCGTTATCGTCTGCTGCTTTGTGGGGCCCATTTTGAACCTGGTGAACATTCCCTTGGAAGCCCGGGGCGAGGCCCGCAATTATCTGATGATCCGTGCAGCCTGTTTCCTGATTTCGTTTTTCTACAACTCCATTACATCGTTTCTGCGTGGTATGGGCGACTCCAAGCGGCCCCTCTATTTCTCCGCCGTGGCTTCCATTGCCAATGTATTTTTAGACTTGCTCTTTGTTGCGGCTCTGCACATGGGTGCAGGCGGTGCGGCCATTGCCACAGAAATCGCAGAGCTTATCTCCCTTGTCTGGGCCTTCCTGTATCTGCGTACGCATCAGCCCGGTATGCTGACGCTGGATCCTCATCAGTATCAAATCCATGGCCCCACTGCCAAGACCGTGCTGAAAATCGGCATTCCCTCCTCCTTTCAGTACCTGTTTATCGATCTGAGTTTTGTGTTTGTGAACTCCATCATCAACGGCTACGGCGTTATTGCCGCCTCAGCAGTGGCCGTGGGCAGCAAGGTTGTGAACCTCAGCCAAACCGGAATTTCTGCACTCTCCACCGGTGTCGGCACCATGGCCGGGCAGAACATCGGCGCAAACAAACCCGAGCGGGCAGATAAAACCATCCGCATAGGCGTCCGCTGTGCACTGGTGGTCGCCATCGTAATGTTTGGGATCATACAGGCCATTCCCGGGCCGCTGGTCAAGCTCTTTAACCGGGACCCTGCGGCATTGGAAGAATCGATCCGCTGTCTCCGGTATCTCTCTCTGATGGCATTTCCCTCGGCCTTCTTCTTTATCTACGTGGCCATTGCCACCGCATCGGGTTTTACGGTATTTTCCATGTTCTGCCACGTATTAGATGGTGTTGTGATTCGTGTGGCCTTGAGCCTGCTGCTGACCCGGGTGTTTGACATGGGTCTCGTGGGCGTGTATCTCGGTATGGGACTGGCTCCCACCCTTTCTGCGGTCTTTGCCGCCGCCTATTTCTACTCCGGCGCTTGGAAAAAGCGAAAGCTGCTGGAACAAACCACATAGTAAGCATCGGGCATCCGCACAATGTGCAGATGCCCGATTTATTATTCCATGAGTCCGCTTTCCGCCAGTGAAACATAGTCATCATCGGCCACCACAATATGGTCTGCCAGATAAATGCCTACCAGATCCAGCGCATGGGCCACCGAACGGGTGGTACGGATGTCCTCCTGGGAGGGCACCGCAATGCCGCTGGTGTGGTTGTGTGCCAGCACCACAGAGGACGCCTTCATCCCCAGTGCCGATTCCACCACCTTACGAATGCTGAGATTGGCACAGTTGATGCTTCCGCTGGAGATCTTCATACAGCCCAGCACCTTGCATTTGGCATCCAGCCCCAGCATATACACCTCTTCCTGTACCGTACCAAAGAAATACGGCACAAGATAATCCCCGCATTTCTGGGTCGTATCCAGAATTTGATTGGCACTGATCCGGGAGATCTGCTGCCGCCGTGCCACCGCCGGGATCAGCTTGATCAGCGTTGCGGCATTTTTGCTGAGTCCGCCCCGCTCCATCAGCTCTGCCGTGGACGCCTCAAACACCGCAGACAGCGATCCAAAGGTGTCCAGCAGCCGGTGTGCAATGGGGTTGGTGTCCTGCCGTGGGATCGCATAGAATAGCACCAGCTCCAAAATATTGACATCATGGATCGGATCCATGCCATATTCCAGAAACTGATCCTTTAATCGCTGCCGGTGACCGCCATGGACGCTCCCCGGCCCCTGGGGCTTGGTCATCCCTTTGCCCCGTACTGCCGGAGGTAGTCCTCCATCCGCTGACGCATTGCGTCATCAATGTAGACCTTGCCATCGATGGGGCGGTTGTGGAGGAAGTCGATGATCTGGCGTACCGTGACAATGGGATACACCGCAATACCGTATTCCTCCCGGAGTTCATCCAGTGCAGATTTCTCTCCGGTGCCCTTCTCCATCCGGTCTACGGATACAAACAGCGCATTGATCTTCACATGGGCAATGGTCTGGAACAGCGCAATGGTCTCCCGTACCGCAGTACCGGCCGTTACAACATCCTCTACAATGGCGATACGCTGGCCGTCCTGAATCTTTGCGCCCACCAGATTGCCGCCTTCGCCGTGATCCTTCTTTTCCTTCCGGTTGAAGGCATAGGGATAGTCCTCTCCGTAGTTCCGGTAAAGGCTGGCCGCCGCAGTGACCACCAGAGGAATTCCCTTATAGGCAGGCCCAAACAGTACATCCGCACCGCCGGCCTCCTGAAGATGCTCATGAATGCAGGCCGCATAATATCCGCCCAGCGCATCCGCCTGTGCCCCTGTTTTATAGTTTCCGGTATTGATAAAGTAAGGTGTCTTTCTGCCGGACTTTGTGGTAAAGTCTCCAAAGGTCAGCACCCCGGAGCGCACCATAAATACGATAAATTCCTCCTGATACGTCATGTAAATTCCTCCTGTTATCATAAGTTACGGCTTACAGCGCCCGCAAGGGCTGTAGCCTTCCTGTATCAGTTTCTCCCGGGAGCCTGTATAGTCCTCCCGATTGCTTTCACTCATATCCGCCACGCTGGAGCAGGTGGGCAGATGAAATTTCTTATTCCGCGTGTTGAGCACATAGCTTTCCTGTACCTTCGATGTATCCGCTGCCGTTTCGCCCTGGGCTGTGCTGTCTGACAGCCAGCTTTCTCCCGTTGCGTAATCAATGGCAACACCGGGCTGCACATTGTAGCAGTAGACATGGAATCGGATGGCATCATCCTCCACGCTGGCCGCTTCCATCTCCACGCCCCGTGCCACCAGCTCACTGCCATGAAAATCCGGTGTTACCCGATAGAGCACATGGTGGTCGGTGGTTTTCACGTACTCCGCCACCTGATCCTCAAAGGGAAGCATTCCCTCGGTATTGAGATACCTGGTACCGGTGATCAGATTGTGGTCATTGGCATTTTCCCCGGTCAGCTGAAAGCCGATGAGATGGCAGCGATTGTAGAGGTTCTTCCCCTCCACGCAGTCATACTGTGCCTGCATCCAGCCGGAAGGATGTACCGAACTGATGCACTCCCGCTTTTCCGTGGGCATCAGATCCTGCCCGATGTTGGCATAGCAGGCGCCGCACCTACCCAGCTGATCCAGCTGGGTATAAAACTCATAGGACTGGGTATTGAATTGGCTCTCATCAAAATCCGGCTGATTCCCGTTCAGCTCCACATAGGCACTGCCGCTGTAATCCGGCAGGTTCTCCATGGTATAAACGGCATCCTGCTGATATTGGGCCGTTTCCGGCCTCTGCTCGCCGTTTCCGGCCGGCATGGAGCACCCGGGAAACAGCAGAAGCAGCAGGCAGAGCAGCGCCGCCGAAATCCGGTGCATATCAGGTAAGCGCATGGACTGCCTCCGCCAGTGCCGAGACAAAACCTTCGATCTCCTCCGGCGTGGTATCAAAGCAGGTACTCACCCGAATGGAGCCGTCGATCAGCTCCGTTGCAAATCCCATGGCCTCCATCACATGACTCCGATGTCCTCTGGAGCAGGCTGAGCCCGCTGACACATATACGCCCTTTTCCTGCAAGCAGCCAATGAGCCCCTGAGACCGGACGCCGGGTACCGCCAGCGAGATCACATGGGGAGCCTGATGACCGCCCAGGATCACCGCCTGCGGAACCTTTTCTTCCAACAGCTGAAGGCACTGCTGCTTTCTGCGTTCCATGGTTCGGAGCTTTTCCGGAAGCCCCTCTGACGCTGCCTGACAGGCCGCCCCGAATCCAAGGATCATCGGAACATTTTCCGTGCCGGAGCGCATATTTTTCTCCTGTCCGCCGCCGTACATTACCGGGGGGAGGTGCAGCTTCTTATCCACATAGACCGCACCGCAGCCCTTGGGCCCCTGAATCTTATGCGAACTCACGGAAACAATGTCAGCCCCCAGTGTCGATGCCCGGAATGGAACCTTACAGAAGCCCTGCACCGCATCCGTATGGAATACCGCTGTGGACTTCTGATGGGTCAGCTTTGCCAGCCGGGCAATATCGTTGACCGCACCAGTCTCGTTGTTGACCATCATGATTGACACCAAAATGGTATCCTTGCGCAGCGCCCCCAGCAGTGCCGCCGGGGAAATCGTGCCGTCTGCCTCCGGCTTCAAATAGGTCACTTCAAACCCCTGTGCTTCCAGTGCCTGAATGGGACGAAGCACCGCATGGTGCTCCACCGCCGTGGTGATAATATGGCGGCCCCGCTTATGGTACCGCTGTGCCACAGAGAACACCGCAAAATTATCGCCCTCTGTCCCTCCGGAGGTGAAAAACAGCTGATCCGGGCTGCACCCCAGCACCGCCGCCACCTGCTGCCGTGCCTGTTTGACGGCCTTTTCCGCCCGCAGCCCCAGCTGGTGCACCGCCGAAGGGTTGCCCCAATTTTCCGTCAATGCTTCCATAACTGCCGCCACCGCCGCCGGGCAGGGCTTTGTGGTAGCAGCATTATCAAGATAGATTTCCAATGGATGGTTCTCCTTTTGCCGGTTTCCCGGCCATTTCATTCTCCGCCATTATACCAGTTTCCAGAGAATTTGTACAGACAAAGAGGCACGGAAGTTTGTCTGCTTCCATGCCTCTTCATCATTCCGCTGATTCTGTTCAGTCCTCCCATGGGCGGATCCGGTAAGTCGCACCGATCTCCTGACAGATCCGGCTGCATGCCTGCTCTTCCTCATGGGTAATGGTGGTATCCACCGTTGTCATCACCACTTTCAGGCCCTTTGCCACACACTTCTTCGCAAAATCGATCATTCCCGGGAAGGCCTGATCGCCAAATTTGCTGCGCACCAGCTGCTGATACTTGACCGGATTGGGATCATTGAGTGAAATGGACACCACATCCACGCACTCAGCCAGTTCTCCCGAAATGTCTCTTCCGGCAATGAGGCTGCCCTGACCGTTGGTATTGATACGGATCGGGAGCGTATAGTGTTGCTTCAGCCAGCGGGCCACCTCCAGCAGCACATCCAGCGCACAGGTAGGCTCTCCAAAGCCGCAGAATACGATCTCCTGAAATTCAGAGAGATCCAGCTTTTCAAATGCGGCCTCTACCTCCTGTGCGGTAGGCTCCCGCTCCAGCCATAGGCTGTGGCTCTCCCCCACATGATCCATGTTCTGCCGAAGGCAAAACGTGCAGGCAGCAGAGCAGCGATTTGTGAGGTTGACATAAATTCCGTTGTGCACACGATATAAGATTTCCATGCTCCATATCTCCTATCTTAAAAATGCAGCTGATGAATAACTTCTTCAAAGCAAACGCCGTCTGTCACCGGAATATCCAGCTGTGACGAACGCTTCAGGCAGGCCCGAATAAACTCTGCCGCCGTGCGGACGCTCTTGGCGAACGGTACGCCATGGACAGCGCCCGCCGCTACAATGGAGGAAAACACATCCCCGGTCCCAGAACGCTGGGGGGCAATTCGCAGTGTCCGCTGTACGGCCGGCCCGGCTTCCCGTTCATAGCAGTAATTCTCCAAATAGGAGCCTCGGGATACGCCGGTGATGACCACTCGCTCCGGCCCCTGATCGCAGAGCCGCTGCGCCAATGTCAGCAATTCCGCTTCGGTAAAATGCTCCTGATAGGGCGTCCCGGTGAGAATGCAGGCTTCCGTCACATTCGGCGTAAGAATATCCGCATACTGTACCAGCCGTCCAATTCCCCGGCATAGTTCATCGGTATAGGTGGCATAGAGCTTTCCATAGTCCCCCATGACCGGATCCACGATGACGGTGGTTCGATCCGTGGTGAACTCCTTCAGAAACTTCTCTACCAGGTCGATCTGCCGCACAGATCCAAGGAATCCTGTAAGGATCCCCTCAAATTCCAGATCAAGCTTTTTCCACTCCGCCATATAGGGCTCCATGGAATCGGTAAAATCCTTCACATAAAAGCTCTCAAACCCCGTATGGTCAGAAAACACCGCCGTGGGCAGAGGGCAGCACTGAATCCCCAGATGAGAGATCAAAGGCAGTGCCACCGCAATGGAGCAGCGGCCAAATCCGGAGAGGTCGTTGATCACCGCTATTTTTTTCTGATGATTGTGATCCAAGGGTCATTCCCCCATTTATAAAATACGGCAAACGCATCAAAGGCTCCCCCAAAATGGGGGAGCTTGCTGTTTTTCACTGCGGTCTGCGCTTATACCGCTGTAACCTTTTTGGTAACCCCGGCTGCTTCCAGCGCAGCTGCGATTACGTAGAACAGGATGATGCCCACAATGCCCTCTGCGGTCAGACCGGGGATCTGGGTCGCACCGGTAATGACCGAGCCGTAGAGGACGGAGCCGCCGATGAAGTAGCCCACAATCATTACGACAATACCGGCGATCACAGCCAGAAGGGTACGTACCGAACGAACCTTTGCCGTTTCACCCTTTTTCTTGGCAATCAAGGCCACCACAAGGCCCATAATGCTCTTGATGATCAGTGTTGGGATTGCCCATTCCGGATAACCCAGCAGGTCAGAAATGGCAGAGCCCACGCCACCCGCAAAAGCACCGATCCAAGGATCAAAAAACACGCCAAAGAGAAGGATCATGCAGTTTCCCAGATGGGCATAGCCCAGCGGGATTGGAAATTTGAACACACTGGTGCAGATGCACACCAGCGCCGCACCCAGTGCGGCAATTGTAATCCGACGAACATTTTGATTCATAGTTTTTCTCCTGCTTTTTAAATAGGATTTCAGGAGATTTGCGCAAACCTTTTGATGGACTCAAGTATACACGGGTTCTGGTATTTCATGAAGTGTCAGTTTTTGAATATTTTATGATATCAGTTTGAAATTGTCCATTGACAAAGCGCAGCCGCAGTAGTATCATACAATCTCAGAATTGATTCACTTTGTGAACCATTTAAGAACTTAAAAAGAAAGGAACGTTGCCATGAATAGTCCTCGTGCCACGCTCTGTGGTCTGATCCTCAAGGTGCTCTATCGCGGCATCCGTGTGCTGTCCCACGCCGACAGTCAGATGCGGCAGGAGCTGCTGCAATTACCCGAGGGCCATATCATCCGTTTTGCCGTATCTTCCGCCCCAGAGGCTCCCAAGCTCAGCTTCGCCGTCCGCAGAGACTCCATTGAAAAAGCCCCTGCCAATACCCCTGCCGACATTGAGATCATCTTCAAGAACGAGAAGATGGCCTTTCGTGTCTTCACCGGACGCATGGGCATCGCCGGTGCCTATGCCGCCCACGCCTTCACCCTCCGGGGCAATATCAATGAGGCTATGGGCGTTGTTCGAATCGTGGACTTGGCAGAAAACTATTTATTCCCCGGCTTCATGACCCGCCGCATTCTAAAGCATCGTCCCAAAAAACAATATCCCGCTGTACTTGTTTATCTTCGATTGATTCCTGCCCTCTGATCCATTACAATAGAAGGAGTATCCCCATGTTTCCACTGTACTATGAATACCACAATCCCGTAAAAATTCTCTCCGGTGAAGCCGCTTTGGAGAACATCCCCTATGAATTCCATGCGCTGGAAGCAAAGGCCCCGCTGCTGCTCAGTGATCCGGGACTTCTAAAGGTGGGAGCCGTTAACACCGTACTGCGGGCCATGGCTCCTGTGGTACCTGCCGCCACCTTTACGGAGATCCCCCCGGACAGCTCCGTGGCCGTTGTCAACCAGATTGCTGCTTTGTTTCGGGAGAAGTGCTGTGACAGCATAATCGCAGTAGGCGGCGGCAGCGTCATTGATACGGCCAAGGGTGTCCGGATGGTCATCGGACAGCGCACCGATGACATCGAATCTCTTATGGGCTGCGAGGTACTCACCGCCGGACGGCATATTCCCTTCATTGCCGTCCCCACCACCGCCGGGACCGGCAGTGAGGCAACTCCGGTGGCCGTGATCTCCAACCCCGAAAGGCATGTAAAGCAGGAGTATATCTCTGCCCACCTGCTGCCGGACGTGGCCGTGCTGGACCTTCGCATGACCATGACGCTCCCTGCCAAAGTCACCGCCTCCACCGGCATTGACGCCCTTTGCCACGCCATTGAAAGCTACACCTGCCTGCAAAAGAACCCCATGTCTGACGCCTATGCCGCCGGAGCCATCCCCATGATCATGCGCTATCTCCCCATTGCCGCAGCACAGCCAGGGAATAAGGAGGCCCGTATGGCCATGGCCAACGCCAGTCTGATGGCCGGCACCGCCTTTGGAAACTCCATGGTGGGCCTGGTACATGCCATTGGACATGCGCTGGGCGGTGTGTGCCACGTGGCCCATGGCGACGCCATGAGCATTCTTCTGCCCCACGTTATGCGGTACAATCTGGACAAGTGCCGAAGTGTATACGGCGATCTGCTACTCCATCTGGCCGGGCCGGAGATCTACTGCCAGACTCCTGCGCATCTGCGGGCGGAAAAGTCCATCGACATTGTGGAATCATTTATTCAGTCTTTTGGCTCCACCGGTCTCCCCATGACCCTGCGGGACACCGGCAGAGTCACCGCAGCAGATCTCCCACAGGTGGCTCAGACCGCCATCTCCGACGGTGCAATCATTGTCAATCCCAAGGCTGCGGGAATCACCGAGATCATTCAAATCCTAAAGGAGGCATTCTAAATGGAGCTTTCTGCGCTGCTGGACGCCCAGCGCACCTATTTTCGAACCGGCAGTACCCGCAGTCTTGCATTTCGGGAGCTGATGCTGGACACGCTGTATCGTGAGATTCGGAAAATGGAGCCAGAAATCAACGCCGCTTTGCAGGCGGACTTGGGAAAAAGCGGCTTTGAGACCTATATGTGCGAAACTGGTCTGACCCTCAGCGAAATTTCCTTTATGAAATCCCATCTCCGGGACTTTGCCGCAAAAAAGCGGGTGCGCACCCCCATTGCCCAATTCCCGTCAAAAAGCTATGTGTTAAAAGAGCCCTACGGCTGCGTACTCATTATGAGCCCATGGAATTACCCCTTTATGCTGACCATGGAGCCGCTGGCCGATGCCATTGCCGCAGGCAACACCGTGATTCTCAAGCCCAGTGCTTATTCGCCGGCCACCTCTTCGGTCATTAAGCGTCTGATTGCTTCCGTATTTCCGGAGGAGTATGTAGCCGTGGTCGAGGGGGGACGTGCCGAAAATCAGAGCCTTCTGGAACAGCAGTTTGACTATATCTTCTTCACCGGCGGCACTTCGGTGGGAAAGCTGGTGCTGCAAAAAGCAGCCGAGCATTTCACCCCGGTCACCCTGGAGATGGGCGGAAAAAGTCCCTGCATCGTAGACGAGACTGCTAATCTCAAGGTAGCCGCCAAACGCATTGCTTTCGGCAAATACCTGAACTGCGGCCAGACCTGTGTTGCCCCGGATTACCTGCTGATTCAGGAATCCGTAATGGATCGTTTTTTGCCCCTGCTCTACGCCGCCATTCAGGAAATGTACGGAGAAGCTCCCCTGCAAAATCCCGATTACGGCAGGATCGTCAACCAGCGTCATTTTGACCGGATCTCCCAGATTCTGGATGGCGAGACGATTCTCTTCGGCGGTCAGCGGGATCCCGATACCCTGCAAATCGCCCCCACGGTGGTGGGCCCGGTCGCACCGGACGGCCCCGCCATGGGCGAGGAGCTGTTTGCACCGATATTGCCGGTACTGCCCTACCGCACATTGGATGAGGCTGCGGCCTTGATCCAGTCCCGTCCCAAGCCGCTGGCCCTTTATATTTTTTCCGGTGACCGTGGTGCAATCCGCTATATTCAGGAGAATGTCAGCTATGGCGGCGGATGCGTCAATGACACCATCATCCACCTTGCCACCTCCCGGATGGGCTTCGGCGGCGTAGGAATGAGCGGCATGGGAAGCTATCACGGAAAGTACGGCTTCGACACCTTTACCCACGAAAAGAGCATTGTGGATAAAGCCTGCTGGCTGGATCTTCCCATGCGGTATCAGCGATATACTCCGTGGAAGGAAAAACTGCTGAAAATGTTTTTGCGATGATATGGAGCGGAACAGCTGCTGCAAGGCGTTTCTTGCAGCAGCTGTTTTCTCATTCAAATTTCACGTTTCCTGCCGTACCAGCCCCTGTCGCTTCCACACGCCGGAATAGAAGTATCCGGCGCTGATGAGTCCCGCAGAGAAGGGCGCCGCCATACAGCCCAAGAATACCCCCTTGATGCCCATGCCCAGCACCGAACCGAAGAGCCATGCCAGTGGGATTCTTACGATCAATCCGTCAACGGTACAGCAGATAAAGCTCAGCATACTGAAGCCTACGCCGTTGGCCATGGACTGGTAGCCGTCCAAAAAGCAGTGTGCCAGATAAGCAAAAGCCATAAACCGGAGATATTGAACGCCAACCGCAACCACCTCTGGCTCCCGGTTGAAGATGGAGATGATCTGGGCCGCAAACAGCTGCACCAGCACAAAGATCACAGTCTCACAGATCAGCGTCATCAGCACACACCAGTGTACCACAGATCTGGCCCGCTGGGGCTGGCGTGCCCCCATATTCTGCCCCACCATGGTGGAGGCTGCCGAGGAAAATGCATAGACCGGCAGCGTTGCAAAGTTATCCACCTTGCCGCCAACTCCATAGCCCGCTGAAGCGCTGACCCCATAGCTGTTGACCATGGACACCACAAAGAGCATGGAGATCATCAGCATGGAAAACTGAAGTGCAAAGGGAATGCCTACCTTCAGCATGGTCTTGAGCCGTTCCCCGACGATGCGGAAGCTCTTGGGCTGAAAGTCAAATACAAAGCCCTCCCGATGCCGGTAGAGATAGATAAATGCCGAAACAAAAGAGATGCCCTGCGCAATGATCGTTGCCGCAGCAGCGCCGCCTGCGCCCCAGTGAAGCGGCCCCACAAAGATGAGATCCAGAATAATATTGGTCACGGTGCTGACCGCCACAAAATACATGGGCCGCTTGGAATCCCCCAGCCCCCGCATAATCGCACACACAGAGTTATAGCCAAAGATGAACACAATGCCCACAGCGCTGATCACAAAATACCGAAATGCATCGGTCATGGCCTCCGCCGGTGTGTTGAGCAAATTCAGCAGCGGATGGGCAAAAAGCAGACATGGAACCATCAGGCACAGTCCCAGCAGCAGCATAAAGGTCATCATGGTTCCGATGGACTCCCGCTGCGCCTTTTCATCCCCGGAGCCCTTATACTGGGCCAGCATCATCTGCCCGCCCATACTGAGGCCCATACCCGTGGAGGTAAACAGACTTGCGATCTGGCTGCCAACGGATACGCCGGACAGCCCCGCCGAGCCAACAAACTGTCCTACGATGATCATATCCACCACCGCATAGACAGACTGAAGCACATTCGCCGCCAAAAACGGCATGGAAAATGCCAGCAGCCGCCGTGGCACGCTGCCGTTCAGAAGGTCCTGATTCTGTAATGACGCCATGGCGCTTCCCCCTTAAAATATTCCGGCCTGCTTCAGCAGATGCACTGCCTCATCGGCATCATCCTTGTGCACATCGATGCGGTACAGAATGTCGTGATCGGTGGATTGGCCCGCCCGATCACGCTGCTGCAATCCTCCAGCGGGTCTGGCCCGCCATTTATCCCGGCAGGAAATATGATTTCTGTCCAGCACGTCCAGAATATTACGCCGCAGTGCCGCATCATATCCCAGATAGATATTTTCACTGTTCAATATGGTAATCCATCTCATCCCGTTTCCTCCCTCTGGCTTCCAACAGTTTCACTTCGTACTTTTGTAGTGTTATCATAGCATATCCACAGTCTCGGCGCAATCCTCCATTGGTTTTTACCGGGTCGCTTTGTGTTGCACTTTTCGGGAAATTCAGGTATACTAAATGGATAAGATAGGCGGATTATGCCATAACATAAAACAAGGAGTAATCAATGACTGAATTTACACTTTCCGTCCCCTGCCTGTTTGGGCTGGAGGGACTTTGCGCACAGGAGCTCCGGCGGCTCAACATGAAGGATGTTGCCGCCGAAAACGGTCGTGTTCTGTTTAAGGGCACCTTTGAAGATGTCATTCGGGCCAATCTCTGGCTTCGTACCGGTGAACGGGTGCTGCTGCGTCTGGCCGCCTTCCCGGCACACACCTTTGAAGAGCTGTTTCAGGGTGTATACAAAACGCCCCTGGAGGCCATTATTCCCAAGGACGGCGCTTTCCCGGTCAAGGGCCACTGTCTGGGCTCTCAGCTTCACTCTGTGCCGGATTGTCAGGCCATTATCAAAAAGGCCGCAGCAAAGCGTCTGGGCGAGAAATATCATGTTTCCTGGCTTCCGGAAACCGGCAGCCTCTATCAGCTGCAATTTTCCATCATGAAGGATCAGGCAGAGCTGTTTCTGGACACCACCGGCGCCGGGCTCCATAAGCGCGGCTATCGTGCCGTTGGCAACGATGCCCCGCTCCGGGAAACGCTGGCCGCCGCTATGGTAAACCTTTCCCGTTACCGTGGCCGGGACAGCTTTATCGACCCCTTCTGCGGCTCCGGCACCATCGCCATTGAGGCCGCTATGATCGCCAAAAATCGTGCCCCCGGCCTAAACCGCAGCTTTGCCTGCCAAAAGTGGCACATCAGCAAGGAAGATATGTGGCGGCAGGCCCGCAGCGAGGCGCTGGATCGGGAATTCCACGGGGATTACCACATCTATGCCTCCGACATCGACCCTAAATCTCTGGCCATTGCCCAAAGCAACGCCAAAAAGGCCGGTATGGAAAAATATATTACCTTCTCTCAGGCCGATGCCACCAAGCTGACGCTGCCCGAGGGCAAGGGCGTCATTGTCACCAATCCGCCCTATGGCCAGCGGATGCTGGAACAGCGTCAGGCCCAGCAGCTGCTCCGCAGCTTTGGGCGCACTGTGGGGGCTCAGAAGGACTACAGCGTCTACATTATCTCCTCGGAAGAGGAGCTGGAGCGCTACTATGGCCGCCGCTGCACCAAAAAGCGGAAGCTCTATAACGGCATGATCAAATGCAATCTGTTCATGTATTATTGATTGAACACCTTCATAGAAAAGAGTGATTCACATGAAACTCATGATTTTAGACGGCAACAGCATCATCAACCGTGCCTTTTACGGGGTAGGCTACCTGTCCTCCAAATCCGGTCAGCCCACAGGCGCCGTCTATGGTTTTCTGAACATTATGCAGTCCCTTCTGGATGCCGAGCAGCCGGAGGCGCTGGCTGTTGCCTTTGACGAAAAAGGCCCTACCTTCCGACACACCGCCTACGAGGGCTACAAGGCCACCAGAAAGCCCATGCCCGATGAGCTGGCCTCCCAGATGCCGATTCTCAAAGACATTCTCAGCGCCATGCACATCCCCACCTATTCGCTTTCCGGCTGGGAAGCAGATGACATTCTGGGCACTGCCGGGCGGATCTGCGGCGAACATGGCTGGGACTGTGTCATTGTCACCGGCGATCGGGACTCCCTCCAGCTTGTAGATGACCATGTTACCGTCAAGCTGATCACCACCAAGGGTGGTCAGACCCGCTCTGTGAACTACACCCCAGCCGTATTTCAGGAGGAATATGGTTTTTCTTCCAAGGGCCTCATTGATCTAAAGGCCCTGATGGGGGATTCCTCCGACAATTATCCCGGTGTCCCGGGGGTCGGAGAAAAAACCGCCAAGGATCTGATGCACAAATTTGGCACGCTGGACAACGTATATGCCCACGCCGAAGATGAAGCTTTGAAGCCCGCCCTGCGCCGGAAGCTTCAGGAGGGAAAGGATTCCGCTTACCAGAGCTATGAGCTTGCCACCATCCGCTGCAACGCACCGATGAACTTTTCCCCTGAGGCCAACCTGATAACCGCATGGGATCGTCCAAAGCTGCTGGAGCTGTTCCGCAGCCTGAACTTTGGCCGTCTCATTGACAAGTACCGGCTGTTGGAGCCTCAGGCACAGGCCATGGCAGAAGATATCCCCACGCTGGATATCCAGCCCATTGAAACACCTGAGGCAGTCGATGCCTTTCTCTCAAAGCTTTCCGGAGATATGCCGCTGTTTCTCTCCGCCAACGGAGATCTCTCTGAGCTGGCCGTCTCCCTGAACGACACCGTATATCATGCCCAGCAGAATATACTGGGTCTGATGGAATGGCCCCGTCTGCTGGACGGCATCTTTACCCCGGCCACGAAAAAGGTTGTCCACGACTGCAAATCCATGATGACCGCGCTGCTTGCACAGGGTCTCTGTATCGAAGGATTCCTATATGACACAGCCTTGGCTGCCTATTTGCTGGAGCCCTCCCGCTCCGGCTATGAGCTAAAGGATCTGATGGAGCGCTATTGCAATCGCTCCATTGAGGACGGCCTTCCCGGGGAGGCCGCCGCCATTGCAGCCCTCTATACCGTCCTGCCGAATCTGGTCAAGGAGGAGGGTATGGACGCAGTTTATCACGCCATTGACTTTCCTCTCTGCCCGGTGCTGGCGGAGATGGAGCACACCGGCATTCTGGTGGATCGTGACACGCTGACCGCCTTTGAGCAGATGCTCACCGCCCGGATTCAGGATTGTGAAAGTCTGATCTACGGCTACGCCGGCGGCCCGTTTAATATCAATTCCACCAAGCAGCTGGGCTCTCTGCTGTTCGAGACCTTGGGGCTCCCCCATGGCAAAAAGACAAAATCCGGCTACTCCACCAACATTGATGTACTGGAAAGTCTCAAGGACAAGCACCCCATCATCCCGGCCATTATCGACTACCGGATGCTCACCAAGCTGCGCTCCACCTATGCCGAGGGGCTTCTGAAGGTGATTGCCTCCGATGGTCGAATCCACACGACCTTCCAAAACATGGTCACCGCTACCGGCCGTCTGAGCTCCACAGATCCAAACCTTCAGAACATTCCCGTCCGCACAGAATTGGGCGGCGAGATCCGAAAGATGTTTGTCCCGGCTCAGGGCTGCGTGCTTGTAGATGCGGACTACAGTCAGATCGAGCTTCGGGTCCTCAGTGACATTGCGGATGACAAGGCCATGCAGGAGGCTTTCCGTTCCGGTGAAGACTTCCACACGCTCACTGCTGCTACCGTATTCGGTGTCACACCGGATGCAGTGACCCCGCAGATGCGCCGCAGTGCCAAAGCCGTCAACTTTGGTATCGTCTATGGCATCTCCGACTTCTCACTGGCCGGTGATATCGGCGTTACCAGAAAAGAGGCCCGCGCCTATATCGATGGCTATCTGGGCCACTACACCGGCGTTCAGGCCTATATGAAGGATGTGGTGGAAAAGGCCAGAGAAACCGGCTATGTAGAAACCAGCTATGGCCGCCGTCGGAGCCTGCCGGAGTTGAAAAGCACCAATTTTAACGTTCGCTCCGGTGCAGAGCGTATGGCACTGAACACCCCCATCCAAGGCACTGCTGCCGATATTATCAAGCTTGCCATGATCCGGGTACGAAACCGGATGCAGCAGGAAGGACTTAACGCCCGGCTGGTATTGCAGGTACACGATGAGCTGATCGTAGAATGCCCGGAGGCAGAAGCTCAGCAGGTCATGGCGCTGGTGACTGAGGAGATGACCTCCGCCGCCCAGTTGAAGGTTCCGCTGATCGCAGATGCCCATCAGGGAAAAAGCTGGTACGAGGCAAAATAATACCGCAGTATTCACCGCATACTCTGAATCAGTGCAGAGTATGCGGTGGTTTTTTCCAAAAGGTCAAGAAATGACCCTTTGATATCAGAAATGACGCTTGCGTTACAGGAATATTTACGCTATGATACAGTTAGTTTGCTGACAGTCCGAATGCATAGCATTTGCAATTGTTCTCCCTGTCAAGCTTTTAGAAAGAAGGTATTATCATGGCACAGATCAAGGGTATCGCTCCCGTTATTGTTCCAAGAATCCCCTACGTCCCCATTGAGCCTTGGGACTGGTTTAAGGAAAACGGCATTGAGGATAAAATGGGCGGACCCCCTCCCATGGGGGAAGGTCCCGTTATGACCCCCTCCATCTACATTAAGGACGGAAAGCGTGCAGAGGGCCACGATGCCACGGTCTATGGCGGTGATATCACCGATACCACCGCAGAGGATGTCCGCATCGTCTCTTACGACGGCATGGTTGGCGGCGTTTACGCCGAAGGCGCAGGCACCGACTTTACGGTAGAAGGCGCAGTGATCTCCCTTTCCGGAGACGGGCAGGGTCTGGGTGAAAAATCTGCAGGTGCCGGTGTATCCGGCCACGCAAAGCTCACGCTGAAGGATTGTCTGGTGGACGTAAACGGTCTGAGCCGTACTGCCACCTCCGCCAGCGGCGGCAGTGTCCTGAAGGTCTATGATTCCATTCTGGTGAGCCATGGCGCTCCTTATGGCGCCGACTGCCCCGGGGAAGCTCCCAAGATGAATCCTCCCGCTCCGCTGGAGATTCAGGGCAACAACCGTACCCACTGCACCGTCCAGAATTCTTACAGCTATTTCTACAACTCCCTGATCTCCTGTGACGGCTGGGCCGCCCTGTCCACCGATGCCTCCGAGGGCTTCGCCTATCTGGAAGCCAACGACTGCAAGGTGGTTGCCACCAAGTCCGGCTACGGTGCCTATGCAGACTGGGGCTGCCACGATGTATTCAATGACTGCAAATTTGACGTTGCCTGCCAGGCTGCTATCGTAGCCGGTGAAGCCAGCGTGAAATTTACCGGCTGCGAGCTAAAATGCGGCACCTATCTGTCCCTGATGCACTGCGTCATGGGACGTCACACCGAGGTTGGCGAACTGAGCCTGACCGATTGTGACGTCAAGACCGAAAAAACCGCCATTGAGGTTCACGGACAGAATGTGGAAGTTTCTCTGGACAACTGCAACATCGTCACCGGCGGTGCGCTGATGCGCACCTGCAAAAACGAAGACCCCAATGCCGCACGTGTCAATGGCCGCCCCACCCCCGGCGATGAACTGCGGATGCGGGACATGACTGTTACCGGCGATATTCTCCATGAGGACCCCGAGCGAGACTGCCGGGTGTACATGACCTCCACCTGCCTGACCGGTGCCATTCAGAACGCCTACGTGACCATGGATCAGGGCAGCCGCTGGTATGCCACCAGTGATTCCAATGTGATCCTCTCCGGCACTGTGGAGACCGCACAGCTCGATGCGCCTGCAGGCGTTACCATTCATGCAAAGGCCGCAGACGGCGCAGGCGAATACCCCCTGTCCTCCGGCGGCAAGCTTGTGATCGAGGCATGATATTCTCCCAATAAACAGCGCACCCTCTCCGATTTGGAGAGGGTGTTTTGCACTATTTCACCGCTTTTGCAAGCCGCTGAACCAAAATGCCGCCCACAGCGCCCACAGCGCAGCCTGCGCCCATACCGCACAGCAGCAGCACCGGGAGATAGGCCAGCAGTCCCGCCGTTTCCAGCACCACCGCTGCCACGAGGACCTGCCCCACATTGTGGAACACGCCGCCCATAATAGAGGTGAACACCACGGAACAGTGCTTTCGCAGTAAGAGCATAATAACGTAGCTGAGAATACCGCCTGCCAGCGCATAGAAAAAAGAAAACGCATTGCCAAACAGGAAGGTTGCCAACAAAATTTTCAGCATGCACAGCACACTGCCGGCCACCGGCCCCAGCAGATAAAGCCCCATCAGGACACTGAGATTCGCCAATCCCAATTTCGCCCCGGGCAGCGTCCCGGACACTGGGATCATGGAATCGATCCACGACAGTACCAGCGCCACCGCACCCAGCATTGCCAAGGTGGTAAGCCGCTTTGTCTTATTGGGCGACTGCATCAAACTCCGCCTCCTCATCATCGGTGACCGTCAGAACGATCCGTGCCGGAAGACAGATGATCTGCTGACCCGCTTTGGAGACCGCACTGTGCTTCTGGCAAATAAGATCCGGGCAGGTGGAATCCTCCACATGGGCCTTTCCATTCTGAATGACCAGCCGCAGGGAATAGCCGCCATAGCCCGCTATCGGAATCTCCGTGTCTGCGGCAAGGGCATAGCTGCCCTGTTCCATTCCGTCCACCGTTACTGTCACGCGCTTCCCCGGCTGTTTGGGCCACAGTGCCCAGACGGCCAATGCCGCCGCCAGCAGCAGCACAGCGACAATCTCACCTTTGCGTACCTTCACGGCTGTACCTCCACAATTGTCTGATCTGCCTGCACGGTGATCCCGGGGGTCACGTAGAGTTTTTCTCCATCATACAGGATCATATCGAAGGACGCACTGTGTTCTCGCCAGTAACGCTGCGCCTCCTGTGTTCCCATGACAAACAGCGCCGTACTGAGGGCGTCTGCCAAAGTCCCGTCCTTTGATACCACCGTGACGCTCTGAAGGCCCGTTTCCGCCGGACAGCCCGTCTCCGCATTCAGAATATGATGATAGCGTTTCCCGTCTTCTTCAAAATACCGCTGATAAGCGCCGGAGGTAATGGCAAAATAGCCGCCGTCCAGCTGAATGGATGCAAGGTAGCCCTGACTCTGATCCGGATTTTCCACCGCCACAGTCCACAAGCTGCCGTCCGGCTTTCGTCCCAGCGCTGCCACGTTGCCGCCCAGAGACAGGATTGCAGAGGAGATTCCCTGCCGTTCCAGCACCTCCAGCACCTCGTGAGCTGTATATCCCTTGGCAATGCCGCCAAGATCAATCCCGCCGCCCTCCGGCAAAACGACCCGCCAGCTTTCGTCCCGCTGCGTCAGCGAGGTCTGTAAATACCCCACAGACCCGAGCACCGAATCCAGCTCCTGCTCCGTCGGCACATGATATGCCCCGGTGGAGAAGCCCCATAGCACTGCCAGCGGATAGAGCGTGGGATCAAAGGCCCCGCCCGTATCTGCCGCAATGGTCAAAGCCCGCTGCAACAGCCTTCCCGTTTCATCGGACAATCGGGTACGTTCTCCACTGTTGAGCCCACCAATCTCCCCCTGTTCATTCGACACGGAAAGCAGCGCATCCAGCCGCTGAATCTCTCCCTGCGCCGCATTCAGCGCCGCAGAGACATCGTCCTCTGTCTGGCCCTCTGCCGGGTATGCAGTCATGGTCATCACCGTATCCATGGCATAAACTGTTTTTTCAATTTTTTGTGCATCCACCGATTGGCTGCCGCAGCCCGCAAGCATGGAAAGGAGCACCAACAGGGAAAGGCATCGTTTCATAAGGACCTCCTCAGGGGGAAAAAAGCCGTGTCTCCGAAGAGACACGGCTTTGCAATTCTAATTGGAACCCGCAGATTACGAGGTTGCAACCAGGCCGCCATCGGGATAGATGGTGGTAGCGGTAACCATGTCGGAAGCAGCGGAAGCCAGGAAGATAGCGGGGCCGACTACATCGATCTCGTAGCCGATACGCTGTGCGGGCAGGCTGCCGGCAATGCCGTTACGAACCTTCTCATCGGGGGGCAGCAGGCCAACCATCATGGGAGTATAAGTAATGGTGGGGCCAATTGCGTTAACCTGGATGTTAGGACGCAGGTCAGCAGCATAAGCCTTGGTCAGCATCTCAACAGCACCCTTGGTGGTGTTGTAAGGAACGTTGCCGTTACCGCCGTTTGCTACAGCACGGATGCCGCGAACGGAACCGAAGTTGATGATCTTGCCATAGCCCTGGTTGGGGTTGCACTTGCCAGCCTCAAACTTCTCAGCGGGGATCATCTCAGCACCCTCGACATTGTTGGACTTCATCCAGTTGCCGAAGTACTTGCAGGTCAGCATCAGAGAGGTGATGTTGGTGTGGAGCATCTTCTCGAAGAAATCGGTGTCGATCTCCCAGGACCACATCTTCTTGTTGATGCCCTGAGCGTTAACCAGGATATCGCAGCCGCCCAGTCCGTCAGGACCGGTAACCTCGGCCAGAGCCTTCTTTACGAACTCCTCATCGCCAGCATCGCCAGCAACATACATAACCTTAACGCCGGGAGCGGCAGCAGCCTCAATCTTAGCCTTAGCAGCCTTCAGCTTCTCTTCGCTACGGGAAGAGATGCAGACGGAGCAGCCGTTAGCAGCATAACCAGCAGCGATAGCCTCGCCGAAACCGCCAGCGCCGCCGAAAATCATTGCCTTCTTACCAGAGATGTCGAACATCTTGGTCAGATCGCCAGTATAAACCTTGGGCATTATAAACAACTCCTTAATAGAATGTGTATTCAAAGCCGGAATCCGGCAGATGAATCAAAAGGGAAATACCGCTGTCTTACTTCTGGGGAGGCAGCAGGCAAACCAGCATCTGAGTAACCTCGGTGCCGGTGTTGGTGACGGACTTAGCAACGCCGCCAGCGCAGTGGAAGGAATCACCAGCATGGAGCACGGTCTCGCCGTCCTCGGTCTTCAGGGTCATCTCGCCGGTGAGGATGTAGTAGATGGACTCCAGGGGATTTGCACCGTAATCGCATCCGCCGCCGGGTACGAAATAGGTGATACCCATGATCATCTTGCCGCCCTCGATGTCGTTGGCGCCGCCGCCATCAACGTCAAACAGACGGGTAGGAACACACTCGTTGTGACCGGGAGCAGTGTAGGTGTAGATGGTGCTGCCCTCTACGCCCTTGGCTCTCTGAATTCTGTACTTAGCCATAGTAAAGAACTTCCTTTCAAAAGTTAATCCGTTGCGAAGCGTACCTCGTACAATTACTTCGTACCCTTTCAGTTTAGCACACTGCACAGAAAAGTGCAATAGTTTCGGCCCGTCTTCGTGTGAAAAAATATAATTTCCATGAATTTATGAGCCAAACACCACATTCAGAGCTTTCCACAGCCACTGCTGTGCTCTGAAAGCCCCTAACCTTCTGTACGTCTCTATTATAGCACCCGGCTTGGCACTGTCAAGTACTGAGTGCTAAATTTACACAATATTTTTGTGCGTTTTAACAATCAATCACATGTGATTCGAACGCAAACTACGCGGAGGCCAGATTACGCCGCCCCATATCCCGCCTTATTGCTCCGGCACTTGGATCTGGCACATTTTCATGGTCAGCAGTGCCGCCTGATGGCTCTCCGGCGTGACGCCTGCGCAGCATGCAGGATCGACCGTGATCTCCGCTTCGGGGAACATGGCCTTCAGGATCAGGCCATTGGAGACCACGCATATATCCGTGCACAGGCCCACCAGCTCGATTTTCTCAAATTCCATGTCCCCCCAACCGGTGTAGCCGAAGGTGGGCTTGTCGATGATCTTTTCTCCGGGTTCCCACAGTCCCGGAGCCAGCTCCCAGCCCGGCGTGCCCTTCAGGCAGTGCTCCACCGGCAGCTTTCTCCCCTCCGGGGTGGAAAGGTAGTCCGGGCCATGGGTGTCCCGGGTAAAGATGATCTCATCCCCCCGTTTGCGGTAGGTACTGATCTTCTCCCGCACCGCAGGGACAATGGTCTGTGCCTCCGGCGTTCCCAATGCGCCGTCTATGAAATCCTTCTGCATATCTATCACAATCAATGTACGTTTCATATCATTTTTCCTTTCTTACGGCTCCAAAGTCCGGGCCATGCACCATTTTAATACGGCCGGATAATCAAACTGATCCAGCCCCTCCGGGAAATAGCCGCTGCACGGGCTGATCAGCTCGCCCTCTACCACCACCTGCACACTGTCTATGACCTTTTCCGGCCCATAGTCCAGATAGATCCGGTAAGCCCGCTGGGCGTGGACATCGCCGCCGGAGAAGCCCAATTCCTCTCCCCAGAAGGAAAACATCGGTCTTCCCCGATGTGCCTCCGGCATAAATGCGGGGTTCAGCCGCCGCCCCACCAGCGCATGCGCCAGCTTGTCATTATACGTTGTGTCCAGGATCTCCACTGAATTCGTGCCCCCTTTGCAAAAGTCCGGGCGCAGACATCCTGCGCCCGGACCAGCCACATTATTCCTTCCAAGCTACATGTTCAGACAGTGACAGAATATTCAGCTGCATTGCCTCCGCACTGGCAGTCTGCGCCACATAGGCGTATTTTCCGGGGATTTGGCGTGCACCAGCTCGTACATTGTGTATCCTCTGATTTCAGACGATCTCCCGATACATGGCCACTGCATCCGCTTTTTTTGTGGACTCGCTGAGATTCAGCACCTCCACCTTTACGGTCTTCTGTCCAAAGCGGATCTCCAAAACGTCTCCAATCTTTACATCATAGCTTGCCTTGGCCGTGCGGCCATTAACCGTGACCCGTTCGCCGTCACATGCCTCATTGGCCACTGTACGGCGCTTGATCAGCCGGGACACCTTGAGATATTTATCCAGACGCATAGGATATCCTCAGCAGAGCTTAGCGCCTGCGGGAATGGCATCGTCCAGCATCAGAAGATTCAGCTTGTCATCCTTCTCCGCCGACAGCAGCATGCCGCAGGACTCCAGTCCCATCATCTTTCTGGGTGCCAGATTGGTGCAGGCCACCAGCGTCTTGCCCACCAGTTCCTCCGGCTGATAGTACGCCGCAATGCCGGACAGGATCTGCCGGGGCGTGCCGCTGCCGTCATCCAGCGTAAAGCGCAGGAGCTTTTTGGATTTCTTCACCTTTTCGCATTCCAGAACCTTTACTACGGTCATGTCCACCTTTTCAAAGGCATCAAAGTCGATGTTCTCCTTGAAGGTGACCGGCTCGGTCTCCGGCTCCGCAGGTGCCTCCTTGGCTGCCTTAGCCGCCTCGATCTCCTCCAGCTTCTTCTTGGCATCGATCCGGCTGAACAGGATCTCCGCAGTGCCCACGTTGCCGCCTACCGGCATGCCGCCAAACTCTGCAAGGGATTCTACCCCGGCATTCTCCACATTCAGCTGCTTCAGAATCTTATTGGCGGTATCCGGCAGATAAGCCTCCAGCATGATCGCCGCAAAACGAATGGCCTCCAGCAGATTATAGAGCACCGTGCCCAGTCGATCTGCCTTTGCAGGATCCTTGGCCAGCACCCACGGGGTGGTCTCATCAATATACTTATTGGCCCGGCGCAGCAGCACAAAGATCTCGTCAATGGCATCGGCCACATGAAGGCCGTCCATCTTCTGTTCCACCTTGGCAGGCATTGCCAGTGCAACCGCCTTCAGCTCCTCATCCACAGGCTCAGAGGCAGTGGGTGCCATGATCTTTCCGTCAAAATACTTATGGTCCATGGCAATGGTACGGTTCACCAGATTGCCCAGAATATTGGCCAGATCAGAGTTGGTGCGCTCGATCATCAGTTCATAGGTAAATACGCCGTCATTGGCAAAAGGCATCTCATGGAGCATATAATACCGAACCGCATCCACGCCGAACTGCTCTACCAGATCATCCGCATAGATCACATTGCCCGTGGACTTGGACATCTTGCCGCTGTTCACCAGCAGCCACGGATGACCAAATACCTGCTTGGGCAGAGGCTCTCCCAGTGCCATCAGGAAGATGGGCCAGTAAATGGTATGGAACCGGATAATATCCTTGCCGATCAGATGTACGTCCGCAGGCCAATACTTTTTATAGTGCTCGTCCGAATTGCCATCGGGATCATAGCCGCAGAAAGTGATATAGTTGGTCAGTGCATCCAGCCAGACATAGACCACATGACCGGGGTCAAAGTCCACAGGAATGCCCCAGCTGAAGGAGGTGCGGGAGACGCACAAATCCTGCAGGCCGGGCTTTAAGAAGTTGTTGACCATCTCATTTTTCCGGCTCTCCGGCTGAATGAATTCGGGATGCTCATTGATATAATCCATCAGGCGGTCTGCGTATTTGCTCATACGGAAGAAGTATGCCTCTTCCTCTGCGTCCACGCACTCCCGTCCGCAGTCCGGGCACTTGCCGTCCACCAGCTGACTCTCCGTCCAGAAGGATTCGCAGGGCGTACAGTACTTGCCCACATACTTGCCCTTGTAAATGTCCCCCTGCTCGTAGAGACGCTTGAAGATCTTCTGCACCTTTTCCACATGCTCAGGATCTGTGGTGCGGATAAACTTGTCGTAGGAAGTGTTCATCAGATCCCAGATGCGATGGATCTCACCGGATACGTTATCCACATGCTGCTGCGGGGTAATCCCGGCCGCCTCTGCCTTCTGCTGGATCTTCTGACCATGCTCATCGGTACCGGTCTGAAAATAGACGTCATAGCCGGTCATTCTTTTATAGCGTGCAATGGCATCTGCCAGTACGATCTCATAGGTGTTGCCGATATGAGGCTTGGCAGAGGTATAGGCAATGGCAGTGGATATATAATAAGGCTTCTTTTCCACAGGAAGTCCCTCCTCTATAGAATGTATATTTACTAAAGGTTATCATACCCAATTACCTGCCGTAAATCAAGCCTTTTTTCGATCATATACCGGCCACAGCCGCCGGCACGGCCCCGGCTTGTCTCCAAACAGTTTCCAGCGCAGCAGCCGATGCAGCTCCAGGGCCATCCACGAAACGATGATCCAAAGGAAAAAGTAGCTCATGCATACCTGCCCCAGGAAATTATAAGGCATGGCGCTGTAGTCCCACACATGAAGCTTTAACGCATCGTTGATGATCAGTCCGCTGATCAGCTCCGTAGCTGTCACGGCACAGGCCCCCAGCACCGCCTGCATCAGCTCCGGCACGCTGGGCAGCAGCCGGGGAATCAGCCCGATCAGCAAAAAGCAGATACCGCCCACGAGAAACATGCTTCCGTGGCTCCACCTCCGCCATAGAAGCTCCAACCCCACATAGATCATGCCGCCCAGATATCCGGTCACAGCGTATTTCCATACCTTCATATTATCACCTGGTATAGTATGTGGAGGAAGTGGGCAAATTCATACGGGAAATCGAAAAAAAACTCATTTTTCTCTTGACAAACCGTCCTTCTTTCTATATAATAGGCCTTGCCCTTTTGAGGGCGGCTCTATGGCGGCATAGCTCAGTTGGTAGAGCATTCGGTTCATACCCGGAGTGTCACTGGTTCGAGTCCAGTTGCCGCTACCAACAAGGCGGACTTTGCTTCCGCCTTTTTCTTTTCTGGTGCTTTTTGCATCAGCGTTGGCCCCGTGGTCAAGAGGTTAAGACACGGCCCTTTCACGGCTGTAACACGAGTTCGATTCTCGTCGGGGTCACCAGAAAAAAGCACGCTTCGGCGTGCTTTTTTCCATGATATTTGCCTTTTTCTCAGACATCATCCAATTTCAGCAGGAGGGCGGCCCCATGTAGCGTTCAACTGATCCAATATACACTTCGACTTTTCACCCCACAATGGAGGTTTTTCTATGACACTACAAGAAGAAATTCAGCGCCGCCGCACCTTTGCCATCATCTCGCACCCGGACGCCGGTAAAACCACGCTGACGGAAAAGTTCCTGCTCTATGGAGGCGCCATTGCGCAGGCCGGTGTGGTCAAGGGCAAGAAGAACAGCCGTGCCGCCGTATCCGACTGGATGGAGATCGAAAAGCAGCGCGGTATTTCCGTTACGTCCTCTGTGCTTCAGTTTGGCTATAACGGCTACTGCATCAACATTCTCGACACCCCGGGCCATCAGGACTTTTCCGAGGACACCTATCGTACCCTGATGGCAGCGGACTCTGCCGTCATGGTCATCGATGCTGCCAAGGGCGTAGAGCCCCAGACCCGGAAGCTCTTCAAGGTCTGCACCCTGCGTCATATCCCCATCTTTACCTTTATCAACAAAATGGACCGGGACGCCCGGGATCCCTTTGAGCTCTGCGAGCAGATTGAGCAGGAGCTGGGCATTGAGACCTGCCCCATCAACTGGCCCATCGGCTCCGGCAAGGAATTTCAGGGCGTCTATGACCGTCCCAATGGCCGGATCCTTCGGTTCACCGACACCTCCTTTAAGAGCCGCTCCGCCGCGGAAGAGCTGGAACTCAGCGATCCCAGAATGGGGGAGATCATCGGTGAGGACAAATGGCATCAGCTTCAGGAGGAAGTAGATCTGCTGGGCGCCGGTGCAGAGTTTGATCTGGAACGAGTGCGTGCCGGCGAGCAGAGCCCCGTGTTCTTTGGCTCCGCTCTGACTACCTTCGGTGTAGAGCCCTTTTTGAACGAGTTCCTCAATATGACCACGCCGCCGCTGCCCCGGAAGGCAGGCGATGTGGAGATTGATCCGTTCTCCCCGGATTTCTCCGCCTTTATCTTCAAGATTCAGGCCAATATGAACAAGGCACATCGAGATCGCATCGCCTTTATGCGGATCACTTCCGGCAAGTTTACCCGGGACATGGAGGTTTACCATGTGCAGGGCGGGAAAAAGCAGCGGCTCTCCCAGCCCCAGCAGCTCATGGCTCAGGATCGCGAGATCGTAGAGGAAGCCTACGCCGGCGATATCATCGGTGTCTTCGATCCCGGTATCTATTCCATCGGCGACACCCTCTGCAAACCCGGAAAAAAGTTCAAGTTTGAGGGCATCCCAACCTTCGCCCCAGAGCACTTTACCCGGGTCAGCCCCAAGGATACCATGAAGCGCAAGCAGTTCATCAAGGGCACCGAGCAGATTGCCCAGGAAGGCGCCATCCAGATCTTCAAGGTTCCCAACACCGGTATGGAAGAGGTCATCGTGGGTGTTGTCGGCACCCTGCAGTTTGACGTATTCCAGTACCGTATGAAGAATGAATACGGCGTAGACCTTCGGATGTACAACCTGCCCTATCAGTTCCTGCGTTTTATCGAGGAATGCCCCTGTGAGCCCAAGGATCTGATGCTCTCCTCCGATGCAGAACTGCTCGAGGACTACAGAGGCCGGAGTCTGCTGGTATTCTCCAGCTACTGGTCCATTGATTTCAATCTGAAAAAGAACCCCGGTCTGGTACTCAGCGAAACCAGAAGCGCCGAGGAATAATTGGCAGCAATGCGGTGTGCAGCTTAATCGAGCAGCACACCGCATTTTTATTTCCGCAGCTCCCAGAACGCAACTGCGCTGGCCGCTGCCACATTGAGGGAATCCACACCGTGATACATGGGGATCATCACCGTGTAATCGCAGCCTGCAATGGCGGCCGGAGACAATCCGTCCCCTTCCGTCCCCAAAAAGATCGCCAGCTTTTCCTGCTTTTTCAGTTCCGGCGCTGTGATTGGCACTGCCCGACTGTCCAGCGCCATGGCCGCCGTGGAGAAGCCCATGGTTTTCAGCCGCCGCAGTCCCGCTTCCGGCCACTGCGCACCGTTTTCCGCCAATCTCGCCCAAGGTATCTGAAACACCGTTCCCTTGCTGACCCGGACCGCCCGCCGGTGCAGAGGATCACAGCAATTGGGGCTCAGCAGCACCGCATCCATGCCCAGCGCTGCCGCACTGCGGAAGATCGCCCCTACATTGGTGGGATCTACGATTCCCTCCAGTACCGCCACCCGACTGGCTGTCCGGCAAATCTCCTCCGGCTGCATTTCCGCCGGTCTGCGCATGGCGCACAAGATCCCACGGCTCAGCTGGTAGCCGGTGAGCGCTGCCAGCAGCTCACGATCCGCCGTATACACCGGCACATCGCCGCATCGCTCCAGCAGATCCTCCATGCCCGAAATTTTCTGCCGCTCCATCAGCAGAGATACCGGTGTATAACCGGCATCCAGCCCATGTTCAATGACCTTTCGGCTTTCCGCAATAAACATTGCCGCTTCCGGATTTCGCTTTGCCCGAAGCTGTGCCTCTGTCAGACGTGCATAGGGGCTCAGCTCCGGAGCCGCCAGATCTGTGATCTCAATCATTTGTGCCATTGCTGCCTCCTGTTATTCGGCGCAGATGCCAAAACACTTTTTCAGTGCCTGCGCCACTCCATCCTCCAAATAGTGAGCCGTTACCACATCTGCCGCCCGCAGGCAGGCGGGGCTGCTGTTGGCCACTGCGATACCGGTTCCCGCCCATAAAAGCATATCAGCGTCATTGTCCGCATTGCCAAAGGCGCAGACCTTCTCCTGTGGAATGCCTAAATAATCCGCAAGAAACGCAAGGGCTCTGTGCTTTCCGCATTGGATATCCGAGATCTCCACCAGCCGCGGCACCGAGGTGGTCACATAGATGCCATCTACCGCAGCAAGCTTTTTCATTATGCGTTCCTTGACAGCCACGCTGCCCACTACCAGAGCCAGACTGTCCAGCTCTGTCGGATGCAGGCGAATAAACGACAGGATATCCGGTACCGGGCGGCGGGATGCCTTTACATACTGCACCGTGGCTGCATCCGTCATATATCTTGACGGATCATCCACATAATCCCTCTGGGCATAGGCTTTTCCATCTACAAACGCCTCGTAGGTAAGATTTTCTCCCTCCGCCAATGTCAGAACATGTGCCACTGCTTCAGGCGTCAACTGATACCGGGTGAGCGTTTCTCCGGTAAGCAAATCATATACCGCAGCGCCGTTGCTGCAAATGGCATAGCGCACACCGGTAAATCCGAGCACTTCCTCCGGCACCGTTTCAAAAGCTCTGCCGGTTGCAGCCGCAATGACAACGCCCTGTTTCACCGCCGCCGCCAAAGCGGCCCGGTTGCCCTGAGACAATCTCGAGTCCTGATTCAACAGTGTTTCATCCAGATCCAGCGCCATGAGCTGCGGTGTGGGGAGCTTCTTCACCATAGCATCAGCTTGCTGGCCTGCTGCCGGAGCTCGCTGCGAAAATCGGGGTGTGCCACTGCAATGAGATTTTCTACCTTTTGCCGGACGCTCCGCCCACGCAGCGGTGCAATGCCATACTCTGTCACCACATAGTCCAGCTCGTTGCGGCTCAGGGTGACAATGCTGCCGGGCTCCAGCTGAGCTGTAATGGTGGACACAGCCCCCCCGTGCTTGGTAGAGGCCGTAGCAATGATATTCCGGCCATTTCTGGAGTGCGCCGCACCCACTGCCATATCCGCCTGACCGCCGGAACCGGAATACTGCCGGGAACCAATGGACTCAGAGCACACCTGTCCGGTGAGATCCACCGACAAGCAGGCATTGATGGACACGAAATTGTCATTCTGCGCCACGATCTGCGGATTGTTCACCGTTTCTCCCCGGAGCATCCGCACCCCCGGATTCTCTTCCAGCATATCGTAGAGCTTCTGGGTTCCATAGGCAAAGGTACCAACCATCTTTCCGGGCATAAAGTTTTTCTTTCTACCCGTAATCACCCCTGCCTCCACCAGCTCCACCATGGAATTGGTGATCATTTCGGAGTGAACGCCCAAATCGTGCTTATTCTTCAGCGCTAATGCTGCCGCATCCGGAATGCCGCCGATCCCCAGCTGAATGCAGTCGCCATCATTTACAAGCGATGCAACATAATTTCCGATGGTCATCTCCAGCTCACTGGGCCGACTTTCCGGCAGGTACGGGAGCGGTGTCTGCGCCTCCACGATCATATCCACATCCCGGATATGCACCTCTGTATCTCCATAGATCCGCGGCAGGTTGGGATTTACCTGAAGAATGACCCGATCCGCCGCTTCCAGAAACGTCTTCTCATGGATCAGGCACAGCGGAATCATAAAGTAGCCGTGGCGATCCATGGGGGTAGCTGCCGCAATAAATACATTGCAGCCATTGGCCTCGATCCACCGGCCTGCGCCATTGTGAAGGTCTCCGGGATAGTAGCTGAGGAGCCCCTGCTCCCGGCCCTTCCGTGTAGTCCCCATCAGAAATGTGATATCCATGTCAAAGGTATCCTGATAAATGGGATCGGACAGAAAGCGATGAGGCTGAAAGCACATAGGTGCAAACATCCGGAAATGTTTTCCGCACCCTCTCAGATGATCCACTGCATCAAAAATAGCCGTAGGCTCATTTGCGCATTGGGACGTGCCGATAACATCCCCATCCCGCAGGGAATCCAGTGCTTCCTCTACAGTTACCCGTTTTGCCCGATATTCCACCTCATAGCAATTCATTTTATATTCCTCCACATATTCATCTCTGCCGTCCAGCCGTGACAGTAATTTATGCCTTTCATTATAAGGAACCCATGTAAAAAAAGCAATCATTTTGCTGTTCCAACAAAAAAGCTCCCGCTCCCCAAGAAATGTGTTGACAACTGACTGTGTATGTTGTATCGTTAGTTTACTAATTGTTAGCTAGGATACTGTCAGCTTCAAAACATTATCGATTCGCAGTATTCAGCAGAAAGGAGTTCTCAGTATTTATGAAGTCAAGGGAAGAGGAATGGGATACACGCCCGGATTTTTGTCCGCCGCCCCCTCCAGGGCAGGAGCCGCCCATGGAGGCTCCTGAGCCGCCGGAGGATGAACCCACCGCCTTCCGGCTTATGCGCCGGATCGAATACACCGGGCGGATCCACCACATGGCCTTCCGTTCCGTTTTGCAGGAAGGCGGTCTTCCGCCGGCACAGGCCAGCGCCCTTCGGATCATCATCCGCACCCCGGGCATGAGTCAGCGTGAGCTGGCTGACCGCCTGCATATCCAGCGAGCGACCGTTACCGTTATGCTGCAAAAGATGGAGCGATCCGGTTATGTGGATCGCCGCCCGGATCCCATGGATCAGCGCATCTCCCGCATTTACCCCACCCCAGCCGCCGTTGCCCTGGACGAAGAAGACCGCCGAGCGGTGGACGGCTATTTCTCCCGGGTCTTTCAGAATTTCAGCCCTGAAGAGCTCCAGCACATGGACGCCCTGCTGTCCCGGCTGGGGCAAAATATCCGGGGCATTCTGGAGGATCGTCCGGAACCCCCACGCAAGGAGTGATCCCATTGAAAACATTTCTCAGATATATCAAGCCATACTGGAAGTGGGTGCTGCTTACGGTCGTATTCATCGCCCTCCAGTCTCTTTCCGACCTGTATCTTCCGGCGCTGAACGCAAAGATCATCGATGACGGCGTAATGGCCGGTGATGTAGGGAAGATTCTTTTCTACGGTGCGCTGATGCTGCTGGTGGCCATTCTGGTGGGCGTCTGCACGCTGGGCACTACCTATTTCTCCACCAAAGCCTCGCTGGCCTATGGGCGGGATATGCGGCTGGGCCTGTTTACCAAGGTACAGTCCTTTTCCCAGTCCGATCTGGATAAATTCGGCACCCCGTCCCTGATCACCCGCACCACCAACGATGTCAACCAGATCCAGCAGATGATGCAGATGCTTCTGCGCACCATCATCACCACGCCGATCCTTCTTCTGGGCGGCATCATCATGTGCCTCCGGCAGGACGTCAAGCTGTCGGTAATCCTGCTGTTTGTGGTGCCGGTCATTGCAGTGATGGTCATCGTCACCACGAAAAAGTCCCACCCGTGGTTCAAAAAGCAGCAGACTCAGGTTGATGTTCTCAATCAGGTGCTCCGTGAGAAGCTTTCCGGCATTCGGGTCATCCGTGCCTTTGTTCGCACGGACTATGAGGAAAAGCGCTACGACAGAGAAAATGAGAAAATGCTGAAAATCGCCGTGCATGCCCATAAGCTTATGACCGCCATGATGCCAATGGTCACTCTGGTCATGAACATCGCCACACTGGCCGCCTACTATATGGGCGCTATCCGCATCGATCACGGCGGCATGGGCATCGGCTCCATGAACGCCTTTGTCACCTACCTGACCCAGATCCTAATGAGCGTAATGGCGTCCTCCATGATGATGAATATGATCCCCAGAGCCATGACCTCCATCGGCCGTATCAACGAGGTTTTGGAATACGATCCCACCGTAAAGGATCTGGATCCTTCGGAGGAAGCTCATCTTGGACCGTTTCAGGGGCTGGAATTCCGGGATGTATCCTTCTGCTATCCCGAGGCGGACCGCCCCGTACTGGAACATGTGAGCTTTACAACCCGGCCCGGTGAGACCACCGCCATCATTGGCTCCACAGGCTCCGGCAAAACCACGCTGATCAACCTGATCCCCCGGATCTACGATGCCACCGGCGGTCAGGTGCTCATCAACGGCATTGATGTCCGGGATCTCAGTCAGGAAGAACTGCGGAGCCATCTGGGTGTTGTGCCCCAGAAAGCCCTGCTCTTTGACGGCACCATCGCCTCCAACCTCCAATACGGAAAAGAGGATGCCACGGAAGAAGAAATGTGGCACGCACTGGAGGTGGCGCAGGGGAAAGACTTTGTATCCCAGATGCCCGCAGGGCTGGAGGCCTCCATTTCTCAGGGCGGCACCAACGTATCCGGCGGTCAGCGCCAGCGTCTGGCCATTGCCCGGGCTGTCATCCGCAAGCCCGATGTGTACATTTTTGATGACAGCTTCTCCGCTCTGGACTTTAAGACCGATGCAAAGCTTCGTCAGGCACTGAGCAAAGAAACACGGGATGCCGCCGTGCTGATCGTTGCCCAGCGTGTTACTACCGTTTTGAACGCAGACCGGATCATCGTTCTGGACGAGGGCAAGGTAGCCGGCATTGGCACCCACAAGCAGCTGATGGAATCCTGTCAGGTCTACAAGGAAATCGTACTGAGCCAGCTCAGTGCAGAGGAGGTGGCGTAAATGGCAAACGAAGATATCGAGAAGGAAAAACGGGAACTGGAGCTTCAGCGCCAAAAACGCTTCTCCGGCGGCCCCGGCAGCCGGTTTATCTCCAGCAGTGAACAGGTAGGCGACTTCAAGGGTACCATGTCCCGGCTGCTCCAGCTGTTAAGGCCTCAGCTTCCGCTGATCCTTTTGACCTTTGTGATGACCATCGTATATACCGTAGCCAGCACCTATGCCCCCAACAAGCTGGCAGACATGGTGGATATCATCACCGACGGTGTAAGCAGCAAGTCTGCCGGCGGCGGCATCGACTTTGCCGCTCTGCGGCACGCCGCCATTATCGTGGGCCTTCTCTATGCGCTCACGGTGGTCTGCAACCTCATTCAGCAGTTCATTATGATCGATGTGTCCCAGAATCTCGTCTATGACATGCGCAAGGCCATCGACATCAAGCTGAAGAAGCTGCCCATCAAATATTTTGATGCGCATTCCCGGGGCGATATTCTCTCCCGTGTGTCCAACGATGTAGAAAACATCTCCATGACCCTGCAAATGAGCCTGACCCAGATCATCTCGGCCATCATCACGCTGGTCAGCGTTCTGTTCTTCATGTTCTACCGGAACTGGCTGCTGACCATGATCTCTCTGGTCACGGTGGTGCTGTGCTTCCTGATGACCAAGGTCATCGCCTCCAAGGCCAAGGGCTACTTCACCACCCAGTGGGCCTCCACCGGCAATCTCAACGGACAGATTGAGGAAATGTACACCGGTCATACCGTTGTAAAGCTCTTTGGCCGTCAGGCCGCCGCCATGGATGCCTTCGAAAAGGAAAACGAGGTGCTGTTCCAGTCCTCCTTCAAAGCTGCATTTATCTCCGGCGTGATCCAGCCCGCCATGACCGTTATCAACAACCTCAACTATGTGGCCGTCTGCATTCTGGGCGGCGTGTGGATCGTCAGCGGCGGCCCGATGGGCATGATCGTGACACTGGGTGATGTCACCGCCATCATTGCCTACTCCAAGCAGCTGATGATGCCCATTACCCAGACCGCCTCCATCGCCTCCACCATCCAATCTACCATTGCCTCTGCTGAGCGGGTCTTTGAGCTGCTGGACGAGGAAGAGGCCGTTCCGGATATGGAGCCCATTCAGCATCTGGAGGATCCCAAGGTGGTGTCCTTTGAGCATGTGGACTTCAGCTACAAGCCCGACACCAAGCTCATCGAGGATCTGAACCTGACGGTTCGTCCCGGTGAAAAGGTGGCCATTGTCGGCCCCACCGGCGCCGGAAAAACCACGCTGGTAAACCTGCTCATGCGTTTTTATGAGGTAGACGGGGGCCGTATTTCCATTGACGGGAAGGACATCCGTTCCATCCCACGGGAAGAGCTTCGCAGTAAAATCGGCATGGTGCTTCAGGATGTATGGCTGTTCTCCGGCACCATCCGGGACAACATCGCCTACGGCTATAACGTGCTCAAGGGTAAGGAAGCCACAGAGGAAGAAATCGTTGCTGCCGCCAAAATGGCCTATGTGGATCATTTTGTGCAGACCCTGCCCCACGGATATGACACCGTCATCAACGATGACGCTACCAACATCTCTCAGGGACAGAAGCAGCTGATGACCATTGCAAGAGCGTTTCTCTCCGATCCCAGCATTCTGATTCTGGACGAGGCCACCTCCTCGGTAGATACCCGCACTGAGGTTTTGATCCAGCGAGCCATGCAGAAGCTCATGGAGGGACGCACCAGCTTTGTGATCGCCCATCGGCTCTCCACCATCCGGGATGCGGATCTGATTCTGGTCATGAACCATGGCTCCATCATCGAGCAGGGTACCCATCAGCAGCTGCTGGATCAGAAGGGCTTCTATTACGACCTCTATAATTCCCAATTCATTGGCGCTGCCGTTGAAGACGAGGCCCCCGTCCAGCAAAGCACCGGATTCCCCGGTGGGTTCCCCGGCGGTTTCCCCGGCGGCGGTTTCCCGGGCAAGGTCAAAAAAGAAAAAAGGAATAAGGGAAAGGGCGCCGAGTTCCCGGAAGGCTCCCCAAAAATGCCCAGCAGCGCACAGGCAGCGCCGCAGCCTGCTGACCCCGAAACGGAGGGCGTTGGACGATGAGAACCGTTGTTATCACCGGCGGCTCCCGTGGGATCGGCGCCGCAGCCGTCCGGCGCTTTACACAGGAAGGCGATCGGGTTTACTTTCTCTATGAGAAGAGCAGGGAACTGGCAGAGGCTCTGTCGCAGGAGACCGGAGCCATCGGGCTCCAGTGCGATATATCCGATGAAGCTGCCGTAACCGGCGCCTTTGCACAAATCGGCCCGGTGGATGTTCTGGTCAACAATGCCGGCATCGTGGACTACAATCCCATCAACTGGGTGTCTGCCGAGACCTTTCGTCGGATCATGGACGTCAATGTTACGGGAATGTTCCTGTGCTGCAAGGCCGCCCTTTCGGGGATGCTGCAAAAGCAATCCGGAGCAATCGTCAATGTATCCTCCATGTGGGGACGGGTCGGAAGCTCCTGCGAGGTAGCCTACTCCACCTCCAAGGCCGCCGTCATCGGCTTGACCAAAGCGCTGGCCAAAGAGCTGGGGCCATCAGGCATCCGGGTCAATGCAGTAGCCCCCGGTGTCATTCAAACCGATATGGTAAAGAATGTGGCGCCGGATGTATTGGAGGAATTACGGCAGGAGACCCCGCTGGAACTGCTGGGAACGCCCAAAAATGTTGCAGATGCCATCTGGTATCTGGCCTCTCCGGAAGCAGGCTTTGTTACCGGCACACTTCTGGATGTCAGCGGCGGGTTCGTTATGTAAACAAATCAGGCAGTCAGAGGAACGTCCTCCGGCTGCCTGATCTTATTTCACTCTGTCAAAAAGCTCCGAATATTCTCCATCACATCCTCCACCTCCTGTAAAAACACAGAAGCTGGGGTCCGCAGCGCTCCATGGCCCAAAATGATGATCTGCTCCAGCCCGTCCGAGGTGGCTACCCGCACCCGATGCTTTTTCCCAAGGTCATAGGACAGCCGTTCAATATAGCTGTCCGCCGTCTGAGCCTCTCTGGTGTAGACCACGGATAAGTCCCCATAGTGCTCCACAGAGCCGGGATTTCCCTTGACCTTGTAGGCATCAAACACCAGAATAACCGGACACTGCCGATAACTCTGGTAGTTCCGCAGAATATCCACCAGTTCATCTCTTGCGGCATCCAGACTCTGCTGCGCCAGCGCCTTCAGGTGGGGCCACGCAAAAATCATATTATAGCCGTCTACCAATACATATTCCGGCCCGGTCAGCGCCGGGGAGGGCTTCTGGGGTTTGGGGGTATCCGATGCTTTCCTTGTTTTCATGGCCTCCATGCGATCTCGCCGCAGCGGCCCATAGGTACGCTCAAATATTTGCAGCAGCTCTTTATCTGTGGCAGCAAGCGCTTTGTACCGGCGGCCCAGAACCTCCCGCTCCGGCAGCTCCGGCTTTGGCGGCTTCAAGTAAGCAGGCAGATGCATCTGGTTCTTCACATCGTTCCACTTCACCAGATAACCTGCGCCATGGCCGCAGAACACGCTGTCCGGAGAGTTGTCCACATCCCCTTCCGGATCATATCCAAGCTCTGCTACGACCTTCTCCTGATCCGGGCAGGGAGCATAGCCCTGCACCCGCAGAGAAAGTCTCCCAAGGCCGTGGGTATAGGCCGTAATCTCCTGTGGATAATCTCCCATTTTGGAAACTGCCACACTGCCCTCCAGAGCAGCATTGTCCCCTAATGTTTCCGGCAGAGAAAGCTCTGCGCCCATCCGCTGAAAATCCGCCATGGCCCTGCCCACATTTTCCTGTGGGAGCTCCAGCCGGAAGCCATACCATGGTTCCAGCAGCACAGATTCCGCCTCCATGAGTCCCTGCCGCACGGCCCGGTAGGTGGCCTGCCGGAAGTCACCGCCCTCGGTGTGCTTGACGTGTGCTTTCCCGGAAACCAGTGTGATCTTCATATCCGTAATTGGAGAACCGGTGAGGACTCCCAAATGCTGTTTTTCTGCCAGATGGGTCAAAATCAGCCGCTGCCAATTGCGATCCAATTGATCCTCCGAGCAGTCAGAGCTGAATTCCAAGCCGCTGCCCCGCTCCCCGGGCTCCAGCAGCAGATGTACCTCCGCATAGTGCCGCAGGGGTTCATAGTGTCCCACGCCCTCCACCGGTTTCTGTATGGTTTCCCGATAGAGAATGCTGCCCTGTCCGAACTCCACCTCCAGCTGAAAGCGTTCCTTCAGCAGTTCCTTCAGCACCTCCAGCTGTACCGGCCCCATGATCTCCACCCGGATCTCCTGTCGGCGCTGATCGAAGGTCACATGCAGCTGGGGCTCCTCTTCCTCCATCTGCCGCAGCTGGGCAAGGCTCCGTGTCAGGTCGGCCCCATCCGGCAGGATCACCCGATAAGTAAATACCGGGCACATGGCTGCCGGTTCCTCCTGTCCGGCTTCTGCACCCAACCGCTGGCCCGGCATGGTCTCTACCGGCCCCAGCACCGCCGCAGCCTCTCCTGGCAGCAGTTCCTCTGCTGTCTGGAATTTCGCCCCGGAATAGACCCGGATCTGTGTCACCTTTTCTCCATTCGGCAGGGTATCCCGAACATGGAGCACCCCGCCAGTCACCTTCAGATGGGTCATACGCTGCCCCTGCTCGTCTCGGGATATTTTATATACCCGGGCCGCAAATTCCGGTGCAGAGATGCATTGGGGAGCAAACCGCTGGAGCGCATCCATAAATTCTGATACCCCCTGAAGCTTTAGCGCCGAGCCAAACCATACCGGGAACAGCTTTCCTGCCTGCACCGCCGCCACTATATCCTGCTCTGCAAGGGCTCCGTTTTCCAGATACCGTTCCAGCAGGTTTTCGTCACACAGGGCGATCTCCTCTTCCGTCTCTCCGCTCAGATCACAGATCCGGCTGCTGAGATCCTGCTTCAATTCCCGCAGAATTTCCTCCCGATCAGTCCCGGGCAGATCCATTTTATTGACAAACAGCAACACCGGGATTTCCCGCTGCCGCAGCAGCTTCCATACTGTCCGGGTATGGCTCTGGACGCCGGAGCTGCCGCTGACCACCAGAATGGCGCAGTCCAGAACATCCAGCGTCCGCTCCATCTCTGCCGAAAAATCCACATGCCCCGGCGTATCCAGCAGTATAGCCTTCAGCTCCGGCAGCTGCAATACCGCCTGCTTGGAAAAGATCGTAATGCCTCGCTGACGTTCCAGCGAAAAGGTGTCCAGAAAAGCGTCACCATGATCCACCCGTCCAAGCACCCGAAGTGATCCGGCCGTATAGAGCATGGCCTCAGACAGTGTGGTTTTTCCTGCGTCCACATGGGCAAGTATTCCTATTACGGAGCGTTTCATCATAAATCAGCATTCCCTTGCATTTAATGCCGTTATCATAGCACGTTTTTTCCACCGAAACAACGCCCCTGCCTGTTCCATGATACATTTTCCTTGACAGATCTCCCGCATCTGGGTAAAATAGTAGCAATGCTGGTATGGTGAAATTGGCAGACACAAGGGACTTAAAATCCCTCGCCCCTCAAAGGCGTGCCGGTTCGAGCCCGGCTACCAGCACCACCACGTCGTCGCGGACTCCATATCGCTCGCGACGGCGTTTTTGCGCCGCATCTCGCTCATTCCGTCGCTCCTCCTTTCCAAGCCGAACCCGCTTTGCTGGGCTTCGCCTTGGTGCTCTTTATCGCGGACTCCATATCGTTCGCGACGGCGTTATCGTTCGCGACGGCGTTTTGGCGCCGTCTCTCGCTCATTCCGTCGCTTCTCCTTCAGAAAGGAGCTGCTTCATGTCACTGTCCATTTCAGAGCTTTCTGCCCGGTACACCGTCCGCAGGCTGACCGAGGCAGATATTCCCGCCATTCTGAACGTAATGGAGGGAAACCCGCTGTTTTATCGGTACTGCGGTGCCGGTGCCGCCCCCTCTGCCGCACTGATCCGTCAGGATATGACGGCTTTGCCGCCGGGAAAGACCATGCCGGACAAGTATTATCTGGGCTTCTTTCAAGGAGATCGGCTGGCGGCGGTGATGGATCTCATCGACGGATATCCCACGCCGGACATTGCATTCATCGGCTTCTTTATGACCAATTCCGCTTTGCAGGGACAAGGAGAAGGCACCCGGATCATTTCCGAGCTGTCAGCTGCGCTACATCGTTCCGGCTTTTCTGCCATTCAGCTGGGCATTGACAAGGGCAACCCCCAATCTACCCACTTCTGGAAAAAGAACGGCTTTGCCGTACTGCGGGAGATCCCGCAAAACGGCGGTATCATTCTGCTGGCCCAGCGGCCCCTGTAATAATCGAGTAGGAGGCTAGTTTCCTAGCCGACCTCTCACACCACCGTGCGTACCGTTCGGTACACGGCGGTTCAATCGCATAAGTGCAAGGACTCGTATCGGTCTAGGATGCTGTAGTATCCGACCTGTACGAGTCCTTCGTTTGTAATGGTCTTTGGGTTCTACGTCAATAGTTGGGGTAGAACCATTATTTTTTACGCAAACACCACCTGCACCAGCAGCATATAAAAAGCCGTACCGCCGAAGATGCTCAGCAGCGTATTCTTTTTCCACAGGTGCAGTCCCACCACAGCTGCAACTGCCAACAGCTCCGGAATGCCATGGGGCCATGGGATCAGCGAAACACCCTTGAGGCAGTAGATCACCAGCATCGCCATAACACCATAGGGAAGCACCGTCCCAAGATAGGTAATGATCTGCGGCCGCTTTCGTCCCCCGGGGAAGACCAGAAAGGGCAAAAACCGCAAAAGTGCCGTAATGGCCGCCATCATAAGGATTTGAATCAGTGTGTACTTCATTCAGGCCGCACCTCCAGAACACCTCTGCACGCAGCAAGGGCCAGCGTGACCAAAATCATAGACGGGATCACAAAATTCGTTGGTCCCAGCAGCAACAGGCAGGCCACAGAGATTCCCAGCCCCAGCAGTGCCGGAACATGGCTCTTTGCCGACTGCCACTGCTCCACAAAGATCACCACAAACAGTGCCGTCATAGCAAAATCCATTCCCGTGGAGTCAAAGGGCAGGATCGGCCCAAGAAGTCCTCCCAGCACGCTGCCGAGAATCCAATACAGCTGATCCAGCAGTGACACCCAGAAGTAATAATCTGTTGTGTTGACACCCTCAGGCGCCGGGGAACACACCAGCGAATAGGTCTCGTCCGTCAGTGCAAAGATCAGATAGGGCTTTTTCTTCCCGGCATCCTGATACTTGTCCAGCATGCTGAGCCCATAAAAGAAATGCCGTGCATTGATCATCAGCGTCATCAGCCCGCAGGTAATGAGGCTCGCTCCGCCAGAGATAAGATCCAGCGCAGCATACTGCATAGAACCGGCATAGATCGTAGCCGACATCAAAAGCGCCCACAGCCAGCTGTAGCCCTTGTCTGCCAGCAGCACGCCAAATCCCATGCCTAAAACAATATATCCGGCCATTACCGGCAGGCTGGCCCGCAAGGCAGCTCCAATGGCCTTTTTTTCCATGCCCATACCCCTTTGCACATCTACATGATGCATATATTATAACCCGGCAGAGAAAATCTTGGAATCCAATCTTTTCTCTGGCCGGGCTGTCAATTCTGTATAAAGTATACAATATTGATAGGAATATTATGCTTTGGCCCAGGTCTGAAGCTTTTGGGTCTGCTCCGGGGTAAGGCAGCGCTTTGGCAGCACAGAGCAATTTTTCTTATCGGAATACAGCAGGAAATCACTGCGGCTATGCCGCAGCTTGGCCTGCTGCCACGAAAATTCTGCCGTCTGTCCACCCACCGTCAGAGAATACCCCTCCGGAGAGATCACATAGTCCAGCACGGCCTCATCATACTTCATGGGGCCAAAGTTCTTTCTGCCGGAAAATTCATAGGCCAGCGCCAACAGGATCAGGATCACTGCGGGGCACACCCATGTAAAGACCGAGAAATGCCGCTGCACCAGAGCCACCACCAAAACCACCGCATAAACTGCGGCCCAAAGGATCAGATAGGTCTTCCGCATCATGCGCCGCATGGACTGCATGACTTCGCCGGGGGTAAGATGTTCTACACGAACAGCAAAGGAATCAGGATGCTCCATCAAATCAAAAGCCCTCCAATGAAGAATACAGCCCCGCCGCATTCCTGCGGCGGGGCCAGGATATGTACAAGGATAAATCGCCGATGCTTATGCCAGACCAGCGGTGATGATGGCCATCTTGTAGACCTCATCTGCGTTGCAGCCACGGCTCAGATCGTTGATGGGGGCATTCAGGCCCAGCAGGATGGGGCCGTAAGCAGCGAAGCCGCCCAGACGAGCTGCGATTTTATAGCCGATGTTGCCAGCGGTAACGTCGGGGAAGATGAAGGTGTTTGCCTGACCTGCAACCGGAGAGCCGGGGAACTTCAGCTGGCCAACCTCGGGAGCAACGGCAGCATCAAACTGCATCTCGCCGTCCACGGGAACGGTCATAACTTCCTTGGCCTTGGCAACCGCATTCTGAACCTTGGTGACCTCATCGTCCTTTGCAGAGCCCTTGGTGGAGAAGCTCAGGAAAGCGACCTTGGGATCAATGCCGAAGGTCTCAGCGCACTTTGCGGTCTCCTGTGCGATCTCAACCAGGTTGTCCTCGGTGGGATGAATGTTGATGGCGCAGTCGCCCATCGCCAGCTTTTCCTGAGTGCCGTCTGCCTTATCACGAACCATGATGAAGCAGGAGGACACGATGGAGTTGCCGGGCTTGGTCTTAATGAGCTGCAGTGCGGGACGAACGGTATCGGCGGTGGAGTAGGTAGCGCCGCCCAGCAGGCAGTCAGCCTTGCCCATCTTAACCAGCATGGTGCCGAAGTAGTTGCCCTTCAGCAGATTGGCCTTGCACTGCTCAGGGGTCATCTTGCCCTTACGCAGCTCAACCATCTTCTCAACCATGGCGTCCATCTCAGCATAGGTCTCAGGATCGATGATCTCTACGCCCTCGATATCAAAGCCGCCCTTCTTGGCAGCAGCCTCGACCTCGGCTACGTTGCCAACCAGAACAACCTTCATGATGCCCTCTGCCTTAATGCGGGCAGTGGCTTCCAGAATACGAGCGTCAGGGCCCTCGGTGAACACGATGGTCTTGGGATCCTTCTTCAGCTTTTCAACCAGAGTATCAAACATGTTAATTACCTCCGTAAAAATAATTTGGGATAACGGATGGCAGACGGATCTGTCATCCGCTATTATACAACATTACCCTGCTTATCTCAACAGAAAAAATCGACGGGAACGGAAAAATTCACGTTTCTTTCTCTTCGTCCTCTGTGGCTTCTGCCTCGTCTGCGTCTCCGGGCGCACTTTTCGCAGAAATCCGTTGATGCTTTTTTGCGGCCCGCTTCTTCTGACGCTTGGAGGTTGGATTCCATTTCTGGAAGTCTTTCCGAGGCGGGTAATTCCAGTTGGTATAGTCCGAAGTTTTGGTAGAAAGCTCCCGCTTCTTCAGCAGGAAGTTTACCAGCTCCGAGATGATCTTGTAGATCACCGCAAACAGCGGCACCGCAATGACCATGCCGAGGACCCCAAACAGGCTGCCGAACACCAGCAGGGATACCACCACCCAGATGCTGTCCAGACCTGTAGCGTCTCCAAGAATTGCAGGGCCGATGATATTTCCATCGATCTGCTGAAGTATAATAACAAAAATTACAAAGTACAGGCATTCCATGGGATCGATTACCAGCAGCAGCAGTGCTGAGGGGATCGCACCCAGATAGGGGCCAAAGAAGGGAATGATATTGGTAACACCTACGATGATGGAGATCAGCATGGTATAGGGCATATCAAGAATGCGAAGTCCCACGAAGCACAGCACGCCGATAATCAGAGAATCGATGATCTTGCCGCCAATAAACCCGCCAAACACCCGGTTGGCAAAGGTGCAGACATTGCAGACATAGCCGCCCTTTTTCTGCCCCAGCACCGCATAGCATAGCTTTTTGGCCTGAGCCAGAAACTTGTCCTTTCCGGACAGCAGGTAGATGGAGATAATGACGCCGATGATCAGATTCAGCATGGATTTTGCAATATTCATCACGCCAGTGGTCAGGCTTGCCAGAATCGCCTGCATCTTAGGCAATACCGTTTCGGTCAGGAAGCTGTTTAAGTAACTGTAAACCTGATCCATGATCCCCTGCGTAACATCCTCGGCAATACTGCCGTTGATAAATTCCTGAATCCACTTACTGAGGGTATTATAGTAGGAGGGAAAGTTCCCGATGATCGTGGTGATGCTCTCCAGCAGCTGGGGCAGCACCATAGCGATCAGCGCCCACACCACCAGCACCGCCAGAACCAGGGATGCAAGGATCCCAACGGCCTTTGCCATGCCTGCGGCCTTTTTGGCGGGCAGGAGCTTGCATAGCTGAGGCTCTAAAAGTTTCCGGATTCGATCCTCAATGGGATGCAGCAGATACGCAATGCCAAGCCCATAGAGCACCGGCGACAGCGTCCGGAGAAACGCCTTTACATAGCCGAAAAAGGCCGGCATTTTGGTGATAAACTGCGCCGCAATAATGCAGGCAACCACAACGATAAACGCAGTCAATCCCCACCGGAAGTAGATATTCTCCCGGTGGATTTCAAACAGTGTATCCTTCTTTTTCTGTTGGTCGTCCATAGCGTGTCCCCCTGTCACCCAAATCTATCATTAAGTATATCATATCCCATAAAAAAATCCACCGATTCCCTCTGCATTTTCAAAAAAAGCCCGGATGGAAAGCACAAATCGGTGTCCCACCACACATATCCCCAATTGCATCCCCTGCACAAAGCAGGTATGATAGATTCATTAGAACACAAAACAATCAGCAGAAAGGACAGATTTTATGAATCACCGCTATGCGCACATTCTTTTCCCCGTCAAGGTTGGAAATCTGGTGCTGAAAAACCGTCTCATCAACTCCAAATGCATCCCGGAGGGAATTCAGGGCCCACAGACTTGGCCCACGGAGCAGACCATCAATTTTGCAGCATCCCTTGCGAAAAACGGCGCCGCCATTGTCACCTGTGCCCCGGGTATGTTCCGGGACTGTGACCCACACCAGATGTTCACCAGCGACTTTAACATGGAGGATCGCCATGTGAAGCGCTGCTTCCGCCGAATGATCGACCGGATCCATGCACATGGCTCCGTGGCCTCTGCCTCCACCATGATCTACGTTCCTGCAAACAAGGCTATTTCCGATATCTATGACATGTCCGTGATCCCGGAATCGGTGCTTCGTGGCGGACCGGAATGTATTCTTGGCCGAGACGGCAAGCCTCTGCCCGGAATGACCAAAGACGAAATCCATGATTTTATTTCCCGGTTTGCCCAGCGATGTCATCAGCTCCAATCCATTGGCTTTGATATGGTAAATATCTACATGAGCTACGACGCCTCTATTCTTGCGAAATCGCTTTCTCCGGTATTTAATCAGCGGAAGGATGAATACGGCGGCAGCTTCGAGAACCGTGCACGGCTGACGCTGGAGCTGTTCCGGGAAATCAAGCGGGTCTGCGGTCAGGATTTCCCCATTGAGATCCAGATCTCCGGCCGGGAATTTCCCGAAGGCGGCTACACAAAAGAGGATTTTCTCCACTATTGCAAGCTCTGTGAGGGGCTGGTAGACATTTTCCAGATTCGTGCATGGACCGGCGATATGACCCATGCCAGCCATTATACTTCCCCCAAGGAGAACCCCACCAATCTGGAATACGCCGCCGCCTTCAAGGCCGCCGGAATCAAGGGGCTCTGCGCACCTGTGGGCGGTTTTCAGGATCTGGGCCTCATTGAGCAGTTTATCGCAGAGGGCAAAACCGATCTGGTGGCCATGGCCAGAGCCTTTATTTGTGATGAGGAGTATGGGATCAAGCTGCTGGAGGGCCGTGGCGAAGACGTAGTTCCCTGTATTCACTGCGACAACTGTCATCAGGCCTACTGTGCCGTTAACCCCAAGATTGGCCTTCAGGAGGTTTGGCCCCATATGTTCTCCGCTCCCAGAGCAGTCAAAAAGGTCGCCGTCATCGGCGGCGGCCCTGCCGGCATGGAGGCCGCCATTACTGCCGCCCAGCGTGGGCATCAGGTCACACTCTTTGAGCAGTCGGATTCTCTGGGCGGCCAGCTCCGCCACGCCGACTATCTGCCCTGCAAATGGTCCCTTCACGACTTCAAAGAATATCTCGTCCGTCAGCTCGGAAAGGCTGATGTACAGGTGGAGCTGGGGGTCACCGCAACGCCGGAGATGGTAGCGGGCTATGATGCGGTCATTGCCGCCTGCGGCGCACGCCCCAAGGCTGCTCCCATCCCCGTAGAATCCGGCGTAAAGGTCTGGACCCCCATGGATGTATTCGGCCATGAGGCAGAGCTGGGCCGACATGTAGCCATTGTGGGCGGTGCTATGACCGCCGTTGATACGGCCTTCTATCTGCTGGATCACGGCCATACCGTCACCATGCTCACCCGGAACCGTCAGGCCGGCCACGACTACAACGCCCACAGTAAGGGGGCCTTTGAGGAACTGCTGAAAAGCCGTGAGGGGCTGACGATCCTTACAAACTGCCAGACAGACGCCATTGGAAACGGCACTCTTTCCTACACCATCACCTACGGTGCGCCCGAGCCCATGATGATGCCCATGGGCAATCCCGATGATATGCCGCCCATGCCCGGCCCCGCAGCGGCTCCGGATGGCCCAAAGGAGCCGCTGCGCACCGAATCCGGCACATTGGCCTTCGACAGCATTGTGGTCTCCGCCGGCCGAGATGGTCTGGTAGACGAGAGCTACGCCTTCGCCGGAAAAACGCCGGAATTCTATGTGGCCGGAGATGCCTGCCTTCTGTCCTTTGAAACCCTGCAGGGCGGCCCCGGCGGTGCCGATGGAGATCGGGCCCATGGGCAGACCACTCACGGCACCATCCGTCACGCCATGTTCACCGGCTACACGGCAGCCAGCAACCTGTAAGGCTCCATATTGCACCTTTTCCATTTTCCGTGTATACTAGCCTTACCAACACATGAGGAGGGATTCTTATGCCGGCTTTTATCCGGGAATCCGCACATTTTCAGTCCGCAGACGGAAAAACACAGGTTGCCGCCTTTTTCTATACGCCGACGGTACAGCCCATCCGTGCTGTGGTTCAATTGAGCCACGGTATGTGCGAATATATCTGCCGCTACGAGCCTATGTTCACGGTGCTCTCCGAGGCCGGGATCGCAGTATGCGGCAATGACCATCTGGGCCATGGAGAAACCAGCAATCCCAAGGACTACGGCTTTATGGCCGAGAAGAACGGCTACCAGTATGTGCTCCGGGATCTCTACACCATGAATACGCTGGGGCATGAGAAGTTTCCCGGGATCCCCTATTTTCTGCTGGGACACAGCATGGGCAGCTTCTATGCCAGATGGTATGCAGAACTGCACCCGGAAACCATTGACGGCCTGATCATCAGCGGCACCGGTGGGCCAAGCCCCCTGATGCCCTTTGGGCGGCGTCTGGCCGGACTGCTGGCACGGCTCCGAGGCCCCCGGTATGTCTCCAAGTTCATGGTCAAGTGCAGCATGGGCTCCTATTGCAAGAAAATACCCGATGCCACCTCCGGCAACGCATGGCTCAGCCGTGATCCGGAGGTCTGGGAAAAATATGCCGCTGACGAAAAATGCAATTTTTCCTTTACAGTGTCCGCCTATCGGGATATGCTCACCGCTTATACCCATGTGAACACCAGCGACTGGGCAAGCCGCATTCCCAAGGATCTGCCCGTCTATCTCTACTCCGGTGACTGTGACCCTGTGGGCAACTACGGCAAGGGCGTTACCGCCGTCTACCAGCTGCTCCGTCAGGCCCAGCTCTCCGATGTGACCCTGCGGCTGTATCCCGGCGGACGGCATGAGATGCACAACGAGACCAATAAGGACGAGGTATTTACCGAGCTGATCCACTGGATCGCACTGCACATTCCCGGCACCTCCTGAAATCACAAAAACAGCGTACTGGAGCATAGGCTTCCGGTACGCTGTTGTTTTTATGCTTCAATTGCCCCAATCAGTCCATGGGCCTCCTGCCCGGTGATCTTCACCGGCAGGATCTCATTGTGGAGGTCCCGCTCCGACTCCACCGCCACCAGAATATAGTTTGGCGTATGGCCAGTCCAGCGGCCCTGACCATCCTGCTGCTCAAAGAGCACCGGAAGACATTTCCCAAGGAAGCCCCCCTGATAGTGTTGACGAAGCTCCGCCTCTACTTCCGCCGCCCGGGCAGCCCGCTGCTCCTTCTCCGCCTGCGGGATCTGTCCCGGCATGTCCGCCGCCGGGGTCCCGGTTCTGCGGGAATAGGGGAAGATGTGCATGGCTGCGAAATCCGCTTTCCGAAGGAATTCCAGCGTTGCCGTAAACTCCTCCTCCGTCTCCTGCGGGAAGCCAACGATCAGGTCCGTGGTAATGGCACAGTCCGGGAAGGTCTCCCGGAGCAGGCGGCAGCTCTTCAAATACCGCTCCGTGGAATATTTCCGATGCATACGCCGCAGGGTCTCATCACAGCCGCTTTGCAGGGACAGATGAAACTGCGGACAGAGATTTTCGCAGTTTTTCAGGGCTGCGCAAAAATCCGGATCCACCGTTCTTGGCTCCAGAGAGCCAAGCCGCACCCGCATATCCGGCACCGCCTCGCAGATGGCTCGGATCAGGTCCTGGGGTTTTTGACCGTTTTTGAGATCAGCGCCCCAAGATGAGATCTCAATGCCGGTGACCACTACTTCCCGGTAGCCCTGCTGCCGTAGTTCCCTTACCTGCCGCACCGCCGTATCCAGCGGCAGAGAACGGATGGCCCCACGGGCATAGGGAATGATGCAGTATGTGCAGAAGTTGACGCAGCCATCCTCCACCTTCAGCATGGCTCTTGTGCGCTCTCCCAGTCCCCCGGGCTCCAGCACCTCAAAGTCCTTGCGGCGGAATGCGTTGTCCACCTGAACCGTATGCCGGTGATCCTGCCGGAATTGCTCCATGCGATCAATAAAGCTGTTTCGATCTCCGGTGCCCCCCACCACATCTACCTCAAGCTTTTCCATATCCTCCGGATGCACCTGCGCATAGCAGCCGCAGACGCCGATCACCGCTTCCGGGTTCAGCTTTCTGGCCCGTCGCAGTGCATTCCGGGACTTTTTATCACTGACCGCAGTGACCGTGCAGGTATTGACGATATAAAAGTCACAGGCCTCGTCAAACCGTCCCGGGGTATAGCCCCGGGCGATCAGATCTTTTTCCAGCGCCTGCGATTCGTATTGGTTGACCTTGCATCCCAAGGTGTAGATGGCAAACTTCATGGCAATTCACCTTTGCATGTTTTTGTTTTTGTGGTATACTCTAGCTGTAATTCCGCCATAGGCGGGATCCTATTGTTTTATTATATCGGATAATCGAAAAGAAGTACATACCCAATTCAGGAGGCTATTCATGACAGAGTTTTACATTTCCATGCATTCCATCAACGACGTAAAGGAATTCGTCACCGCCGCCAGCTTGACCCCGGTGGATATCGATGTGGTATCCGGCCGATATACCATCGACGGAAAGAGCATTCTGGGGCTGTTCAGCCTCAGTCAGGATACCCCTATGCTGGTTCGGGTTTACGGTGACCCCAAGGACGGCGAGGATTTCCGCAGCCGCATTCCTTCACTGATCGTAGAGGCCCCCAAGCAGGACTGATCCACGCTCAGCAGCCAGGCAAGATGGCTCTGACTCAGCCCATGGGCCCGCCACTGCCGAACATCAGACTGCTGTAGAGAAAAGCTCCGGTACCCGTCTGACACTGTCAAAGCCGCACCATATCCGGCAGCGGCAAGGCAGGCGCAAAATGCCGCAGCGGCCTGCATATCTCCGGAAATTCGTTTTCCCTCCGGCTCTATGCACCAGAAGATCGGGCACTTACCCAATTGCACCGGCCCCATCAGCAGGTAATCCGCAGGCAATGTCAGGCTTCTGCACAGCATCAGGTCTCTTTGCATTTTCGTTGGCAGCACGCCGTTGGTATCCAAAATCAATATCATCATACATTCTTTTTTCAATACCCACAGCTTCATCTTGAGGCTCCTCCCTAAGTATGAACGATCGGCGTTGTAAAAAATATCCGTTTTTCCTTTTCTTTCTTTCCTCGTTGTGCTATACTGTTTTTATCATTCTATGTCTACAAAGGAGAATGTTTCATGTCTGTTCTTTTAACAGGCGGAGCTGGATTTATCGGCTCCCACACGGCTGTGGAGATGCTTCACGCCGGATATGATGTCATCATTGCTGACGACCTTTCCAACGCCAGCCCCAAGGTTTTGGATCGAATTGAAACATTGGCAGAAAAAAGGCCGAAATTTTACCAGATCGATGCCGCAGACAAAGACGCCATGCGTAAGCTGTTTCAGGAGAATCATATTGACGCTGTGATCCATTTTGCCGGTTATAAGTGTGTTCCCGAAAGCACACGGCTTCCCATCAAGTATTACCGCAACAATCTGGATACCGCCCTCACAACGCTGGAGGTCATGGAGGAATTCGGCTGCAAAGCAATCGTATTCTCTTCCTCTGCCACCGTTTACGGCGAAAACAACGTTGCGCCTTTCACCGAGGATATGCCCACCGGAACAGCCACTAATCCCTACGGCACCACCAAGCTGATGATCGAGCAGATCCTGATGGATGCCTGCAAGGCGGATGACAAGCTCTCCGCTGTGCTGCTCCGGTACTTTAACCCCATTGGTGCCCATCCCTCGGGTCTGATCGGGGAAGCCCCCAACGGTATTCCCAACAATCTGATGCCCTATATCACACAGGTCGCCATCGGCAAGCGGGATCATCTGAGCGTATACGGAAACGACTACCCCACGCCCGACGGTACCGGCGTCCGGGATTATCTCCACGTGGTAGATCTCGCCTTGGGCCACGTAAAGGCCGTGGACTATGCGATGAAGCACACCGGCGCAGAGCCCATCAATCTAGGTACCGGCAAGGGCAGCAGCGTTCTGGATGTGGTGCATGCCTTTGAAAAGGCCAGCGGCGTCAAAATTCCGCTGGAGATCACCGCACGCCGCCCCGGCGATATCGCCACCTGCTTTGCCAGCGCCGAAAAAGCAAAGAAGCTTTTGGGCTGGGAGGCCAAATATACCCTGGAGGATATGTGCGCTCACTCCTGGAACTGGCAGAAAAACAACCCCCAGGGGTATGATGATTAACGGAAGCTCTATGAAATCAAATCCAGCTGCCCTGTGAGATGGGCAGCTGGATTTTTCTCTAAAAAAACACCGAACCCGCCTCAGAAGCAGCTCTGCGGCGGGTTCGATGCGGTTATGGTTATGGATCGCAGATCCAACGCCGAGGTTCCTCACTGGGAAAATGGCGATGATCATCTATATTGGGCTGCTTTCTCCGCAGCACTGGTTATTCTTCCTCGGCAAGCTCCTCAGCCAATTGACGCCGAACGTTGCTCAAGGTTGGCGGTGTCATATCCAGGAAGGATGCAATATGCTTATTCTTGAGCTTTCCTGATGCGCCCGGATATTTTTTGCAAAACCAACGGTAACGCTCCAGCGTGTTATATTCATAGCGAATGCGCTTTAGCTCCCATTGTTCCCGCCAGCACTCAGTCAAGACCTGATTTTCCATTCTCAGGATCTGGGGATATTTCAATTTCAGCTCTGCCACGGCCTGAATCGGAAACGACACGATATCCACATCGGTCAGCGCCTCCATGTCAACCGGGGACGGTGCGCTCAGCACCGCACTGGGCATCAGGCAACTGCCAGGCTTTGATACAATGCATTCCGTAATTTCCTTGCCTGCCGCAGTATGGTAGATGCAGCGGACAACCCCCTCTGACGCTAAAAACCGATAATCGGCAACGGGATTGCCTTCTTTTACGATCAGATCTCCCCGTTTATAGTGGCACCAATTCATCAGGCGGATTGCCTCAGCGATCAGGGCTTTATCCTCGGTTTGCAGCTTTCCCTCCAAGAATGCTGCCGGGTTAAATTGCATTTTGACCCCTCCAAACATGGCACATAGAAAACAGCGGCTACGCCTGCACCCTTGCCGCTATCTATTTTACCACATTATTTCCAGAAGTCATTAATATATGTTAATAAAAAACATTTTTTCTTAATCTAGCAATCGTTTTCGACATATTTTCCGCTGCAACCGGCTACGTCCTGTATTTATAAAGTATACATCCTATCTTTGAGAATGGCAAGTATGCAATCCGCATTCTATGTAATTTTCACGCCCGACCCGTCCCGGTATGCACATGTACCGCACCACTTTATGTAAATGGTGCGGTACTATATAGCTTATCTGAGATTATAACGGTCCAGCGCCGCCTGCTTATTAGCAATGCACTGATCTATGTGCAGCTGATTCTCCAGCGTTGCGCGGAATTCCGCAAAGGTCTCTTCGGTCAGTTTCTGATCACCAGTGATTGCTTGCAGTGTCCAAGTAGAAACATAGGTTCCGATATCTGACAGCAGGGAGGCATTCTCTGTGGACTCCTCTACCGTCATGGATACCACATTGGGGATCCCATAGGAATTATCCGAGGTGGCAGTCCAGATATCCGGTGCTTCCGTCTGATCATCGGTCAGCCCTGTATCCAAATAGATATAATCATCATGATCTACTGTATGGAACCCAAAATCGCCCAAATACAGCGCCTTGGCTGCCGCCTGTGACAGTCCGTCAGGATTGTTGAGGATCAGATCTGTATACTGGGGATATCCGTTTTCATCCAACTCATAAGTGGTTCCTTCGATGCCGAAGGTCAGGAAATAACGGCCTTCATCGGAGAACCAGTAGTCGATCAGCTTTGCAGCCAATTCAACATTCTGGCAGCTGGTGGAAATACCCACGCCGCCGTTTGTAACAAGGAAGTTCTCCGCTCTTAAGTGGTTTTCATCTCCCTCCTGCTGTACAGGATCCGAGAAGGCCACAATATGGAAATTAGGATCTTCTGCCGAAGCTGTCCAAACCGGAAAATTCTGATAGCTGCTGAACCACACGCCAAACTGTCCGCTGGTGATGCCTCCATCCGGCGGCTGATTGAACCGCTCGGTGTAGCTCACAAAATCATTCCAGATCAGCCCTTCCTCATACCACTGATGCAGCATGGTCAGGTAGTCATAATAGCTATCCTCCATTGGCCCAAACTTTACGGTTCCATCCACTTGGAAAAACGGCTCCCGCCCGGACATATGGGTAAGGTATGTAGTTGCAATTCCATAGCCCGCGCCAAGGTAGTTGCCCAGCGGCGACCCGCTATATGGAATCCACATGGATGCCCCATACTGATCCCGGAACGCTTCCAGAACATCGTGGAGCTGGTCATAGGTTTTGGGGGTATCCAAGCCCAGCGCATCCAGCCAGTCCTGGCGAATCACCGGCCCCTCTGTGGGCTTATAGTCCACATTGTTAAGGCCGTAAATCATGCCAATGCGTCCATCGTCAATCCGTGTTCCCTTACTGTATTCTTCATTGCTGCCGATAATAGCCTTGTAGTTGGGCATCAGCGTGTCGACAATATCAGTAAGATCTACCAGCACATCGTCATCCAGTGCCCCCGCCAGACCCGTGGTATAGTTGGCACCGGGGCTATCCAGCAGATCATAATATTCTCCGCTGGCAACCATCAGCGCAAACTGCTCCGCACCAGACTGGGCATTGACCAGAATGCCCTCCACCCGCACACCGGTATCCTCCATCATCTGATTCCAAAGGAGGCAGTCGTCCAGACTGGTAATGGCATCTGCATACATGGGTGAAACTGTGGTCCAGTAGGTCAGCATTGCAGGCTCTTCTGTCAAAGGCAGTGTTACAGCAGCTCCCCCGGCTTCCGGCTCAGATACGGAATCCACCTCGGACGATTCCTCTGTTTTTATCATTTCCGCTACTTCCGACTGTTCTGCAGCACCCTGAGTTCCCTCTTCCTGCGCCTGCTGAGACTGCACAGACGATCCCATTGCCTCCGATGTGCCGCTCTCAGTAGTTTCATTGCCACAGCCCCCAAGTAGCCCCGTCAGTATCGCCAGCAGAAGTGTCCCTGCCAAAATATTTTTTCTTTGTTTCATCTCCTGCTTCTCCTTTCTCAGCCCATAAAACGTGCCTGATTCTGTTCCAGATTCTTAAACGGATCGTTGTGTCCGGGTGCATAAGAATTTTCATCATCCAGCGTATCATAGGGAACCGGCCAGCTGACCGATGCCTGCACAGGCTGGGTCAGTGACCACTGCCAATGGAGTTTTTCCTTATCTGTACGCGGGGGATCTTTCTTCGGTCTGCGGGCAATGCATGCAGGAATCCTTCCGGAGTCCCCTGCCTGCGCTTTTCCGGGGCCGCCGGGGCCTCCACCGGGGCCGCCGGGACCTCCACCGGGGCCGCCGGGGCCTCCACCGGGGCCGCCGGGGCCTCCACCGGGGCCGCCACGCTCTGCTGCCAGCTGACTATGTGCCCAGTCATTGGTATCATAGCTAAAACCGAAATCCGGGCACACATGCTCATGGAAGTAGAGCCATTTTCCTGCGGTCTCGTCGTAGACAAAATCCGAGCCGTATCGCTCCCACAGCATGTTGCCTGCACGCTTTCCCCGTGGGCTATGGGCACTGGCCATAGATCCCGGGGTCAAAAACAGGCTTCTGGCCGACTTACCATCTTGCGCCACTTCCACAACACCAGAAGCCAGCGAATGCAGGCCGCCCAAGCCGCAGGCACGGGGATCCTTTCCATTTACCTCGGGGTACTTATCCAGAAGCTGCAAGTACAGATTCAATACGTCTGCATCATATCCCCAGACCGAACCATACCACACCTCGTCCCATCCTACCATCCGTCCGAACCCATGGGCCCACGTGATATCGTCGGAACGGCTCCAAAGGGTATCCCACTCTTCAAAAGAATGCGATGCCGCATGGAGATATGCATGCTCCGTTTTAATATTTTCCACAGCCTGAACGCCAAATGCGTTATGAAGCCGCTGCTGTAACGTCAGGTTTTCCATCATGCATCCTCCTTGAAGTCCGGATGTCCCTCAGGGCCATAGCTTCTCAGGGCTTGGAATGTGCCATAGGGCTTTGGGTACCACACAAAGTCACTGCACCAACCAAAATCCGGGTTGTAGGTCTTCATGGCCACCGTAGGCGTTCCAAACCCCGCCTCGTAGGGGTGCGTCCCCGGCGCATAGTTCACCGGCACCGCAGAGTAGTCTCCTGCCACAGGCAAGCAGTGGTCATATCCGTAAAACAGATGCCAGATCTTCCATGTACCATTCTCTTTGATGCAGTCTACTGCCACAGGGCCAAGATTTACATAAGCCTTTGTGGTTCGGTCTTTTTGCCGTCTAGCATCCAGACTCATGTCATAGAACAGCGCTCGTGCTGTCCGGCCATCCCCGGCGATCTGGATATGGCCCGTATTCAGCGTATGATACACGGTATCCCCCGTACCCGGAGCCGTACCGTTTTCCTCCGCCCTCTGCCACAGCTGCTGCTTCCGCGTTTCCACATAGAACTTTCGGATTTCCGCCATGCCGGTATAGAAGCCCCAGTTGCTGCCCAGTGAGGCAGTCTTGCGATGGTAATAATCCTGCACCCACAGGTCCTGCAATTCTTCCGCCCTGCGATCTCCCGAGAGATAATAGGCTCGGCGTGCCAGCAAATCCTTGACCTGCTCCGTATCCCAAAGGCGCACCGCCTGCTCATATTCCGTATACTGCATAGCGCTCACTCCTTTTCCTGCCAGCCATAGCTGAAAGTTTCTTCAAAATGTGCATAGGGTTCCGGTATTCTGGGCGGCTGCTGGAAGGGGCGATCCACCGTATACATTGGGTGAACACAGGTTTTTACCGTAGGCTCCGGCATGGAAAACGAACGCATTTCCGTAAACTCTGGCATCTCCGGATAAGGCGTGTACGGCTCATGTAGCGGCTGTCCTGCTTTTCCATGCACATCATTGAGATATTGGAGGTGCCATATCTTCCAGTCCCCCTGCTCCTTGATAAAGTCCGCAGCCACCCACGCCCACTGCCAGTAGGCCTCCGGCCCTCCGGCAGTCAGTAGTGCATATGTGTTTCGAAGCGTCCAGATTCCCTTGGCTGTTTTCCCATCCTCGGCTACCTCGATCACGGGAGTATCCAAGGGGAAATAGTTCATGGTGCCCATACCATAGGTTCCTTCTTCGGACTTACCCGCTACCTTTTCCGGGAAGCAGGCTCGCAGCAGCCGATTGGTCAACACATTTCGCTGATGCATCGCCGCATAGCAGGCTTCCACCGCCTCCCGACCCACATAATAACCGTCATTGGTGGCCAGACACACGTCCTGCGCCTCACTCCACAGCGCTGTAAAGATCTCACCCTCCCGTTTGACCAGATGATGCTGCGAGTAAATTCCCATCAGGTTTTGCACCCTGTGGCGATCTTCCCACCGGCTGACTAAGTACTCCGCCGTTACAGTTTTCATGATCCACGCTCCTTACAGCCGGTGTCCGGTCATTTTATCCACTGTAGGATGCTCATAACGGCCGGTACAGGTCATGGTTCCCTCTACGGTTCCATCTTCCGCAATCGTGCCCGCATAAGTCATAAAGAAGGGCTTGGCGTCTTTGGGAGGGCCGTGATGCCCGGGACCGCCGGGACCACCGGGACCACCAGGACCACCGGGACCACCAGGACCACCGGGACCACCGGGACCACCAGGGCCACCGAGTGCCCCGGACTGCGGCCCATGTCCGCCCTGTACTGTAAACTCGAAACGGTTTCCCACCAGTGTCCCAGTAAATTGCCGACTGCCGCCGCCTCTTCCAGCCAAAGTTCCCTCAATTACTCCGGGAGCCGATATGTGCAGCTCCATCTCATGCTCCACAACGGAGCCGGGGCCTTCGTATTCCTCTACATCCATCCCCTTGGTAAATGCAATCATGTACTTGCCTTCTAAACTCATATCACTCATCCTTTCTACGGTGTCGCTTTGGATAAGACGAGTATAACAGACATCTCAGCCCAGTGGAAATGCTGAAAAAAGGAGCGACATTACACTCATGTAATATCGCTCCTTTTTTCACACAGTTCCCTAGCGCACATTTTATCCTACCATGGGTTAATTGGCTCAGCTGCCCCTTCCAAATACCTCCATACAGAACTCCTGCGTTTTCTGCTGGATCTGCCGATTGGATCGCTGAAGCAGCTCCATAAAGTATTTCTCCGCAGTGGTCAGCCGTTTCTGCTCTGGCCATGCCACCACAATGTTACGCCGAAATACCTGCGGTACAACTCTAGCTGGCAATTCCCGATTCCGTCCGGAATCCCGAAACTCTGCCACAGAGCCAATGGGTACAAACAGTGCCGACTGCATCATGTTGTGGAGCCGGCCTACCGTTTGGTGACTATTACTGGAAAATTTCAGGTTCATGGAGATGCCATGCTCTTCACAGATGCGCTGAATGCTGTTCCAGTCAAAGCCCACTTCATTGCATACTACATCCAGTCCATCCAGCTCTTCCAGCAATACAAAGGCTCGACCGGACAGCGGGTGTCCCTCCGGAAACGACAGCATCATTTCTTCCGCGCCCAGCCGCCGGAAGCGAATTCCGGGGTGCTCCGGCACCTGGGGCAGTACCGCAAAGTCCACCTTCCCTGCCAGCAGTTCCCGATATGCCTGATCCGGCGGCAGAATGTCAACGCTGGTCCTGACATCCGGGAAGGCGCTGTGCAGCTGATAAATGATTCCGGTGTCAAATTCCTCAAAACAGTAGACCACATTCAGAGTCGGAAGCTGCTGATTTCCAATCAGCCGAGCACTGGACAGCCCATGCTCCAAGTGCTCAAACACCTGATCCAATTCTGCCATCAGTGCAGCCCCAGCAGCGGTCAACTCCACCCCACTGGATGTCCGTTGCAGCAAAGAAGCGCCCACCTCTTCTTCCAAACGCTTAATACAGCGGCTCAGCGCAGGCTGCGTAATATACAGTGCTTCCGCCGCCGCTGAGATACTCTTAGTCTTTGCCGCTTTCCGAAAATATTGCAGTTGCTTGAGTTCCATGGGCCGCACCCCTTCTGTCTTTTTCCATTTCAGTATAGCACAAAAAACTGCAGCCGCACAAGTGCAGGCTGCAGCTTCCCATAGCTGCCACTGCAAAAGGATCCGCACCGTTTCCAATGCGGATCCTTCCTATATGTTTATTTGGATTTTGTATAGGTATTATTGTCATCCAGCGTGGCATAGGGGACGGGCCATGGCACCGTATCCTGTACCGGCTGAATGGGTGTCCAGTCAAAATGCAGCGGGCCGGGATTCTGAAGCCGCTGATCCTTTCTGGGGGGCATACCACCCTCAGGGGGAGGCGGCGGATTCTTCAGCATCTCATACTTGCTGTGGGCCCAGTTGACATCGTCCAGATTGCCGAAAATATCCGGGCAGACCTGCTCATGGAGGAACAGCCATTGGCCGTCTTCAAATACAAAGTCCGCACCATAGCGCTCCCACAGGTAGGCACAGCGCTTTTTCTGGTTGCCGTTCAGGGTCGAATAGATGAGACCGGGGGTCAGGAAATACGCTCTTGCAGACTGTCCGTCATCGGCCACCTCAATGATATCCGTTACCAGCGTATGGCAGGACACCTCACTGAGCGGCCGGGGATCCATACCGCCCACCTGTGGATAGATCTCATAAATCTGGGTAAAGCGCTGGAAGCAGGCTGCATCATAGCAGGTTACAGAGCCATACCAGACGTTTTCGAAGCCTCTCCAACGGCCAAATGCATGGGCCCATGAGCAGTCCTCTCGACGGGACCAGATCTTGCCCCACTCCTCCTTGGCAAAGGATTTGCCGTGGAGGTAGCTGTGGCGTGCGTGGATGTTTTCGGCCTGCTGAGAGCCTACCGCATTATGGATGCGCTGCGAAAGAGAAAGGTGTGTTTTCATCAGTAGGGCCTCCATTCATTGTGTACGCCTTGGGGGCAATTTCCCATCTCATCGGCATAGGTATAGTAGGGTTCCGGAGCAGGCGGGAAGCTGTCGCTCCAGTTATAGGTGGGATCGTGGGCTGTCATGGGAACCGTGGGCGAGCCAAAGAGGTTCTCCATGAGATTGGCCCCCTTCTCCCAAAATACAGGCTGATCTGCCACGGCCTCTCCGGGCGTCACAATGATGTCCGGTGCCTCGGTCAGCCGCCAGATCTTCCAGACTCCGTCCTCCTTCATAAAGTCCGCTCCGATCTTGCCGCAGACCCAGTGTGCGCTGGCTGTCCCATCGCCGTTGGGCTCTGTCCGCTGACCGATGGAGTACCACAGGCCCTGAGCCGTCTTTCCGTCCCCGGCGATCTCCACCAGTGCGGTGGAAAGGGGCGAACAGAGCATTGCTCCATATCCCAAATTCTCCGGGCAGTTTTTCACCGCCGGGTCATGGGCAGAAACGGCATCCAGCTGGGTCTGACGCAGGTTTCCATGCTCCCCCACATACCAGCTCGAAATATTGTCAAGCCCCGTATAGAAGCCCCAGTTAGAGCCGAAGACCGCAGTCTTTTTGTTTTCGGGCTTCTGCACCCAAAGGGTCTCGATCTCCTCCCTGCGAAGATCCTGCATATAAAGGTAGGCACGGCGTGCCATCAGATCCTTGACCTCTTCCATGTCCCAGACACGGCGGACCTGCTCATCATCGGAAAACACCTTGGTATTCATGGTCACGCCTCCTTTTCATAGCCATAGCTGAAGGTTTCAGCAAAGGTTTTATAGGGTTCCGGCAGCTTCGGCAGCCTTGCCATTGGCCGGTTGGGGCTGTAGGGCGTATAGAGGGCCGCCTTGACCGTAGGCTCCGGCAGCTTCTCATCCTTCAGCTCCGCATATGCTTCCAGCTCCGGAAATGGCTTGGACGGCTCTGCCCAGCTCTGCCCGCAGAGGCACTTTACATCCTCCAGATACTGAAGATGCCAGATTTTCCATGCGCCATTTTCCAGAATAAAGTCCACACAGAATACGCCAAAGGTCCAATAGGATACCGGGCCGGATTCTGTGACATCTGCTTTGGAGCCCTGTGAGTACCACATTCCCTTTGCAGTCTGAAGGTCATCTGCCAGCTCGATCACCGGCGTTCCCAGAGGCTTGACGTCAAAATCTCCAATTCCGTAAATCTCTGCCGCCGTCTTGTTCCCAAGCTTGTCCGGCAGATCCGCCTTCAGCAGTGCGGCCTTTTTCTCTGTAGCGCTATGGATGGCTGAGAACCATTCGGCAATGGCCTCACGGCCCACATACCAGCCGTTGTTCATGCCCATGGACACATCCTCACGGCCGCTCCAGAAGTCCGCAAACATATCCTTTTCCCGCTTCAGCAGGAAGCTGACTGCATAGCGGCCCATGAGATTTTTGACTTCCCGGCGCTCTTCCCAGATGCCCACCAATTCCTCCGCAGAGAGGGCGGATTTGTTCATGAAATCATCTCCTTATCCATTCCGTTTGCCGCAGAAGCTCTGCGGCCATCTTGCATCCGATCCGGCGCAGACGCTCATCTGCGTCCGCACATTATCCTTTTGGATTGCTTCTATTGTACCGCAGCGTCTCCCGGTTCCGCAATTCTCAAAAACCGCAGTACAAGATCATATTGCAAACAATTCCGCTCTGAACCCTCCATTTGTTTTTTCTTCTTCCCCTGAAAACGGTATTTTCGTCAAAAACATTGACTTTCATCCTTAGAAAACGTATGATTAAATTGTATAGGAGTATCATAGCGGAGGAGATCGATTTATGAACCACAAGAAATTGCTCATTGCGGATGACTCGGAGCTAAACCGGGCGATCCTTGTCAATATGCTGGAACATGACTTTGAGATCATCGAAGTATCCGACGGCAAAGAGGCCATTGCCGCGCTGGAATCCTATCAGGGCCGCATTGCCGCACTGCTTCTGGATCTGGTCATGCCGGAAATGGACAGCTTTGAGGTTCTGGACGAAATGAACCGCAAGCACTGGATCGATACCATCCCTACCATCATCATCTCCGCCGAAACCAACAGCGCCTATATCGATCGTGCCTTCCGACTTGGTGTCTCTGACTACATCAGCCGTCCCTATATCTCCAGCGTTGTCCGTCAGCGTATCATCAATGCCATTTTGCTGCAAACAAAGAAGCAGCAGCTTATGAGCGTTGTGGCCGATCAGTTTGATCAGCAGGGAAAGAACAATACCGTTCTGGTCTCCATCCTTGGCTATGCCGTGGAATTCCGCAACGGCGAAAGCGGCACCCACATGTCCAATGTCTGCCATTTGACGGAGCTTCTGCTGCAGCGGCTGCTGATAAAGACAGATCAATACCCGCTGAATCATGATGATATCGAGACTATCTGCACCGCAGCGGGTCTGCACGATATCGGCAAGCTCCTGATTCCCGAAAGTATTCTCACAAAGCACTCTGCGCTGACGCCGGAGGAATTTGATAACATCAAGCGCCATCCTCTGCTGGGCGCAAATATGATCTCTACTCTGCCAATTTATCAGGATGAACGGCTTGTCAAATATGCCATTGAAATCTGCCGCTGGCACCACGAACGCTGGGACGGTCAGGGCTATCCAGACGGTCTCCGAGGGGAGGAGATCCCCATTGCCGCTCAGGTCGTCTCCGTGGCCGATGTCTATGACGCACTGGTCAGCAAGCACTGCTATAAAGAGGCCTATTCTCAGGAAACCGCCATGGCTATGATCCACAACGGCAAGTGCGGTACGTTTAACCCGATCTTGCTGGATTGCCTGGATGACATTGCCGGAAAAATCAAAGAAGAAGCAAAACTGCCCTCCAGTGTTGTACAGAGCCAATATACGGCGCAAAGGGCTGTGGAGAACCTCTATAAAAGCCATGATCTGAGTACAGCCCGCATGACCCAGCAGCTTGAGGATGCCTACAGCCGTCAGAACTTCTTCTGTGATCTCAGCGATGAGCTTTGGTTTGAATACACCGCAAAGCCCTCTGTACTGACCCTTTACCACGGCATTGTAGCACAGACCGGGCTTCCCTCTGTGATCCACGATCCCCTTACCAGCAGCGAGTTTCTCTCTGTAGCCAGCAGCGATCTTGTGCACACCATAGAAGACCGGCTCAATGCGCTTCCCATTGACGAGCAGTATATCGAGCTGGAAGCCCAGCTGGTTCTCAGCGGCCAGCTCCGATGGTGTAAAATTGCCATTTTGATCACATGGTCCAACACGGAGCCCGGCAAGTGCAAATCCCTGCTGGGAAAGATTCAGGACATCGAGGCGGAATACAGCCGCCTTGCCAATTATCACGATATCTCCATGGAATTCACCGATGATGAAGATGAGGTTCCCCCGGTGTACACCTGCGAGGACAATGTCATGCGGATTGCCGGAGCTCAGCTGGGCATGGTGTTCCAGCGTTACCGGAACATCTTTGAAACCGTTCGTCTGGTAGATCCTTCCATTTGTATGCAGGTCTCCAATGGCATCGGCGGGCATACGCTGGAGAGCAGTCGGCACTGCTACTCCGTCTGGGAGAAAGCAAAGCGCTGTGACCGCTGCATTTCACTGGAAACCATCCGTACGCACAAGCCCGTCAGCAAAGTAGAAGCCGTAGGCAACGAGGTGTACTATATTATCGCCACCTGTATTGAGGTAGATGGGCATCCCTACTCTCTGGAATGCGTCAATCCCATCCATTTCAGCGACATGGTGGGCAGTGGTGCGGAGGAAAGTGTCATCAATCAGCTGCTGGTGCGGAACCGGCAGGTCTACATTGACTCCACCACAAAAGTCTACAATCGCCGCTACTACGATGACCGGCTGAAGAATCTGGTGGGCGAATACGCCTTCGCCATGATCGATATCGACAACTTCAAGCAGGTCAATGACACTTTCGGCCATATTGCCGGCGATGCAGCCCTCTATCGGATCGCGCAGGCCATTCGTTCCGCCGTTCGCAGCAACGATAAACTGATTCGTTACGGCGGAGACGAGTTTTTCCTGCTGTTCCACAACCTTCCCTCCTACATTCTGGAGGAAAAGCTGGAAAAAATAATTCACACAGTTTCCACTGTACAAATCCCCGAGCAGCCGGATCTCCGCATCACCGCCAGTGCCGGCGGTGCCTACGCCTACGGTAAGATATCCGGTATCATCCACATGGCTGATATTGCGCTATATCAGGCAAAGCAGGAGAAGAACTGCGCTGTACTGTTTCGAGAGGAGCTTTCAATATGACAATTCAGGAATTTTATGAAGTCGTGGGTGGAGACTGCAAAGATGTAGTGGGCCGCTTCCAAATGGATGTTCTGGTCATTAAATTTCTCCACTTATTTCCCAAGGATAGCAGCATGGCAACGCTTTCTGCCGCCATGGGCACGCAAAGCGCAGTAGATGCCTTTCATGCGGCCCATACGCTCAAGGGCGTTGCCCTGAACCTGGGCCTTGGTAATCTGCTGCCGCCAGTTCTGATCTAACAGAAGCACTTCGTAATGCCACGGCCATGCCGGAAAGTGCCGCCGCCCTGTACCGTACCGTGCAGGATGCCATTTGTACGCAGACCAACACCAGCTTTTCTTACACCGGCAACAGCGGCACCTCCGCCGAAAAGATCATACCGGTGCGGGGCTCCGACTGGTCGCTGCTGCAGCTGTTTTCTTCCGTGGCTACCTGAAAGATGATCAACGGCGCAAACCGGGATCAGCGGGTTGCCATCATCCCTTTGGGCATCGCTGTGATCTGGCTGTGCGCACAGCTGATCTACCTTGACCATAAAAAGGCAGTGGCAGATCGAGAGCAGGTAGATATGCAGCGTGTCACTTCTATTCTGCAGGGCATTAGTGATGATTACATCTTTTTGATTGATGTAAATCTTGTCACCGTGCAGGAGGAACAGTTCTCTCTGAGCGATACGATTTGCCCCACCAGTTGGAGTAGGGACAGCAACGACTACACCCATTGCATCCAGCACTATGCCTCTGCCATTATTGATGCAGACGATCGGCAGCACTTTTTAGAAGCCACCAAGCTATCAAACCTAAAGCATGTGCTCTCTCAGCAATCGGAATATGTGATTACATACACAGCGAATGTAGGTGGGCGTCCGCATCAGCTTCAAGGGTGCTTTACGATCAACCACGACCATTTTTCCGAGCCACATATGGATGTGCAGATGCCGAAAACGACCGGTTACGGGGCCGCCATGGCCATCCGCCGCAGTAAGAACCCCCTTGGTCAAACCATTCCCATTGTTGCAATGACCGTCAATGCCTTCTCCGAGGATGTACAGCAAAGCATCGACTCCGGCATGGATGCACACATCTCCAAGCCCATCGATATTTCCGTTCTGGAGAAGACCATGCGGAGCTTAGTTGCCCCCCCAGCCCCGATAAGGAGACGTTTATTTGTGCGTCACTCTTCTAAAGGAATACCGAACTGGTACAAAAACTCCCCAGTGCTGCGGCACTGGGGAGTTTTTGATTCTAAAGCTTAACCTGCCAGATAAGCGTCATAAGCTTCCTGATACAGCTCCGTCATACGGGCAAGGCCCATACCGTTTGCATCCTCAATCAGCGCCCGGTAGCCTGCTTCATCCAGTGCGCCGGTCACTACCCGGACTGCACCTTCGGAGAACAGGGTCAGTACATCACTGGCCAGATTGTTAAACTCTGTGTTGGCCTCGGCGGACAGGCTGACGCCTGCAGGCAGCTTCATGGCCTTGTCGCCGCCGTTGTCTGTCCAGTACTTAATGCCGTCAATGGACTCCTTGGCACCGATCAGCTCATAGTACTCCATATCCGTGCAAGTGGGCATCCACTGCGCCGCACCATACCAAAGCAGTGCATTGTTCAGGGACCAGTTGGGGTTGTTGGTCAAATTCTCTGTAAGCTGAACCTTTCCGTCATCGGTCAGGGTATAGCCTTCGCCCTCCATGCCGTAAAGGCCATTGTGGCGGCCATCGGTGGTGTAGCAATAGTTGATCATTTCCATGGCCAGCTCCGGCTTTTCGCAGGCAGTGGTCAGGAACAGCATGCCGTTCATAGAGGCGGTGGAACGCTCTGCCACATGGCAGTCATAATCGGTCAGTGCAATCGGCGAAACCATATAGTTCGGGTCATCCGCATTGCTGCGGTTGGCGGGATCCAGCTCCCGGAAGCCGTCGGACCATACGCCGCACTTGCCGGAATAGTAGGAGGATTCCCAGTTGCCGTATTCCCGTCCGGTGCTCATAAAGTCATCGGTAATCAGGCCATCGTTATACAGGTGGTTCAGATACACAAGATATTCAATGAAGTTTTCAGAGGCAAAGCAGGCCACGACCTCCTTGCCGTTGGGTTCTGTCAGCTGATAATCCATGCTGCGCATACCCGCATAGGACACATTGAAGGAGCCGCTGAGGCCGGTCTCCAGTCCAAAGTTCATGAGGATCGGCATAGATGCGCCCATCTCCGACTGGAACTGATGGAGAATATCCTCCAGCGCTTCCCGATTGGTGGGTGCCTCCAGTCCCAGCTTATCCAGCCAGTCCTGACGGATCAGGATGCCCTTTTCCACCACATCGGCTGCCTGACTGACAAACATACTGATGGTGCCATCGGGATTGGTGGCGCTGGCTGCCAGCTCTGCATCGCTGTCCAGCAATGCCTTATAGTCCGGTGCATATTCCTCCAGCATGGGCGCCATGTCGAACAGGATACCGTCATGGATTGCGCCGGTGAGATTGTTGCCATAGCTGCCAAGGCCAGTATAAAAGTCGGTCATGTCCCCGGAAGCCAGCATAATATTGGTCTTTTCCTCTGCGGTAGCCTCACCCAGCATATTAAAGTCAATGCTGCATCCGGTGGCCGCTTCCAAGCCCCGGTATGCCGAGGTCACGGAAAAGTCGTCATCCCCCAGTACCTGCAAAACATTATTTCGCAGGGTGGCCGTCATCGTAAAGGTGTACGACTCTTCCAGCGGATATTCAATTTGATTGGCGGGTTCCGGCGTCACGTCTTCTGCCGAAGCCGGTTCCTCTGCGGAGGGAGCCTCTGTCGGCTCTTGCGAAGGCGCCTCCGGGGCAGACTGCGTTTCCTCCGCAGGTGCAGTCGTAGCCTCCGGCTGACTGCTCGCTGGTGCAGAGGATGTGCCTGCGCCGCAGGCGCTCATGGCACACAGCATGGAGATCGTCAGAATGAACGCAAGGATCTTTTTCATTTGTTTTCCTCCTTCTTATATTGTCGTGCATCCCCGCTCCGCACATTGCCGCAGTCGCCTGTAGCGGAGCCAAGTATGCCGTCTGCAGGCTGGTTGGTCAGACCGCCCGTTCTAAGCTCAATATAGCATGGGGCCGGTAAACTTTACAAGAGTGCCGCACCTATAAAAAGTTGCGGATTGATATATCAATAATTGACGCCCCTATCATTTGCCATCTTTTTATTCCTTTATATCCAGTTTCACTCAAAAATCCCGTCCGACCCAACCGGATCAGACGGGATTTTGCATGTCAAATTAGTCCCTGCCGTTCCAGCAATGCCTCCGCCGCCCTCCACGCCCGGCAGAAATGCCGAATCGCACCAGCGGTCATTCCCCAAATGGTGTGGCCCTTTACCGGATAGCTGGCAGCATCGGGCGCTTCCAAGAAGCAGGAAAGCGGCACCCGCAGCAGCTCTGCCACCTCTGCGGGATTGGGCCGTGCTGCATCCGCCGCATCACCGGGAAGGATACACACAAACAGATCCGTTTGACTTCCAAGATATGTATTTACGGTAGGCAGCTGTCCCAGAAAGCACTCCGGCGATGCAAGGATCCCCAGTTCTTCCGCCAGCTCACGGCTGGCCGCTGCCGCCGGCGTCTCCCCCGGCTCTATCTTTCCCCCGGGGAAGCAGGGATCACTCGGCTGTGAAATACCTGCGCCCCGCACCTCGATCAGCAGCTCCGGCCCCTGTGCCGAATACAGCACCGGAAGCACCACCGCATAGCGTGGCCGTAAAAGCCCATGTGCTGTCAGCACGGTCCGCAGCGCCCGCTCCATGGCTGCCCGTTCCGGTATTTTTTGATCCATTTTTCGCCCCTTTGCAATCATCATTATAACACAGTCCGCCGCAAAAACCCGTCCTGTAGCTCAAAGCTATGCCGGCCGCAGCAATGGCATGCCCACCACAAAGAAAGAGCACCTATATCATTGTGACATAGGTGCTCCTTTGTATGCACAATTCCCGTATCCGCAGCGTTATAAATTGGCTTCCGAATTTTCCTCCATGGCTGCCCGCTCCGCCAGACGGAACACCCGGTAGTAGATTTTCTCCCGGCGATTGGTCACCAGATCGTCCACTTCATCTACCAGCTTTTGCTGATCAAACAGTGCCACCAGATCCGGGTTGAACATCCGGCCCGCATTAACCCGCATATCCGCCACCATATCCTGTACGCTTTTCCCGGCACTGTAGGTCCTGCCCACAGAATCCGTTGCCGCATCTGTGCAGTCCGCACAGATGATGATCTGGTAGAGGATTGCGTTCTCCACACCACTGTAGGAGACATCATTTGGGTAGCCGCCTTTGTCATCGTACCATTTGTGATGGTACAATGCCGCTTCCGCATAGGCGCGCGTAGACTTTTGCCGCTGAAGCACCTCATGCCCCAGCACCGGGTGGATCTTGATAATCTCAAATTCTCCCGGGAACAGCATCCTGTTATAGAGATTAATGGTGTCCAAAAAGAACATCTTCCCAATATCGTGGAAAATACAGCAGGAATACAGGAACTCATGGATCTTATCGATTGCCTTATGAACGTCCTCTACCGTCTCGCAGCCCAGTGTGCCGATCAGCAGCTCCGGCTTTGTCTCATACAGAGCGCTCAAAATCAGTCTTGAGATCTGTGCCGTCATATAGCAGTGGACATAGAGTGCAGGCTGCGTTGTCACAAGGAGCATCTCATAGTAATCCCGGAACGAGATCCCGCCCTCCAGCTCCACATAATCTGCCATAATATAGCTCGCAAACCGTTGCAGCGTGTGATAGGCTCCCTGATCCCGTGCCGAACAGATATATTCAAAAGAATGGCGCTGGGCCTCCAAAAGATATTCCCTGCATGCATCGATTCGTTCCGGATGCGCCCGGCACATCCAAAGGACCGTAAAGAAGGGGAGCAGATTCGCATCCATGCTCATATAGTCGTAGCTATGGTTATCCCGCGCATCTGTCCATCGGCGATAAAATTCCAGCATATCTTCCAAGCTGGATTTGCCAAGATAAAACTCCACGATTTGCTGAGAGGACTGCGCATATTGCAGATCCACCCGATGGTTATCCGGGTACTTATGGATATAGGCCACCGTATATGTCGCCGCCTGGTTCAATATTTGAAGGATATCCTCCGGTGCATCGACCCAGTACAGGAACTCCTGTATCTGCATCAGATAGGCATACCCGGAAAAGATATCAAACTCTATGTCCTCAGAGGGCGCCACTTTCTGAAATGCCGGATCTGACAACCGCTGAATATGCCGCTGATAGCAGGCAATCTGCTTTCGGATCAGCTTTTCGTCATAATATAGCCGCTCGTAGGCTGTCGCACTGAACAATTCCATGGTCAAAAGCTCATTCTGGGTCTGCTGGGAAAGCGTCGCGAATACAGAAATATCCTCCAGATAGGGTCTTGCTTTTTCCATGCTGTCCTCAATGCAATCCCAATACGGCTGACAAATCGGCTCCGTAATCTTACCCCGGTCACAGGTCTGACCCACGTTATAGGCCAGCACCTGACGGCGGTACAAGCAGTGGATGTACTTTTCCAGATTGGATACGCTATCGTCATGCTGAAGCAGCCTGACATAAAATGGCATCAGTTGATCCGCAATGACCCATCCCAGCCGAACATCCACCATTTCCAGCGTCCGTGTGTCAGCCAGCTTGTCTGAAAAATCCATCAGCTCTGCCGCCGTTTCTTCGCTGATATCCGGGATCCGTTTTAACGGCGCATATACTTTGCGATCCAGCATTGCCCGATTTTCCTGCAGCAGGCCTTTAATACTGATATAGTTCTCCACAAACTGCCGGTAAAACCGAGCCGCATCGCTGCACTGCGATTCCGGCGGCATAGACAGATTTCGAATTAGAACACTGCGGGACATGTATTCCTCAAAGTATTGCTCCATGCTATTCCTCCATCAGCCAAAATAGGGGCCTGTACCGACCTTGCGCCCACACGTTTTTAAGCTTCAGGCGCTCAGTGAAACGACCCTTTTATTTATTATTCTACGGTAGTTACTTTTCGTTGTCAAGGTATCAAAGCACAATACCACAAAGCAAATCAGCTGTGGGATACCATTTCCCACAGCTGATTTATTTCCCGTTGATCAGAGCATTTTTGCCGCACTCCAGCCGGCAGTAACCGCCTTGTGCACATCCCCCGCTCGATTGCAGTCCCCAAGGAACCGCACCAGCGGTGCTGTGCCATAAAAGGCCATGGCCTCCCGATGCCGGGGCGCTGTGCCGGTGGCGCAAACCACCACCGGCGCTTCTGCCTTCCGGGTCTGCCCATCCTTATCTACATAGACAACGCCATCTGCCCGGATCTCCACGTAGGCTTTTACCTCCGTTTCATAGGCAAAGCCTGTCTGATGCTGATAGGCATCCTCCAGCATGGAGATGTAGTGGGCATGGGGCGCATCTCCTGCCAGCATTCGCTGCCGTGACAGGAGCTTTACCTGCTTTCCCTGCCGGGCCAGATACATCCCGGTCTCCACGGCAGTCTCACTGCCGCCTACGATCAGGATCTTTTTCGGAAGCTCCTCCGCATGTCCAAAGACCTCCATGGGCACCTTTACGTTGTCTCCATCCGCTCCGGGCAAATCGGGGCGCTTAAACTCCGGCCCAATGGCCACGAATACTGCATCGGCCTCCATGGATTTTACCAGTTCCGGCGTTGCCGCCGTATTCAGCCGAACCTTCACGCCGGTCTGATAGAGCTGCCGGATCAGATAGTTCTTGTAATCCTCCAGAGGCCACTTGAAATCCGCATAGTCCGCATGGAGCAGTTGTCCACCCAGCCGGTCTCCCTGCTCCAGCAGTGTCACCTGATGGCCCAGCCGGGCCGCCGTCACCGCCGACACCATTCCCGCCGGGCCGCCCCCTACGACTACCAGCTTTTTGGGGCTGGACGCCTTGGGAAACAGCCGTTCCAGCTTATCCTCCAAGCCGATCTCCGGGTTGACGGAGCAATAGGAGCGGAATTTGTCCGTATCATTGGGCACATGGCACTTATTGCAGCGGATGCAGGGGCGCACATCCTCCCCCCGGCCTGCATAGAGCTTCTGCCCATATTCGCTGTCGCAGATAAAGGCCCGGGCCATACTCAGTACGTCTGCCTGCCCCTGCGCAATGATTCTGTCACACAGAGCCGGATCCTGCAATCCCGCAGATACGCCGATCAGCAGTTTTCCGCCTCTGGCTTTGACATCCGCCTTTACAGCAGCAGCTGCTTCCAGATTGGGGCAGGGATTTGTGCGGGTAGACGTAAAACCAATGGGATGCTGGGGATCCTGCTCTCCCTGCCTTATGGTCAGCAGGTCGATCTTCCCCTCCGCCAGCCGTGAAAGCTCTATGGTATCCTGAATGGTAATGCCGCCCTTCTCCGTCCCGCTGACCAGACATTCCAGCGGAAAATCCCGCCCAAGGGTCTGCTTCAGTGCATCAAAGATCTCCAGCAGCAGCCGGGCCCGGTTCTTTACAGAGCCGCCGTACTCATCGGATCTGTGGTTGCACAGGGGAGAGAGCAGCTGGCTCACCGGGCCGTTCCGATAGGCATTGTGGAGAGAAAACATCTCAAAGCCCAGCTTTTGGAGAAGCTTTGCCTCCTCCACCACAGAGTCGATGTGCATCTGCATATCTCTTTTGCTGAGATCATCGCAGACCGGCTTGGAGCCCGGTCCGCCCTCGCCGGGCTTTGGTACAAAGGGCTCGTCCATATGGGGCCGCAGCTGGAGTCCCATGGGGCTGGTCATGGCCACGGAGCCATAGAGCCGAATGGCATCAATCATCTGGCAGATATAGTTGTGGGTAGAGGGATCTCCAACATCCAAGGTGGAAAAATGCGCTGGTGTCATATCCACCAGATGGAGATCCGGCTTCATGGGGTGGGGGTGCTCCAAATGATTGATATGGATCACCGCGGCCCCATTTCTGGCCCGGTTTGCCATCAGCGTGATCCATTTTTCTGTAGGAAATGTCTCCGTTCCTTGAATAAAATGCGGGGTCGCCGCCGAGGACAGCAGGCGGTTTTTCATCAGTACATTGCCAACCTGTACAGGAGACAGCATGGCGGCATATCGGTTTGTCATGGGATTCAGCTCCTAACTTAGCAGGGTAGGGGCTCTGCGCCGCAGAGCCCCGGGACTCATTAGCGAGACAGATACCGATCCAGTGCTGTCTGATAGATTTCTACACAGCGCTGGGCGTTCATGTCTTCCATTTCTGTTACAAAGGCAGACCAGTTGTCCATGGACTCATCGCCAATGATAAACCGAATCAGCTTTTCCGAGATCATCGTGGATAAATCGGAATAAATGGAGCTGAGCTCGTTATTTTCATCCTCTGTCATGGTGATCTCCGGCAGCACATAGGCATCATCAATGTTGCTGGACCAGATTTTCTGGGCCTCCAGCTGGGCATCACTGTAAAGACCGAAGGAGGCGCTGGTATCTACCACCGTGGGAACCATGATCATGGTATAGAGCAGCTGGCAGGTCTTGAAGGTATCGCCATTGGGATTTGCGGTCATCAGCTCCGTATACTGCGGCTTACCGTTTTCATCCATGGTATAGCTCTCTCCCTCCACGCCGTAGTTGGCGAGAAGAACACCCTCGTCTGTAAACCAGTAGTTCACCCACTCCATTACCGTTTCAGGATTTTCACAGGTAGCCGCCACAGAGTAGCTGGTAAGGCCCGTCCGGTCAGAGTCGAAGTGGGTCACATCGCCCGCCTTCTGCACAGGATCGGTAATGGCCACGCAGTGGAAGCCCGCATCCGTTGCGCTGTCATCATAGAACTGCATCTGGCTCACATCGCCAAACCAGATGCCGGTTTCCCCGGAGGTCACATACCCTGCCAGATCCGGGCCATTGGTATCCGCCTCGCAGCTGACAAAGTCCCGGCTGATAAGGCCCTCTTCATACCACTGATTCAGCAGCGCAATATAGTCCCGGAATTCGTCCTCCAATAGTGAGAATTTCACGGTTCCATCCACCTGATAGAAGGGATCCGTTACACGGCCCCGGGCATTGGCCGTATAGCTCAGCACCCCAAAGCCGGAGGCAAAGTAGTTGTTCTGGGCCGATATCGTGTTGGGCAGCAGGAATGTATAGGCCGGATCATAGGCTTCCTTGAAAGCCGTCAGTACATCATGCCAGTCATCATAGGTCACAGGCGTATCCAGCTTCAGCGCATCCAGCCAATCCTGCCGGATCATGGGGCCGGTAGAGGGGCCCAGATCCTCGCTGAAGAAGGAGGTCAGCTCCACCACATAGCCGCTGTCTGTCAGGGAGTCCTGCTCGTCCTCCGGGGTACGAGTGCGGTAGTAGTCATAATCCGGGGCATATTCCAGATACGCTGACACATCCATCAGAATATCATCCGCCACGGCCACCTCACCGCCCCCGGGATAGTTGGCTGCCGCATTGGGGATCAGATCCGGCAGGGTCCCCGACGCTGCCCAAAGGGTCAGCGCCTCAGCATCCCCCATGCCCCCAGCGGAGACAAACTCCACATGAACGCCGGTACGGTTTTCTACTTCCTGAAAAATCGGATGCTCGTTGAAATCTGTAAAGCGGGTTCCAACACCGCCGGGCATGTCAAAGGACATGGTAATGGTCAGATCATCGCCGGAAAGCGGGTAGGCGATCACGGCCCGGGGTGCTTCCTCCTGCACGGATCCTTCTTCGAGACTCTCTGCTGAGATTGCCTCCGCCGGAACGGTCTCCTCTACGTTTGCAGTGGTCTCCGGCGCCAAAGATGCTGCGGAAGCAGCAGTGGTCTCCGCACCGGGTGCCGTGCCGGCATCTCCGCCGCAGGCACACAGGGATGCAGCTATGGCCGCACAGATCAGAACTGCAAGGGTCTTTTTACACTTCACAAAAATACCTCCTGTCATATCATCAATATACAATTCCAGTATATTGGACAATCGGTAATTCTGTAAACCGGCAGAAACTGACGGCTACCCGTCAGTTTCTGAACCTCGCTTTCTGCTCTCTCGATACGCCGAAGGGGTGCTTCCTGTTATGCTCTTAAATGTGCGCGCAAAGGTCTGGTCGCTGAGATACCCCACCTGTCGGGCAATCTCCCGAATCCTCAAGTTGGTATTGCTCAGCAGCACCATGGACTGGGTGATCCTTTTATGCTGCAAATAGGGAAGGACGCCGGTGTTCTTCTCCCGCTTGAAGATTCTGGACAGATAGGAAGGGCTGATCTTGAACATGGCCGACAGCGCATCAATGCTGAGATCCGGGTCTGCATAGTGGCGATCCACATAGTCTGCGATCCGCAGGGCCCGGCTGGCCCCCAGATCCTCCTGCACATGAGAAAAATAGCCGCAGAGGCCCAGCGCCACAGAACGGAAGGTGGCAGACAGCTGTTCCGCTGCCGGTGCATCCATGATCTTCCGAAAGGCATCCAGCTCTGAGAGAAAATCCGCATCTCCGCCACTGGTGATCTCCGCCGTCATCTGATTGACCAGCCCCAGCAGCCGCCGTTTTTCCAGCATCAGCGTATTTCTTCCGTCCAAAGCGCCTGAGGCGGATTGCAGCGCCAAGGCTTCCAGCACCCCATTCTGGTCTCCCTCCAACACGCAGTTGATAAGCCGCCGATCCCGCTCAAATGTGGTATCCATGGCCTGATAGGTTGCCGCATCCAGCTGTGCATAGGAAATCGCCCTGTTTTGAATATCCTGCATATCCACGATTCCAAGCACCTCCAGCACCTCATAATAGCCATCATTGAGGCCACCCATGCCATGCTTTTCCCGGCTCACGGCCACGGATATTCCATGCAGCGGTGAAAGCCGCTGCACCAGCTGCTGTCCCAGCTCCAGCGGCGCCGCACCAACGGCTCCATTCCGGCACAGCACTGCATAGAATACATCATCCTGAAACAGCCACCATGCATCCCATCCCGGAGCATCCCGCAGGAACGCCGCAGCCAGCTCGTGGATATCCGGCTCCGGAGGCGGCATCCATACCTCCCGCTCCTGCCGTGGCCCGCACAGCCGCAGTCCCAGCACCGCAAATTCCTCCGACCGAAAGCTCAGTCCAAACTCCCGCAGCAGTGCCGGAAGCTCCGGCACCTCTCTGGCACGTCCCTGTAAAAGCCGCTGAAGCAGCGTCCCCCGCACTGCCTCTTCAACAAACCGCTGCCGCTCGTCCATCCCCATTCGCCTCCCGCTTACCGGATTTGTACTTACCCCTTTAAGATACCACATGACGCCCGCTCCCGCAACCGCCGTGCCCTGCCGAATCGGGAAACAGGAGCCAGCTTCCACGCAGAAGCTGGCTCCAAAATTGCATTATTCTGTCTGGTCGCCCACCTTGCGCTCCGGGCAGAAGCTGGCAACGCAGGTAAAAAGCTGTTCCCCCTGCGGCCGCATATTGATGGATTTGCAGCGTCCACAGTAGCTGTAGGCCAGCGAGGCCTTCAGCGGGAACTGGCCGTTTCCGGTAATGTACACATGGCTGTCCGCAGGAACCTCCGGGATGGTCTCCATTGGCAGCTTCTCAATATCATAGTTGTGGGGCCCGTTTACCGCCGGTTTTGTGGGATCGTCCGCCTGATACTCGATATAGGTATGATCGCCTTCCGTGCGCACAGAGAACTTGATATCTCCATTGGGATTCTCTTTCCCCATGGGCAGGTAATACACCGGGAACTCCTTGTCAATGGCAGGGATCGCATACATGGCCTGTTCGGGATAGGCCACGCAGGCCATGGCACCAATGACTGCCTCGTTGCCCACGCCGGTAATCACATGCATGGCGCCCTTCCTTACCTTGCCGCTGGCATAGATCACCGCATTGCGAAGATACCCTGCATTCCAGTGATCATTTCCATGGGGCGGGCCGCCGGGACCACCGGGCGCACCGCCCGGGCCACCGGGACCACCCGGACCGCCGGGAGCACCACCGGGACCACCCGGGCCACCTGCGGGCTTTTCCCCATCGGGTGCCGGGCCCTTACCCTTTGGCGCACCGCCGGGGCCGCCCATAGGCATGGGGATATCCACGGCACCGACGATTTTGCCGAAGCGCTCAATATTCAGGCTTACCTTCAGCTGGGCCTTTTTCGTGTAGGTGTTGTTGTCATCCATGGTCTGATAGGGAACCGGGAAGGGGACAGAATTCTGCACCAGCTGCACGGGCGTGTAATCCTTATGCAGCGGGCCGCCGTCCTGAAGCCACAGGCCGGTGCCGGATTCCGGCGGATCCAGCGTTGGCTTTGCCGCCGCACCGCCGGGAGGCGGACCGCCGGGGCCTGCCTGAGGGTTCACCAGCTGCTCATATTTACTGTGGGCCTGATTGCCATCATCGAAGGAACCGCCCAAGTCCGGGCATACCTGCTCATGAAGATACTTCCACTCTCCATCCTCAAAGATGAAATCAGAGCCATAGCGCTCCCACAGGGTCATGCAGCGGCACTTCAGATTTGCGTTCAAAGTAGAGAACAAAACGCCGGGGGTCAGGAAGGATGCCCGGGCAGTACCGCCGTCATCGGCCACCTCCACAATATCCGTTGCCAGAGTATGCATGGCCAGCTCCCGGCAGGCCCGGGCGTCAAAATGACCGATTTCCGGCAGGATATTCAGCATCTGCTGATAGCCCCGCTGACCGCCGCAGTTATAGGTGGTCACGTTGTTGTAATATACGCTGTCATAGCCCCGCATCCGGCCAAAGGAATGGGCCCAGGAGGTATCATCACTGTGGGACCAGACCTGTCCCCACTCCTCATCACCAAAGGATTTGGCATGGAGGAACGCATGGCGGGCATGGAGCGTTTCCGCCGCCTGTGCGCCTTCGGCGTTGTGAATGCGCTGTTCCAGACTCAGATAACTTTTTCTCATGATCTCGCCTCCTTATGCGTCATAGTTGGGGTGGCCTTCCGGCCCGTAGCTCAGTGCTTCCGTAAAGGTCTCATAGGGATTATTGAGCGGGGGATAGTTGTCGCACCAGGTATAGGAAGGATCGTGCGCCAGCATGGGAATCGTCGGCGTGCCAAAATCGATCTCATCCCGGCCCGTACCCCGAATATAGATGGACTGGATCTCTCCCACGGAATGTCCGGTTTTGTTGATAAAATCATTGGAGAAGATCACATGCCAGATTTTCCAGCCGCCGGGCTCCTTCACAAAGTCTGCGCAGATCTTCTGGCAGTTCCATGTGCAGTCCGCCTTTCCGTCCGCCAACGGATAGCAGTCGGTACCAATGGAATACCATGTTCCCTGTGCCGTCTTGCCGTCCTCAGCCAGCGTCACGTTGGGGGTAGACAGAGGGTGGAACAGGAATCGCCCATAGCCGGAAGGTGCCTCCGGCTTGCCGATTTCCTTCAGCTCCTGACGGACCCGTGCCTCATACTCCGTGACATAATAGCGCCGGATCTCCTCCATGCCCACATAGTAGCCCCAGTTTTTGCCAAAGGAGGCCATAGCCTGATGCTCCGGCAGCTGCACCCAGAGGTCTTCCAGCTCCTGAGCATGCTGCTCCTGCGCTTCATAGATGGTGCGTCTGCTCATCAGGTCCTTAATGGTCTCAATGTCCCATACCCGGAGGATGCGTTCCTCATTGGAACGAACTGCTTTTTTCTTCTTTGCCATGGTGCGCCTCCTTATATTCCGTAGCTGAAGGTGTCAGCAAAGGTGATATAGGGCTTGGGCAGCGGCGGATAAACCGTAGCACTGCGGGCACCGGAGTACGCCTCGTGGAGCACCGTCTTTGTCCCCGGCTCCGGCGGCGTCAGGCCCCGGAGGGCTTCAAACTCGCTAAGATCCGGAAACGCCGGAACGTCCGGATCGCCCCACTCGCTGCCCGCTTGGGCGTTGATATCCTCCAGATACTGCATGTGCAGGATCTTCCACTGATCATTTTCATAGACAAAGTCCATGCAGATGGTGCCATAAATCCAATTGGACACCGGCCCCCGGGTATCTACCGTGGTGTTATAGCCGAAGATACAGCAGAATGCCTTGGCAGTCTCGCCATCCTCCGCCACCTCGATCACATAGTTGCTGATGGATTTGAGTTCCAAAAGTCCTACACCGAAGATCTCCTCATCGGTCTTCCCCTCAAACTTTTCCGGGAATTTTGCCTTCAGGCACTGTGCCACCTTGGCGGTATAGCCCGGGAACCAGCCAAAATAGTCCCGAACCGCCTTCCGGCCTACATACCAGCCGTCATTGACGCCATAACAGATGTCCTCCCGTGCCGACCAGAGGTCATCTACAATGGTGCCTTCCTTTTTCAGCAGCAGGTAGTGCATAAACTTTCCCATCTGGTTCTTTACATCACGCCGATCCTCCCAGCGTTCCACCAGATGCTCCATTTGCAGGTTTGTCATAGGTACCTCCTTCTGTTTCCGTGGCGGGCAAACGCCCGCCACGGCCCATGGGATTACTGGTTTTCAAGATAGCGGTCATAGGCACTCTGCATTGCGTCCAGTGCCTCCTGAAGCCGCATGTTTTCGATGTCGGACACGTAAGCCGCATAGCTGTCCTCATTGAGCTCCGCTGCCCCGGTAACAAACTTCAGCGCCATCTCGCCTACATGGGTATTGATGTCACCCATGGCAGTGGTCACCGCATCTGCTTCTTCCGCAGTAAGCTTTGCACCGGCAGGAATATCGGAGGTCACCACGGTATCAGGGTCATCTGCTGTAATGATCCATTTGGTATAGGCCTCCAGCTGAAGGTCCGTGAACTCCAGATCATACTTGTGGAGATCATAGATAAAGCCGCCGCTGGTGCAGAGATAAACGCCATTCGCCATTTTGAGTGAGGGAAGCCCCAGATCATTGTTTACAATGATACCGCCCAGCACAGGGTTGCCGTCCGCATCATATTCAAAGGTCTCACCCTCGTAGCCGTAGTTGATAAACTGGGTCAGCTGGGGATCGTACCACATGTCGCACCATGACAGGGCCAGCTCCACATCCGAGCAGTGCTCAGAGACCGAGAAGCCGCCGGTACCGGCCACAGTAAACTGCTTCTCCATATAGCCGGAGCGTGCCGCATCTACGCCGGGATCGCCCATCAGTGCCAGTTCCGCATTGGGATTCACAGAGGCCAGCAGTTCCTGATAGGTCTTGATGTAGGACAGGTCAGAGAACCAGATACCGGTCTGCTCTGTGGAAATGATGCTCTCATCGGGAATGTTGGAAGCCTGCGACACAAAATTGGGATTAATGAGGCCCTCACTGTACCAGTCCCGGAACATGCACAGAAAATCATAGTATGCATCCGAAGCCGTAGCCAGCTCCACCTGATTGGTCTTCAGATCAACATAGAAGTTGTTGGCATCTGCCACTGCGGGAATGCCATAGCCCGAGGACATCAGCCCCCAGGGAGACAGCACCTGATAGGGCATAATATAGGGATCTGTCACGTTGTACGCATTTTTGAAGGCCGCCAGTACATCGTGCATCTCGTCATAGCTGTTGGGCATATCCAGTCCCAGATCATCCAGCCAGTCCTTACGGATCAGCAGGCCGTTTTCTGCCGCCTGACCAATGGGCATATCAATGCGGGGCATATTCAGGATATGGCCTTCCAGCGTTTCCAGATCCGATCGGATCTGGGGATACTTCTCCATCAGAGCACTGAAATTCGGAATGCTGTCCGGATACTCCATCAGGTCTACTGCAATGCCGTCCTCATAGGCCTGATCGGCAGTATCATAATAGTTCAGGGTGTCGTTGACGATATCGCAGTAGTCACCGCCAGCGATCATCAGTGTAAAGGTAGTCGCTGCATCCATCATATTGACCATCTGGAAATCAATGTGGACATTGGTGACCTCCTCAAACTTCTGATAGAGCAGACTCATATCGTTGGGAGTGTCCATGATCGCCGCCAGCGGTGGGGGCTGTGTATAGAACATGGTAAGCGTCACAGGCTCCTGCGTCAGCGGTTCAAATACCGACCAGTCAAAATCCTTATCCCCTGCCACGGGCCCTTCTGCAATGGGTTCCTCCTCCTGTTCGGAGGCGGCAGTCTCCTCCACGGAAACGGCTTCCTGCTCCTGTGGCGCAGGCTCTGTTTGAGATTCCACAGCTGTCGGGGCTTCTGTTGGCACTGAGGACTCCGGCTCTTTTGCCGCAGAGCTCGCCGCGGCACCGCCACAGCCGGCCAGAAATGACATTCCCATGGCTACGGTCAACAGCAGGGCCAGCAATTTCTTTTTCATATTGTTTCCTCCTTCTTAAGATAGATGATTCCTGCATCGGCCTTCCGAAAGAATGCCGGATCAGATGTCCTCATTGTACGGTGCCTCCATGCACCGAGTAAAGAACCAATACCCGACCTTTTGACGTCATAATTTACGTTTCCGCCAGGAAAAAATCGGGCACCGGTAAAATATCAGGAATTGATGGTTCCAGTTTTGCTTTTGAATGGTAAAAAATCGGTTCCTGCGTTGCAAAAAATGCGAAAAATCATTAAAATATCAGTATGAAATCAAACCGCTCGCAAAAGGAGGCACTTTGATAATGGCACTTGTGATCCTGCTCTCTGCACTGGTCGGCGGTCTGCTGACCGGATTGTTTTTCCTTCTGCATAGAAGCAAAAAGACCGCGGACACCGCGGACACCGCCGAAAATGCAATGGCCGCTCAGGCCCTTGCACGGTCACAGCTGCGCCTTCAGGATTATGCCATTGGCCAAATGCTAAAGGGAAACACCCCGGATTTTACACATCTGGAGGACTTCTACCGGGTATTTCGTCTGGAATTTCCCGCAGAGGCATTTATGCTTTTGACCATAAAGCTGCGCCGGTATCCCGGTGCAGGTCAGCCCGATGCGCAGGAAAATGCCTATGGCACAGTACGGGAGGAGCTGACAGGCATTCTCGGACTGAGCCGGACCCTGTATTTTGCCGAAAAAGACGGAATGCTGGTTTGCTTCTACGCCCAGCCCGGCGTTACCATCCAGCCTCCCTCCGACAATCAGGACACCCTGCGGGAGCTGCTCTATCAGCAGTGCCGGGCCTGCGCCGCCGCATTGGAGGATCAGCACGGCATCGATGTACTGATCGCATTGGGCAAATTTGACCTGGGCGGTTTCGCACTGCACACCAACTATCTTTCCGCCAAAGCCCTGCTGGAGCAGGCGGTCTCCTCCAAATGGCCTGACTCTGTGATCCGTGACAGCGCCACCCTGACCCAGCGCACCGATCAGGAGTTTTCCACGGCCCAGCGGCAGTTTTATAACTGCTTTGTATGCTTTCAATACCACGATGCTGCCGAATATCTGTTCCACATGGTAGAGCTACGCATCCAGAACTATTTTGATCCCTTCCCTGAGGCCCGGGAAGTCGTGGCGGAACAGCTGCGCTTTTGTACCAATATGCTGGAGCTGCCCCTGAATATTACACTTCCTCTGCCGGACGGCAGCACGACGCAAATGCGTGAGCTGATGGCAAGCTCTGATCTCGAAATCCTGCACAAAAATCTTCTGCGATATTTTACGGGTCTTGAGACCTATATGGCAAAGCAGGGCGATCAGGCTGCCCCTGCGGTTCAGCGGGTCCGGGACTATATTGACCTTCACTACCGGGATCCGGGTATCAGCGTCACCAGTCTTTCTCAGCAGTTCCGGCTGAACAACTCCTATCTGTCCCGGCAGTTCAAGCAAGAATACGGCTGCGGCGTCCTTGAATACATCCATAAGTGCAGGATCTCAGAGGCAAAGGCTCTGATCGCTGGAGGCACAGAGCTGGACAAGGTGGCCCAGCAGGTGGGTTACCTCAGCCGCAGGGCGCTGGACAGCGCTTTTGCCCGGTGCGAAGGCATTACACCCCGGGCCTACCAGCGGCAGCTCCCCAACGGTTTGGTGTAATCATATCGCCGCAGCCGGAAATGCCGGTATTCCCCTCAGGTTATAATGAAGCGCAAAAGAGTTATTTTACATTGCGCCCGAAGCCGTTTATAGTAGAAGTAACAAAACCACAGGAGGGAATCACATGGAAATGCTAAGCGGGAAAACAGCGCTGATCACCGGCGGAAGCTCCGGCATTGGCGCAGAAACTGCCAGAGTATTTGCAAAGCATGGGGCAAAAGTTGCGATATTTGCTCGGGGACAGGAGAAACTGGACAAGGTAGCAGCAGAGCTCCGGGCCATGGGCGCAGAGTGCCTGACCATTTCAGGCGATGCAACCAATTCGGAGGACTGCGAGGCCGCCGTGGAGCAGGTGGTCAAAGCCTTTGGGCGCATTGATGTGCTGGTTAACAACGCCGGTGCCGGAGACTTTCACACAACCACTGAGAAGTGCAGCGATGCCTTCTGGGATCAGATGATCGCCCTGAATCAGTCCTCGGTGCTGTACTTCTGCCGGGCGGCACTTCCCCATATGCGTGCTCAGGGCAGCGGTTCCATTGTAAATCTGTCTGCCATTGCAGGCGTGTACGGCAACGCCGGCGTCAGCTATTCCGCTGCAAAGGCCGCTGTCATTGCCATGACCAAGAATATCGCACTTCAGTACACCGGCACGGACATTCGCTGCAATGCCGTCTGCCCCGGCCCCACTGCCGTAGATCGAATGGACGGCAGGGAGGACGCCCTAATCGATCAGACCTTCTTTGCCATCACAGACCGGCATATGGACTCCTCCATTCCCTTCGCATCCGCAGAGGATCAGGCCAATGTGATCGCATTTCTTGCCAGCGATCTGTCCCGCTGCATCACCGGTCAGGCCATTGTCACAGATAATGGCCGCTGCCTGTAAGGAAAGGAGGGGCCCTCATGTATCCTGTTCAAATTCCCACCTTTGACTGCTCCGGTAAAACAGTCGTGGTCACCGGTGCCGGAAGCGGTATTGGTCAGGCCGCCGCCATGCTGTTTGCCAGCTATGGGGCAAACGTGGTGGCTGCAGACATTTCTGAGGCAGCTGCCGAAAAAACCGCCGAGATCATCCGCAGGAACGGCGGCCGGGTCCATGTGATCCCTGTGGATATTTCCCAGAGCCAGCAGGTAGACCGTCTTATTACACAGACAGTAGACCATTTTGGCGGCGTGGATGTCTTTGTTGCCAACGCCGGAATCGGCGGCGCTGTACTCCCGCTTTTGGAGCAGACAGAGGAGGAGTTCATGAATGTTGTCTCCGTCAATCTCAAGGGGACATTCCTCTGTGCCAAGGCAGCCGCAGCACAGATGATCCATCAGGGCCGCGGCGGGCGCATTATCATTACCGCCTCCATCGGCGCTTTTGAGGGCGGCGGCCATCACGGCCCCTACGGTGCCTCCAAGGGTGCTCTGGTCACATTGGTCCGTACCATGGGCAGAGAGTGGGCGGAATACGGCATTACTGTCAATGCGGTCTGCCCCGGCCTTACAGCCACCGCCATCAATCAGGGTCTGCTGGAGGACAAAGCCCTTGCAGACTCCCTGCTGGATAAGATCCCCATGCACCGTATGGCACAGCCGGAGGAAATTGCTTCCGCCATGCTGTATCTGGCCACCGATGCCGCCGCTTTTATCACCGGCACCACTCTGATCGCAGACGGCGGCGCAACCACCGGAGGATAAGCTCCGCAGCTGACAAGCGCTCTGTTGCGGTCATCGCAGACAGCCAAAAATTATTAAAAACAGGGCAGGAAATCGGAGAAAACTCCAATTTCCTGCCCTGTTCATTAATCTGGTTTCAGAAAACGTGTTTATACATTCACTTACGGGATCAGACGTGGCTTGCTGGAAAGCTTCGGCACGCCGACCCGGAAGGTATCGCCCTCTTCATCGGTTTCATTCACATCCAGCACCGCCTGATTGGCCTCCAGACGAGCCTGTGCCGAGAGATAAAAGGTGGCATCCGTGGCATCCCAGCCATAGGCATTCATGACCAGTCTCTGCATTTCCTCATAGCCCCGCTGGATGGCAACATCGCAGGTGCGGCCATTGGTATTGACAAACCAGCAGTCCTGTGTCTCTGTCACCGGCCAGTTCAGCTCAAAGTTCTTGATGATCCGTACACGAACCAGCACCTCTCCCGGGATCTCGATCCCCGTTTCGCAGACCTCACCATCTCCCATGGTTGCATGGAGATCGCCCATGGCCAGCAGAGCGCCGGGGACCTGCACAGGAAAATAAACCGTGGCCCCTTTCTTAATGATCCGGCTGTCCATATTGCCGCCGCCATTGAAGGAGTATCCCGAAGGTACAGGCTCTCCGCTGGGCGCAGTACCGATCACGCCTACCATGGGGTCAATGGGCCATTTTACATCGTTAAAATATGCATAGCCATCCCGAATGGGGATGATTTTTGTCCGTATCTCGCAGCTGGGCCACAGGGCACCGTACCCTTCCAGCGTCATCATGCAGCCCCGCTCCGCCACCTGAACATCCAGAATGTCCACCGCAAGCACATCGCCCACCTCGGCTCCGTCCACAAAAAGCGGGCCGGTGGCAGGATTGGTGTGGGTAAAGTCCAGATTGTCCTCATGGTCTGCTTCGGTTTTGATCTGGTTGCCAAAGCAATCGTGGGTGATGAATCGTACCACCTCTCCATCTACGGCATGCGCCGCAGGCAGATTTTCTTTGTCAAAGCTGTACACAGCAGTATCAAGGGTCAGCATCGTTATTCCTCCTTTAGAAAATAAAGCCGCAAATCAAATACAGCACGGCGGTGATCCCGGCAAAGATCAGGGAATAGGGCAGGCAGTTTCTGGACTGATAGCCGGAAGGCAGGCCCATGGAGGTGGCGGTAAGGGACGTAAAGTCACACACCGGGCAGAAGTTGTTGCCAAAAGCACCGGCAGAGATCATTGCCGCCGCACACATATAAGGGTTTGCCCCAATCTTCAGTGCAAGGGGAATAATGACCGGGAACGCCACCAGAAGCAGCGACCAGTTCAGGCTCATGGCGGCCTCCGAGCAGCAGAAGATCACAAACAGCAGGAAGGGGAGCAGACCGGGCACAGAGAAGCCGCCGGCGATGTCCACCAGATATTCCGTATAGGCGATTTCCTCCAATACGCTGCCCAGAATATAGCTGAACAGGATCAAAATATAGAGGTAAACCAGTTCCTTTGTGCCCTCTACGATGCACTCCTCCACATCTGCGGTGTTGATAATGCCCCGCAGCATATAGTAGAAGATCTGCACCGGCAGTACAATGATCAGTGCGGGGACAAGATCCCAATCGTAAAAGTAGGACAGCACCACAATGGCCACAATGGGTGCAAAGAAATCGAACAGATTGCCGCGGCGCTTGCCATCGTTGTCGTTCTCAGCCAGCCCCTCCAGCTCTGTGTAAACCGAGGGATCCGGATGCTTCATAACGCCCAGCTTGGGCAGGACACCCAGTGCCAGCAGCAGCGAACCGATGATTGCCACCCAGCAGTAGAAGCTGAAGGGTACCGTATGGATAAATGCCTTCAGGCCACCGCCGTAATCATCCACAAAGCCGTCAATGATAAAAATGCCGGCCATAAAGGCAGTCCAGCCGGTAAAGGGGAACAGCGCACGGATGGGCTCTGCCGTGGTCTGGATGATGAACGCCCCCTCCTCACGGGGGACCTTTTCACGATCATAGATGGGAGCCATAACGCCGCCCAGAACCATGATGTGCATATAGTCATCAAAGAACATTGGGAACTGCATGAGCCATGTCCACAGATTCAGGTGCTTTGCATCCTTGGCATGCTTCCGAATGATGTTGGCAAAGGCCTGCGTGGCGCCGCACTTACCCAGCAGACAGACCACAATATTCAGCATGGCACAGTTCAGCAGCAGCCAGACATAGTCATCCGTTTCCATGACGCCATAGAACATCTCCTGGGTGCCATCCACCAATCCCGCAACGCCGCCGGCGCCATAGAGCAGCACAATGCCCATCACTGCGCCAAAAATCAGCGTCTCCAAAATACGGCGGGACATAAAGGCGTAGTAAAGCAGGAATACCAGGATCACAGTACCCAGTGCCGGTGCGATCTCTGCCGAATTTTTGGCAATGATCATGCATACCACCAGCATGGCCACCGCAACACCATAGGTCAGCAGCTTGTGGATCAGGCTTTCCTGATCCATGATCGTAGACCAGACGCCCTTTTTTTGATCAGTTTTACTCACATTTTTTCGCTCCTTTGCATGTATATTTATACATTCCTCGGCCCAATTATACACCTGCGTTTTTCCTCTGTCAACGAATTGCGACACATTGCGCTGTCTTTTTACGCCATTCGTTTCATCTTCCAGATCATCCCGTTTTTCACCATTTTGCGGCAAAAAGTTCAACTGCTGCATCCAAGAAAAGATGGATGCAGCAGCCGTAAGAGGTGCCTTCCCAAATAAAACACCGTATGGAACAGTGTTCTATCGAAAATCGCAACCCTATTTGCAATCGATTGCGGTTTTCGGTGCCTATATAATATCAGTAAGAATCCAGCAATTCAAGATCAATATTCAGCAGAATTCTTCAGAAAATTTGTAAGAAGCCAAGATGCATGAAGTAAGCAAAATCAAATGAGCCGAGTTTGTGCAATCGATTTCTTTTTTCATTCCGAATATTGCAATGGCATTTCTTGCGGTGCCGGCTTCCCTTCTGCCGCCTATTGAGATGATTCAGGGAGGATCCGCCGGGTCGCCATCCGCCTCCAGAAAAGCAAATACATAAAAAGTGCACCGGATATACCCGTCCAGAGTATATCCGGTGCTGCATTTGTCTGTGTTTACAGCTGTCCCTCGTAGGCCTGCCGGTAGATCTCGATGATCTGCTCCTTCTTTGCCTTCCGGGGATTGGTGACAGCGCAGGCGTCCTTCATGGCGTTCTCGGCCATGATTTCAAAGTCCTCGGGGTTGACCCCCAGCACCTTGAGGTTGACGGGGATGCCCACAAAGTCCGCAAAGCGCTTGATGCCGCCGATAACGGCCATGGCCTTATCGGGATACAGGCCGGTGCTGAAATGCTCATCCATATTCATGGCCTGTCCGATCCCCACGATCCGATCATAGTTGCCGATGATATTAAACCGTTCCACATAGGGCAGCAGCAGCGCATTGCACACGCCGTGGGGCAGATCATAGAAGCCGCCCAGCTGGTGTGCCATGGCATGGACGTAGCCAAGGGAGGCGTTGTTAAAGGCGATGCCCGCCAGATACTGGGCGTATGCCATCTTGTCCCGGGCCTTCATGTAGTCGCCGTTGGCCACTGCCTTGGGGAGATAATGACCAATCATCTCCATGGCCTTCAGGGCCGCAGCATCGGTCAGGGGATTGGCATCGGTGGAAACATAGGCCTCAATGGCGTGGGTCAGGGCATCCATGCCCGTGGCGGCGGTGAGAGAGGCAGGCATTCCCTTGTGCAGCTCCGCATCGTTGACGGCCACCTTGGGGGTCACACGCCAGTCAATGATGCACATTTTAACCTTCCGGGTGGTATCGGTGATGATGCAGAACCGGGTGATCTCAGAGGCAGTGCCTGCCGTGGTGTTGATGGCAAGCAGCGGCGGCACATCCGTATGGAGCTTGTTGACGCCCTCATAGTCCCGAATTTTTCCGCCGTTGGTGGCCACAATGCCAATGGCCTTGGCGCAGTCGTGGGAGGAACCGCCGCCCAGCGAGATCATGCTGTCGCAGCCGTGCTCCTGATAAAAGGCGAGACCGGCCTCTACATTGGTATCCTTGGGGTTCGGCTCTGCCCCGCCGAACACGGCGGATTCGATGCCGGACTTTTTGAGAATTTCCTGAATCCCGGCGGTCATGGGATGGGCGGCGAGAAAGCTGTCGGTAACAATCATGGTGCGCTTGCCGCCCAGACTGTCCATCAGTGCGCCCACCTCGGAAACGGAACCGGCACCAAAGACATTACGGGTGGGGAGATAGTAATAGGTAGACATCATAAAACCTTCTTTCTTTCCTAGGGGAAACTTATGCCGGATAGAACCCGGAGGGCGCTGTATTCAGGTTGATGAAGATGTTCTTCTTCTGGGTATAGGCGTCAAGAATGCTGAGATCCGTCTCACGGCCGATGCCGGAGTTCTTATAGCCGCCGAAGGGCGCACCTGCGGGAAGCTGGTTATAGGTGTTGACCCACATCCGTCCGGTCTCCACGCTCCGTGCCACCTTCATGGCACGGGTGATGTCCTGCGTCCATACTGCGCCGCCCAGACCATAGGTGGAGTCGTTGGCCATGGCAATGACCTCGTCCTCGGTCTTGAACTTGATGACCACGGCCACAGGGCCGAAGATCTCTTCCTGGGCAATGCGCATTTTATTATTCACATTGGTAATCAGCGTCGGCTCAAAGAAGCAGCCGTCCTTCAGCGCACCTTCGGCGGCACGCTTGCCGCCGCAGGCGATGGTAGCCCCCTCCTGCTTGGCGATTTCCATGTAGGAGGCAATTTTTTTGATCTGCGCCTCGTTGATCTGGCTGCCGATCTGCGTGTTGGGGTCCAGCGGGTCGCCCTGCCGTACCTTTTGGAAGGCTTTCACCGCTGCGTCCACGAATTTATCGTAGATGCCCTCCTGTACAAAGACCCGGGAACCGGCACAGCAGACCTGCCCCTGATTAAACAGGATACCCAGCTGCAGACCATCGACGGCCTGTTCAAAGTTGCAGTCGTCAAAGAAGATATTGGCGCTCTTTCCGCCCAGCTCCAAGGTGGCGGGAATCAGCTTCTGGGCTGCGGCCACGGCCACATTGCGGCCCACCTCAGTGGAGCCGGTGAAGGCCAGCTTGCGGAAGTCCGGATGCTCCAGAATGTACTGGCCGGACTTGGAGCCCTTGCCGGTAATGACGTTAATGACACCTGCGGGCACCAGATCGGAGATCAGCTCCATGAACACCAGCAGGCTCAGAGGCGTTGCAGAGGAGGACTTGATGACGGTGCAGTCACCGGAGGCCAGCACCGGAGCCAGCTTCCATGCGGCCATACAGAAGGGGAAGTTCCACGGTACAATCTGCCCCACCACGCCGATGGGCTCCCGGAGCACCATGCTGAGATAGCCGCCGTCCAAAACCGTTGCGGTGCCCTGCTCGGTGCGGATGGCACTGGCAAAATAGCGGAAGTGATCCGAGGAAAGGGGCACGTCAATGGCCATGGTCTCACGGATCGGCTTGCCGTTGTCCAGTGTCTCTACAGTGGCAAGCAGCTCCGCATTCTCATCGATACGATCTGCGATTTTGTTGAGAATCTCCGCCCGCTGGATGGGGTCGACCTTTTTCCAAGCAGGGAACGCCTTCCATGCGGCGTTCACTGCGGCATCTACATCCTCCCATGTGGCTTCGGCACAATAGGCAAGATGCTCGCCGGTAGCGGGATTTGTGGTTTCAAATTCTGCTCCATCAGAGGCGGGGACGAATTTCCCGCCGATGTACAGGCCATAGTGTTCCTTCAGGTTGACATTCATAATATTGCTCCTTTATGTGACCGAATGCCTTTTTCAGGATCGCTAGCAAACCCGAATCAGGGTCGGAAATAGACAGTGCAGCAGGGGGAGCCGTTGGGGCATTTCCCCTGTGCCTGATTTCATTATACCGCAGAGCGCCGCGAAATCCTTGTCAAAAGCTACGAACATATTCGCTCAGTATGTGCATTGTGACAGTGTCAAGGGCAGCAAATTGGGCTGGTCCAGCCACGGAGAGGAGTGCCGCTCAGACCGGTCAGGGAGGCATGAAACGTATAGAACGACTGGTGAAAATCCACCAGTGGTATCCCCGTTTGAGGCACAGGTTTTGCATCATGTAAAAAACAAGCGTAAAATCTAGGCGAAAATGCACAATATGATAGTTTCTGTTTGTGCAAATCAACATTGCAGAGGAAATAGAATTGGAATAGTATAAAAATACTCAATCAACCTCTAAGCTTGTAGGAGGCAGACTGCTATGAATCTCAAAACCCTGCTGTGGCAAAGCCCCGGCACGCAGGTCTCCCATCACAAGGAGACGGCCAACCTGCCCACGGAGCAGCTGCCGGTTCCGGAAAAGGTCATCCTGCCCATGCGGCAGCATGTGGGTGCAGCCTGCGAAGCCTGCGTTCAAAAGGGTGACCGGGTCCTTGTGGGCACCATGGTGGGCAGGGCACCCAGTGCCATGAGCATGCATATCTACTCCAGCGTGTCCGGGACGGTGAGCTCCGTGGAGCAGATTCTCTACAATGCCGGGGAAAACGACACCGTGGTGGTCATTTCGCCCGATGGCACCCAGACCCCGGATCCGGACATCCGGCCTCCGGAGGTTCATGATCTTGATAGCTTTGTGGGGGCGTTGGAGCACTCCGGCATTGTGAGCTTGGGGGGCGCAGGCTTCCCCCACAGACGTGAAGGTGCGGCCCAAGAACCTCTCGGAGATCGACACCCTGCTCATCAACGGAGCCGAGCGCGAGCCGTATCTGACCACGGACAACCGGGAGTTTCTGGAGTGCAGCGACACAGTGCTCTCTGGGATTCATGCCTGTCTTGATTTTCTGGGGATTCCCGGTGCCAAGATCTGCATTGAGGACAACAAGCCCGAGGCCATCCGGCTGATGCGCAGGCTGTGCCGGAACGACAGCCGGATCTCCATCTGTGTGCTGGAATCCTGCTATCCCCAAGGGGCGCAGAATGTACTCATCAAAAACGCCACCGGGCGCACGGTGCCCCGGGGCGCACGGCACACCAGTGTTGGGGTCATGATGCTGAACGTCACCACGGTATCCACCATCGGAAAGTTCCTGAAAACCGGAATGCCCCTGACCCATAAGCGGCTGACCGTGGCTGGAGACGCCATTTTACATCCGAAAAATCTGGAGGTGCCCATCGGCACGCCCATTGAGGACATTCTCCGCTACTGTGGGCTTCGGGAGGAGCCGCAGAAGATCATCATCGGCGGTCCCATGATGGGCAGCGCCCAGATGGATGTCCACTATCCCATTACCCGACAGAACAACGGCCTGCTGGCCTTTGGAAAAAAGGCGGCGGAGCCGGTGCGCTCCAGCGCCTGTATCCGATGCGGCCGATGCATCAACGCCTGCCCCATGGGGCTAAGTCCCGTGGAAATCCGAAAGGCCTACTATGATCTGGATCCGGAGCGGCTGGACAGGCTCATGGCAGACCTCTGCATTGGCTGCGGCAAATGCGTCCGGGACTGCCCGGTAGGTGCCATGACTGTTCGTGGCAATGTAGCCCGCGTGGACTATACCAAGTGCGTGGGCTGCGGAAAATGCGCCGCTTCCTGCCCGGTGGGAGCCATTCAGATGCCGGAAAAATATCAGCCACAAACCATATAAACCTACTGAAAAGGAAAGGATTTGATCATATGAAACAGCTCAACGAAAAGGTAGCCATCATCACCGGCTGCGGTCAGGGAATCGGCAAGGGTGTTGCCCTCTGCATGGCAAAGCGTGGGGTTCGGGTAGCCTGTATCGGCCGCCGTCTTGCCCCGGTGGAGGACACCGCAAAGGAGATTGAGGCACTGGGCAGCAAGGCCATTGCCATTTCCTGCGATACCTCGGATCGGGAGGGGGTCATGGCTGCGGTGAAAAAGACCGTGGAGACCTTCGGCTCCGTGGATATCCTCATCAACAACGCCCAGAGCCTGCCCCCGTCGGCACCGGTGGAGGACACCCTGTATGAGAGCATGTATCTGGCATGGTCCACGGGCACCATCGGCAGCCTGAACTTTATGCAGGCCTGCTTCCCCTATATGAAGGAGCAGGGAGAGGGCCGGATCATCAACTTCGCCTCCGCCACCGGCATGTTCGGCTATGCAGGTCAGCTGGCCTATGCCAGCAACAAGGAGTCCATCCGTGGTCTTACCAAGATCGCAGCCAAGGAATGGGCCAAGTACGGCATCACCGTAAACGTGTGCCTGCCCGGTGCGGAGTCTCCGGCGGCCAAGGCTTGGAAGGAGAAGTTCCCGGATCTCTATGAGAAGCAGATGGAGCAGCTGCCCATGCATCGGCTGGGCGACCCGGAAACAGACATTGGCGCAGCCCTGACGTTCCTTGCGGGGCCGGACAGCAAGTTCTATTCCGGCCAGAGCTTCATTCTCGATGGTGCCAACAGCATTATGCCCTGATAATTGCATCACCTATAGAAAGGCCTTCCGCATCTTCGCCCAATCGGGCAGGATGACGGGAGGTCTTTCGGCGTGGACAGCAGTATGCGCAAGGCCCGGCTGTGCAGTGAACTGCCGCAATTTTCTGTAGCTGCCGCCTTGCGTTTCCCTGTTGTGAAGAATATACCTTTATGCCCGCATATCGCAGAAGGGGCTTTCCGGCAAGCCGTAAATTTTTTCTGTTTCCCATTGTGATTGTTTTTTCGCCTGCGTTCAGATCCGGTTTGCATTTCCCTCCGGAATATGATACAACAAAGATGATTGGATCTGCCCATTCCGCTGAATCAAGGAGGAACTGCCATGACGCTGTCCCAAATTCAATACTTTCTCACCGCTGCCCGCTGCCTTAATTTTACGGTAGCCGCCCGTGAACTGTATATTACCCAGCCGGCTTTAGGGCGTCAGATCTCTGCGATGGAGGATGAGCTTGGGGTCAAGCTCTTTCTTCGGAGCAAGAACTCCCTGAGCCTTACCCCCACCGGTTCCATGCTCCAAAAGGAGTTCACTTCCCTCATAACCAACTACAACGAAATCCTTCAAAAAATCTATGCCATGGGACAGGATGACAGTGTTCGGATGCGCATTGGGATTCTGGAGGGCTACGGCCTTGGGGATGTATTGCCCCATTTTCTGCGAATTTGTCAGGCAGAGTACCCCCATCTAATGGTAGAGCTGTTTTCCCACAGTTATCTGTCCCTGAAGCAGCAGCTTCTTGCGGGAGAACTGGACCTGATCCTGACCTTTCAGCATGACTTGCAGGAACAGCCGGAGCTTATATTCCGTCCGCTCTGTCAGATCCCAACTTATTTTGCCCATCACCGGGATGTGGTGGATTTGGAGCGAATGAAGGGTGGCGACCAGCTTTTGATCCTCAACTCTCCGGAGGATTCTGCCGCATCCTTTGCCCGAGACAAAGCCGCATGTCAGTGCATGTCGCTGAACCTTCGGTACAAATTGGCCCGGTATATCAATGAGCAGCTATTCTTCGTCCGTCAGGGCTATGGATGTGCCATTCTCGCAGGCAACAGTAATCTTCGTACAGACCCGGCCATCGAGTTCCATGCGAAAGGTGAATTAACCCCGGTGACACTGGCCGCCGCATGGCGCACAGGAACCTCAAATCCCGGAATCCAAACGGTGATTGGCATTCTCTCGGAGCTGATTGCCGCATCCGACGAAGTGAAAGCATGGTAAACATATAACCGTATGGGATTCGCACCCATACGGTTACTTTTCTGCACACCCCCCATACTTTTTAGCATTTTACAGACTGTCTTCCCCCCGATATAATGAGTTTATCAAGGATTATATATAGGGGGGCGTTACATTGGAAACCAAACGATTTGGAAAAGGCTTTGAACACTACACACCGGAAGAGCAGGCACGCATCGCATTGGGACGTGAGGTCGCCGCAGAAGGCATGGTACTGCTGGAAAACAACGGTATTCTTCCATTGAAGGCAGGTCGGAAAGTGGCTTTGTTCGGCGTCGGGCAGATTGGATTCCTCCACGGCGGCTCCGGCTCCGGCTCCACCTTTGCCGATTATGTGGTAAAACTGCCGGAAGCCATGGAAAACGCTGGCGCTGTGGTCGATCCTTATCTTACAGCTCTGTATGCAGACTATTGTGCACAGGAGCAGAAAAAGGTCGAAAAGGAACCGCCCCATATGCGCCGGGGCACGATCCCGGAAATGGTTCTCTCCGATACGCAGATTGCCACTGCAAGAGAAGCCTGCGATGTCGCTGTGATCTCCATTGCCCGTCTGGCCGGAGAGGGGAGAGACCGGAAGCTGGAGCCCGGTGATTACTATCTGTCCCCAGAGGAGCATGCCCTTTTTGCCGGCGTAAAGCGGCACTTTGATCATGTGATCGTCCTGCTCAATGTATGCGGATACCCGGATATGGAGTGGGTAGACATCTACCATCCCAGCGCAGTCCTGATGGTCTGGATTCCCGGACAGGAAGGCGCTTCCGCTGCTGCGGACATCCTCATGGGGCATGTGAATCCCTCCGGGCGGCTCACCGATACCATCGCCAAGCGCTGGACGGACATCCCGTCCTCTGAAAACTTTGGCGCATGGGCAGACGGTTTTGAGCTTTATACCGGCACTGAACACCAAATTCCATATTGGGGCGGTGTCGGAAACCACGATATGGTTCCGGTTGGGCAGACCGTGGTACGGCCTGTAGGCAACCGCCGCTATACCGAATATCAGGAAGGTCTGTATGTGGGCTACCGCTACTTTACTACCTTCGGTGTCCCGGTGCGATATCCCTTTGGATATGGACTCAGCTACACCACCTTCCAGAAGGATGCCTTCGGGTTTGCACGTGAGAAAGACGGCATCTCCTTCTCTGTCTCAGTGAAGAACACCGGCGATATGTCCGGAAAAGAAGTGGTACAGATCTATCTGCACGGTGCAGAATCCCTTCTGGAGCGGCCTGAACGGGAGCTGATTGCATTCCAGAAAACAGGTCTGCTGGCTCCCGGTGCCTCGGAGGTGCTGCACTTCCACATTCCCAACCGTTATTTGGCCTGCTATAGTGAGGAAAAAGCCGCATGGATCCTCCAGCATGGGGAAAACACCCTGTACTTAGGGGGCGATTCCTGCCGCAATCGTGCTTTTGCCACATTTGAAACGGAAGAAACCGTTCTGGAGCAAGTGACCAATCAGGCGGCACCGACGCACCATACCCGCCCGCTCCGGCAGCTGTCCAAGCATGACCCTGCGGGCACAAAGCCGATCGCTCCGCCCATTTCCGCAAACTCGGCAGAAAAGCACGGCTCTATGAAAAAAGATGCATTTGCCTGGCCCACAGTCACTGCTGCCCCCGCAAAATGGAAGCTTTCCGATGTAAAATCCGGCAAGGTAACGATGGCAGAATTTCTAAAGCAGGCGGATGACTTCGAGCTGGTGGTGCTGCTGATCGGCGCCAATGTCACCGGATTTTCCGCCGTAGAAACCCAGAACAAGGATATCGAGCAGGGCATTCCCATGGACCAGCTCACAAAGGAGAGTCAGCTCGGCCCCCTCAGCGAGTGCATTCCCGGCATGGGCGGCTATACTGCCACTGTGGAGCGCCTTGGGATCCCGACCATTACCATGTGCGATGGCCCTGCGGGGATCGGCGCCGGAAAAGCGCACAAGCTGGCCTTCCCTACTGCAACCATTACTGCATGCACATTTAATACCGAACTGGCAGAACGGCTTGGCGATGCGATGGGCGCAGAGGCGGAGGAGCGAAAGGTCGATGTCTGGCTGGCACCTGCTTTCAACATTCACCGAAATCCGCTTGCCGGACGAAACTACGAATACTATTCCGAAGACCCACTGGTTTCCGGTAAGATCGCCGCAGCGGTCGTCCGTGGTGCGGAACAAAACCACCAAGTATCCACCTGTATCAAGCACTTTGCCGCCAACAATCAGGAAACAAGCCGTTGGGACAAGGATGATTCCGTTATGACAGAACGCGTCCTGCGGGAGATCTATCTGCGTGGATTCGAAATTGCTGTCAAAGAGGGAAATCCCCACAGCCTCATGACCTCTTACAATCCCCTCAACGGCAAGCAGACCGCTGCCCATCCGGCGCTGCTTCAGCACATTTTAAGAGAAGAATGGGGCTTTGAGGGCTTCGTTGTCACCGACTGGGAGGGTGACACCGGACTGGCCGTGGAATGCCTTCAGGCCGGGAATGACCTGCTGATGCCCGGTTTCCCCGGCATGGTGGATTGGGTTTATAAACATGTACAGTCGGGTGCACTTTCCCGTTCCGTTTTGGAGCAATGCGCTGCACGGCTGCTAAAAGTCGTGATGAATTCCGCTGCTATGGATCGGTACCTTGCTCAGGAAAAATCGGACACACCTGCCGCAAGATAAAATATTGCCGTTGAATGATCCGTTTGATAAGACGTGAGTAATTTGAGTATTTGCGGTGCTTCTAACCAAAGCGATACTGCCGCAATGTTCAAATAAAAAATTCGGAAGGAGAACACAAAATGAAAAAGAAAAACCTTACTGCCGCCCTGCTTGCCCTTTGTCTGCTGGTTGGTATGTTCGCAGGCTGCGGAAACACTTCCTCCACAGCATCGTCAGCAGCAGCCGCTTCCGCACCGCAGGCCGAGGAAAGCACGCCGGAAAAGAGCAACGATCTGTTTGTTCCGAGCGCTGCACCTGCGGCTGCTTCCAATCAGGAGGAATCGGCCGCAGAGCCCGCCGGCCCCAGCTACACACTTCCCATCTCCGAGGAGGGCCTTACCTACACCTATTGGATGTGCTACGCCCCCTTCGCCCCCGAGGTCATTGACGTTGACGGTATGAAGGGCCTTCTGGTCCTTGATACCCTTCAGGAAGTCACCAATATCCACTTTGATATCACCGCCGCAAACGGCGCAGCAGAGCAGGACAACTTCAACCTGATGATCGCCGCCGGTGACTACTGCGATATCATCAACGGCATGAACAACTTCACCGCCGGTCTGGAAGCGGCTGTGGAGCAGGACATCATCCAGGATCTTGCGGATATTATCCCCGAAAAGTGCCCCAACTACTGGGCCTACCTGAACAAGAATACCAACTCTCTGATGCAGGCCTATACCGATTCCGGCTATATGCCCACCATCTGCACCCTGACCCCCGAGGTGGGACAGGAGGTCGTAGGTCCCGTCATCCGCAAGGACTGGCTGAATGAATTTGGTATGGAAGTGCCCAAGACCTTTGACGAGTTGTATGACTACCTTCAAAAGGCCAAATCCGAGAAGAACGCCCTCTTTGAGCTGAACTCCACCGATGGTCTGGTTCTGGATCTGGCCTACGGCCTGAACCTGTACTTTGGCGAGATGCTCTATTCCGACTCTCCCTTTACCGTCCAAAATGGCAAGACCGTCTACAGCCTCACCAATGACAACATGAAGACCTATCTGAAGTTCATGAATCGTCTGTATACCGATGGCCTGATTCCCGCCGACTTTTTCTCTGAGACCTCCGAGGATGTCAGCGCCGCCGCTCGGCTGGACTTCGGTCTGAGCACCAACAGTCTGGTCAGCGTTTCCGCTGCAAACTCCTCTGACATTATGATGAATGTTACGGACGAGAATTTTGAAATGGCGGTTCTTCCCTACGTGACCGATGGGACCACCGAGCCCCACACCGGCCCCGCTTCTATGAGCGATACTATGAAGGACAACGATGCATGGGCTTTCTCCATCGGCTGCACCAACATCGATCCCCTGCTGGAAATGGTAGAGTTCCTGTACAGCGATGAGGGCTATCTGCTGAGCAACTATGGCGTGGAAGGTGAGAGCTACACCATGGTAGATGGCAAGCCCACCTATACCGAGCTCATTACGAATAACCCTGACGGTCTTTCTTCCTTCTTCGCAAGCTACAAGTATGCCACCAATGCAGCCTCCAGCTTCTTCCCCTACATCAATGACATGTCCAAGAGCTTCTATGATTTCAACGACAACCAGTGGGAAGTCTATGAAGGGCTGAAGAATCTCAGCGACTGCGCATACAACTATCCCGCCTATGCAAAGATGACTGCGGAGGAGACTGCGGAATATACCAGGATCTCCGCTGAGATCTCCACCTACACCGATACACGCATTCTGGAGTTTATCACCGGTGCCGCTGATATCGATGCCGATTGGGACAACTATGTTTCCACCATCGAGGGCATGGGCCTTCAGGATATGGTGGACGTCAAGCAGGATGCCTATGACCGCGCTATGCAGCGTGAAGCGGCAATGGGCCTGTAAGGGTGGTACCAATTGACCTGCAAGGGAGGTGCTCTCATCGAGAGCGCCTCCCTGTTTCTCGGAATCCGCTCATATCATTTTTTGCTACCGGACATTGAAAAGTGCCGCTTTTTTGCAGCACATGTCCATGCTATCATGGTATCAGAACACAAATGGAGGGAACACCTATGCCTTATGTCATCAACCAACCCATCTGCTCCGGCTGTCATCGCTGCCGGGTAGAATGTCCCGTTGGGGCCATTCGCTTCAAAAACGCAAAATACTGGATCGATCCCGAAAAGTGTATCGGCTGCGGCCACTGTGCCACAGTATGCCACAACGAGGCCATTTCCGATCCCGATGCCGCTATTCCCCCTGTACATCACGAGCCCACGGCGCTCTCCTGCGATGTGCTGGTCATTGGAGCCGGCGCTTCCGGTCTCTCCGCCGCAGCGCAGGCTGCCGAAGCCGGGAAGCATGTCATCGTGCTGGAGAAAAACAAGGAGATCGGCGGCAGCGCATGGTACGCCCATGTGTTCCGCAGCCTCTGGAGCAAATGGCATCAGGAGGCCGGGCTCCAGGATCCCAGAGACATTGTCTATCAGCAGTTCATGCGCCAGACCAAGGGCAGCGTCAACGGCAAACTGGTGCGCCGGATTCTGGACGCAGACGAGGAATTTATCAACTGGCTCATCGAAAAACACGATCTTGGCAAGGACTTTACCTTTGGGCCCCAGCCCTTTGGCGGCTATGGGATCACCGCCGCCTACGACTGGGATTATAACCACAAGCGCATTGACACCACCATTGGCCCCGGCGGCATTGGCTGGTGGATGGCAAACAAGCTGCTGTCCATTGTGGAGCACAACGGCGGTCAGGTACTCTATCACACTGCGGCAACGGAGCTGAAGACCGATGAAGCCGGCCAGATCACCGGTGTAATTGCCCAGGACGATGGGGGAGCCGTTGAGATCACCTGTAAGGCCTGCGTCATTGCCTCCGGCTCCTACACCCGCAATCGGGAACTGATGAACCGTTTCCAGCCTGCCTTCTACGACGACGGCCCTCAGCCCACCGATGGCGTTCATGTATTCACCCACCCCTGCTGCACCGGTGACGGCATCACCATGGCCGAAGCCATCGGCGCAGATGTAGACTATTATAATAAGCGTTCCGGTATGTTTGGCCCCATGCGGCACCCCTTTGGAACCGTTTCCATTGCCGCCAGCGGTGCTTCCGCCTTTGACATTGACCGGGAAGGGAATTACTTTGAGGAGCAGTTTACTTTGGGAGAGGTCAGTCCCCTTGCCGCCGTTCCCGGCCGGTATGTCTGGGGTATTGCTGACGAGGCCTCTGTAGAGGCCGCCTGCAAGCGTTCCATGGGCCGAGCCCCGGATGTGCCGGGCATCGACATGGATGCGCTGTATCGGAATTGGCGGCAGGAGCTGGATACGGAGCTCGCCTGGGAGACCATGTACAAAGCCGATACGCTGGACGAGCTGGCCGAAAAGCTGCACATTGCACCGGAAAAGCTCCATCAGGCCGCTGCACGCTATGACGCCTCCCTCAAAGAAGAGCGTCCCCCCATGGCGCCCCCTCCGGCCATGGATCCCGATGACAAAATGAACTGGTCTATTACGGAACTGTTGGAAGGCAAACCCGGAAATGCGCCCGGCGGCTGGGCCCCCATGGAGAAGAAACCGCTGGGGAAAGGCCCCTACTACGCCATTTACAAGAAGATGTTCCATGAAAATTCGCTGGGCGGCGTTGTCATTGACGAGAACACCAACGTGGTGCGCGGTGGCCGCCCGGTACCCGGTCTCTATGCCGTAGGCGATGGCACTCGTGGAATTATGGTTCCCGGCGAGGTGGGCGTTGGCTACATTGAGGGGACGATCTCCGCACTGACCTTTGCACTGGTCTCCGGCTTTGTAGCCGGACAGGAAGCTGCTTCGTATGTGGAGTAACTTTTACATTGTGTAAATAGAAGCACTGCAAATCCGCCTGATTTTACACCGATCAGGCGGATTTGTCATTTTTTTCGCGGTATCCTACAACACTTTACGATTTTTGTAAGTAACGGGTGCGATTTTTGAGAATTGACGGCCTTCGGCGGCCTTGCTATACTCAAAATAGCGGAAAATAATTTTCCGCAATCTGAAAAAGGAGAAGAAATGAATGAAAAAGAGACTATTTGCCCTGCTGCTTGCCCTTGGCATGTTGACCACCATGCTGTCCGGCTGCGGAAATCCGGCGGCTTCTGCTCCCAGTCCCGAAAAAGCGGCATCCGTTTCCTCAGAAGAAGCGAAAGCCCCGGAGGAAGCCCCTGCGCCGGCTGTGGAATCCTCCAGCGCCGCAGAGGAAAGCGTTCTGGAGGCGGAGACCCACGAATTTGCCGAGGGGGCAGGCGTTTTCCCAATCGCCGACGGCGATAAAACCATTACCATTTTTGACGGATGGTTCCCCTTCTTTGCCGCCTTTGGCATGGAGAGCTATGCAGACACGCTGTTCTTCCAGGAGATGGAGCAGCGCACCGGCATCAAGACAGAATTCCGTCTGGAAAATGCAGAAACCGCTGTGGAAAAGTTTAATCTGATGATCGCAGGCGGTGATTACTGCGATCTGATGCACGACGTTGACACCAACTACACCGGCGGTCTGGACACCGCATGGGCAGACGATGTCATCATTGCGATAGATGATCTCATCGACCAGTGGATGCCGAACTACTACAACATGATCCACAGTCAGGATGTATTCATCACCGACCTCACCTCCAATCAGGGCAACATCTATCAGATCGCCATTCTGAAAGAGCGTGGCAGTCTGCCCGACTATGGCCTTCAGATCCGTCAGGACTGGCTGGATGATCTCGGCTTGGAGCGCCCCAAAACCTATGATGAGTATTACGATGTTTTGACCGCATTCAAAAACCAGAAAAATGCCAGTGCCCCCATGATGCTCTCCCGGAACGGCTCCTATCAGGGCAATTTCTTTGCCTCCGGTTATGGTGTCAAGGCGCCCCCGATCCAGATGGGCTCTCCCTTCTTCCAGATCGATGGCGAAGTCAAATATGGCCCCATGGAGGACGGCTATAAAAAATATCTCACCACCCTGTCAAAGTGGTATGCCGATGGCCTGATCTACAAGGATTTCTACACCTATGTGGATTCCAACACCAATCCCCCGGATGATCTGGTTTTGAACAACCAGATGGGACTCTATGGCCTCAACACCCAGGATATCCCCAACCGCTACAGCGAAGTAGTCGGCAACAATCCCGATATCGTCGTTGTGGGCGCTTATGACCCTGTTGAAAACGAGGGCGACACCCTGCACTTCAGCGAGAGCCGTGGTGCTTCCGCCACCGGCGGCTACTGCATCTCCACCCACTGTGAGGATCCGGTTCTGGTGGCTCGCTGGGCAGACTATATCTACAGCGAAGAAGGACAGCTGCTGTCCAATTACGGCGTAGAGGGTCTGACCTTTGATTACAACGCCGAGGGCAAGCCGGAACTCAACGATATGATCTTCAACAACCCGGATGGACTGCCGGAGCAGCTGGCGATCACCAAATATACGACCTTCTCTCTGGTCGGCGTTCAGGACGATTATCGGCAGTACGCACGGTTCACCGATGCCCAGTGGGAGGCCGCAAGGGATATCTGGCCGCTGGGTGATGATGCTTATGTGATCCCCACCGGTGTGCAGATGACCTCCGAGGAAAACACCACCTATGCCAACGCCTACAGCGATATTGGCACCTATGTCGGCCAGTATACCTTGCAGGCAATCATGGGCGATGTGGACATTGACGCCACATGGGACGAATATGTTGCCGCCATCGAGGCCATGAATATTGCCACCTGCATCCAGCAGCAGCAGTCTGCACTGGATCGGTATAACGCAGCTTAACACAAATGCATTTCTAAACCTTCGAGGATATATGCACCATACCGGCAAGGTATGCGTCACATCAATCCCAGCGAAAACATACGGAATATACACAAAGGGCGCTGTCTCGCAGTGAGGCAGCGCCCTTTCGATCCCGTTTATATCTTACTTTTCCTCATGGTATGCCTGATACAAAGCCTCAGCTTCCTCCAGCCGTGCATCGTACTGCTCGACACCGGTCTGTCCCAGTTTCAGCAAACTCTGAAGGCCGCAGCCATCCAGCTTGTCAAGGAACTCCTTCCAGTCGCTGTCAATATCCTTATCCCCGGTGATAAACTTGACCACATACTCCTGATAGGTCGTAAACACATCCGACTGGTAGCCATAGAACTCATAGCTCTGATCCGTGGTCAGGGTATAGCTGATAATGCCCGGATTCTCCGTCATCCACAGCTCACAGGCTTCCACCTGACGATCTGTGTAGGAAGAGAGGTAGCGGTCATAATCCACCTGATAGGGGCCGTCCTTAAAGAAATAGTAGGTCATCATCACCGCAGAGCCCAAACCATATTCATCCTGAAGGATCAGATCCGTAAAATGCTTGCTGCCGTCTGCATCCACCGTATAGGTCTCGTTCTCGGTTCCCCAGTTGGCAAAGGTATAACCATCGGGCGTATAAAACTCATTGAGCGCAGCGCACAGAGTCGCAACATCGGAGGACGCTGTCGTAACGGAGAAGCCGCCCATGCCGTCCACGCCGTTGGTGGCAGCGCCCTTGCCGAACCGGTTGCTGTCTCCTGCCTGCTTTACCGGGTAAGAAAATCCGCGGATATCGCCGCCGGGCTCCAGCGCAGATAGCGCCGCCTGCTCGGATTCCAGATAGGCAACATAAGTAAACCATACGCCGATATCACCGTTATTGATCAGCGCACTGTCCGGGTGATCCACCTCGCCCTGACTTAAAAAGTCGGGATAAATAAGCCCCTCCTGATACCACTGGTGCATCATTTTCAGGTAGTCCTGAAACTCAGGTTTTTCCGTTGGGAACAGGAACTGATCGTCTTCCACATACAGGGGTGCTGCCACACCGCCGCTATATTCCGGGAAACCATAGCCGCCGGAGAAATCTCCGGGTACACCGCCATAGCTGGTGAGCCACAAGGTCGCACCATAGGCATTCTTGAATGCGGTCAGCACCTCGTGGAGGTCATCATAGGTCACCGGCTTTTCCAGCCCCTGTGCATCCAGCCAGTCCTGACGGATCACCGGGCCATAGTCCGGCAGGGCTGCGCTGTCGTTGAGGCCGTAGAAGGCGGTCAAATGGAAGTCTGTGGAATAGCCCAGTTGTACATAGTTTACGTTGGAATACAGGGCATTCATGTAGTCGGGCATATACGCCGCATATTCGGAGATATCCGTCAGCACGCCCTCTTCTACCGCACCGTCTACCCCGCCGGAATAGCTGAGACTGCCCACAATGACGTCTGTATAATCGCCGGATGCGATCATCAGGTTCTGCTTATCCGCAGAGTCAAAGAAGGAATAGAGATCTACCTGAATGTCTGCGCCGGTGCGATTATGGAGCCATTTTGCCCATCCCAGATCCTGCCCTGCGTCCTGAATGAGACCGCTGCCGGTAAGGGAGGGCGTGGTGGACATACTGATGGAAATGGAGAAAGGCTCTTCCAGCGGGAATTCCACCAGATGCTGAATCTCAGCAGGCTGTTCTGCCAGACTTTCTTCCTGCGTACTTTCCGTCTCAGGCTCAGGCTGTGCTGCGGGCACCGATGCCATAGATTCTACCGATGAGACGCTCTGCCCTTCTGCCGGAGCCGAAGCTGAAGCTTCCGGGGTACTTTTCCCACCGCCACAGCCTGCGAGAGCCGCGGTCAGCAGTGTGCCCGTCAGCAGCAGCGCTGCAATTCTATTTTTCACAATTCTTCCTCCTCACTCTGCCATAAACCGGTCATATACCGTCTGGTAAATTTCTGTCAGGTCTTCGGACCGCATGGTGCGGCACTTCTCCAGATAAGTCTGCCATGTTTCGTCATTCAGCGGCTGCTGTCCGCAGATCCAGCTGAGGGCCGTCTCAGAGACATAGGTGGAAAGATCGCCGGAAATTGCCGCTGCCTCTGCCGTTTCCTCTGTGGTCATGGCCACATCTGCGCCCACCGGGAAATCCCATGCACCGGTGCTGGAGGTGTTGATGATATCCTGGCACTCCCGCTGCTTGTCCGTATAGCTGAAATTAAACTTATCGTCGTCATAGATGCCGCAGATAAACTCCGAAGGCGTTGCCGTCGCATAGAGCACTGCCGCTGTGGTATAGCCGCCCTCGTAATTCATAATAAGGTCGCTCCACTGGGGCTGGCCGTTTTCGTCCAGCTCATATCCCTGTCCTTCTACGCCGTAGTTAAAGAGCAGGGTGCCTTCCTCAGAGAAAATATAGTCCACCAGCTGGCAGATCAGGGAAACCGTCTCCTCATCGGCTCCCGTAGACACGGACCACGCTGCGCTGCGCACGATCTCGCCGGAGCCCTTGAGCTGAATGGGGTCCCCCTCTTTTTCAGTGAGATAGGGGATCGCAGTAATATTGACGCCGTTTCCGGCGGCCTCTCCCAGCGTCTGGGCGTTGACATTGCCGTTGCCGAACAGGGTGCCGGCGGCTACCATATTGGTCTGCTGGAAGTCCTCATAGGACAGGAAGTCCGAATAGATCAGGCCCTCGCTGAACCACTGTGCCATGGTTTCCAGGTAAGTCCGGGCAGAATCGGTGGTGGCGCCATATTCCACCGTACCATCTACCACTCGGAAGCCCTCAATTCCCGCTCCGGTGGTGCCGAACGCCGGTGCGCCAAAGCCCATCATCAGAGCTGCATCGGTACCCTGATTGGAAAGACCATACTGAAGACCGGTTTCTGCGTATACCTTAGAGAGCACATCGTGAAGCTGGTCAAAGGTCTTGGGGATCTCCAGATTCAATTGATCCATTATGTCCTGATTCAGGCCAATGGCAAAGCTGTCGATATAGGGCTTTGCGTGCACCTGCGGGAAGTAGCCAATGCGCCCGCTGGCAGTGGTCATCTGCTTCAGGGCATCCACATCATAGGACTTCATGGTTGCCAGGAAATTGGGCATATCATTCATAATGTAGTCATGAAGATCCAGCACAATATTGTGCTCCATAGCCGCCTCGATCCCGCCGGAATAGAGATCCGCATGGTTGATAATATCCGGGTAGTCGCCGGAAGCGATCAGAAGATTCACATCCGTGCTGCCGTCCAGATAATTTCCGGGTGTAATATCGAAGGTTAGCCCTGTTCGTTTTTCCAGCTCTCCCAGCACCGTCAGCTCATTGGTGCTGCTGAGCTGAGCAGAGATAAAGGGCGGGATCAGAAGGAACATGCTGACGCTCTCTCCCTCTGCAAATGGCACCTCCACGGGCACCTTCTCATAGATCGGCTCCTCCACCGCAGAAAGCTCCGGCTGCACGCTGTCCGCCTCCGGGACTTCCGGCGCAGCTTCCGATACAGTGACTGTTTCATTTTCGGACGGCTGTACAGATTCCGGTACGCTTTTGTTCGATGCTGCCGGCGCATTTCCGCATCCGGAGAGGATTCCCGCCAAAATTGACAGGATCAGTGCAAGAGAACCTAGCTTCTTTTTCATTTGAGTGTCTCCTTTCGAGTTTGGATACCCGATATCTTGCAATGTCTGTGCCAGTCAGATTTTTCAGTTGGCACAATACTTGCACAGTATTCTGGCAGAAACCGAAACACCGAAAGGAGACCATCATCATGGACGAAAAAGCATTGCTGGAGAAAATCGACAAACTGGAAAAGGAGCTCACCCGCCTTTCCCATCATACCGATGCCGTTGAGGTGCAAAACCTTATGAGCCGCTACATCTTTTATATGGAGAACGGCAAAATTGCCGATGTCTGGGATGACCTCTGGACCCACACCAACGAAGATGTGCGGGTAGAGATCATGGACTCCGGCGCTTATAAGGGACAGGAGCATGTCAAGCGGGTCTGGTACACCATGGGCCGCCGGATGGATAAGCACGGCAACATGATCGACACCACCCCAAAGGTCGGTGAAATGTCCAACACTAATACAGACCGCGCCTTCCTGCTGCTGATGCTTACCATTTCTTCCCCCATGATCGAGATCAGCGAGGACGGCACCCATGCATGGGGTCAATGGCACATTTTCGGGCCCCACACCAATCGGGTCTTCGACCCCGAGACCAAGACAAAGAAGGATACCGCCTTCTGGATTGCCGGTAAATATGACAACGAGTTTGTCAAGGAAAACGGCGAGTGGAAGATCTTGAAGCTCCGGCCCATCTGCTGGCTTCGGACGCCCTACCACAAGGACTTCTTAGAGTGCCCCGACTGCCGCCGCACGCCTTCCCCCTACTATCCCCCGGACGAGCCTCCCCGGATTTCTTCCTTCAACCCCGATGAGGGCAGCAATCCCGACAAATGGGGCCCGCTTCCCCACGAACACATTGTCCACAAGTAAGGGGGTGCCCACGTGAAAACACTGCTGAAAAACTGCAACATTTTCTCCGGCCCCAACGCCGATATTCTGGTGGAGGACGGTATCATTTCCAGTATTGGCCTCTTTGATGCCGCAGATGAAATCATCGATATGAGCGGCTATGCGGCGGTTTTGCCGGGGATCATCGATGCACACATGCACATCGTCACCGGAGACATCGAATACAATGACCGTGCTCTTCGCAGTTGGGCGCAGTCCGGCGTCACCACGGTTCGGGATCTCGGCATGGGCAACGACCGCCGCCAGCACCCCACGGAGGAATTTCTCCGATACCGGGAAACCATTGAGAATCCTCAGTGTGTGCACTGCCTCACCGCAGGGCGGTTTGTGGCAGAGTATCACGGTCTGAACCACATCATGAGTGATGGTGCGGAAACCGGCTATGGCGTTCAAACTCCTGAGGACGCCGTTAAGGCCGTAAATGAGCTCATTGACATGGGCTGCGATGGTATTAAGACCTCGGTAGGCCGCGGTATGGATGGGAAAAGCCCTGTTTTAACGGTGGAAAAACTCAAAGCCATCGCAGACACCGCATGGGAACGTGGGGTCTGGTGTACCGCCCATGTGCTGGATTCCGATTTGGTGCCCCGGCTGCTGGACGCCGGGATCCCAGAGTTTGCCCATATGCCCACGGATCATATGCCCGATGAACTGCTGGACCGGATGGTTGCACAGGGTGTAAAGGTCTGCCCCACGCTCTGCACCATCAAGGCCCCCCGTCCGCCGATGCCCAAGGGTGCCACACCGCCCCCCATGCCCAAGAATATGCCGCCGATGCCCAAGGTGGATCTGGATGAACAGGAGGCCACCGTAGTAGACAACACCGCCCGGTTCATTCAAAGGGGCGGCATGGTCTGCGTGGGTACCGACACCATGCGCATGGAGTCTCAGCCACATGTGGCCGCCATGCCGGTACGGGAAATGCAGCTGCTCCATCGAGCAGGACTTACCGTAGCGGAGGTCATCGATGCAGCCACCATCGGCGGTGCAAAATTCTGCAAGATCGACCATCTGGTAGGTTCCATTGTGGCCGGGAAGCAGGCCAATATCATTGCGGTAAAGGAGCCCATTGACGAGACCTTCTCAGCCCTTTCTCACGTGGAATTTGTCATGAACCGGGGCACTGTGATCAAGCAGCCAAAATCCTGACCGTAATTTCCGATTGGGGAGTATGCCTAAATTCCGGCATACTCCCTTTTGCGGTTTCAACAAAATTCTCAGCACTTTCTTGTTCACTCCAAAATTCTGTGGTATGGTAATCAATATTGGCACAAAACTTGCAAGGATCACTCCACAGGAGGGGACAGCCATGAAGCTCACCACACAGATCAAAGCAACGCAGACCATTACGCCCCAGCTGATCGGAACCATGACCATTCTGTCCTACAGCGCCAAAGAGCTGGAGGACTATTTGGTGGAGCTTTCCTGTGAGAATCCCATGGCGGAATTGGTACGGCCCCGTGAACCGGCTTCTGTAGCAGAGGGAAATTTTGTCCGGCAGCTTCGGTGGCTGCGCCAGTCCGACCGGCAGAACCGGAGCTATTATGCCGGCGAGGCTTCCGCGTCCACGCCCATTGCCGCCCCCTCCGATGACACCCTGGCCGACTCTCTCCGGGAGCAGCTTGTGACACATTCCCTTTCAAAAGCACTTTCCCATACCCTGCATGTGCTGATCGACTGTCTGGATGACCACGGATTCTATTCCGGCACTCCGGCAGAATTGGCCCTGCTGGCCGGAACAGATATTTCCACTGCCGAGCTAGCCCTGTCCACGCTAAAATCATTGGAGCCTGTCGGCGTTGGGGCCCGGGACGTGATTGAATGCCTGCTGCTTCAGCTTCAGCGCCAGCGCTCCACAGCGCTTGCACAGACACTGCTGAAAACTTACGGATTAAAGCTGGCTGCTGCATCTCCCCTAAAAATTTCCCGGCAGCTCAGTGTACCCACTGCCGCTGTCGACACTGCGCTGGCGCAAATTCGCAAACTTTCCCCTTATCCTGCCAACGGCTTCTCTTCAGGAGATGCGGTAATTTATGTCCGGCCCGACCTCTATATTCGGGAGCAGGACGGTGAGCTGTTTGTCTCCGGCAACGGGGCCTCCGCTCCCAGCCTTCAAATCAACGGTCAGTACCTTCGGATGCTGGAACAGGAGACCGACCCGGAGGTGCAGCAGTATCTCCGTCAAAAGCTCTCCCAGCTCCAGCAGGTCATCCGAGACATGGGCAATCGCCAGAGCACCATGCTTCGCTGCGGTCAGGTGATTTTAGAGCGGCAGCGGAGCTTCCTGCTGGGGGGCGAGCTGCAAAAAATGACCCTTCGGGATGTGGCGGAGGAATTAGAAGTTCATGAATCCACTGTCAGCCGTACTGTCCGGGATAAGTACATCGAATGTCCTCGCGGGGTGCTCCCCATGAGCAGCTTTTTCAGCCGCAGCGTCGGTCAGAACCCCACCATGGGGCGGGAAACCATTAAATCTGCCATTCAGCAGCTGATTGCCGCCGAGGATCCTGCCCACCCCGGCAGCGATGAACAGCTTGTGGATCTGCTGGCAGCCCGACATATCACCATTTCCCGCCGTGCCGTGGCAAAATACCGAGCCGAATTGGGAATTCTACCGGCTTCCGCTCGAAAGCGGGCTTAAATTGTGCTATTATTGTACATATGTACGAATTTGATACATCATAGGAGAAATTGTGATGACAGAAGCTTTTGAAATTCCCCAGCTCCGCACCCCGGAAGGGCATATTTTAGTGGATCGTCTGCTGGAGGCCGCTGTGGATGCCGCCCTTTTGGTGGATCAGGACCTGAATATTCTCTATCTCACCCAAGGGTTTCAGGCCCTGACCGGTCAGAGCCTTCAGGAATGCAGCGGAAGGTCCGTAGAAACACTGCGGATCGGTGACTGCACCCCCATTCGCAGCGTTTTGGAAAGCGGTCAGCGCCGCATGGGGATTTCCATGCAGATTGGCGGCCAGAGGCTCCTGACCAACATCATCCCTGTGGTCTGGGATGGTACCGTCACCGGCGTAGTGGTTTTGGTGCTGTTTCGATCCATGGCGATTCTCAAACGTGCCATTGAGGAACAGGAACGGCAGTATCCCACCCAGCCAGAGGCCCGCCAGCGCCGCTCCGGTTATCGATTCTCCGATTTTATTGGGGACAGCCCCCAAGTGCTTACCATGATCGAGCAGTGCCACCGGATCGCCCATTCCCCGTATCCGGTGCTTCTGATCGGCGAGACAGGCGTGGGCAAAGAAATCCTCGCAGGGGGCATCTATCAGGAGTACTGCGGCGGGCGGAATCTTCCCTATATCAAAATCAACTGCTCTGCCATTCCCAAGGAGCTGCTGGAATCCGAGCTGTTCGGACACGAAAAGGGCGCATTCACCGGTGCAAACACCATGCAGAAGGGTAAATTTGAGCAGGCCGCCGGCGGCGTGTTGCTGCTCGATGAGATCGGTGAAATGGATCTGAGTCTGCAAAGCAAGCTGCTGCGGGTTTTGGAGGAACGGGAGTTTGAGCGCATCGGCGGAAACCGCACCATCCCGCTTACTGCGAAAATCATCGCCTCCACCAACGAGAATCTCAAGGAAATGGCTGCAAAAAAACAGTTTCGCATGGATCTATACTACCGTCTGAATACCTTTGAGATCAATATCCCCCCGCTTCGGGCTAGAAAACAGGATATCCCAAAGCTCATTGAGCACTTTATGCGGCAGGATCATCTGCATCTGGAGTTTACGCAGGATGCCCGGGATATGATGTTCCACTATAACTGGCCCGGCAATGTCCGTGAGCTTCGGAACGTACTCAATCGCCTCTATTTTCTCTATCCCAACACCATCATCGATCAAAAGCACATCTACGATGCCACCGGAGAGATGTTTCATCTGGTGGAGCTCAAGGAATACCGCAGTGTGGACGATCCCATGCCGGAGCCTACCCGGAAGCAGGTTCACTATGACAAGCAGGGCAATCAGGTAGCCTCCTCCAACATCACAGCTGCGCCTGCACCCCAGCCTGCGGCTTCTGCATCCATTCAGTCCCTTTGGGATACAGAGGGCGATCAGCTTCGGCTTGCATTGCAGAAAACCGGCGGAAATTATACGGAAGCTGCCCGGCTTTTGGGCATCAGCCGTTCTACCCTCTATGGAAAGCTGAAAAAGCACGGGATCTAGGCAAGCAACTGGCACGAAATTTGCAAATACCTTCTGTGAGAAATCACAGGAGGTATCTTTTTATGAAACAGACCGTTTTAAGCCCATGGGCAGAGGTAGACCAGTCTCATCTGTTTGGTCTCAGCCCCCGGCTGGACACCCTGAATGGCAAAACCATCGGTATGTTCGGGGATTTTATGAATGTCGCAACCTTTATGCTTCAGGTGGTGGAGCAGCATATCCGCATTGCGTTCCCTGAGGCAAAATTCTCCTATTTCCGTTACATGACCGAAACCACAGACATTGCAAAGGATACTGCGGTGAAAGCGGAATTTGATACATGGCTCTCCGGCGTAGACTGTGTGCTGGCTTTTTACGGTGCAGTACCCTCATCATCGCTGTTTCTGGGCTATAACGCTGCCTATATGGAAAAGCAGGGGAAGCCTACGGTAATGTCCGTGGTACCCCGAACCTATTCTGCGGGACTGCGGGGCGTCAAGGCCCGGTGTGTTCCCGGTCTGCGGGTGGTCTCCTTCCAGCCGGAGGTACTGGACATCTTTGGCCGCTCTGATCTTGACCAGACCGCCAAAAATATGGGCGCAGGCACAGCGGAGCTGGTGCGCCAGCTAATTGCAGGGCTGACCCAGCCTCTCTCAGAAGAGGAGCTGCACCCCACTCCCGTCAGTCAGGATCTTGCCACCAAGACCTTCTCCGGCACCCAAGACGAGCTTTCCGATCTGTTCTACTCCTATGGCTTTACCAATGGCACCCCCATCAAGCTGCCGACCCGAGAAGCAGTGGATGAAATGCTGCGGGGCACCGACCTTTCTCCGAACCATGTGGTCGCAAAAATTCCGCCCATGATGGGCCTTGCCACCGTAGAAAAGATTGCCGTCAATGCGGTCATGGCAGGCTGCCTGCCCATCTATCTTCCGGTGCTGATTGCCGCAGTGGAGGCCACCATGGATCCACGCATCTATCTGGAGGGCTGGTGCTGCTCCCAGTCCACCTGGGGACCGGTTTTGACGCTCAGCGGCAGGATTTGCCGGGACATCGGGTTCAACACCGCCGACCATTCTCTGACTCCCGCCTTCCGTGCCAACGCCACCATCGCCCAAGCCTTTGGCTATATCATGATGAACATTGGCGGCGTCCGTCCCGGGGTAGAGGATCTGTCTGAAATGGGCCATGAATTCCGTCTGGGTTTCTGCATGGGTGACGACCCGGACAGCAATCCGTGGAAACCTCTGCACACAGACTTTGGCTTTGCGGAAGATGATTCTGCCGTGACCATGTTCTGGCCCCAGGAGCACCGGGTCTCCACCTGCACCACCGTTCCCGCCGTACTGAAGGCCCTGTGCAAAATGGATCCCTATGGCTGGGATCCGGGTCTCTCGGTGATCCTGACCCCCAAATGCGCCAAGATGATGGCCGATGCCGGCTGGACAAAAGAGCGAATCCTTACGTACATTGTAGAATATGCCCGGAAGCCCGCCAAAGAGGTAGATCTTGGGTGGCTGGTTCAGAATAACCATCCGCCGAAAACTGTGGATCTGCCGCTGGATATGGAGGCCTCCACCCGCACCTTCTGGTCCACAGACCATATGTTCCTGACGGTCTCCGGCGGTCAGGCGGGCTGTATGGTCACGGTACTGGGCGGCGGCGGCGACCACGGCGGCCCTTCCTGTGCAAAGATCCATCTTCCGAAAGACTGGGATGCGCTGGTGACACAGTACCGTACCGGCAAGCCAAACTATATCGCATATTGAGGAGGCCACGTCATGAATCCCTATCCCCATCTGCTTTCTCCCATGAAGGTGGGAAATACGCTGTTCAAAAACCACATTTTTACCGCACCCACCGGCGTACACGCCCTCCAGCACGGAGAGCCCAGCTTTCAGGAGGCAGTCATCACCCACTTTGGGAACCGTGCAAGGAGCGGCGCTGCCATGGTGACATGCACCGGTGTTCAGGTCAATCCCGACATGAAATCCGACGGTAATCATCTCCATGTAAATCCCTATACCACCGAAGGGCTGCGGAGCCTCTATGCGCTTTCCGCACGGGTGCATCATTTCGGCGCCGTGGCCTCCATGCAGCTCTCCGATCAGTACCGCTATGACCAGTACTACGCCGTTGGGCCCGGCCTGAAAAAATTCGGACGGGACAGCGTAGAAATGCCCCGGTCGCTCATCGAAAAAAAGGTAAAAATGTTCGGAGATGCCGCTGAAATCGTCAAAAAGGCCGGATTTGATATGTGTATGTTTCACATCGGTCATGGAGGCGAGTGGGGGCAGTTTCTCTCCCGGCGGTATAACCATCGGACGGACGAATTTGGCGGCAGTCTGGAAAATCGTGCCCGGTATCCCCTGATGATCATCGATGAGATCAAGGGCCGCTGTGGAAAGGATTTTCTCATTGAACTGCGGTTTTCCGTCTCTGAGGTAGACCCGGAAGGTATCACCGTTCCGGAATCCATCGAGTTTGTAAAGCTTCTGGAAGGCAGGGTAGACTTGCTCCACTGTTCCTGCGGCATGAACAATGCCCGGTACTTTACCACCACCCATCCCTCCGGCTTCCTCCCGGACACCCCCAATGTAAAGTACGCCGAGGCCATCAAGAAATCCGGCGTAAACATCCCGGTGGTCGCCATCGGAGCCATTCAAAATCTGGAGCAGGCCGAAGAAATCATCGCCAGCGGCAAGGCCGACTTTGTCTCCATCGCTCGGGGCATCATTGCAGATCCGGAGCTGGGGAACAAGGCCTACGCCGGGCGGGGCGAGGATGTTCGCCCCTGTATCAAGTGCTTCAAATGTCATGACGGTGCCTGCTATTACGACCACTTTGTCTGCTCTGTCAACCCGGAAATCGGCATTGAAGACAAGCTGGGGCAATATATTCTCCCCACCAAGGGCGGCAAGCGAATCTCCATTGTCGGCGGTGGCCCCGCCGGAATGCAGGCGGCAATCTATCTCCACGACCGTGGCCACCACGTGACCCTGTTTGAGGCCTCCGATCATCTGGGCGGGCAGCTGAATTTTGCAGATTATGCCCAGTTCAAGCGAGATCTTGGGCGGTTTAAGGACTATCTCATCCGTCAGGTGGAGCAGCGTGACATCCCCGTACAATACAATACCTTTGCCACCCCGGAGCTGCTAAACGCCCAGCATCCCGACCATGTGATTCTGGCCGTGGGGGCCGATCCGCTGGTGATCCCCATTCCCGGTGTGGAACGCACCGTTAAAGCACCGGATGTATTCGGCCATGAGGATGCACTGGGGGAAAATGTGGTCATTATTGGCGGCGGTCAGGTAGGCGCAGAAACCGGCATTCATTTGGCCCAACTTGGGAAAGACGTTACCATTCTGGAAATGCAGGATAAGATTGCCCCAGACGCATGGTTTACCTACAAATGGGCCATGGACATTGAGCTGAAGGAACGGGAAAATCTCCACTGTATCACTGGTGGACGCTGTACCGGCATTACCGAAACAGCCGTTACCTATTTGGATGCAGCAGGCGTCTCCCACTCCATTCCCGCTGACAGTGCCGTGCTCTGCGTTGGCTTCCGGCCCAAAACCGCATTGGCCGAAAGCCTGATCCTCCCGGGGGTCCCCTATACCATCATTGGAGACGGAAAACGGGTAGGCACGGTGCAGCAGGCCATTCGGGATGCCTTTGACATTGCTATGACACTTTGATCTTCTCATTTCCTTCCTAGACCGTAAGCCCCCGCCGCAGAAACTGCGGCGGGGGCTTACGGGATTTGATCCTATCCATTAAAACATGGCAGGTGTCTCGATTTGATACGCCGAGACCAATATATCGCCGGTATAATCCCCGGGTTTGTACGGAATCTCTACACCATCTACCACAAGCTTTACATCACAGCCGTCCGGTGTGCGGATTTCAGACGTTTCATCCACGTGCAGCGCCGAAAGATAGCTCTTTCCAATTACGGTCCAGCTGCTGCCATTTTTCAGCGTCACGATCACGCCGTTATTCACAACCGGGCAGGGCGTGTCATACACCTGATAGATCTCCTTCCGATTTTCCCCGGAGATGGTCTTCACGGAATGCTGTGCCCGGGATGCAGAGATCACGCCTTCCAGCTCCACATGGTCAAATTCCAGTACCATGTTGATGGGATAGCTTTTCCCTGCCATGGGCGGCATACCTGCGGGCTTCCCGTCAGGCGCCGGTGTATCGGGCTTCTCCCCGGACCCGCCCTTGGGCACCGCCATAGGCGGGAACTTGGGCTTTGCAGCGTTGGTAATGCCGTTATAGAAATCGCCAATGATGGTCATATCCTTAAAGCTGGCCTGAAGGTCCGTGCACCAGCGCTCCTGCTGGAAGCCCCAGATCGATACCGGATGATACTGAGGACAGGTAACGTTATGGGCAGGATCCTTTACGGGAGTTTCCGTATCCACTGCCACCTCCGGCTTTCCGAATCCCGGGTCATCCGAGTCAAACATCTGTAAAATTACCCGGTTCCCCGGCTGAAGCACTGCATTTTTGCACTGAATTTTGGGATAGCAGCCCCGGGCAATAAAAGTCGTGCGCCCTGAACGAATGGTCGAATCCTCTACGTTTAGCAGTCCCCCCTGATTACCCTGCCACATAACGCCAAATCGTCCGCCGGTGATCTCCGAGCCGCCGATAAATGCGCCGCCGGACAGCTCATTGGCCACCTTATAGGCAACATCCGGCGCATACATTTTCGTATGGTCAAAGATGTTGTTGCAGTCGCCAATGGAATAAGAGCCGTAGCCGTGCCGCCCGGTAATGGCAACCTCGCAGTCCTTGGCATAAATTCTCGTCTTCACCGGGCCCCATTCCTTGGGGGCGGAAATGCCGTCGGTGGACAGAACACCCCAGTTCTCCGAGGTAATGGTGCAGCGCTCGAATACCGCAGAGGAATCGTTCTCCACATTTACCGCCCGAGTCGTGCCCCAGCCGCCGGAAACATAGGTCATGCAGGCCTTGCCGGGACGCAGCTTGTTGAGCCGCTGAATGTCCGCCGGGGTACCGCCCTTCACGTGGATCTCAGAGTCCCGCACCGTGATTTTGGCATTGGCTCCGGTGACAATGGCGTCGTTGCGAATGCCCTGATTCTCAATATAGAGGTTTTCAAACACGGTATCGCTGTCACCGCCGCAGAGGATCGATGCGCCCAGTCCCTTTCCGTCATCCGGGCTGTGGCCGCTGTTCCGGATGGTCAGGCCGTCCACTCGATGGGTTCCCCCGGTTACGATCAGGCCGTTCATAGCCTCTCCGGTAGTGATGATTTCGCCTCCGGTCAGGTTTGCCCCCTGACTGCTTCCGCCGATCCACCCATGGCCAGCAGCATTCTCCTCCAGACCGTTTTCTCCCAGCAGCAGGACCGCCCGGTAATCGGTGGGGGGATCTCCTGGCTTTGGGTGCATTCCTTCAATGGGGGCCGGGATCCGCCGGGTCACCGTCAGTACGATATCCCCCCGATAGCTGCCGGGCAGTACATCCTTCTGAACGCCGTCCACCGTCATGGTCAGCAGCATTCCCTCCGGTGTTTCAATTTTCCCCTCTGTGCCAATCTCCAGGGCAGAGAGTTTCGTGGTTTCCTCCAGTAAATAGGACTTTTGAATAGAAAGCATCGCAAGCACTCCTTTCTCAGATACCAGCAGAGCTGCAAGTTCTGTGCCATCCGGCTTTGGCATGAAACTTGCAATTTGATTTCATATCAAAATATGGTATGATAACCTCGGAGGGATGTATATGACCTATCTTCTGAAAAATGCCCGGCTGCTGGACGCCGAGCACGACCACGCACCGCTGGACATTTTGATCGGCGGCGAGACCATCACCGCCGTTGGCACCCATTTGGGCAGCGCCGACCAGATCATCGATCTTACAGGCTACACGGTTCTGCCCGGGTTTGTCGACTCCCATGTGCACGTGGCCGTGGATGATCAGGCCTTTAAGGAGGACGCCGTGCATGCGTGGGCCTATAACGGCGTCACCACTGTCCGGGAGCTGGGTATGCTCTCCACGCTGTCCCAGCAGGATTACGCCCAGTGGCTTCAGGAAAACAACCGAAAACCCGACACCGCTCATGTGGTGGCTACAGGCAAATATATTGACGTTGCCGGCGGATACGGAGCCGGTCCTATGCCAAATCACCCGGTGGGCAATCTCATCACCACCCCGGAAGAAGCCGCCGATGCCGTTTCCTTGGCCCACCGGTTGGGATTCCCGGGGATCAAAATTGGAATCCATGACGGCTCCATGGAGCAGACACCCCATCTGACCCCGGATATGGCAAAGGCCATCTGTGACCGTGCACACCAGCTGCATATGTGGGTGGCCGCCCACATCGGGAACTGCAAGGGGGCCCGGTTTATGCTGGATGCCGGCGTGGATGAGCTGGCCCATACCCCCTCTGATCCCATGCTGGAAGATATGATCTGCGAAATGGTCGAAAAGGGCATTGTGATGGATACCACCGTAGGCGATCCCGACAAGGGTATGGAGCCGCCCCCCATGATGGATCTGCCCGAGGGCATGGAGCCCCCGGAGGGGATGGGGCCTCCGCCCGGCCCAATGATGCCCATGGACCCCGCCGAAATGAAACGGCAGCAGGCGGAAAAGATGAAGGTCATGGAGGAGAATCTGGGCCGTTTCTACCGGGCTGGCGGCAAAATCGTAGTGGGCACCGATCTAATCCACAGCCGGGACTACCGGAAGGATGCGGTCATTCCCGTGCCGGAGCTCAGGCATCTTCATGCTGCGGGACTGCCCATGAATGCCATTCTCCGGGCTGCTACCCGCAGCGGTGCGGAAGTCGTGGGCACCGGAGCCACAGAAGGCCGACTTATCCCCGGCTATCTTGCCAATCTGGTGGCTGTTCCGGGCCGAGTGGACGAGACCTTTGAAGCCCTTCGGCATGTGGCGCTGGTCATGCACCGAGGCACCGTAATCCGAGACGAACGATAAAGATCAGGAGGCAGAAGCACAATCGCTTCCGCCTCCCTTTTTAATCAAATATCCAGTGCCGCATGATAGCCCTGATAGATGGCTGCTGTAATATTGGAAACTCTGCCGCAGTCTCCCACCACCGCCACATAGGGCGCTGTGCTGCGGAGAGCATTCACCTGCGCCGTATTTGCCCGCTGCCCCAGTGCGCAGATCACGGTTTTCCCGGGGATGAGCACTTCCTCGCCCTGTGGATTTTCCGCCACGACTCCTGCCTCTGTCACCCGCAGGCCCTTGTGCGAGGTGTAAATATGGACATTTTGCTGTTCCAGTTCTTTCAGCAGCAGGGGACGATGACGAATGTTGGCATCCGGTGCCAGCTCCGGGCGCATTTCGACCAGAGAAACCCTTTTCCCGACTCTGGCCAGATGAATGGCAAGCTCGCTGCCTGCCGAGCCTCCCCCCAGCACCGCCACAGTGTCCTGCACCTGATCCTGCTTTCGGTAGTAGTCGTTGGCTACAATGACATTTTCCCCATCCAGTCCGGGAATGGGCGGCACAATGGGACTGGAGCCAATGGCCAGAATCACCGCATCCGGTGCTTCCCGCTCTATGTACGCACGGTCTGCGGGGGTATTCAGCCGCAGCTCCACCCCGGCCCTTTGGCACAGCAGCTCCAGTGTTTTTCCCAGCTGATACATCTCGTACTTGAAGGGCACCGCCTGTTCTTCCCGGAGGATGCCGCCCACCTCTGCCTCTTTTTCGCAGAGGATCACATGGTGTCCCCGAAGGGCTACTGTCTCCGCTACCTTGAGTCCGCCGGGGCCGCCCCCCACCACCAGTACCTTTTTCTTCTGTCGGGCAGGCACGATCTCCATCCCGTCCAATTCTCTGCCGATCATCGGATTGACCGCACAGCGGCGAGTGGACGTCACTGCCCGCTCCGCCATACAGGTAAAGCACCGGAGGCAGCGGACAATCTCCTCCGGGTGATTCGCCATGACCTTACGGGGCAGCATATGATCCGCCAGCAGCGCCCGCCCCATATAGACCACATCCGCCTGACCGGATGCAATGATCTCCTCCATCTGTGCCGGATCGTTCAGGCCGCCAATGGCTGCCACCGGAACCTTCACATGTTTTTTGATTTCCGCCGCCAGATAGACGTTGCAGCCGTGGGGCAGGAAAGCGCTGGGATGCGTGCGTCCAAAGCCCTGCTGATAGCTGGCTGCGGATACATGCAGCAGATCAATATACGGCTCCACCAGCTTGCAGATCTCAATGCACTCCGCAAGATCATAACCTCCGGGGAAAAACTCGTCGCCGCTGACCCGCAGCTCAATGGGAAATCCCGGCCCCACCTCCGCCCGGATGGCCTTTAGCACCTCAATGCAAAACCGCACCCGATTTTCCCGGCTGCCGCCGTACTCATCGGTACGGTGATTGAAGAATGGGGAGAAAAACTGATTGATAAGCCAGCCATGGCCCGCATGAACCATAATCATCTCAAACCCGCACCGCTTTGCAAGGCGTGCATTTTCTCCATAGCATTTCAAAATATCTGCGATCATCTCTCTGGTCAATTCCTTTACCGGACGGCCATCCGGGCGTGTACCCACACTGGGGCCCCACTGACACAGGGAGGATTTCTTTGTTTTGTCCTGCATATAGGTGCCCGCATATTGCCCGGAATGGGAAAACTCCACACTGGGAATCGCTCCATGCCGCCGAATGGTGTCTGCCGTCAGCGTAAAGCTGGGGATCGAGCCAACCGTAGCAGTGCTCAGATGAAAAGCATGGCTGCCATCGGTGTTTGGATCCACCATCACCTCTGACACCGTTACATTGGCCGCACCGCCCTTGGCCCGGAGCTCATAAAACGCAGTAGCACTGCGGCCAATACAGCAGTCCGCCGTGATCTCCGCCCCGCTCATAGGGGCGGAGAACATCCGATTGCGAAACGTCACGTTTCCAATGGTGATTGGTGAGCATAAATTCGGATACATTTCCTGCACAATGATACACTCCTTTGTTGCTTGTCTCTTGATCTGGAATATGCAAGTTTTGTGCCAACGCCTTAACCGCCCTCCGCTGTTCCGGCTGCGAGGGTACTGGTATTTTGCACCTCGATGCACAGTTTCCGCCCAATGTAAGCCATTGCGCATGCGATGTCCGCTCCGCCGTGCTTCTCCGGTAAATGCAGCACGCCCTGTTAATCGCAGGCAGAATGATTTTTATAGTATTCTATTTCGGGAAAATGCGGTACACCAATATGGATATTATCGCTGTGCCCCGGTGCGGCCCTCTGCCGCAAGAGAAGATAAGTGATAGAATAAGAAGAGGTACCCACGAAAGAGAAGTATTGGAACAAAAAGTACATTTACATAGAGATGACGGCGCTGCTGATCCTGGTGATCATCGGCATTCTGCTCCACTATTCTTTCTCGATCCAGCAGGTGGCCACAGAGCAGTGCTTTAGCATTCTGGACGACTCCAGAGACCAGATGTCCCAGATGATCCAGTATGAGCTGGAGCCCTTTGCCAGCGTGTTTCTCCCGAATGCCTACCGGCAGGGGGAGCAGCTCATGGTATTTGAGCGGGGCACCGGGGATCTTCTGATCGATTCATGGAACGATGGTCTCGGAAGCATTCATGATTTGAACGAATCCGGCGTAAGCGGCTTTGACTGGGAAACGGTACAGGCAGATTATCTGAGCGGCGGGGAAGGCCACGGCGCTTTTCGTTCCCAGCACGGCACGGAGGATGTCTATCTCTCCTATGCACCAATTCCCCACAGCGATTGGGAGATCATCCGTTTCTCCCCGGGCTCCGTGTGCATGAAGCATGCACGCAGCAGCAAAGCAGAGCTGGAGCGAGAAACCACGCTGGTGGGAATCCGGATCCTGCTGGCCGAGGACAACGAGCTAAACTGTATGGTGGCCACTACGCTGCTGGAATCCCGAGGCGCAACGGTATTTCGGGCAGAGGACGGGGCAAAGGCCCTGACCGCATTCCGGGACCGGCCATCGGGGAGCTTTGACGTGATCCTCATGGATGTGATGATGCCGGTAATGAACGGCATGGAGGCAGCCAAAGCAATCCGGGCACTGCCAAGGCCGGATGCCAAAGAGATCCCCATTATCGTCCTGACTGCCAACGCATTTATGGAGGGCGAGAAAAAATGTCTGGAGGCAGGCATGAATGCACACCTGCCCAAGCCCATGGATGCGGAAAAGCTATGCCAGCTCATTTGGCAGCTGCTGCATCAGAATACCCCAGAATAGGCAAACCACCGGGAAGCTTCGGAGCAGATGTTCCGTCTTCCCGGTGGTTTTTGAATGGATTCAGTCGGTATGCAGATAATATAGATGGCGTTTTATCGCTTCTCCAGCTTCTCCAATGCCTTTCCGCCCCAGCTATATGCCATGGCGCCAATGACCACGCCCAAAATCGCCCCGGCCAAAACGTCACTGGGAAAGTGTACATAGAGATACAGCCGCGAAAATGCGGTTAGTGCAGCCAGTGGAATCGCCGCATATCCGAAACACCTCCGTGCCTCCGCTCCGGCGGTCTGCCACAAACCGAAATACTGCGTCCGCAATGTCCAGAGACACCAGCGGAATCAGAAGATTTGCCGTTTGGGTAATGAGATCGGCGGTTCCATACTCTGCTGGCGTGAGATAGCTGGTATAAAACCGCACCATCAGGAACACCAGCAGCTTGGAGCCAAAGGTGCCTATGCTCATCAGCAGGGTATTGGTTGCAAGGGTCTGATACTTGTTCATTTCGTGCTCAAGGATTTTCCCGTCTGGGATTATCCCGGACAATGAGGAATGCTGAATGAAATAAAGATCAAATATTTTCTGGTTCTTTCCGAACTTCTGAACTTTTCTGCGGCTGCAAAAGCCTTGCACATTACCCAGCAGGCATTGAGTAAGCAGATCAGCCAGCTGGAGCAGGAGCTGGACTGCGTGTTGTTTACCCGTGTCCCCCGTGGTGTAGAACTGACTGAAGCCGGCGCCGTCATGCAAAAAACGTTTCATTCCATACAGCGTGGGATGGAACTGGCCATGGTAGAAATCCATAATAATGAGCGCTCCAATGGCCGGGTACTGAATATCGGCTGTGCCGCCGGGCTGCGTCCGGGGCCATTCCTCAACCCGTTATGCAGGGAGTTTTCAAAGGAAACCGGTGCCCAGATCTGGTTTGGGCAGCCGGACACCTTCAATGATTTGATCGATTGGATTTCCGAGGGGAAGTTCGATCTTGTGCTGTGCACCGACGATTTCGGCGGGGATTTTCCGGAATTGGAGGCCATCCCCCTGTGCCAAACGCCCTTTTACTTTTTCGTCAGCAAGGATCATCCCCGTGCATCTGCCAATGCCCAGCTGCGTGATTTTCAGGATCTTCCCTTTTACCTGACCAACTGTGATACCCGCACTAATCGAATCTACAGCATCTGCGCCAAGCAGCAGTTCTTCCCGGCACATGTCTGTAACACCGCAAACCCATATTCCACCTACCTGATGTCAGAGTTGGGCACAGCCATTGCATTCGGAACCGGTTTTAGCAGTCTTCATGACAATTCCGCAGTCCGTGCTTATCGGCTGCCGGATGAATCCGTACACCTTTTATGTCTCTCTCTCCCAGAGCAGTGCAATACCCTGACCACTGAATTCCTTGATTTTCTCCGAGCCCGCTGCGCCCCAAGCCGCTGGTACTATCCTCCACTACAGAAATAACGGCGCCCCCTACAACCGTGCGGTTGTAGGGGGTGATGCTTTGTCAAATACAATTTTTCTAAAACAGACACGGTGCTCTGGGCTGATTTTCCTGTAGCATATAACAGCCACTTTGCGGTATTGCCTGCACCATTCATTTTTCCCGACTGAAAGTAAAAGCCTAAGGCGCTGCGCTCCGCTTTCTGTTTGCGCATCCTGTTGTATTGTGATATAATACTTTTGTAACATTTCTCAAATCATTTTGTGGACAGGTGACCTCTTATGGACCTATTGCAGCTCCAATATTTTTGCACCATTGCACAGTACGAAAATATCACACGGGCAGCCAAGGCGCTGTTTGTCAGCCAGCCCAATCTCTCCACCTCGCTGTCTCGATTGGAGGACGATTTGGGTGTCAAGCTCTTTGAGCGCCGCCGGGGTAAGGTTTCCCTGACCCCAAACGGTCAGTTGTTTCTTTCCTATGCAGAGCGTGTGCTCAGTGAGCTAAACGCCGGAATTGACGCCGTAAAAGCCGCTCAGCGTGCCAGCCGGGATCAGCTGCGTGTTGTGGGCAGTCAGATGGATTTTGTATTCGAAGTGCTGCGTTCCTATTACCCCACCGACAGCAGTATGACGCTGCGGCAGGTAAACTGTGCAAATCTGGATGTTTATGACCGGGTACTCTCCGATGATGCCGATTTCGGATTTTATTACGGAAAGCCAAAAACAAAAATTCTGGAGTACGCTCCACTGCTCACCAGCGAACGGGTCGCAATCGTCCGGGCCGATCATCCCCTTGCCGCAAAAAAGGTCATCTCCATTTCCGATCTGGTTGGGGAACCGCTTATCTGTAACTACAGCCGGGATGACAGTGACTTTCTGAACGAAGTTGGCGGTGCCTATGGCTTCCAGCCCAATATCATGTTTGAATGTGATAATTCCCAAATTGAGATGGCACTTCTGGAAGCCGGACGCGGTATCTCCTTGACCCCGCTTCCCTGTTTCTTCCGATATCTGGATCTTGATGCAACGCTGCCCATTGCCTATCTTCGCTTCCACGAGCTGCTTCCTGCCTCCCAGATGGGAATTGTACGGCGGCAGGGCGTCCGGTTAACCGATTCCGCCTTGGACTTTTTGCAGAAAACCGCAGAATATTTCAGCACTGACCGATGTCGGATCATTGAAAAATACCCCGAAGAATTGTCCGATATGTTCTGGCATGTGGAGTTTGACGGCAAAACAGAATAACGCACAGCGCCTGACACTGATGGAATCCGGTGTCAGGCGCTTTTATGAGATGGGGGTTCCCTCAGAAAGGGTCAGCGGTTCAGATACTCGTCTACGTTATCCTCGGTCACCAGATAGTAGTCGGTATTCTGGTTGTACTCCTCGATCTTCTCACCAGCGAGAACGCGGTTTGCCACTTCCACTACCTTCTCGGCCATCATGGCCGGGGTCTGGTAGATGGTAGAGCTCCACTCGCCGTCCTTAATGGCCTGAAGCACCTCGGGCTGACCGTCAATGGAAACGATCTTGATGTCGCCCGCCTTGCCTGCGGCCTTAATGGCGTTCAGCGCACCATATCCAAAGTCATCAGAGGTGGTAAATACCAGATCAATGTCAGGATAGGTGGTCAGGAAGTTTTCCATAATAGTCTGAGCCTGTGTACGGTCAGAATCGCTGTATTCCTCCGCCAGGATTTCGATCCCGGTGCCCTCCAGCGACTTCCGGAAGCCCTCGGAGCGCTGTACAAAGTCGGTCTTTCCCTCCTTGCCGTTGATGATGCATACCTTGCCGGAATCGCCCAGCAGCGCCTTCGTCTCTTCGCCCACTACATTGGCGATCACCAGCTGGTCTGCACCCACATAGGCCTCAATAAACTGATGGGCGTCCTCGGCAGTGTCGATGAAATAGGAAATCACGGGGATCCCTGCATCGGCGGCCTTTTTACAGTCGGCAACGGCTGCCTGTGCATCGTTTGCCCAGTAGACAATCAGATCTACGCCCTTGGTCACCAGAGTGTCGAACTGGGTGCTCTGCTTGGCGGAATCATTGTCCGCATCCTGAAGGTCTACAGTCCACCCCTGTGCCTCCAGTGCAGCCGTCAGCGCTTCCACCAGAGAGACAATGTGAGGGTTGTTGGTGGCCGTTGCAACGGATACGCCAACGGTGATCTGCTGATCCGCCGGGGCAGCCGGAGCATCCTTGGCGGTCTCTTCCGTGGATGCAGCAGGGGCTTTGTCCGATGCGGCCGCAGAGGATGCGCCGCCGGAAGCGGGTGTTGCGCCGCAGCCTGCAAGGATTCCAAGGATCATCGTCAGTGCCAGCAGCATGGATAACAGGTTCTTTTTACATTTCATCAGTAGTTCCTCCTTTAATAACAGCATCCGCTGTGAATGACAATTAAACGGCATCCTCCAAGCGCTGCTCTCTGGTGCAGCGGTCTACGATCAGTACCGCCAGCAGCAGTGCGCCGGTAAGGATATTCTGTGCCCATGCGTCAAAGGACAGAAGCGACGCAATGTTGATAATCGCGCGAACCACAATAATGCCCAGCAGCGTGCGGATTACGCTGCCCTTGCCGCCGGTAAATTTCACGCCGCCCAATACGCTGGCAGAAATCAGGGTGATGTTCAACCCCTCGCCATAGCTGACCGCACCGGCATACACATAGGATGACAGCAGCACACCGGTGATTCCGGCACAAACACCGCCAATGATAAAGCAGATGGTCTTCGTGACTCCAATTTCAATGCCAGCAGAATAGCCTGCCTCTGCATTGCCGCCTGCCACATAGATGCCGTTGCCAAATCGGGTTCGATGGAGCAGCAGCCCAAAGCCAATGAGACACAGCGCAAACAGCAGAACCGGCAGCTGCAAGAACTTCAGTCCAAACAGGCGAAATCCGTAAAGCCCCTGCAAAAACGGGCTGGTGTTGGGTACCGTTGCGCCATTTCCGAGGATATAGCACACACCACTGAGGGCTGTCATGGTGGCAATGGATGCGATCAGCGAGCTGATCCGCAGCTTTGTCACCAGAAATCCGTTGAAGGCCCCCACAAGGCCGCATACTACAACCGCCGCAAGCAGACCTGCCACACCGCCGAACCGGGAGCCGATCAGCGAGGAGACAATGGTAGACAGCGCCACGGACATGCCCAGCGACAGGTCAATTTCGCCGGAAATCAGCAGGAAGGACATGCCGATGGCCGCAATGCCGTACATACTAAAATCCGCCAGCAGCTTATAGACGTTATTTGCGCTGGCAAAGTAGGGCACAAACCAGACGCCATAGCCCAGGATCAGGACGAGGATCAGGATGATATTGTACTCCGCAAACAGCTCTTTACACTTTTTCACAGTCCCGCCCTCCTTTCGCTGCGAATCTGAATGGCAACGGCAATCACCAGAATGGCGCCCTTGACAATGTACTGGAGGTTGGTGTCCAGTCCCAGAATGACAAAGCTGTTATCGATGATGCCGAGGATCAAAACACCGATGAGGGTGCCGAGGATATTGCCCTTGCCGCCGGTGATGGACAGTCCGCCCAGCACCACTGCGGTCAGTGCGGTAAACTCATAGCCTGCGCCCATTTTCGGCTGTGCGGACATGATCCGGGAGCACATCACAACCGATGCAAGCCCCGTCAGCAGTCCGGAGATGGTATAAACCGAAATGATAATGCCGGTTGCATTGATGCCGGAGAACCGGGCGTTAATCATATTGCTGCCCACGGCGTAGATGTGGCTGCCATAGACCGTCTTTCGCAGGACGATCCCGCAGATCGCCGCCACCACCAGCAGAATGATCACCGGCACCGGAATCCCCAGCACACTGCCCTGTCCCAACGCCCTGTAGAAGGTCATGGAAGCATCGCCGGTGAGGGAAGTATTTTTCTTGGTAAACAGCAGCACCGCACCGGTATACAGGCTCATCATGCCCAGCGTGGAAACAAAGGAGTTTAGTCGAATGACGCCCACCAGAATCCCGTTGAGCAGTCCGCCTACCAAGCCGATGAGCAGCGGCAGTACGATTGCAAGCGCCTGATTCTGTACCGCCGGAGTGACATAGTAGCAGGAGATATTCGCCAGAAACGTCAACATCATACCGGCAGAGAGATCTGTGCGCCCTGTAAGCATAATCAGCGTAATGCCGCAGGATACAATGCCATATACCGCCACCTGACGGAGCAGGTTCACCCAGTTGCCCACAGTCAGGAAGGAACTGTTCAGCATCGCTACCACGATTACATACAGCACGATCATCAGATAAATGCCCCGAATGTGGTGCTTCTGCATCCACTGGCTTACCGTGGTGTATTTTGTTTTTAACGCTGTCATACCGGTACACCTCCCAATGCCGCAGCAAGGATTTCCTTGTCCGTTGCGGTTTTTCCGGAGAATTCCGCCGTAATTTTTCCCTCTGCCACAGTGATGATCCGGTCACAGATACCCAGAATTTCCGGCAGCTCCGAGGACACCACGATCACGGCTGCGCCCTTCTTGGCAATTTCATAAATGATCTCATAGATTTCCGCTTTGGAGCCCACGTCAATGCCGCGGGTGGGCTCATCCAGAATCAGAATATCCGGATCTTCCATCAGCCACTTGGCGATTACCACCTTCTGCTGGTTGCCGCCGGAGAGATTGCCCGCCAGCTGATTCACAGAGGGGGTTTTTACACGAATTTCCTTCACATACTGATCCGCCAAGCTCCGCTGGGTTTTCTTGTCGATAAAGCCCAAATGGTTGATCTCCGAAATCTTTACCATGGTCATATTGTTGAGGATGCTCAGCCGCAGGGCCAGTCCCTCTTTTTTCCGATCCTCCGGCACCAGCGCCAGACCATGCCGCCGGGCCTGAACAGGATTGGCGATGGTCACGGGCTTTCCTTCAATGGAGATGGTGCCGCTGTCATAGGCATCCACCCCAAAAATCGCCCGCATGATCTCGGAACGTCCTGCGCCCACCAGGCCAAAGAATCCCAGCACTTCGCCTCTGCGTGCCTCAAAGCTCACGTCGGAAAACACGCCCTTCCGGGTCAGATGCGCTACGCTCAGCAGCACCTCACCCAGCTCTGCCTCCTGCTTGCCATACATATCGTCCATGGGACGCCCCAGCATATACTCAATGAGCTTTTCCCGGGTGACATCCTTCGTTTCCACCGTGGTAACGTTTTTCCCGTCGCAGAGGATGGTAGCCCGGTCGCTGACCTCCATTACCTCGTCCAGCTTATGAGAAATGTAGATGATCGCAACGCCCTCCCGCTTCAGCTGCATCACCAGCTCCAGCAGAATATCCGCCTCCCGGTCCGTCAGGGACGAGGTCGGCTCATCCATAATGATGATCCGGGCATTTCGGGTCAACGCCCTGCCGATCTCCAGCATCTGCTGCTGGGCAATAGACAGGCTCGATGCCTTCACATGGGGATCCACGTCCAGATGAATTCGGCTTAAAATCTCCTTTGCCTTCCGGTACATAGTCCGGTTGTCCAGAAACACGCCCTTCTTCGGCCAGTTTCCAAGGAACAGGTTTTTTGCCACATCAATGTCCGGCACAATGGAAAGCTCCTGATAGATGCAGGCAATGCCTGCGTCAATGGCCTGATTGGGGTGGGTAAAGGTGGTTGCGGCACCGTCAATTAAGATTTCGCCTTCGTCCATCTGATGAAAGCCGGTCATTACCTTAATCAGCGTGGACTTTCCCGCACCGTTTTCGCCCACCAGTGCCAGCACCTCACCGGTATGGATGCTCAGGCTGACATCGGAAAGGGCCGTTACGCCGGGGAACCGTTTGGTAATCCCTCTCAGCTCCATCAGGGGCGCAGGCTGCTTCAAATTCTCGTTCATTTCTGCCTCCTATCCTTATCGGATCCGGATGGCCGCATGGAATGCTTCCTGATTGGCATCAGCCAGCAGCCTTCCTGTGG